>NZ_JBFRCT010000003.1:0-688600 GCF_052113225.1 Paenibacillus sp. YAF4_2
TTCGTACTCTGCACATCCGCTTTGGATACCCCGTTTTGCTTATTGGTCATGTTTGCACCTCCTTTATGCTCAACAACGGCAAGCATTATGTTTATCATTGTTCGGATAAATTATGCAGCTTTCGGTGGGTTTTTGATATTTGTAGGAGTTTTATGCTCACTGTCAATAATTTTCTCATGAGCTGGTTTGTAGAACCGAAAGCCACAGATATGAAAAAGCGTACTCAATAAAAGGTTAAGCTAAATGGGAAACGATAGCTCAATAAGAACAGTGCAGCAGCCGGTCGATATTGACCGGCTGCTGACAAGACTAATGGAAAGGAAGTACGATCGCAGAAAAAGAAGGTCGAACCAGTAAGTTCTGGTGAACTCGAATCCGATCCGTTAGGTTATGAATTCATGAGAGATATAACCGGGCTAAAGAACAGGGAATCTTGCTAGACCTGACAGACATCCAATGCAAGTAACGATCTATTCTTTAGTGCTAAGTGACAACAAGTGTTTTAGATTGTCATCAATAAATTGATTATCGGCACTGTTGATTCCACGACCGGCAAAATGGCCCCAGATCGATTGGATTGGTTTTAAGACAGCATTAGGTATACGCTTAGCTTCATATTCATTATCGTCCGCTGTGCAGAAGAGATCCGTGCTTCCCGGCATGATACAGGCAAGAGCTTTTATGCTCTGAAGTGCTTTATCAAAGTCTCCGTTATAGGAGGGGGTTGCGCTGATATCTGCATGTTGGCCTGTCCATAACATTGCCAGAACATTATGAGGATCCATATTCATAAAGCTATCTTCCCAGACACCAGCTACAAAATCCTCCAATGTGTCAAATCCCATCTCACGGTATAGCTCTCCTCTATAAAACGCATGTGATAGTCCCCATCCCGCATACACCCGACCAACAGCACGCATGTCTGTAGAACTTAGTTGGTTTAATTTACTTGAGTCGAAGCCGACTGCAGATAGCAGTGAGGCTTTTACACCTTCCAGCACTACATATGTGTGAGGCCAAGGTTTGGCGATGCCTCCGAAAGGTGCGATTCGTTCGACCATCTCCGGGTAACTTGCCCCCCATTGAAATGCTTGAATGCCGCCCATCGACCACCCGACGACGAGAGCAATCTTTTGAATACCGAATTTTTCGGTCAGCAGTTGGTGCTGGAATCGAACGTTATCATAGATGGTTACCTGTGGAAATTTAGCCCGATCAAATGGAGGAGGCGTGTTACTGGGAGAGGAAGATAGCCCATTGCCCAGCAAATTGGGAACAATAATAAAATATTTCTCTGGATCGAGTGCCATCCCGCTGCCAATGAGCCATTCATTCTGAACATGCTGATCCCCAAAAGCCGTTGGATAGACAATAACATTATCCTTCTGTTCATTTAATTTTCCGTATGTTTTATAAGCAAGAAAAGTATTTGGTAACGTCACTCCTGATTGTAAGAGTACATCACCCAAATTAAAAATTTCATAGTCCATCGTATAGTCGCTCCCTTCAAAATGAAAAATCACATGTTCACTGTGATCTCTTGTGCTCAGTATAGAGCTGTGATACCCTCAATAAAAGTGAAAAGAATTCAAGATAGCGTTCAATAAAATTGAAAGATGAAGGGGGAGCATCGGATGGAATTGCGTCAACTGAATACGTTTTGTACGGTTGCAACAACATTGAATTTCACGCGGGCAGCAGAAGTGCTGAGCTACGTTCCTTCCAACGTCACGATGCAAATTAAAGCATTGGAAGACGAGCTAGGTGTTCGCCTCTTTGATCGGTTGGGCAAGCAACTCGCGCTCACAACTGCGGGTAAACGCTTTTTAACACACGCCCAAGGCGTTCTTGAAAAAATGGACGAAGCTCGTAGTGCTGTCCATGATAATGAAAAACTAAGTGGTACCTTAACGATAAGTGCGAATGAGGTTATTTGCTCCTACCGGCTTCCACCTGTCTTCCAACGCTTTCGTTCGCAGCATCCGGGAGTTCGTCTAATTTTCCGCTCAGTTCCGAATCAAGAGCTCAAGCAAACGCTCTTTGAGGGAACCACGGATATTGTTTATATGTTGGATGAACCCATTCGCTCGAGTGGACTTTCCGTGGAACCTTTGCTGGAAGAACATTTCCGATTGTTAGCTGCTCCAGATCACCCACTCGCCAAACGAACTGTGCTTCAGTTGGAAGATTTTCACGGAGAAGTATTCCTGACGAATGAAAAGGGTTGTCCTTATCGAACTATGTTTGATCGATCATTTGAGAAAGAGGGCATTGATAGCATTACATATTTAGAGTTTCAAAGTGCTGAAGCCATTAAACAATGTGCAATTTCAGGAATCGGTATTGCCTTTCTTCCTGAGATCGTCGTGGAATCCGAAGTTGAACGCGGAGAACTTGTTGTCCTCCCATGGCAAATTCCGGACTTGCAGGTATATACACAGATGTTGTGGCATAAAGACAAGTGGCTTTCACCAATCATGTTATCTTTCATAGAAGCAACAAGGTCAGTTTTTGGTTCACAGAATGAGAAACTAGTTTTTCCGACCAAGGGCAAGAACTTAACTCCATAGCTGAAAAGGTTAAGAACATGGACCAATGTCGATTAGAATATTAATCTGTTTCGTTAAGCTAACGGTGAATCGTACCGAGGGAGTTCAATTAATCAGGTTTATTAGCCTGTTTTAAGTAAAAAGGAATACTGATAGTTCATATTTTTAAAGTGCTCCTTAATAAGAATTCATATTTTTGTAGTGTTCTTAATTACGGGATATGTTATTTTTTATAAGTAATTACAATTAATAAATTGGTCTTGTTTGGCGCAACAGAAGCAAAAGGCCGCATGGTGTTTGGTTGTTAGTAAATGAATTTATTTCAAGGAGGTAGAACAATTGGAATTTAGATGGATTAATGAAAGCGCAATCACTGAAACAAATGGTAGAATAGAAATATATGCTACAGAAAAAAGCGATTTTTTCTGTAACCACGGAGCAGATTCAGATGAAGGAATCACACCAAAAACATTGTGTAACGCACCTTTTTACTATACGCAAGTATCCGGGGATTTTGTTATGCGAGTAAAAGTATCGCATGATTTTAAAGATACTTACGATTCCGCTTCCATCATGGTAATGAAGGATATGACCCATTGGGCAAAGGCTTGTTTTGAATTAACTGATTTTGATACTCATGCAGTCGTTAGTGTTGTTACGAAGGAAGAATCAGATGATGCAAACGGCTGCAATATTGATAATAATACGGTATGGCTCCAAATGTGCAGAAGTGGAAAATCATTTGCTTTCCACTATTCTACGGATGGAGAAAACTTTTATATGATGAGATATTTCACCTTACCTGTGGATGAGGCAACTGTCAAAGTAGGTTTATTGGCACAGGCACCGCTAGGAAACGGCGGCAAGAGAATTTATGAAAATCTGATTATTGAAAGAAGAACAGTCAAGAATATTCGTATGGGTAAGTAATGTTGTCTTGTCGTGCTGAGCTTGCATAAGAGGATAAGTAAATAGAAGGTTCAGAAAAGCTAATCGAGAAATCATCCTAATTAACTATCAATTTAGAAGAACATACTAAGAATGTTCAGACTGTCGAGAAGGTCTCGGCAGTCTTTCTTTTTGTCCAGATTGTTTATCAACGTCACCTTCGACTCTTAAACTTCATTACTCGATAAGCGCCTTTTAGGCGTTTTTCTTTTTGAATAGCAAAAGGCAGCCCATCGGCTGCCTTTTTGTATGATAATCTTGCAAGCGAGTGGGAAATCGGAAATGGCAGAAACCGAGAAGTCTATGAGTTATCAAATAACTCTGTTATTAAAATAGCCTTGTCAAAAAGAGGGATTGAAAATAATAAGACAGAGGTGAAGATTTATAAATATGCATCAAAAAAAATAAGGAAACACCTTGGTCATATTAAAAAGTATGCTTCTAAATATAAATGGATCGAGATGAAGAAGTACAAGCTTAATTTCCGAAAGACAAAGATGAATCTGAGGAGACTAAAAAGATTAAAAAAGAAATTTAGAAAGCATGGAATCAAAGCTCTCGATATTTTGAATAAGCATAATAAAGTGCATAGTAGAAATTTAGCTATAGTAAATAAAAAACGCATTGTAGTCATTGATTATGGAAAGTTCAAATTGCTTCGTAAAGGCTAGACGGTATTTTTGTTTGGTTGCATAAGGCACAACAATTCAAATTATACCGAACAATAAAACATACTGACCTTATTAAGCTATCTGGGAACTATAGCTCAACAAGAAAAGAGCAGACGGCGATAATACCGACTGCTACACTTTCTTAACTATGGCAGGATAGTGTAATAAAGGCATTACATAACCATCTCCGTGTATCCATCGTCCTTCCCCTTGTCCCCCCTTAGGAAGCTATACATCGATATCGATGTTAGCATTGTCTGTGTATTTATTGTGGCTCAATATCAAATAATAACGTGGTTACCTATAAAAAAAAGGATGTTTTTACAATTTAAAACAAATAAGAGGTGGCCAATGCAAAAACTACAAGACGAAAACAAGAGCCAAACAGATGGAAATATGTCTAATAAATTAACGTCAGCTGAAATCGGAAAATTATGGGCGACCTATATGGGGAACAGCATGGCTCGGTGCGTGCTGCGCTATTTTTTGCAAAATGTGGATGATGCAGATATTCGAAATGTTCTGAATGAGGCGCTTCAGATGGCCGACCGGTTCACCAGTACGGTAGCGGATATTTTCACCCGGGAGGGTCATCCGGTACCTATCGGCTACACGGAAGATGACGTAAATTTAGAAGCTCCCCGGTTGTATGCCGATGAATTTTATTTGCATTATTTGAAGTATACCAGTAAAGCGGGGATTAGTATTTACGGAATCGCAGTGCCTTTAATGAGCCGGCAGGACGTCCGCGAATTCTTTACCGATTGCCTCACATTAACAGTCAAATTAGTTAATGACGTTAATGATTTGCTTGATGTGAAAGGACTTTTGGTCAAACCGCCGTATATACCCGTTCCGGACAGAATCGATTTTGTCAAAAAACAACGGTATTTAGACGGTTTCTTCGGGGATGTTCGTCCGCTTCAATCGCTGGAAATAACCCATATTTACGATAACATTCAAAACAACGCTACTAGCTGTGCAGTATTGGTAGGCTTTTGCCAAGCGGCCAAGCTCGAGCAAGTTAGGAATTACTTCAAGAGAGGGAAGGAAATCGCACTGAAGGAATACGATATTTTGACCCGGCTGCTGCACAAAGAGGATTTGCCTACACATCCGCTCTTGAATCACTTCGTTACCGATTCAACCATATCGCCATTTTCGGATAAAATAATGCTTACCCATAAAATGGACATGTTTGCCATGCGGATCAGGACATATGGCAATGCATTGGCTTTCAGCGCAAGACATGACGTGGCGGCTACATTCGCAAGATTCATCGCCGAAGTAGGAAATTATGTAGAAGATGGAGCCAATACAATGATTGATTTGGGCTGGATGGAACAGCCCCCTCAAGCGGCGGATCGCAATGCGCTAACAAAGGGGTAGGAAATGGCCAGAGCGTCCCGAACCGAGGCTTTATTGTGGAGTATCGCTTTGCCAGGATTCGGTCAGCTCCTTAACGGTAAATATGTAAAGGGCATCCTGCTGATCACCTTGGAATTTCTTATTAACTTGAAGTCCCATTTGAATTGGGTTATTATAACGAGCTTTCACGGCGATCTTCCAACGATCGAACAAACCAATATGGAGTGGCTTATGTTCTACCCTTGTGTCTACATGTTCGGAATTTGGGACGCCTATAAAGATGGCGGGGATGATCTAAAACCAAATGCTTCATTCCCTTTCGCTTTCGGAGCCTTCATTGGGACGATTGGTGTGGTTTTTTCAAAGGATTTTTTGGGAGCAGTTTGGCTTGGGCTATTAGGAATCGGAGTCGGTGTTTTAGTCGGAATAGGCCTTCAATCTTTCCTGCGAAACCGTTAGATGACATTTAAACATTTACGAGTAACTTAATGAAAAACTAAAAAACCTGACAATATGCAATTAATTGTTCAACTAAACGGAGAACGGTTGTTGAATACAAGCAGTTTAAAACCTTCTATCTGAAGCAAACTAGAATTAATTGCTTCAGTAGGAGGTTTTGTTATGATTATATTAACTCCTATAGAACTAAGAAGGCAGCAGTAGCGTGAAATATTGATGAATATCACAAATTGGTAACTGAAAAAGCACTGGAACCTTTATTAGTTATTGAAATTATTAGTACGAATCGTGCAAAATTTTTATCCATGAATACTAAATCCTGCTTATTTATTAGGATTGAGGCTGTCCGCTACATTGCATATAATGAAGGTACCACCCTTCGGGGAGATCGTTAAGGAGGCCGCGATGAACGAGACTGCATTTGACGAACCATTATTTGCAAGCTTGAAGCCGGGCTTAACCTCGTTCTGTTACCGAATGCTAGGCTCTATGGACGATGCGGACGATGCCGTTCAGGAGACGAGTATTCGGGTCTGGCAGAGCTGGAGCACGTTCAGACAGGATTCCTCGTTCAAAACTTGGGTCTATCGGATTGCCTCCAACCTGTGCTTGGACAAGCTGAGACAATCCAAACGCCGCGCGCTTCCCGTTGACCTGTTCGACCCGGCCGTCGCCATCGTCGAGCCGCGAGACACGCTGCCGGACTCTGCCTGGATCTGGCCGTCTCCCGACTTTGGGGGCAATCCGGAGGATCGGCTCGTCCGCAGAGATACCCTTCAACTGTGCTTCATCGCTCTCCTGCAGACCTTGCCTCCGCGGCAGCGCGCGGTACTCATTTTGAAGGATGTATTTGAATGGTCCTCCAAGCAGATCGGGGAAACGTTTGCGATATCGTCGGCAGCGGTGAACAGCGCCTTGCAAAGAGCCCGAGAGACGATGGACCGGGTGCAGCTTCGATCGGATGAGCTCAGCAGCATGGACGTTCAACAGGAGCAGCAGCTGCTGTCCCGGTATGTGGAGGCCTTCGAGCGATTCGATATTGCTGCGCTCGTCGCGTTGTTCCACGAGGAAGGCTGTATGTCGATGCCGCCCTTCGAGATGTGGATCCGCGGCAAGGAAGATTTGTCAGCCTTCTATTCGCTTACTCGCTGGCATTGCGAAGGTTCGCGATTTGTGCCCATTACGGTGAATGGCGGTTATCCGGCGTTGGCCCAGTATATGCCGGGTAAAAAGGGCTCTGGCTTGATACCCTGGGGCATCCACGTCATCGAAACCAAAGAAAATCAAATCCTGCACGTTCAAAACTTCATTCATACGCCATTATTTTCGCGATTTGGGCTGCCTGAGCGAATTGACCAATGAATTTCGTCATTGACTTACGTCTATATCATTGAGAATAACCAAACAACAAATATCATGAGAGAGGTGTTTATTTAAAATGGAAACGAGTCAACCGACGAAAGTAACCGTGCAAGCCGTCATTCAAGCCCCTGTCGAGAAGGTATGGCGCTATTGGACTGAGCCGGATCACATCACGAAGTGGAATCAAGCGTCCGAGGACTGGCATACGCCGAGAGCCGAAAACGATCTGCGGGTCAGAGGCAAGTTTCTGACACGGATGGAAGCGAAGGATGGCAGCATGGGCTTTGATTTTGGCGGTGTCTACGATGTCGTGAATCGGCATGAGGCGATCGGCTACACCATGGAAGACGGAAGAAGAGTGGATATTGCTTTCGTCGATCAAGGGAATGAGACGAAGGTCATTGAAACGTTCGACGCGGAAAGCTCCAATCCCGTCGAGTTCCAGCAAGCAGGCTGGCAAGCGATCTTGGACAATTTCAAAGCCTATACCGAACAAAACTAATCATCGCGAAGAAGACGCCGGGGAAGATGCCCGGCGTCTTTCTTTTTGAACCCTAGTACGAGCGTGCTCTCCGTTAGCCTTAACCTTGTGCCGCATCCATGTTCATGTAGTTAATGGCCCACAGATGGCCGTCCAAGTCCACGAAGCCCCAATGATACATGAACCCATGATCTTCAGGTTCAGCGTGCAATTTCCCGCCCAAGGAGACCGCGGTATTCACGATTTCATCGACCTTTTCCCGGCTCTCAAAGGCCAATGCGATCGTCATCTGCGCATACTTGCTCGTATCGACGGATTCCTTCTCCGTGAGCGTATTAAAGAATGCTTGATTGATCAGCATGACCTGAAGGTTGTTGCCGATCACGATGGCTACCGAATTCTCGCTCTCGGGGAATTGCAGGTTGAGCTCGAATCCGAGTCCAGTGAAGAACGCCTTCGATTGTCCTACGTTTTTTACAGGCAGGTTGAAGCTTGTGAATGCGGACGTTAATGCCATTTTCAAAACACCTCTTCGTCAAATTAGTTTGTGTTCATTTATGCCTTCCTTTATATAGACGACAGCCGATCCGGGAATTCATCGGTCTTATGGATCTCAATCAGATCGCGACAATCGCCTTATCTAACCTGACAAGCAGGCTGGATTAGGCGATTTTTCATTTATCGTCGACTTTTATGACTGCAATAATCTCATGTAGTCCAGGTATATGCTTATGCTTACTCTTGTAAGCGATAAACAGCTCATTATACACCTTTAAGCTGTCGAAATGAGTATGAATACTTGTTTTCGAATCGTTAAGCAGATAAGTAGGGACAACACTAATTCCTATTCCCATTTCGACGGCTTTCACTATCGCATGCAGATTAGGAATCACATGCTTTGGTTTAATTAAAGGGCGTCTTTTAAAATGCTCCCTCCAAAGTCGTCTAATGATCGGGAGCTCCAGACCGTATGAAATCCATTTTTGCGCGGCTAGCCATTCCTCCTGCTCCTTCAAACTGCCCAGGGGTGGAATGGCCATGCTTCCTGGAGTAATGATTTCAAATGTCTCCTCAAGAAGCTTGTCATATTCGATGCCAGGAACGGCGAATTTCTTAGAAGTTATAATTAAGTCAACCTGATCTTCCTTCAGAAGCTCGATCAGTTGGTCAGCAGTCCCAAAATATGACACACTGCATATCGATACATCTGTAAGCTTGGGAAGGATCCGCTCTTGAAAATATTCAAGAGATAACCCGATCCGAAATACTTTTGAATAGGGTAGTGAAGAAGCTTTCAGGCCTGCGGTCTCATCCTCTAAAGATTCCACCAAAGGTGCAATCCGGGAGTAAAGCTGTTTGCCCCTTTCTGTGGCGACAAGCCTTCTCGATACACGAGAGAATAAAGCCTCGCCTACTTCCGCTTCCAAGGCAGCGAGGTGTTGACTCATCGCAGGCTGTGTCATCATTCTTGTTTTTGCTGCTTCAGAAACGGAGTTATGCCTATAGATCGCGATGAAACTTCGATACCATTCAAAATCAACCATCTAGTCCTTCCTCTCCTACAATCAAGCTGATTGATTAGATTATAAATATATTTATCATTAAACTCAATTTATATAATTAGTTTTATTGTTTGGTGATTAGTATACTTGATGATGTGTTCTTCAAAGCAGGGCACACTAGGCTATAGCCGTGCAAGTGCAGGGAATAAAAGGAGGAGTTTTACTTGAACCACTTATTTAGTCCATTCCAGGTTAAAGGCCTGTCTCTTAAAAATCGTGTTGTTATGCCGCCTATGTGCCAATACTCGGTAGCCAATAAAGATGGTATTGCAAACGACTGGCATTATACTCATTATGTAAGCCGTGCTGTTGGTGGCACAGGTTTAATTATTATTGAGATGACCGATGTTGAACCGGATGGCCGTATTTCTGATTTTGATCTCGGGTTATGGTCCGATGAGCAAATTCCGGCATTAGCCCGTATTATTGAAGCCAGCCATCAGCACGGTGCAAAAGTAGGGATTCAGATCGCACATGCGGGACGTAAAGCTGAAGATGCGGAAGTACCTGTTGCGCCATCTGCAATTCCTTTTGATGAGAAATCCAAGACTCCTAGAGCGCTGTCTACCGAGGAAGTCGAAGAGATGGTTGAGAAATTCCGGCTGGCTGTGCGCAGAGCTGTCCAAGCGGGCGTAGATACAATTGAACTCCACGGTGCCCATGGTTACTTGATTCACCAGTTCCATTCGTCGCTGACGAATAAGAGAACGGATAAGTATGGTCAGGATTTGACGCTGTTTGGCAAAGAAGTCATCCAAGCTGCGAAAAGCGAAATGCCAGTCGATATGCCATTAATTATGCGGATTTCTGCGAAAGAATATGTGGAAGGCGGTTATGGCATTAACGAAAGTATTGCATTCGCCAAGGAATATCAAGAATCTGGCGTTGATTTATTCCATATTAGTGCAGGTGGTGAAGGACCAATCGCCGCTGCGGGCAGACCAGGAACACATGTCGCTTATCAAGTGCCGCTCGCAAGAGCAATCAGAGAAGCGCTCAACGTTCCGGTCATTGCAGTAGGTAGACTCGATGAGCCATCGCTCGCCAACTCCGTAATTGGCAATGAAGATGCTGATCTTGTAGCCGTAGGCAGAGGAATGCTTCGCAATCCTTATTGGACTCTTGAAGCAGCAACTGTACTCCACAAAGAAATCGAGCTTCCAAGGCAATATGCTTTTGGGTTCCCAAAGGCTTAATATAACTTTATTACCACCAGAGGTGCAGAGAACATTCTGCACCTCTCTTTTTTTGCCCTCAGATCCTTTGATCCCTGGTCTTTTATGGTTAAACTTGCGCAGTTTGCGTTTTACCCTAATTTTTTATAGAAAACTAAATAGCATCTGTTGCGTAAAACAGCCCTGCCAGGCAGCGTCAAAAACGTTGCGAGCAGGGCTGTTTATTTATCCATGAGATAGAGGTGTTACTTCACCGTAATCCGTATCGAAGCGGTCTTGCCGCCGAAGGCTGCTTTGATCGTGGTGCTGCCTTTGCGGACCGCTGTAATTTTACCATCCTTGACGGTTGCGATCGACGTATTGGAGGAAGTCCATACGGTGCTATCCGTCACTGCCACCGGGCTTCCGGTATAGTAGATGGCCTGCACGTTGATCGTTAGCGTGTCGCCAACCGACAACTGAGCGGATTTGCTGGAGAGCTGCAGAGCTTTCAGCTTTGGCATGACGGTGACAGGGACTTTAACCGTTTTGCCTTGATAGGCGCCTTTCACTGTAGTCGTCCCCACATTGAGTGCCTTAACGGATGAGGAACCGCTGATCGTTGCGATCTTCTCACTTCCGACGACCCAATTCATCTTCGTGCCGATGGATACCTTTTTGCCACTCTTATAGTAACCTGTAACCTTGAGCGATTTGGATCGTCCCGGATTTAGCTCAAGCTTTGTTGGTTCGACGACTAATTTTACGATCTCCTCTTCGACCTTGACGCGAACGGAGACCGTTTTACTCAAGTAAGTGCCCGTCAGTGCAACGCTCGACGCCTCCAGACCTTTCATCGTTTTCTCCAATAGCACGATATTGTCGGAGGTTGTGTTCCATTCAATTGCTTCTGAAATATCGGCTTCCTTGCCATCCTCATAGACGACGGTTACTTTAGGGAAGTCGGTCTCTTTGCCCAAAATAATGCTCAGATCCTTCGTTTCGGTCAATAGTTTAATCGGCTTCAAATGAACGATAAGCGCAACTTCAACTTTCAGATCCTGCACGGTTCCCGTGAAGGTGGTCTCGCCTAGCTGCTTAGCCGTCCAGACACCGTCCTTCAGATCGGCGATTTCATCATCTGAAACCGTCCATTTCACTAGCTTCGAGACATCGATGCTGGAGCCGTCGAACGTAGTTGCCGTTACTTTTGGCATTTCGCCTTCAATTCCTTTAAAGCCGTCAATTGACGTTTTTTCTGCTTTCAGCTTAGTAATGCTCGGATACACCGTTACATCTATGCTGCGGCTTACACCTCGGTAAGATACCGTAATCTTTGTTGTACCAACTGCCTTTGGCGTCACTTTGCCTTGCGACACGGTAGCGGCGGTAACGTCGGACGATGTCCAGTCGCCTGCAGTCGTAATGTCTGATGTAACATTCGAATTGCTGAGCACCTCGGCTTTAATCTGCAAAGGAGTGTCCTGCAATTGCATATGGTACTCTTTATCGGGAGCGATCTTGATGGACTGGTAAGGCGTCCGAACGACAATGCTCAGCGTATCGGTTACTCCCAGATGGGACACGTTGACAGTTGCTTTGCCTGCGCCAACTGCGGTAATGACGCCTTTGCTTACTGTCAGCACCTTCGTATTGGAGCTTGTCCATTTCGCTTCGCTCGTCACATCTAAAGTTCCGCCTGAGTTAGGAACTGCGGTTGATTTCAGCAGGTAATCATCGCCGCCAACCTCGAGTTCTAGGAGGCCGTTAGCTGCTTCCGGACTAATTGCAATCGATTTGTAAGGCGAGGAGACTGTTAGTTTGATCGAGTCGGACTTGCCCTTATACTTTCCCGTAATGGTAGCTGTGCCAACGCCAATCAGCGTGATGACTCCTTCATTGACGGTTGCGACGGAAGAGCTGGACGTGCTCCACGTCGCATCGTCGCTAATGTTCTGGCCGTCTCCATCGAGCGTGAAGACAAGTGATTGCCCAAGAAGAACATCTGTTAAGGCTGCAGGAGCAGATTGGCCATTCTGCATGATTGTGACTTGGTCATAGACGTAATCCGAAGTCGCTTTAATAGATATCGAGAAACCTTTATAGGTAGCGGTGATTGTAGCCGTTCCTTTGCCTACACCGCTTAAGATGCCTTTATCGACTTTGACGATAGAGCTGTTGGATGATTTCCAGGTTGCGTCTGTCGTTACCGATTTTTTAGATGTCGCACCCGATATAGTAGCGAGTACGGTGAGCCCGACGGTGCCGTCCTCCACGAACATTTCCAGTGAGGACGTGCCAGTATTGTAATCGGAGTCCTCGTAGCTCCACTCGATGCCGGTCACGGTATCCTCCGCCGCATAGGCGGCTCCAGCCATACTTCCCATGACTAGCGTCATGACTAACGCGGCTGCCAGCCA
Source organism: Paenibacillus sp. YAF4_2 (assembly GCF_052113225.1). Taxonomy (NCBI): domain Bacteria; kingdom Bacillati; phylum Bacillota; class Bacilli; order Caryophanales; family Paenibacillaceae; genus Paenibacillus; species Paenibacillus sp. YAF4_2. The sequence goes on from NZ_JBFRCT010000003.1 coordinate 12,975, forward strand.
TCTGCGGGCTAACTTGAACGACAGAATTCTCTTGCTGTTTTCTTTCACTACATCCCTTCCCTTTCCTTGGAAAATGTTTCTACCTTTCATTGATAACGGCATTTGCATGGCGAAAATGAACCTTAAACGCGGAATATTGCTTTATGTAAACATATAGAGGAACCCGATGGCCGGCTTCTGCCCTTATGGAAAACGTCAGGGATTTTCTGAATGACTTAAAATTTCTGTTATATTTTACATACTAGTTAACGAATGGTAAGTAACTTTAGTTGCAGACAAGACAAAAGCAGCTCGCCCTCGGATAAGGAACGAGCTGAGTTAATAATCATTAATCGAAATGAAGAAAAGCAGGATGAAATGGGTATGTTGGTATGATTATGGTGAGGTAAAGTTTACCATATTGTTATTGTAACGTGAGTGTTCCGTCAGTCGGATGCGATTATAATCAACCTTCGTTTGAGATACGATAATGATAGAGTTTTTCCTATAATTGGTGGGAATCTGTCATGAAAAACGGAGGTGCGACAATGGAAGGCTTTGCATGCCTGTATGTTATTCGCGGTGAGCCATACCGATCGGGCACCTGCATTAATCTGAACGAGGATGAGACGCTGATCGGCCGGTTATCCAATCAGATGACGCCGGATATCGCTTTTACTAACCCTTTTCTCTCTCGGAAGCATCTCGTTATCAGAAAAGAGAAGGATAAGGCAGTGCTTTATGATTTGGGAAGCCGTCATGGTACGGAAATTAACGGAGTACGGTTAACCTCATATACGCCATATCCACTGAAAAACTTTGATATCATTAAGCTCGCCAAAGGGATGACGGTCATCCATTTTTCGTATCTGTTTGCTGATCAAACGATCGAGATTGAACCATTCAGCCATACGAGGAAGCCGGAAGTCCCGGAATCGTCATTGTCGTTTCATTGGGAGAAGAGGGAATGTGTGGTGGAAGGCAAACGAATCCCGATGTCTGAGAAAGAATTCTTACTTATTCGCGTTCTATATGAGAATGCGAACCGGCTTGTCCCGCTGGAAGAAATCAAAGTAAGAGTATGGCCAGAACGTTTGCCTGGGGCAGGAGGTATCCCGGATGTTTCGCTTGATGAATTAAACGCCTTGATCTACCGGGTACGTAAAAAATACGGAAAAGAGACCTTCCTAATCAGTGCGGTGCGGGGCAGCGGATACCTGCTCGAATCGGAATTAATAACGTCATAACGGAGGAGATGACTTCTGAATGTTCAGGAGTCGTCTTTTTTTATTCCCGGTCTCTCAAGTTTACACAAAAATTTGCGCTATAATTGACTGGACACATTATTAAACGCTATAATTTCCTTATTGTGCAAAAATTTTCGTAAGAATTGGAGGGAGCTCGTATCAAACTTAAAGAGATTGCAAAAAAAGCAAATGTTTCAATAAGTACAGTGTCCAGGATCATAAATAATCAGGGCAACTTCAGCGAGGAGACTCGCCGAAAAGTATTGGATATTGCGAATGAACATTTAAAGCCAGGGACCGCTCCCTCCAAGCTTGTAGGTATATCCTATAATATTATCGTCATCGTACCAGGCGATAATGATTTCTTTGATAATGACCCCTCTACCTCTGCGGACTTGAATCACTTAAAGGATGAATTTGAAGCATACGGTCATCAGATTCATATTGTGAAGCATTACACGGACATGCATTCTTCTCCAGCCTATAAGCTTTTGAGTGAGGAAAAAGTGGACGCGGCCATCATATTTGACCCTTTTGTGGGCGATAAGATGTTTGAGGAATTTAATAAACTCGGCATTCCGTATTTATTTACGAATGGAAGAATCTATAAGTCCGGTCAAAACTATATTGACTACGATAACCGAAAAGGCGCTTATGAGGTCATTCGATATTTGCATGGATTGGGTCATCGGAAAATCGGGATGATTGCAGGGCCTAAGAATCATCTGGTGAACTCAAACCGGCTGGATGGATGCAAAGACGCCTTTCGTGATTTAGAAATGCCATGGACCGACACCAATGTTGTAATGGGATCATTTGATCCTGCACATGGTTATGAGGCAGTGAAACAATTGATGAGTGATCAGCCGTCAATAACGGCGATTTTCGCATTTAACGATATCATTGCTTATGGGGCTATGAAGGCTTTGGCTGAGATGAATCTCCGTATTCCTAAGGATGTCTCCTTGGTTGGGTTTGATGATCTAAAGCTCTCGGAGTTCATGGTTCCGCCATTAACGACCGTTCGAAGGTTTAGATATGATATCAGCTCAATTATCGTAAAAGTACTGACTGAATTGATAACAAACAAGAACATCTCAGAAGTATTCATTAGTCTTAAGACCGAGTTCATTGAGCGGGAATCATGCTCAAAGGTAGTGGCTAAGCTTTAAAAAGCTCTCTCGCAAATGAATCGAAAAGCCGTCCTCCGATCATACGATGATCGGAGGACGGCTTTTCGATTCATTTTCAGTATGATTCTCATTGACGAAGCAAACGATGGTAGAATATACTAAGAGCGCAAATTAGTTGCGCAACTAATTTGCGTAAATTCCACTAATCTGGGAGGGATGATTGATGAAAGGGATTTATTCAAGGTCAGTTTTGAAAGCGTTTTCCGTTTTGCTATCATTTGTGTTACTGACAGGAGGTTTTGTATTGCCGTTTCCTGATAAGGCGTCAGCAGCGGTTGGTTCAATCACGGTTAATTTAACGGAAACGCCAGAGGCGTTCAAAAATCCATTAAAGGGATTTAGGCCGACCCGGTTCATGAATGACACTAGTTTTTCGGATCAAGAGTACGGGACTGTGTTTAAGCACTATATCAAATACACCGATTTGGAGAATGCGGCATCCGACTCCGTTCAGAAGATTAAGGATTGGAGCAATACAGCTTGGGCAGGGATTGAAAGCCAGAATAAAAAGGTTATCCCTCGCGTGTTTATCGTCTACCCGAATGGAGGGGAGTATTGGCCGGAAGGCGTTCCTCATGGAGACGTGACGACTCAATGGACGACAGAAACATTGAAGAATCGTCTGACAGCTTTCATCCAGAAGCTTGGTCAAGCTTGGGATAATGATCCAAGAGTCGCCTATGTCGAGCTAGGCTTATGGGGGAATTGGGGGGAGCATCATATTTGGCCGGATAAGCTTGCCGACGGGACTGACCGGATGCCGCTCACGTTCCAGACGGCATTAGGCGACGCGGCTTCGCAAGCTTTTCAGAACAAGAAGGTCCAAGTGCGATATCCCGACACCTTCACAAACTATAACTTTGGATTCTTGTGGGACTCCTTCGCATTAATAGATGATCTGTCAGGCGGGGAAGGTATTGTTGCAAGAAATTCCTGGAGAACGCAAGTTAACGGCGGCGAGGTAGCCTACGATTGGGGGCAGAAGGAAATTCAGCCGGGGGATTCGCCAAATGATACGTTAAGCGATCCGAACCATCGGAATTATGTCATCGACTGGATTAAAAAAACACATACAACAAGTCTAGGATGGATTGATTTGTACGATGCAGGCAATGCTGCTGTCGCACAAGGAGCAGCATTGATGCAGAAGGAATTTGGCTATCAATTCGTCATCAACCAGGCTACATATTCCGGAAGTGTGCAGCCAGGCGGGTCGCTGAATGTGTCCTTCTCCGTTGTAAACAAAGGGTCGGCACCGTTCTACTATAACTGGCCTGTGGAAGCAAGTTTGTTGAGAAGCGATCGTACAGTAGCTTGGAAAGGCATATTCAATGGTGCTGACATTCGAAGCTGGATGCCGGGTGACGACTGGAACAGCACGACACGTCAATATAATCAAGCGCCAGCCGTTCAACAAGTTTCCGGTGCATTTACCATCCCATCAAATATGCCGGCGGGAACATATACTTTGGCGCTTTCCATTCTTGACCCATTTGGTTATAAGCCAAGCGCTAGATTTGCCAATACGAACTACTATACAGGCGGCAGAACTCCGCTTGGTAAAGTGGGAATCGGTATGGATCCCGTTGATCAAAATATAGGGCCATTCAATCTGTTGAAGCCAGATAATACGCTCTCGTATAACCTGACCCAAACAGCATATGATGGCGGCTATAGTGGCGGCGGAAGCACAGATACTCAGGCACCAACTGTTCCGGGGAATCTGGCAGTAAGCGGCACGACTTCGAGTAGTGTCAGTCTTACATGGTCGGCTTCAACCGACAACGTAGGCGTGACCGGCTATGATATTTACCGTGGAGGCGTATTGGCAGGCTCTGCGACAGGCACTGCTTTTACGGATACGGGACTTAGCCCGAGCACGAATTACAGCTACACCGTCAAAGCCAAGGATGGGGCGGGGAACACCTCCAGTGCAAGCAGCTCTGTAAGTGTGACCACAAGCGCTTCCGGAGGAGGAGGTACATCAACGGCCTATGAAGCAGAGGCTGCTGCTAATGCACGGACCGGTGCAGCGATTGTTTCCACGTGCAGCACCTGTTCAGGAGGCTCGAAAGTGGGGTATGTCGGCAATAATGACGGTACATTGCAATTTAACGGAGTAAGTGCGTCAGCAGCTGGAACGTATACAATGACCGTTTCTTACCTCAGCGGCGAGGCTCGTTCCGCTCAAATCCGTGTGAATGGCGGTTCAGCTACAACACTCAATATGCCGAGCACAGGAAGTTGGACGGCTATTGGCACCGTTACGACGCAAGTACAATTGAATGCAGGTAATAACACCATCCATTTCTCTAATCCAACAGGATGGGCGCCTGATTTTGACCGCATTCAGATCAGCGGCGGCGGTAGCAACGGAGATACCCAAGCACCAACTGCGCCAACCAATCTGAGCGTATCTGCCACAACAACGAGCAGCGTCAGCTTAGCATGGACTGCTTCAACAGACAATGTGGGCGTGTCGCAGTATGTGATCTACAGAAACGGGAATCAAGTCGGCACGTCAACGGCGACCAGTTTTACGGACACAGGCTTGAATGCCAACACAGCATACACGTATACGGTAAAAGCGAAGGACGCAGCTGGCAATCTATCGGCTGCCAGTGCAGGAATTAATGTAACGACCAATGCCGCATCCGGCGGAACATTGCTGGTAGATAACTTTGACAACTCGCCGAGTTGGCCTGGTAGCAACGATCTTGGCAAATGGGCAGGTGCAAACAGCTTCCTAAACAATGCAGGCGTTATTGACTCAGGGGCATTGAAGCTTGAGTACAACAACAATGGATGGTTAGGTACGGATATTACTCAAAACATCGGCAGTTACACGAAGATGATCATTCGCATCAAAGGCGTAAATGGCGGCGAGCAAAGTCATATGCAGATCACGCTTGGCGGAGTAACTCAGACCCTGGCGGATTTCAGCGGGGATACGGTTACAACGAGCTACAAGGATATTGCTATTAATTTGGTGTCAAAAGGGGTAGATCGCACCACCCCTGGCCAGTTGACCATGACATTCTGGCATGGAGGTAGCAGTACCGTCTGGATCGACGAGATTCGTTTCGAATAAATAAATCAAAATGGGCTCAAATAAAAAGTTTCTGGGCAAACCGAAAAGAGAGGCAGCATCATGCTGCCTCTCTTTCTTGTTGAATTTAGTGGAATAAGTCCAACGTAATGGCCTGGTTGGGGAGTGATGTATTCAGAGTGTACTCAAGATTTGGGCTACGTTGGATTACATACATTAAAATGCAGCTTTTTCGCTCAATAACTTAAGCTATGTTGGATTGCATGCAGTATAATTCCATTCATTTGAATGATAGAAGTCCATTTTTTCGATTTTTACTGGAGTAATTCCAACGTAGCGCCGGGCTGCATCCTCATTATCTGATTTTAGTGGAGTTAATCCAACGTAAGGGAGGAAGGACTAGCACTCGATGCAAAAGATTGACGGAAGTGCTTCATGTCCACTACGGACCCGCCATTCAGCCTGGATTCCTCGGCAGCGAAGGCCATGAGATGACTTTCCAGAGAGGCTTGCGCGGAGGTCAAGGTGTCGATATACCGCTCATTTCGCAGATCGGACACAAATTGCCGCATGATTCCGTCGTCGCCTCCTTGATGCCCGCTTTTACTGACTGGAATTTGAATGTCAGACTGCGTGCCGGATGAGAACTCGAATAATTCGATACGGCTGCTTAACAAATCACCGCGAATTTCTCCTTTGGTCCCCATGATTTGAACGATGCGATTAATATCTCTAGTAAACCCGCTCATGCTGAACATGACGGTAACGCCATTCTCGAATTCCATATTTACCGTTTGATGATCGACTACATTATTATCTGTTCGATAAACGCATTTGCCATAGGGACCTCCCAGTATGGCGTTCATTCGATTCGCTTCGGTAGGCGGATCGGCTATGAGTGCAGCAAAATGATTGGACTCCGTGTCTTGCATATAAAATCGTAATGCCGAATAGGGACAGGTTGATTCTACTTCGCAGCCATCCGTACATCGGTCAGTCGAGCCTGCGGGGGCATGCTCGATCCTGAAGTGGCTTAACGAACCAAAGGAGCTAACCTTCGTACAGTCTGCATCAACAATCCAGCGAATTAGATCCATGTCATGACAAGATTTGGCTAATATCATTGGACTTGAGAGCGTGTCGTTCCGCCAATTGCCTCGGACAAAGCTATGAGCGTAGTGGAGGTAACCGACGTTTTCATTATGTTGAATGGACATGATGTCCCCGATAGAACCATCACTGATGAGCTGCTTCATTTTTTGCCAGAAAGGAGTGTATCTTGAAACATGACAGATCGAGAGTAAGCGCCCCTCTTCACGGGCGATGGCCTCCATTTCGACGCACTCATTCGGATTGTTGGACATTGGCTTCTCTAGAAGGACATGATACCCCTTCCTGAGAGCGGTAATCGTAGGCTCGTAATGCATCTGATCCTGCGTACAGATAAGGAGTGCATCACAGAGCTTTGGCTCGTTCAAGAGCTCTTCCCATGATGAATAGAGCTGCTCTGAATTTAGGTTTAGGGCTTCCGCAAATCTCATTCTTCTCTCTTCGTTTGGTTCGGCAACGGCGACCACCTCTACCTCGCGGGGAAACCTCTGAACATACGGCATATAGGATAAGAAGCCTCGTGCGCCTGCTCCTATTACAGCTAGTTTGATTGTTTTCATAAGCTGATCTCCTCAAAGGAACGATTTATATTTTTCGATACCATGGCAACCGGGAAAGAGGTGCATTCACTTCGATCTGGATAGGGCCTTCAACTATGCTTTCGTCGTCACCGAGCCATCGGCCTTCCGGGAATTGAATCACTCGAGTTCTCTGTCCCTTTATTAACACCGGAGCTACCAGAATGGAGTCGCCAACCATAAATTGATCTTGAATTGTATGATAGCCTTGCTGCGGAAAAACAAATTCCAAGCTGCGCATGATAGGAAGTCCATCTTCAGCAGCTAGACTCGCAAGCTCAAAGAGGTGAGGGCCTACCTTCGTTCGGATCTGGACAGCGTCCATACACCAGGATAATTCCTCTCCATTTAGTACTCGCCAAGGAGCCATGGAGAACTGCATGGCGGGGAATAAAGCGGAACATTGCACAAAACGGATAAAGAGCTCAGAATCAAAACGGAAATCTGGTGAATTAATATCACCATCCATCCCGCCGCCAATCATATCCGGACAATTATAGGCATATCCCATCAAGCCTTGGGCGATGGCATTAGGGATTAGTCCCCCGAGTCCAGTTGCATCCCATGTATGTGTTTTATCGCGCTGGCGCTGAATGAGTGCTTGACCTCCAAGCTTCCAGCACATGCGCAATTCGCTAAGTGCATAACCGATTCCAAGCCTCGCATAACATTCGCAGTCTTCCATTGGGAGGATAGGACGTGACCATGCGACATCCTGCGAAACGTCATCCAATAGGCCTGGCAGCACAGGTTCTCCCGCATCGAGTTTGAAGCCGTCAACTCCATAATCTTCTACTAACCTATCTAATTGCCGCTTAAACCATGCGGATCCTTCTGTGGTTGTATAGTCAACGACCGCACTGTACCCATTCCACCATCTCCTTAGGACAGGCGTGCCATCAGCATGCTTCATTAATAGACCCTTCTCACGTAATTGCCGGAAGGTGATACTGTCAGGACTTACATATGGACATACCCAAAGCATCACCTTGAACCCTAGTTCGTGCAGGGAATTAATCATTCCAGCAGGGTCGGGGAATCGATGCTTCTCAAAGTCCCACGTTCCGTAGTCTTGCATCCAGTTATCGTCAATGATTAACACACCTGGCGGGAAGCCGTGCTCAATAATAGATTTCGCATAATTAAGAAGTTTGTCCTGTGTTGGTTCATAAAACATTTCTACCCAAGTGCAGTATTGCGGCGCTAAAAAGGCTAGTTTGTCAGGCGTATCGCCGGAAGGCGGGAAATGGTTCATACATGCATGCTGGTATGCGCCCTGAAGGGTAACATGACCTTCTTCAAGCTCGATCTTCTCTTTGTGGTTGATTGTAACAGTATCTTCATTAAAGGAGAAAGCAAACGGCTCTTCACACCAAATATATCTTCCCATATTAGAAAGTAATAAGGGAGAAGCTTGGTTATCATCGGTCAAACGCAAGTCACGTGAATGCGGCCCGTCGCCAAACGGCATAAGATGGCCTTCATTTATAACGCCTCCCCACCAGAATTCTCCTGGCTCTCTTTGCAGTACAGTAATCGTCATCGCAGACACTCCCAATTTGTGTTATGAAATAATTTGCGCAATTATTTACTGATATTATGGAGGATTATGTAATCGAATGCAAACCTTTTTTCATCTTAACAATTAGGCATGTAATCTTAAAAAAGGGGCATTTAAAGCGGTTGTACATATCGATTACACTAAACATGTAAAGAGGCAACGCGGTTTGCATTTACGCAAATTTTTGCCTAAACACTCAAATTTATTAGGGGGATATCAAATGGTGAAAAGAAACAAATTTTCATTCATGTTAGTGGCTGTGATGATGGTTTTATCTTTAATCACTGCAGCATGCGGCAACAACTCGAACAACAGCTCAAACAACAAAGAGAGCAACAAACCAGACAACAGTGCGAGCAACAATGCTGGGGCAGCGACTGAAGCACCTAAAAAGAATGTCACGCTGACCTATGCGATTTGGGATAAAATTCAACAGCCGGCGATGGAAGCCATCGCGACAGAGTTTACTGCTCAAAATCCAAACATTAAGGTGAAAGTCGAAGTCATCCCATGGGGCGATTTTTGGACAAAAATGTCCGCAGCTGCTCCTGCTGGCACATTGCCTGATGTGTTCTGGATGCACGGAGGTCAATTCGCTACCTATGCATCTGGTAAATTCCTTGAGCCGATCACAAGCAAGGTAGAGGCTGGAGAAATTGATCTGAATAACTATGCCGCGAATCTTGCTTCTATTTATACGCTGAACGGCGAGAACTATGGTATTCCTAAGGATTTTGACACAATTGGTTTGGCATATAACAAAGAACTGTTCGACCAAGCGGGCATTGCTTATCCAGACGACACTTGGACTTATGCGAAGCTAGCTGAAGTTGCTAAACAACTGAGCCAGCCTGACAAAGGCATCTATGGTTTCGGAGCGAAGATGGACACGCAAACCGGCTATTGGAATGATATTTTGGCTAATGGCGGTAAAATTATTGCCGATGATATGAGCAAGTCGGGGTACGATGACCCAGCTTCTATCGAAGCTTTGCAAGCTCGTTATCAAATGACGGTTGACGGAGCTTCTCCAACTCATCAACAAATGACGGATATGGAAGCAACTGAGATGTTCAAATCCGGCAAATTAGCGATGATCTTCGATGGATCCTGGCGGATCAGCGATATTGATAGCAGCGATATTATTAAAGGGAAATGGGATTGGGCGAAATTGCCTATGGGCAAAGTGAAAAGAGCTAATATTATCAACGGTCTTGGCAACGTTATGGCTGCAAGCGGTAAAAACAAAGAAGAGGCTTGGCAGTTCCTTAAGTTCCTGGGATCCCAAAAAGCAGCAGAAATTACGGCTCAAATGGGTGCAGCTATACCGGCATTTAACGGTACACAAGATGCATGGCTGACTTCGAGACCATATTTGAATCTGAAAGTATTCACGGAGCAAGTAGGGGATGCAACTCCTTATCCAAGTGGTTCGATGGCGTATCCGGTATGGTTCGCGAAAGAGCCTGAGATTATGTCCCAAGCATGGGGTGGAGCGATCTCGGTAGAAGAAGCTGCGAAGAAGGTTGCTGAGATGATGAATCAAGCAATCGCGGATACGAAATAAGCGTACTGAACAAGAAGTGATTCAGGAGACGTTCCTAGCGATTAGGAACGTCTCGAATGAATAGGGAGTGGTGAATTTGAATTCCAGAAGCAAATATGTGTGGGCCTATTTCATGATTGCGCCAACTCTCATAGGCACATTGGTTTTCTGGGGTTGGCCGGTTGTTCAATCGATTTTGCTGGGATTCCAGCATTCTTCAAATTTCGGAACCGTTAACCATTGGGTTGGATTTGATAACTATGTCAAGTTAGTTCATGACGAAGAGTTTTGGCAGAATTTACGTAACACCCTGCTTTATGTGGCTATGTTTGTGCCCGTTACACTCGTGCTCTCTACCTTGTTTGCTGTTCTGCTAAATACGAAGGTCAAAGGGGTTTCCCTTTATCGTGTTATTTTCTTCTTGCCTCAAGTGACCATGCCTGCCGCGGCAGCGATGGTATGGGTTGTCTTGTTCGCTAAAGACTTCGGACTTATCAACCATTTATTGGGAACGCATGTTGCATGGCTGTCTAATGGAAATTATGCGATGATCGTGCTCGTTATCGTTGGCGTGTGGGGGGCCATCGGCATGAATATGCTGCTCGTTCTCGCAGGCTTGCAAGGGATACCGAAATCTCTTTATGAAGCGGCAGATATTGATGGCGCCAAGCGATTTAACAAGTTTCGCTTTATTACGATTCCGATGTTGACGCCTACCTTGTTTTTCACAAGTATCATTCTATTAATTGGAGCGACGCAGATCTTCGACTCGATCTATCTGATTATCGGAAAGACGAATGTAGCGCTTCCGTCGGTTCGCTCGCTTGTGTATGCCTATTACCAAAACAGCTTCATTTATAATGATCGCAATTATGGCGCTTCCATTATCAATGTATTACTGATGATTAACCTTGCACTGACAGGTATTCAATTTGCATTTCAGAAAAAATGGGTCTACTACGAATAAGGGAGGGAGGAGACCTAACTATGCACAGCTTATCGCCTAGGAAGATCAATCTGGTTGTTCATATCATTCTTATTATTAGTGCCATTGCTATGCTTGTTCCATTTGTATGGATGGTGCTGACTTCGCTGAAGACAACGACGGAGGCTACGCAAATTCCGATCCGTTATTTCCCGGATGCTCCTAGCCTTAGAGGATATATTGAGGCAATCAAGCAATCGGAGTTTCCGCATTATTACCTCAATACGATTATTTCAGCTGTAATGAAGACCGTGTTTCCGGTTATTTTTAGTTCAATGGCGGCGTATGCCTTTGCTCGAATAAAGTTTCCAGGAAGCTCCCTTCTGTTTATCTTGCTTCTCTCGGTCATGATGGTGCCGAATCCTGTTTTCTATACGCCGCAATACATGATGATGAGTGACTTAGGACTCGTCAATACTGTTACTGCTCTTTGGATTTGTTCATTGATCAGCCCTTTTGCTACTTTTCTTCTAAGGCAATTTTTCATGGGTATATCGAAGGAATTGGAAGAAGCCTCCGTGCTGGATGGCTGCAATCCGTTCCAAATTTATTGGCATATCATGCTTCCTTTGGTCAGGTCGGCTTTGGTAGCTATTGTTATTATTCAACTGCAGTGGGCTTGGAATGAGCTGCAATGGCCGCTTATTATTAACAGCTCTCCAGAAAAGATGACCTTGTCATCAGGCATAGCGACGTTAGTGTCTATGTTTGGGACCGATTACCCGGTGTTAATGGCAGGTGCCTTTATGGCGGTCGTTCCGATGATTATTCTCTTCTTTATATTCCAAAAGCAATTTATTGAAGGGATCGCCTTCAGTGCGACAAAAGGTTAATAGGTATCCGGACTTCTGTGAGTCCGGATTAACTTGCTGCGCATTGACAGCGCTTTCAAAATTAAAAGGAGGATTTTGATGAAACGATTATCCGTGCAAGATCTTAGGAAATCATCATTAAAAGTGATGCTCATTGTAAGCTTGTTATTGAGCACGTTCTTTGGGAATAGTCCGAGCAGAGTTAGTGCGGACCCAGCCCCAGTCCCAACCCTCGCGAGTGTACCAACGAATCCCTATCCCAGTCCTGCGGTGGATAATGCTCTAACCAAGCATGACCTGACCTATGCACCAAGCCCGCTGGACAATCCGTTGAAAGGATTCGCTCCCTTCTATCCTTGGGAAACGGAAACTTCATTTCCCCACAGCTTGGAATGGTATTATATCCCGCTGAAAGCGGTAATGAATGGCCCGGATTCCTATACCTTTGATGCTGGTCTTGAGCCAGCGCTAAATGCCATTGCGGCAAGAGGGAATCAGGCGGCGATTAGAGTCTATCTGGAGTATCCGGGTAAAGAGGATGCTGTACCGGCGTTTATTCACGACAGCGGTGTTGCGATGCGTCATAACGATACCTTTAACCAGGACGAACCTGATTATGACGATCCGTTAATGGTCACGTATTTGACGAACTTTATTAAAGCTTTTGGTGCAAAGTATGATGGTGACCCGCGTATTGGGTTTATTCATATGGGCCTCGTTGGTTTATGGGGGGAGTGGCATACTTACCCTTATGATGAGGATGATGCAGACGGGCTGCCGAACTACATGCCTAATGCCGATACAATCGAAGAACTTTTCACCGCATATGATACGGCTTTCGATCAAACGAAGATAGAGGTCCGATATCCTGGCCTGCCTGGTGCATCGGAATACAATATGGGCTACCATGATGACTCGTTCGGATATAAGGAAGGTGATCCGCTGCAAAGCGTAACGCAGCCTGAGAGTATGGACGGAGCCTATTATTCGTTCTTGACCAAGATGCTGGAAGCTGGTTCGGAGAACAAATGGATAACAGAATCGGTTGGCGGTGAAGTGCGGCCGGAAATTCAGAGCAATTTCTTTGCTGGCGGCTCTAATGTGGATAATGCTATGGATGATATTGAACTGACGCATGCGACGTGGATGATCAACCAAGGTGGTATCAGCAGCTATGATGCTAACAATGCAGCTGTTGCCGCTGGCGTGAGAAAGATGGGCTACGACTTGAATGTGAAGAGCTCCTACTATAATGATGTTGCTCAAGGTGACCCGCTTAAGGTCGGTGTAACCATTCAGAATAATGGTGTTGCACCTTTCTCTTATCCTTGGAAAGTAGAGCTGGGAGTTAAGAGTGCAACGGGTAAGCTTGTTAAACAGTGGGATACAACATGGGATATGACCAAGGTTATGCCTTCGGAGATCAGAACGTATCCCGAATGGAATGTATCTGGCGATCCGAAATATGTCCCATTTGGTGAACCCTATTATTTCGATACGACAATTGCTGAACCAGACTTGAATGACGGTTACTACTATTTAGTGATGAAGGTCGTTAATCCGTTAGAGGCTATAAGCAATAAGGCGAAAAAGGTAGGATTTGCGAATACGGATCAAGACAGTGCAGGTTGGCTGAATTTGGGGCCAGTACGGGTAGGGGATTGCACTTCACCTTGTTCGGAGCCTCCAACTTCACCGCCGGCGCCGCCAAAGCGCTTACTCGTAGATGATTATGACGGTACGCCAGCCTGGTCTGGAGAGACTGCAAATGATCTGAACCAATGGACAGGATCAAGCAATTTTGCCAATGGGAATGGCGCTGGTGTTGTTGAGAATGGCGCATTAACGCTGCAATATCAAAATATGTCACGTATGGAGACCAATATCGGACGAAACCTTGCAGATACAAGCAAACTGGTTATCCGGGTGAAAGGAGCCGCCGGAGGCGAAGAGAATCAGGTCAATGTCAGTATTGGCGGTGTGACGAAAACACTCGGACAATTCAGCAGTGATACGATAACAACAAGCTATAAGGATATCGTAATCGACTTACCTGCCCAAGGAGTGAATTTATCACAAACGATCTGGAGCATTGCGATTTCACAAGCTGCTTGGGATACTACCGGTACAATCTATATAGATGAAATCTACTTTACAGACAAGTATGAATCAGATACGAATCCTGGTACGGATCCCGGCACTGATCCAGGCACCAATCCTGGTTCAGGTTCTGGTTCTGACAAACCGGGGCTCATAGACGATTTCGAATCCTATGCAGATAACGCTGCTCTTGGGCAAGCATGGACGGAAGCATGGTCCGACAAACCGGGCTCCGTTACAAGAGCACTAGGCCAATCAAGCGGAAGCAAGGGCCTAAAGCTTTCGACTGCAATTGCTGATTCGGAGTGGTCGAATATCATTCATTCCATTCCTACAGAGAAGAAAGACTGGTCCAAGTATGACGGGTTAAGCTTCTGGGTGGACAACACAACAAACGATAATAAGGATTTCAGCTTAAATGTCGCACTCCAAACCCCTGTTACGAAAGGCGAGTTTGGGCTAAAAGAAGGCGGATCGGCCTTAACGATCTCATCTGATGGAAGCTGGCACCCTGCAGCATTTAATGGAAGCTCGCTTAATGTTCCTGCAGGCTTCAAGGGTGTCGTGAAGATTGCCTGGGATCAATTTGTTCAATCCGCGTGGCAGTGCGACGGTGTTCAGGCAGACTGCGCAGCCGCGCTTGATCCAAGCGAAGTAACCGGACTTCAGTTCGGATACCCGCCAGCGGGCTATAGTCATAACGTCATCACTATTGATGACATCATGCTCTACCGGGCAGATAAAATATTGGATGATTTTGAATCGTATGCTGATGATGCAGCATTGCAAAATATCTGGAAGATAGACTGGGAATCCGGAGAGCCGTCTACGCTTCGTGCGATTGACCATGTGAATGTCTCGAATGGCAGTCAAGCAATAAAGTTTTCTGTTTCTCCTCCTCCGGGCAAAACGACATCCGATTGGGTAAACATCAAACGTGCAGCCTTTAACCAGGCGGAATCAGATTGGTCTGCTTTTGACGGACTCACCTTCTGGGTCAACAATACGTCGCCAAGCAACAAAGCTATGGACTTGAACATTTCGCTTGTAACTGATGCGCCAAAAGGCGAGTTTTCCTTAAAACAAGGAGGAACTGTACAGTTCTATCAAGCTGCTGGGGGCTGGGTATCAACCACTCTTGGCGGAGGCTCCCTATCCATCGCTGCAGGTTACAAAGGAATGGTTCGAATTCCTTGGAGCTCATTCGTTCAATCGTCATGGCAAGGCTGCGACGCTTGTGACGCTGTGTTCAACTCTAGCAAAGTTCTTCAAATTCAATTCGGCTTTGGTCCAATAAATCAATCTGACAATGTTCTCAGCATTGACCAGATTAGCCTCTATGCGTTAGCCGGCAGAACCAGCGGATCAGGGGGGGGCTCAACAACAGAGCCTGTTGACCACCCTGCACCGCCAGCTTGGGCAACATCTGCAGGAACGGATGCGCTTACGTATCAAAGTGCACCTGTAGACAATCCGCTCAAGGGCTTCCTTCCTTTCTATGATGCAGCGGAGGAATCCTATTTCACGGAAGGCGATGACTGGAGAGATCAGCCGACACAGCTGCCTTACAGCATGGAGTTCTTCTACTTGCCGCTTAATAAGCTGATGAACAACCTGAATGACTTTGATTGGACGGAGCTGGACAAACGACTTGAAGCCGTAGCATCCAGAGGCAACCAAGCTGTATTTAGAGTCTATCTGGACTATCCGAATAAGCCTTCAGGAATACCGCAATTCCTTATCGATGAAGGGCTGGACACGTATGCTTATTCGGAATACAACAACGGTAAAGATGCAACGAGTTTAGCACCGGATTACAATGATGAGCATCTAATGGGAGCTTTGGACAATTTCATTGAGGCACTAGGAGCACGCTATGACGGTGATCCTCGCATCGGTTTCCTGACAATCGGATTGATTGGTTTCTGGGGCGAGTGGCATACGTACCCGTATGACGGAAATATTAAATCACCAAACTTAATGCCAACCGACGCCAATCTGAAGCGGGTTCTTACCGACATGGATAACGCATTTAACGAAACACAGCTCGTATTGCGTTATCCAATGGACAACAGCACCCTTAAAACCAAAAACTTCGATGTCGGCTATCATGATGATTCCTTTGCATTCCAGACACTCCCGCCAAGTCTTGGAGGGCAAGGCTGGCACTTCTGGGGAAGAGTTAATGACGCAGGGGTAACGGATTTCTGGAAAACAAACAGCATGGGCGGAGAGATGAGACCGGAAATTCAAGTGAAGATGTGGAACAATGATCCGCCAGTATACAATGAACCATCGACACCGATCGAGGGTGCCCAAGGTGAAGATTACTATACAAGTCTAGACTTGACCCATGCATCCTGGTTAATTGCACAAGGAATATTCCAAACTCCGCTGGAGTCTGCGGCACTAGCAAGAGCGACAGAAGGATCGCGCAGCATGGGCTATGAATATTATGTGCCTGCAACCTATCTGGACGCATCGGATGGAAGCTTGAAGGTAGGAGTAGAGCTTGAAAACAAAGGAGTAGCGCCGTTCTACTACAACTGGAAGGTAGAGCTTGCTGCGCAATCAGAAGATGGCATTGTGAAAGTATGGGAACCAGGCTGGGATCTGAAGGATGTTCTTCCAAATACGAATGGATTTGATAACAATAAGCTGTTTGAATCCACTAGCAACCCGGAATTAAGTAATGGAAGCTATCAAATATTGATGCGTTACGTGAATCCATTAGAGCAGATCAATGCAGACGCCAAGAAATTCCGTTTCGCTAATGCGGAG
This sequence comes from Paenibacillus sp. YAF4_2, assembly GCF_052113225.1. Classification (NCBI taxonomy): domain Bacteria; kingdom Bacillati; phylum Bacillota; class Bacilli; order Caryophanales; family Paenibacillaceae; genus Paenibacillus; species Paenibacillus sp. YAF4_2. The sequence continues at coordinate 29,916 of NZ_JBFRCT010000003.1, forward strand.
CAGAATAGTGACGGATGGCTGAATCTAGGTCGTGTAGACGTATCGAATAGTGCTGCCGCAGCACCAATTAGAGTTACGGGTTTAACGGCGAATACGGCAAACCAAATTCAATTGACTCCAGACTCCACTGCCCAAATTAGTGTGACAGTAGCACCTGCAGAAGCTAGCAATAAAAGAGTAGTGTGGTCTTCAACAAACAAGAAAGTCGCCTATGTATCTGCTGCTGGCTTGGTCAAGGCGGTTGGCGTTGGCAGCACTGTGATTACGGCTAAGTCTTCTGATGGCAATCTGGAACAGCAATTCCAGGTGACAGTTGCGTCGGGTTCAACTTCGAATCCGTCCACCGGCGGCTCATCGACACAACCAGCTCTCGAACTTACGGAGAACGGAATCAAGCTGGGACAAAATGGAGTAACCATTATTCCATCAACAAATGGCGTAACTGAAGCAACCATTGATTCGAAGAAGCTACAGGATGCGTTCCAAGCTCTTCACAACAAACCAACTAGTGTAAAATCAAATTCGGTTATTATCGAATTGAAAAACAAAGGTGGAAGTGTGAAGGTCAATATTCCGTCATCTGCACTAGCAGAGGCAGGCAATGGACTGCTGAATGCTTCAATACTAGTACAGACGGATTTTGGCAGCTACAAGGTTCCTGTCCAATCGTTTGGCCTCACAGCTTTAGCACAAAAGCTAGGCGTGAGTACTGGAGATATGACGATAAGTATTGTCATCGACAAAGTTGCAGGCAAGACGGCGGATCTATTGACTGAACAGGCAGGTAAAGAAGGGTTGACATTGCTTGCCCCTGCTCTGGATTACAAAATCTTTGTTCAAGCAAAAGGACAGTCAATCGAGATCGCTAGCTTTGGCAGCACCTACATCGAGAGAACGGTTATGGTGCCGGGAACTCTTGATCAAGCGAATACGACTGCACTTCTATTCAACCCAGATACAGGGACATTTACGTTTGTTCCATCGCTCCTTCAAGATAATGGGGGCCATACAGAAGTTGTCATCAAACGAAATGGGAATAGCATTTATGCGGTGGTGTCTAGCTCAGGCAGCAAAACGTTCGCTGACCTTAATGGTCACTGGGCAAAAGCAGATATCGAATTAATGGCTGCCAAGCGGATTATAAACGGTGAGGCACCTAATCGCTTCTCACCGGACAAATCAATTACTCGTGCAGAGTTCACGGCTATACTTGTTCGTTCCCTTGGACTCAGTGTTCCGAATAAAGCAGCCACATTTAGTGACGTAGCCAAAGGTGAATGGTTCGCAAATGCGATTGCAGCAGCGGTTGATGCGGGAATCGTTAACGGCTTTACGGATGGTTCATTTAAACCAAATGAACAAGTCACCCGTGAACAAATGGCTGTTATGCTAGCTAGAGCGCTGAGCTATGTGAACAAATCCGTCGAAGTAAATGAAAATGCTCTTGAGAAATATACGGATAAAGGTTCCATTAGCGCATGGGCTAAACCTGCAATTGCTGAGTTACTCACTTCTCAAATTATGAAAGGGAAATCAGACACGACAATCGATCCTGCTGCGTTTGCAAGCCGAGCAGAAGCCGCTGTTATGATCAAACGGTTCTTACAGTTTGTACAATTTATAAACTAAAGGTTGAAAGGAATAAAGGAGCACATGACGGTAGTATTCATGTGCTCCTGTTCTATGATGGTAAGCGTATTCACGTTAATAGAATTAGTGTAGACTAGCAATGAGACTCTATGGTGAAGGGGAAGCATTATAAGATGAAGCCTGCTGCTGTAATTGGTAGTGTTGCGATACTTTTCTTATTTCTTATGTACATCTTATTCAACCATTCTAATAGCCCAGGCCAATCACGTTCGCAAGGATCCCCTAATACTGATCTAGCGAATAACGAAGTTGAGGGTGCTCCAGAATCATTTGTCACGTTAAAAATGATAATGCCTGGTGACCAGTCGGCGCGTATGGGTGACTTTGTTGAGAATGAATTAAACGATCGCTTGAAGAAAGATTTGAATATGAATCTTGAATTGACGTATATCCCATGGTCGAATTACCAGCAAAAGCTGGAGCTCGCCTTATCAACGGGAGAAGATTACGATTTGTTCTGGTACGGTGCACCATTTGTCTCTGTCTACTCCACGAAAGGTTATATTCAACCGTTAGATGAGCTTCTTGACCAATATGGTCAGGATCTTATTCAACATATCCCCGATGAAAACTTCAAGCAAAACCGGATTGACGGGAAGCTTTGGGCGATACCGTCTCAAGCCTTTACGTCCGCCGGGAAATTCTCATCTGTCATGGTCCGCCAGGATTTGCTGGAGAAGGTTGGCATGACAGACATTAAGACGATAGCTGATTTAGAACAGTTTTACCAAAGCATGCATGCGATAGATCCGAGCTATTACGGTTACTTGGAGACCGATCGTGGTCATGAATTGTTGTGGCGTGAATTAACAGATCGCAACTATTCCTCACTGGATGAACGAATGTTATTTATGGTGGATGAGGATTCTGGAGAGATGTTAAGCTACGTGGAATCTGATTTATTCAAAAAAGTAGCTCAATTACGTGAGTCATGGGTGAATAAAGGGATTATTGATAAGAATCTTGTAGGTAATCCAGCAGCGAAGATCGACCAGGAGAATGCCGGTAAGCTTCTTTTCCGTGTAGGTGCGGTGTCCAGGGCGATGGAGAATCTGCAAACGGCACGGAATGCCGATCCAAATGCAAGACTCCGTGAGTATTATCTTGCAACGGCGAAACCCAAGTATATTACGACCCCAAGCAATGAAGCCTTTATGATTACCTCAGCATCAAAAAATCCTGAGCGCGCGATGATGTTTATGAATTGGATTTTGCATAGCAAAGAAAATTACAATTTTATTATTTATGGGGTAGAAGGCAAGGACTATGAGCTGGAGAACGGTAAAATTAAGCAATTAACCAATGATCAGCTGATGTACGAATGGATGTGGCGGAATAAGGACTACTTTATCGCGCCAGCTAGTGTAGAGGACGACATTATCGATGATATGCTTAAGAATGACGAGAACTCTCGCATATCGAAACTATTTGGTTTTCATTTCAACGAGGCCCCCGTTAAGAATGAAATCGCGCAAGTCATGGCGGTCTATAAGGAGAAATTCGAGCCGATCAATTTTGGACTGGCCAGTTACGATCACTATTATGAAGATGCCCTCGCAGCCCTCAAGAAGGCGGGCTTTGACATTGTTTTTGCTGAATTGAGAAAGCAGTTCTCTGAATTTAAGCTTCAGGCTCGAAGTGGAGAGGATAATCCATCATGAGCAGATTCAATATATTCACCAAATTGATAGCTACTTTGTTAATTTTACTTATCCCAATCCTACTCCTATTTGCTGTGTCGAATCGAACAAGTACGAATGTATTAACGGACGAGATTATTAAGGTAAAGCGATATCAGATTGAAACGTTCGCCAATCAATTGGATCAGTTGTTTTTCCGGCTGGACACCTATAAGAAAATGCTGTATGAAAGCACGGATGTACGAAATTTAGCCTACCCTGATTTGCTTGACGATGTCTTAGGTAAATATAGAATCAATCGAACCGTTTCTGAAGAAATTAATCGGCTTGCCGGTTATGGGGATTGGAAAGCCGTGATCGCTGTTGTTTATCCGAAGACCCAAATCGTCATCAAAAGCAACTCCAGCTTGAATGCTCTTCCAAAGGAGCTTCCGACCAAGGATACATTCTGGCAATACTATTCCGATGCCAATGAAGATTATTTCATGGAGATATTATCTTATCCTGAGAACTCAGCGGAGTCAGGCGAGGCGCATATGCGAGTTGTGCTTAAATTCGGCGTAGCGGCACTAAGAAGCGCCTTATCTGAATTTAAAGCGAATGGTTCGGGAGATCCGTTCCTGTACCATCCAGGTGCAGAACCTATTTATAATTATTCGGTTAATGTGAAGCAAATCGATGAGTTTCTACCACGGCTTAAGGAGATCGATCCCTCGAAAGAAAGTGGATACCTGTTACTGAAATCCGATAAGACGAAGTTTCAGGTTCATTATCAAAAGCTGGAATCATTAGATTGGTACCTTGTTGATTACGTACCCATCAGTCATATTATGGCGCCTATCAGTCGGAACCAGACCATGTTTTATGTGATAAGCGGTATGCTTCTGTTTATGGGAGCCTATCTGGCCTTTGTTATGTATCGTAATATTCAGATTCCATTCCGGAAGATGATCCGCAACATGAATTTGATCGAAAAAGGGATTTATTCCGTCAGAATGACAGATAAGCCAAAAGGGGAGTACCGGTTTCTTTATGAGCGATTTAACTCCATGGCATCAAAAATAGAGGAATTGATTGTGGATGTGTATAAAGAACAGCTTCGGTCGAAGGATGCGACGCTAAAGCAGCTGCAATCGCAGATTAACCCGCATTTTCTATATAACACGCTTGCTTATATCAAAAGTATGATTGAGCTGAATGAAAACAAAGCCGCCATTTCGATGACCATGAATTTGAGTAAATATTATCGATATACGACAAAGACGGGAAGCAAGATGGTGCCACTGAAAGATGAACTGGACTTGATCCATTTCTATCTGGAAATTCATTGCATGCTCCGAGACGATTTTGAATTTCATATAGACATTGAGCCGCAGATGGAGGATCTCGAAGTGCCGCGGTTAATTGTGCAGCCGCTTGTTGAGAATGTGATTCTTCATTCATTCAATAATCAACAAGGTTACGGAATGATTCAAATCAAGTGCTGGAGTGAAGAGGGGATGAATCATGTAGCCGTTGAGGATACGGGTACTGGAATGGATTACTCGGTAATCGAGTCTATCCGAAAGAAGATTTATTCGAGCAACGAAGAGATAGAATCCGGGCTGAAAAATGTTCATCAACGTCTGCGGCTTATGTACGGCAGCGACTCAGGCCTGCAGCTTAGTCAATCCGATTTAGGCGGACTTTGCGTACAATTAAGCTGGAGCAGCAAGGAAAGCGTGACCTGATGGAAAGGGGAACATAATATATGTACGAAATATTGATCGTGGATGATCACACCCACTTGGTTGATAGTCTGGCAATTGGGCTTCCGTGGGAGCAAATGGGGATTTCCCATGTCTACAAGGCCTACTCCGGCGAAGAGGCTCTTGAGCTGCTGAATTATCGTTCCGTGGATATTGTGGTGACGGATATCCATATGAACGGAATGACTGGTCTCGAATTGATCGCCCGAATAAATGAGAAATGGAAGAACACGAAGGCTGTTATTATTACGGGCTATGATGAATTTCAATATGCGAGAGAAGCCATTGGGCAGCGAGTATGCGATTATCTGCTCAAGCCGGTGTCGAACGAGGAATTGGAACAAACCCTCCGAACTATTATTGATCGGATTACAGAAGAAGGAATTGAGCTGGTCAATCAGCAAAAATTTGCTTACCGTTTCCGGGAAAGTCTGCCGAAATTAAGAGAAATGTTCTTGTTTGATCTGATATCAGGCAAAAATTATCCCCTATCTGACTTGAAGGACAAGATCCAGTTATATGGTCTTCCCTTTTCTGTTGAAAAGGAGGCGATCCTCTTATGTATGAGAGTAGAGGAGGATTATTCGAATACGGATCTTTATAGTCTCTCGTTAATCGAATATGCCATGTTTAATATCGTAGAAGAAGTTTTTACGAACAAGTTAAATGTGATGTATTGTAAAGATTCACATGATTATTTGATTTTCCTGGTTCAAGCCAATCAGATCGAACAAACGGAAAAAGCTAGTATAGAAGATTTGGCCAGGCTCTCCCAGCATCAAATCAAATTATATTTAAAGTCGAAAGTTTCCATTGTACTTAGCAATTGGGGAGCATTCCCTAAGGACATCATGCCCATGTATCACTCAGCATTATCGATCTATACCGATTACATAGGCTATCAGACGGAAAGCTTTTTTCATGCGACGCAAGAAAAAGAAGTTTTTGAAATTCAGCCGCTTGCGGAGCTTTATCGCTCCCATACTTTTATGGAGTTAATTGACTTCGAACAGTGGACGGCATTTGAGACTAAGCTGAACCGGATTTTTGATGAGCTTGAAGGTGCAGGCAGTGGAGCCCGTGAATACGGGGTTGAAATCTACGTTACCTTACTGCAAGCCTACTCCTATTATTTGCACAAGAAAGGTAAAAGGATTTTTGATGTGTTTGGAAGAGATATTGAGAAGATGTTGAAAATTGATGCCAGCTGGAGTGTGGAGCCGTTAAAAGAATGGGCCTACAGCAGTTTTATCCAAATCAAAGCTTACAGCGACAGACGTTCGGACAATATACGATCTGACTTGATGGAACGCATTCGCCGATTTATACAAGAAAATATCATTGATATAACGCTTCAAACGGTAGCCGATCATGTCAATCTGCATCCCGTATATGTATCCAACCTATTCAAGCAGGAGACAGGAGAGAATTTCTCCAATTATGTGCTTCGCCTGCGAATGGAGAAAGCCGTTCAATTGTTGAATCACAAGGATTTGAAGATAAGTCAAATTGCGCATGAAGTCGGCTATCAGAAGCCGCAATATTTCATTAAGCTGTTTAAAACACAATTTGGGATGACACCGCAAGAGTTTAAGAACAGTCTATGAGAAGGATTCATGGCGGGTGTCTAACGGTATTCGAGAACACCTAACCAAAGGCAGATGTTCTCCAATTGTCTAGGGCTTTCCATGGTCTCGTTTTAGTGTTCTTCCTAGTGGACGTTAGTTGAATGGCAGGGGTTCACCGTCTATTTTACTCTGAAATAGCGATTTCGCTTTGGCTTGGTTTTTTGCGAATGCTTACTAGTTCGAAAGCTTCTTTAGGAATCCCAAGTTCTTGGGCTTTGTTCTTCTTAATAACCATGGCCTGCTGTAAGCTGGTGGCTTGAAATTCAATTGTAGTGCCGGCTGGATCTTCGAATGAATAGTAGTTCTTCTTATTTGACATGAACTAAGCGCCTCTCCTTTACTCATATGATGCTGCACTTCGTTGTTATTCTCGCAATAAACTTAACTCATTATGCGCTTCTTATTTATTATGCTGACAGACATGTTTGTTTAATAAAACAGCAGCAGTTAGGTCTGTCCATGACTGCTGCTGTTTAGGTCCTAAAATCTAACAGTTATTACTTCAACACAACCGATAGTCCCGTGAAAATAACACCAAGTGCATAAGCGCCGGCATCAGGATAACCGATGCTGCGTTCGCCAACCGTGCCGGCGCGGCCCATACGGGCAACGATCGTCGCGGTTTGCTTGGCGCCTTGGACAGCAGCCTCAGCAGCTGCAATACCGGCAGCCTTCAGCTCTGTTCCAGCAACAGCAGCCGACTTCCAGCTTTCCGCATAAGGAATCAGCGCATCGATTAAAGTCTTATCGCCAACAACAGCACCGCGGCCAAACGATCTTTCTCCAGTCGCTTGAATACCCTTCACAACAGCGTCGAGCAGCACTGCAACCTCTGCGACCGAAAGCTCTGTTTTGCCTTCAGCATATTTGCCGCCTGCACGGAAAGCCGAGCCCCAGATTGGACCGGACGCGCCGCCGCAATGCTCCATAATGATGAGCGAGCAGGCATGCAGGAAGCTGCCGATATCGGCGGATTCACGAATGATTTCATTCCACTCCGATTTCAGCTGCTTGAAGCCTTTGGCTACACTCATGCCAAAGTCGCCGTCGCCGGCATGGGAATCCAGCTCGCAGAAAGGCACTTCATTCTCAATAATAATCTCGCTCATCTTATCAATGAGATAAATCATATTGTTAAGCGACAGCTTATTTCTCTCTACTACCGCAGACTCTTCGCTTGTCTCCACTCGGTAAGACACCGATTGGCCGACTTGTTCTAGCTCTTCTAGCGCCACATAAGACACAGGCTGGGAAGCATCTCCGCCGCGTACGAGGAAAGCAGATGTGTCGCATTCTGCATTCAGAAGCTGCTTCAGCTGCTCGTCCAGCTTCATAATGGAGAGTGATGCTCCAGCCATATCGATACTCGTCATGTAATTGCCGACAAACACTTTATTTACGGCAATACCTTTTGTATGCAATTCACGCATCACAGCGTTATTGAGCAGGTACAGCTCTTGAAGAGGGGTGCTGCCAAAGCCGTTAACAAGTACAGCAATCTCCTCTGCAGCATGGTCTTTCAAGTTCAAGCTTGCTAATAGTTCAGACACCATACGATTTGCCAGCTCGTCTGCGGAAATACGCTTTTCTCTACGGATACCTGGCTCACCATGGATGCCAACACCGTACTCCATTTCGTCCTCGCCAATCGAGAACGTTGGAGTGCCCTTGGCAGGAACTGTACAGGAGGTAAAAGCGAACCCAATGCTTCTGACATTAGCAATCGCATTTTCAGCTGCATACTTCACCTGTCCTAAAGTCATACCCGCTTCCGCTGCTGCACCTGCAATTTTATGAACGAGTACTGTCCCAGCAACGCCCCGACGACCAACCGTATACAGGCTGTCTTCAACTGCGATATCGTCATCCACTTTGACATAATCGACCCGGAGGCCATCTTCCGCAGCAAGGTTTGCAGCATTTTTGAAATTCATCATATCGCCGCTGTAGTTCTTAATAATAAGAAGCGTACCTTGTTCGCTGGCTGTAGACTTGATCGCTTGGTAAACCTGAATTTGAGATGGAGAAGCAAATACGTCGCCGCATACGGCTGCATCAAGCATACCTTTGCCAATAAACCCGGCATGAGCGGGTTCATGTCCGCTGCCGCCGCCGCTTATTAATGTCACTTTAGAAGTATTAATGTTCTGCTTTTTAATCACTTTATATTTAGAGACAAATTCCAAACCCGGGTGCGCCATAACAAAACCGTTGCACATTTCTCTTACTAGCGTCTCCGGTTGATTCATGATTTTTTTCATGTTTTTAGTTCCTTCCTTGTTTGAAAGCCTGGCCGAGCTGATCTGCTACAATGATCGCAGCTGCTACAGCTTCCTCCGTAATCGGGAATGGCATAGCATGAATCGATTCCTCTGGGATACAGGCCAGCTCAGCTACCTTAGCAAGCTCCTCCTCCGTCATACTGTTTACACCGATGTCAGCAAGACATACCGGGAGTCCAACAGATACGCAGAACTCGAGTACTTCATTCACTTCTTCCTTCGGCGCATTCTCAAGAACGAGCTGAGCAATTGTACTAAAAGCAACCTTCTCGCCATGGAAATAATGATGAGTACCTTCGAGTACAGTCAGGCCATTATGGATCGCATGTGCTGCTGCAAGTCCGCCGCTTTCGAATCCAAGACCGGACAACAGAATATTTGTTTCGATGATGTTCTCAAGAGCAGGCGTCACTTTGTTGCTGTCGCAAGCTGCTTTCGCCTGGAGTCCGTCTTCAAGCAGTGTTTCATAACACAACTTTGCAAGGGCAAATGCAGCTTTAGTGCCGCGGGCAATCGGTGCTGCACCAGCGTGTACGCCGTTTGGCAGGCCAGCATTCACTTTGGAGAAGGAGCGGGAAGTTGCTCTCGCTTCGAAATACGTCGATAACGCGTCACCCATRCCGGATACAAGGAAGCGGGTTGGAGCATTCGCAATAACGGTAGTGTCGATCATCACGACGCTTGGGCTTTGTTTGAAGTAAGCGTAATCCTCGAAAGCTCCTTCATTCGAATAAATAACAGCAGAATGGCTTGTTGGAGCATCAGTAGCGGCAATGGTTGGAACAATAATAAGCGCATCGCCTTCCGCTACACATTTCGCCGTATCAATCGCTTTTCCTCCGCCAAGACCAATTGTGCAGGAACAGTTTTTCTCACGAGCGAGGTCCTTGAGCCGCCCGATCTCATCACGGGAGCATTCTCCGCGGAAACCGCTTTCTACAAGCGTAATATTGAATTTATTTGAAGTGAAGTCCAGCTTGTCCTTTACACGTTTCACATCGTCTGGATGAGCAATAAGAAGGGCGGAATCACCGTACGTTTGAATAAAATACCCCAGGTTTAGAAGTTCGTTTTCACCTTGAACATATTTACTTGGACTAATAAATGCTTTTCTCATTATGAATGACCTCCTGGAAATGAATTGATTACTGCCATTATAAGCGTTTATGAAAGGGGATTCATTGTACGATAAGCGCAAATTTATGCATAATCTGATGGTGTTTTTTTGTGCAAAACGACCTGGAATTGTACTATTTTGTCATCAGTCCGCCTTCGAGTATAATAATGTTGTACACATTAGGCTGGACGTTTGGGGCGAACAAGATGAATTCACGATACGATTTGAAGAAAATTATGGATATAGATAAATGGCATAAGCTGCAGGACTCAATGTCGCTGGTCACGAGGATGGCCATTATTACAGTGGATTACAAAGGTGTCCCTGTATCGAAGCATAGCCAGTGCCAGGCATTCTGCTCAGCGGTGAGGGAGGATCCCGCTCTATCTTCCTATTGCCAGAAATGTGATGCGCGGGGCGGGCTTGAGGCGGTGCGGTCGAATAAGCCTTATATATATCAGTGCCATTTTCAAATACTTGATATCGCCATTCCAATTGTAGTCGATGATCAATATATTGGTGCCGTCATGGCGGGGCAGGTCAAGCTTCGTGATCCTGATGTGCCAATCGAGCAGATTGTAACGAGACCTCCCAATGTGGAGACGGATAAAAAGTTTAAAGCGCTAAGCGAGGAATATGAATCGCTGCCAGTCTTGTCCTTCGAAGAGGTTGAGAAGATTGCGGATATGCTGTTCCATCTATGCAACTATATCGTAGAGGAAGCGATTCGGAAGAGCGATATGCTTGAGATGTACCGTAATTCTATAACGCTGGAGCATCCGGCACATGCACCAGACTCCTCTTATGAGCATATACAAGCGCTGCAAAGCGAGCTGTCGAATACATTAATTGAAAAGAAGATCAAGAAGTCTTCTAATGTTTATCAGGCAGGTAATTCGCTCTTACAACCTGCTTTTGACCATATATTCCGGCATAAGCACGAGAATGTGGACTTAAAGGATATGGCCGCCTTGTGCCATGTCAGTCCAAGTTATTTCAGCCGGATCTTTACGAAGGAGACAGGGGAGAACTTTTCGGTGTTTGTCCCTCATCTAAAGATTGGCTGGGCGAAGGAGCTGCTAGAGACAACGGAGCTGGCTGTTAATCAGATCAGCGACGAGCTGGGCTTCGCTGATGCAGGTTATTTTATAAAGACGTTTAGGAAATTCGAGAACCTTACACCTGCTGCCTATCGGAAAATCTATCGGAATAATCGAGAACTTTAGTAAAAAAATTAACTATACTAGCGCGATTGACATAAACTTTTTCACGCCCATATAATTTGAGAAACCGGTTACGTAACCGGAGACACTACTTTAGCGGGAATGAGAGGGATGTTACGCCATACGTTGGATTTTCTCCAGTAAAGTAGAGCTTAGTGCTGTCACTTAGCCTGATTATGTTGGATTCCATCCAACATAATCAGGCTAATTGAATAGTTACTGTCTGATATGAGCTCATTATGCTGTATGGAATCCAACATAGCCGAGCAAGTAAGAGTAGCAGCCGGGATTCTACTGTAATAAATCCAACATAGTATTGGGCGGGCGCGTCAGCGGCGTTTCTTTTTTCATACTTGTCGTGATTTTCTAGTTTTATATTGAACAATCTCTCCCAGATGTTATCATTAATTGACATAAGAGGCTTGGACGAATATCAGACAGCTGATAACGACAGTCCGTTATGAAAGCGATCTCAATATCTCAGGTTGTGCAAATACGGAGGGGATAGGATGGCGGATCAACAAATGGCAATCATAAGGGAGGAGCTGGAACAATGAATATACTTATTACGGGTGCCAATCGGGGACTTGGTTATGAAATGGCAATTGAGGCGCTTGAGCGCGGCCATCATGTAATAGCTGGAGCAAGGCAGACAAGCCAAAAGCTGGCGGGTTTACAAGAGAAGTATGTTGAGCAGCTTGAGACTGTACAACTCGATGTTACGGATGAGGCTGGACTGGCTGTTCTAGCGGCTTCTCTGAAGGAGCAAGGAAGGACGTTAGGTGCCATTATTAACAACGCAGCGATTCTAGCAGCGCGGAATACACCAATCGAAGAGCTTGATATGAACGAGGTTCTGCAGTCTTTTGATATTAATCTGTTTGGACCGATGCGAGTTGTGAAGCATTTCCTTCCTCTCTTAACGGAGCCGGGCGCAGCCATTATGAATATTTCCTCTGAAGCGGGCAGCATCACGAATGCTTATCCGGGCGATTATCCGTATGGGATAACGAAGACAGCATTAAATATGTTCACTCAACAGCTGCTTTCCGCTGTGAGGGAGCGGGGAATTCAAGTAGTGAGTGTGCATCCGGGATGGATGAAGACAGACATGGGCGGGGAGCAGGCTCCTACTGATCCACGGCAAAGCTCGAAGGGCATTCTCGATATGCTCGAGGGCCGGATTGTACCTCAAGGCAAGTTCAACTTTGTGGATTATACAGGTAAGGAAATGCCAATCTAACCGATACATTTTCTCTTTCTCCGCTTCTGAGGTTGATATGTCAATTCAACTTGGCAAATAACATATATCATGATATATTATTATATATATTGAACACTTGTCAGGTGGAAGACGGGGGAACGAACAGGATGAATGAATCATCGAAACCGATGTATGAGCGTATATTTGAAGCTCTCCGCGAAGACATTCGTGAGAAGAAATATGAACCGGGCGACCGTGTTCCTTCCGAGAAGGAGCTAGGCGACGAATATAATGTCAGCCGGATCACAAGCAAGAAGGCGCTTGAGCTGCTGGCCACTGAAGGGTATATAGTGAGGCAGCCGGGCCGAGGCTCGTTCGTATCCGATCAGCCAACGCCGCAGGCGAAGCAGTCCGCCGCCGCAAGCATTCCGGCTCAAAAGACGCGTAAAGAAGACGGCAGACTGCTGATCGGCCTTGTCATTACGGACTTTGCGGACAGCTATGGCAATGGATTGATCTATGGCATGGAGGAGGCATCGCGCCAGCATAACTGTTATCTGGTCCTTCGGCGGACGTTTGGTAATCCGGCTCTCGAAGAGGAAGCTATTAAGGGGCTGCTGGAGCTTGGGGTAGATGGCCTCATTATTTTCCCTGCGCAGGGCGAATATTTTAATGCGGAGATCTTGAAACTGGTCATCAATCAGTTTCCATTTGTGCTTGTCGACCGCCATTTGAAAGGCATTTCGGCGAGTTCAATTGCAACAGACAATGTAGGCGCGGCGAAGGATGGTACAGACCATCTGTTCGAGCTTGGGCACAAATCAATTGCCTTTCTTACCCCTCCGCCGGTTGATACAACCGCGATTGAGGAGCGGATCGAAGGGTTTATTCAGGCCCATGCGGAGAAAGGTATTGTTGTGGACCGTGAGATCTGGATGGAGAATATTACGTCTACGCTCCCGAAGCATAATACAGAAGAGAATAAGCAGATGGATATTCAGAAGATTATTGACCATCTGATCAAGCATCCGCAGATTACAGCGCTGTTTGCGACTGAATATAATATCGGGCAGATTGCTTATCAAGCGGTGCGGCAGATGGGCAAGTCTGTACCTGAGGACTATTCAATCGTCTGCTTTGACTGTCCCGAGACGAACGGACGATATCCATTCACTCACCTTAGTCAGAACCAGCATGAGATGGGGCGTGTTGCTTTCGAGAACGTGCTCAAGCTTTGGGGTGGACAATCCGTACCAAATAAAATCCTGCTGGATGCTTCGCTCGTCATCAGCGACTCGACAGGTCAGGCTAAACAATAAGGCATGATTAAGGCGACAACAGCCTCCATTCTTGGAGGCTGTTTTTTGTTGAGTCCAGGCAGTGATTTTGTCGAGGTATGGCGGAAGGGAACTCAAGTTTCCAGATGAGGGGCTTTTTTTGTGTGCCATAAGTCCTGCGTAAATAGTATAAAAGATTGGTATAAACAATATAAAAAAATACATATTGACATACCATATGCATGCCAATATAATAGCAATATCAAATGAAAGCGTTTTACAAATCATTGATTAACGGCAACAAGGAGGAAGGAATAGCATGGCTCAATCGACAGAAATCCCTGTATCCCTCACAAAACTGGTGGATCGTATAAAGGATAAATTACCGGACCACCCCAATTGGGCCGCAATATTCGAGAAGGCGATCCATAATACACTGCAGACAACTATTCAGCGGATGCCAGATGGTACGACATTTGTTATAACAGGTGATATACCAGCTATGTGGCTTCGTGATTCGGCGGCTCAGCTTCGTCCGTTTCTGGTGCTGGCATCTGAGGATGCCGAGCTGGCTGATCTAATTGAAGGTCTGGTCCGTAGACAAATGGCCTCGGTGCTCATTGATCCGTATGCGAATGCCTTCAACAACGGACCAACGGGGAAAGGTCATCAGGATGACCTGACAGATACAGGCCCTTCCATCTGGGAACGCAAGTACGAAATTGATTCGCTTTGTTATCCGCTCCAGCTCAGCTACCTGCTGTGGAAGAATACCGGCCGCACCTCGCAATTTGATGAGACGTTCAGGCAGGCGGCAGATGCAATTCTGAATCTATGGACAACGGAGCAAAATCACGAGACCGCTTCACCTTATAGGTTCCAGCGCTTTAACTGTGCACCAACGGATACGCTTCTCCGTGAGGGGAAAGGGACAGAGACTGGCTATACCGGTATGACATGGAGCGGCTTCCGCCCAAGTGACGATGCTTGTACATACGGCTATCTCATTCCAGCGAATATGTTTGCGGTTGTTGTGTTGAACTATTTGAAGGAAATTGCGGAAGAAGTGCTTGGCGACCAAGAGCTTGCAGCTCGTGCGGCTAAGCTTGGCGGGGAAATTGATCAAGGTATTCAAACTTACGGCATTACCGAGCATCCGCAATTCGGAAAAATTTACGCTTATGAAACAGATGGACTTGGCCATTACAACTTTATGGATGATGCGAATGTCCCAAGCCTCTTATCGATTCCATATCTAGGCTATACCTCGCAGGAGGATCCGATCTACCGCAATACGCGAAGTTTTATCTTGAGCAGCAGCAATCCTTATTATTTCGCAGGCGAAGCAGCAGCCGGAATCGGCAGTCCGCATACGCCTGACCAATACATCTGGCATATTGCGCTGGCGATGCAGGGTTTAACGACGGAGGATCGTTCCGAGAAGGAAAGACTGCTTACTCTCATGGAGGCAACAACTGCCGGAACTGGCTTCATGCATGAAGGTTTCCATGTGGATGACCCGTATCAGTTCAGCCGTCCATGGTTCTCCTGGGCGAACATGATGTTCAGCGAGCTTCTTCTCGATTATTGCGGGATTAAAGTGCAGACGAAATAACAGCGATTTCATAGAGAGACCTGCTAATAAATGCAGCTTTCTTTTGAAATAGATAGGGTAACTAAAAAAGGGAGGCATGAAAAGTGAAAAAATGGATCACGATGATGGCCTTGGTCACAGTTGTAGCAACAGCTGGCTGCGCAAACACATCTACAAGCAGCAACGGTAACAGCAATACGAATGCAAACAGCGGGACAAATGAGAAAGCGGATAACGCATCTGGGAATTCTGGCGGCGGCAAAGCAGTAGATCTGACGTTCTGGGGTGACTGGGCTGGTGACGGCCAGAAGCAATTCGAGACGATGGTTGATGCCTTTAATAAGTCGCAGGATAAAATCCATGTCAAATATGTGCTGCAGCAGGACTTGATTACGAAGTTCCTGACAGCTGCTACATCCGGCGGCGCACCGGACGTTCTGCTCTGGGATAGATGGCGTACACCACTCTATGCTCCGAAAAATGTCCTTCACCCGATCGATGAATTTATGACAACGGACGGCTTAAATAAGGATGATTTCTACGGAGAAGCACTGAAGGAATTGACCAATGGCGACAAGCTTTACGGCCTCCCTTTAACGGTAGATGCCCGGGCGCTCTTCTATAATAAAAAGCTTCTGGCTGATGCAGGTGTAACGACACCTCCTACGACATGGGATGAGCTCGAGCAGGCGGCAATTAAGACAACGAAGTGGAATGGAAGCAAGCTAGAAGTGTCGGGCTTCTCCCTTGGTGATAACGGCCTCTTTAATATGTATCTTCAGCAAGCAGGCGCTCAAATGCTGACTGACGACGGCAAAACAAACTTCAACAATGAAAAGGGTCTGGCGGTGCTTAATTTCTGGGACCGCATGCTGAATCAGGATAAAGTGTATAAGGTCGGCTTCGAGCAAGGTCTTGGCGAAGGGACAGATGCCTTCGCGACTGGCAAGGTTGCTATGACTTATAACGGTCCATGGATGCTCAGCACTTATAAGAAATATGGTAAAGATCTGGACTTTGGAGTTGTTCCTCCTCCGGCAGGACCAAATGGAGACAAGGGCGGCGTGATGGGTGGCTTTGGCCTTGTTATTCCGGAAGCCTCGAAGAATCAGGAAGCAGCATGGGAGTTCATCAAATGGTGGACGGCTAACAAAGACAATGCACTGATGTGGGCGAAAACAAGCCTTAACATCCCAGGCTACAAACCGGCGCTGGAAGATCCGTTCTTCCAAAATGATCCGCTCTATAAGCCATTCCTCGATACGCTTGAATTCGCAAAAGTTCGCCCGGCTCACCCTGGCTATTCCGTCATGGAGACCGAAGCACTTATTCCGAACCTGCAGTTGTTCCAGCAGAAGAAGCAAAATGCAGAGGAAACTCTGAAGAAAGCGCAGCAGCGGGGAGATCAGCAGCTCGCAGACAACGAAGACGTAAAATAATATCGCAGCCTTACAGCTTATAGAAGAGGGATAGAGGGAGGGAGACCTCCCTTTATCACTTTTCAAAATATAAGAAAGTATCAATTTATTCTATACTGCGCTTATATTTTCACCCGCGAAACGAATGCTCCTCATAAGGAGGGTGCAGCCGTTTACGCTTGCACAAGGAAAGGAGAAGTGCTGATGTCTTCAATGGGTAAGCTGAACCAACATCAGGCCCGCATGGCCTATCTGTTTGTTACACCAACGATGCTGCTGTTTATCGCTTTTACCGTTATACCAGTCATCATGGCGCTCTACTTAAGCTTTACGAATTATGATGTGGTCAGCCGGATGGAATTTGTTAAACTCGATAACTACAAAAAGATGCTTGAAGATGATTTGTATTGGACGACGTTTAAAAATGTATTCTTCTACGCGGTAATCTTCGTACCGCTCAACATCATTATTTCCTTATTGCTTGCCATGCTCCTTAACTTCAAGCGGTTTGGCGTTAAGCTGTTCCGCACAATGAACTATCTTCCGACACTGACTTCTTCCGTTGCGGCTGCGACGGTGTGGATATGGCTGCTTCATCCGGAGTTTGGTCTTGTTAATAATCTTCTAAGTTATGTTGGTATTACAGGTCCGGCTTGGCTCGCTCAGACGGAGACGGCAATGTTATCTATTATTATGGTGACCTTATGGCAGTCGGTAGGTTCTAATATGGTCATCTATATTGCCGGCCTGCAAGGTGTACCAGACTATTTGTATGAATCCGCTAAACTTGATGGTGCGACCGCTTTTAATCGTTTCCGCTACATTACATGGCCGCAGCTCCGGCCGACAACCTTCCTTGTCAGCACGATGGCGATTATCGGGGCGCTTCAGATGTTTGACCAGGCTTTTGTTCTGACGCAAGGTGGTCCGGGCAACGTGACCAAGACGCCGGTATACCTGATTTATAATCAGGGCTTCAACCAGCTCAAGATGGGTTACGCTTCCGCACAAGCCTTTGTGCTCGCAGTAGCGATCCTGATCTTTTCTTTCATTAACATGCGCATTAATAAATCTGAAGAGCCCATTGTGTGATAATGCTTACGAGGTATGAATAATCACAACTAGCTTTAAAACAGCTATGGATGATCATTCATTTTAGGAGGACTTCATATGGCACAGCCAATTGTTACATCAGTTTCAACGCCTACACCTAAGCTGCCTTCTCAGGCCTTGAAAAAGGTGCTGGTTACCGTCTTGTTTTACGTAGTCGCGGTGGGCATAGCAATAGCCATGTTTTTACCATTTTTCTGGAGTCTGATTACATCATTCAAACCAAGTAATGAAATCTTCGAGGTACCTATCAAATGGATTCCGTCAAAGCTTACTCTTGAGCATTATAGATCGGCATTTACGACGGTTCCCTTTGCCGGCTATTTCGCTAACTCGTTTATCCTGGCTACGGCAGGTGTATTGTGTAACCTGTTCTTTGGTTCAATCAGTGGTTACGCTTTTGCAAAGCTGAACTTCAAGCTAAATAAGCCATTGTTCCGCATTCTGCTTGCTGCAATGATGATCCCGGGTATCGTTACGATGATCCCGAGTTTCTATGTACTGAAGCATTTTCCGCTTATTGGCGGCAATGACATTCTCGGAGCCGGAGGCAACGGCTTCCTGAACTCGTTCTGGGGGATTATCCTGCCAGGTGCATCAGGTTCCTTCGCGGTCTTCTTCATGCGTCAGTTCTTCTTGACCTTGCCTTCCGACATGATGGAGATGGCGCGGATCGAGGGCGCTGGAGAGTTCCGTATCTTCTGGAACATCTACCTGCCGCTGACTAAGCCGGCACTTGCAACACTTGCGATCTTCACCTTCCAAGGAGGCTGGAATAACTTCCTCTGGCCGATGATCATCCTGAACGATCCGGCGAAAGCAACGATTCAGATGGGGCTACAGGCCTTCTCGTATAACCATCAGACCGACTTTGGACCCATGATGGCCGGAGCGCTGATCGCGATTTTACCAATTCTCATCTTGTTCCTCCTTCTTCAGAAGTATTTCGTGCAAGGCATTGCCTTTACGGGGACTAAAGGGTAAGCGGGGGATTCGAATTGAAACAAAAGAAGCTGATAGCCGGCTTGGCCGTGCTGCTCATTCTTGCGGCGGCCGTTATCTGGCAACAGACGCGTAACAACGAGACAACTGCCCCCTCTACCTTATGGCAGGAGCGGGCGGAAGAAGCGCAGCTTGAACTCTCGAGCTCGTTCTGGGACGAGAAACGTGGACTCTTTAGTAATGCGGCACCATGTATTGCGCAGCTGTGCTCTGACCCGTTCAATTACTGGTGGCTGGCTCATGCCGTAGATGTATTAACAGATGGTTACGAGCGTACCGGTGATGAACGGTATACCGAGCAGCTCGTCAAGCTGTATCAGGGACTACTCGACCGTAATGCCGGCGTAATGATTAACGATTATTACGATGATATGGAATGGATGGCACTTGCCTGGCTAAGAGCCTATGATGCGACCAAGGATGATCGGTATAAGCAGGCATCGCTTGAACTGTGGGAGGAAATTAAAGGCGGCTGGAATGAGGAGATAGGCGGCGGCATCGCATGGCGCAAAGAGCAAATCGATTATAAGAATACGCCGGCGAATGCGCCAGCTGCGATTTTGGCGGCGCGTCTCTATGAACATTTTCAGAACGAGGAAGATCTGGACTGGGCTAAGAAGATTTACAACTGGCAAAAGCAGACGCTCGTTGATCCGGATACCGGGCTCGTATGGGACGGCATTAACCGGACTGGCGATGGCAATATCGATAAGGACTGGCAATTCACGTACGGCCAAGGTGTGTATATCGGAGCCGGCGTAGAGCTATACCACGCGACAGAAGATAAGGCTTATCTGGAGGATGCCCGCCAAACGGCAGCTAATCTGAAGGACATATTCCTATCTCCTGCAACCGGCATGCTTCCTTCGGAAGGTGAAGGGGACGGTGGCTTGTTCAAAGGTGTATTAGTTCGTTATGTAGGAGAGCTGATTGCTGCTGAACCGGATGGTCCGGAGCAGAAGGAACTGATTGGCATACTTGAGACAAACGCAGACAGCTTATGGCAGTACGGCAAAGCGGAGGATAAAGCGGTATTCAGCAATTCATGGGTACAGACGCCAGATGCCGTGGTGCAGTTAAGTACGGAATTAAGCGGTATTATGCTGCTCGAGCAGATGGCCGTATTAGAGAAAAATGGACAATTACATTAGGCAGTAGATATGGGGAGAGTGAGAACTATGATGTGGGCAGCACGGGCGGAAGAAGCGCAGCAGGCATTGGAGCAATTATATTGGAATCCCTCGATTAACATGTATGACATCGAGATCCCATGCCCGGATGGTGCTTGTAATACGATTTTTCATTATTGGTGGATGGCGCATGCCGTAGACGCCTTGGCAGATGGTCTGAACCGGACGGGCAGCGCAGCTTATCGAGAGCGACTGGCTGCTTTTTACGAAGGGATCCTGCAGCGTAACGACGGCGCTTGGCCAAATGAGCTGTATGACGATATGGAATGGATGGCGATTGCTTGGCTCAGGGCTTATCAGGCAACCGGAGTAGAGAAGTATAAGGCGGCGGCCCTCCTATTGTGGGATGATATCCAGACCGGATGGAATGATCATGTGGATGGAGGAATTGCTTGGCAGAAATCTCAGCTGGATTATAAGAACACTCCTGCGAATGCACCAGCTGCTATTCTGGCAGCACGGCTATATCAAGAGTTCGGCAGGGAAGAAGATCTGGCCTGGGCAAGCAACATTTATAACTGGCTGAAGGCTAAGCTCGTTAATCCGGAGACCGGCTTTGTCTGGGATGGCATGAACCGTACCGGAGACGGCTCGATCGATAAGGACTGGAAATTTACGTACTGCCAAGGTGTCTTTATTGGCGCAGGCGTGGAATTGTACCGGATTACAGGTGACGCAGGTTATTTGCAGGATGCTGAACGTACGGCACAGGCAGCTCGCGATGAACTGCTCAGTGACGGGTTATGGCCTGATGAAGGTAATGGGGACGGCGGTTTGTTTAAGGGGATACTCGTCCGTTATTTGGGAGAGCTGGCCGCCGTATCTGCGAATCGGGAGGAGCTTGCAGCTTTGCTGGAGCATCAAGGGCAGATGCTATGGCAAAATGGCATAGATGCTTCACGTAAAGTGTTCAGCACCTCTTGGGCCATTCAGCCTGAGGAACGCGTCACGCTCAGCACGCAGCTTAGCGGCATTATGCTGCTGGAGCAGCTGGCAACGTTGGAACAGCGCGGCTTGATCATCACGGAACAGACAGAGGAGGTACGCAAGTAATGACCGTACAAGTTAAAGCGGAATGGGAACAACGCGCGGCAATTGCGCAGGAGGACTTCAAGCGACTGTTCTGGAATGAAGATCGCGAAGTGATGGATCAAGTGGTGCCATGTAACGGTACCTGTAATGATCATTGGATTTATTGGTGGCATGCGCATGTTATAGATGTGCTGGTCGATGCTCTTGAGAGAACAGAAGCAAGCGAAGATGAAGTGCTGCTGGAGCGGGCGTTCCGTGGCGCGAAGAAGTGGAACGGCGATACACTGCTGCATAACTACTATGACGATATGGAATGGATGGCATTAGCGCTGCTGCGTGCCTATCATAAGACAGGGAAATCGTTTTATAAGGAAGGCGTTCTTGAGCTTTGGGAAGATATCAAGACAGCCTGGAACGACAATATGGGCGGCGGTATGGCGTGGAAAAAGGATCAGCTGGATTACAAGAATACGCCTGCTAATGCTCCTGCTTCTATTCTGGCTGCACGAATCTATCAAATGGACCGCCGGGAAGAAGATTTGGAATGGGCGCAGCGGATCTATCAATTCAATAAGGAACGCCTTGTTGATCCGGCGATCGGATTTGTCTGGGACGGCATGAACCGTCTGGGCGACGGCCAGATTGATTACGACTGGAAGTATAYGTATTGCCAAGGCGTCTTTCTTGGCGCCGGCATCGAGCTGTTCAACTGTACGGGAGATGAAAGCTATCTCGTTGATGCGCAAAGAACTGCAGCAGCAACCGTTCGGGAGCTTGTAGATCCAGACACGGGTATGCTGCCGCGTGAGGGTAATGATGATTGTGGTTTGTTCAAAGGGATTCTTATCCGTTATTTAGTGAATCTCATTCACATTCAGCCAGATTTATCACTGCCATGGATCAATCTGATCCAGCATAATGCGGTCTCCTTATGGGAGCAGGGCCGTTCAGAGGCCGGCTTGTTCAGCTTATCCTGGGCAGGAGAGCCGGAACCGGAGGTCCAGCTCAGCGGCCAGCTTAGTGGAGTTATGCTGCTTGAGGCGATGGCGGAGCTGGAGAGAACGGGCTTCCTGGACCCTAAGTAGAAGACGAGAGCTGCCGGTACTGCATCCGGAACTGCTTTGGGGTCTTGCCGGTACGCTTGTGAAAACAGCGGACGAAATACGGGAAGGAACCAAAGCCAGTCTCCTCCGCAATAGTTCCAACAGGCACATTCGTATGAATAAGCAGCCGTTTCGCCTGTTCAATCCGGAATTGGGTCACATAATCGAGTGGTGTGCAGCCAAACGTTCTTTTCATGCATAAGGCAATATAGTTCGGATGAAAATGCAGCTCCTCTGCCATCCGCTTATAACTGAGCGGGTCGCGGTAAACTTTACGCAAGTAGAGAGCGGCCTCCTCAGCAAGCTGAAGATGAGAGTTTTGTGCCGCTTCTTCCTTACTATCCTCCTGAAGCCGGAGCAGAATAGCATGGAACTGCTGCTGCTCCTGCCAGCGGGTGTTGCCGGAGGGGTTCTCATACAGCTGAAGAAGCCCATGGAATTGTTCTTCTGTGAGCCCAAGGCTTTGTACGGAACCTGATCGCGGCATATAGAAGGAGAAGTATTCAATTGGGGAATACAGATGCTCTTGCTCAGGCGGCAAGGGCTCTTTTTCATAGGGCTCGTGATGCCATTGTCCGGTCGTCTGGAAGTGCAGCCAATAGAAATGTGTTTCTTCCCTGCAAGGGGAGACGGTGCGATGCTCTAAATCCGGGCGGAGGATGCCAAAGTGTCCGGCTGGCAGGGTGAGCTCATGCTCGCCTTCAGCCAGATATAGACAGCCGCTTGTCACAAACAGGAGGTCAAATACACCAATGCTGCTGCGGTCGGGATGTTTTCTGCCGATGCTGTAGGTATCTTGGCCAATTTGGATGAAGTGGGGCATAGGCGGACATTCAAAATGAAACATTATTGTTCTCCTTATATCACGGAATTATGGTTCCAGTATAAGTAAATACAAGAGATTCGTAAATAAGCGGATTCTCCCTATTATGTTGTAATCGGATAAATAGTGGTTGCGATTGTCTATCCATCGGCAGACGGCTCTAGTGGTATATTCGAAGGAGTTGCAACAGAAAGGGAGGGAATCTAGCGATGAAGAGTGCATTTGAGGCACTGCCGCTTGGCAGTATTCAGGCGGAAGGGTGGCTGTACAATCAGCTTCGGATTCAGGCAGATGGATTAACGGGGCATCTGGAGGAGCATTGGGCAGATGTAGGTCCTGATAATGGCTGGATTGGCGGGAACGGTGAAAGCTGGGAGCGTGGTCCGTATTATTTGGACGGATTGCTGCCGCTTGCTTATATCTTAAACGACGAGAAGCTGATCGCTAAGGCGGGCCGCTGGGTCGAGTGGGCACTGAACAGTCAGCAGGAGAACGGTATGTTTGGGCCGGCACGGATTGAAACTGTGAATAACGATATAGACAAGGAGCAGGACTGGTGGCACTACATGATCATGCTCAAGGTGATGATGCAGTATGAAGAAGCGACTAGTGATTCCCGGGTTATTCCTTTCCTGACGAAATTCACTAATTATGTGTCCGGACAGATCGAACAGCATCCTTTGCGTGGATGGGCCAAAGCCCGTGGAGCGGAGCTGTTGCTCTGCCTCGTCTGGCTGTATAAGCGGACCAAGAAAGAAGAGCTGCTGAAGCTCGCATCTATTGTGAAGGAACAGACAACGGATTGGACCGATATTTTTTACGATTTCCCGTTCTGGCGGAAGGTAGAGCAGTGGGATTGGAGAACACATGTGGTGAATGTGGCCATGGGACTTAAAACTCCCGGAGTCCTCTATGAACTGACGGAGGACAGCCAAGAGCTGGAAGCGGTGTACCGCGGGATTGATAGTCTGATGAATTACCACGGGCAAGCACATGGTATGTTCTCTGGCGATGAATGGCTGTCGGGAACAGACCCAAGCCAAGGCGTTGAATTATGCGCGGTCGTTGAATATATGTACACACTTGAGCAGTTGACGAGGATTTCCGGAGACGGCAAGTTTGCGGATGTGCTGGAAAAGGTGGCCTTTAACGCGCTGCCTGCTGCTATTTCGGCAGACTGGACTTCCCATCAATACGATCAGCAGGTGAATCAGATTATTTGTAATGTTGCACCACGCGCTTGGAGCAACGGTCCTTATGCTAATGTGTTTGGCCTGGAGCCGAATTTCGGCTGCTGTACAGCGAATATGCATCAGGGCTGGCCTAAGCTGGTCTCGCATTTATGGATGCAGGACAATGAAGGCGGACTAGCAGCGGTGTCATACGCTCCTTGTCTCGTTCGTACAACGGTTGCAGGAGACGTAAAGGCTGAGCTTCGTGTATCGGGAGAGTACCCTTTCCGGGAGCGGGTGAAAATCGATATCCAACTGGACCGTTCTGCGAACTTCTCTATGCAGCTGCGAATTCCAGAATGGTGCAGTTCCCCAACTATTATGGTGAATGGAGAAGAAATTACAGTTGCCATCAAGCAAGGATATGCTACAATTGACCGCGAATGGCGCACTGGTGATCGTGTGGAGCTTACACTGCCGATGGAAGCGAAAACGGTATCACGTAATCTGTTTGCCGTGAGTGTGGAACGTGGCCCTCTCGTTTATGCTCTTCCTCTGGAGGAGAACTGGCAGCTGCTGCGGAAACGCGAGCGGTTCCATGACTATGAGCTGTATCCAGCTTCGCCATGGAAATACGGCTTGCTTGCGGATACCGAGTTCAAGGTAGTCGTGAATGAAGGGGACCTGCCTTATCAGCCGTTCTTGGCTATGGATTCTCCTATTAAGCTGGAGGCGCAAGGCAAGCTGGTGCCGGATTGGCGGATGGAAGGCAATAACGCGGGAACCCCGCCACTTGCTCCAGCTACAGATGATCAGCCAGTAGTAGATCTCGAGCTTGTACCGTATGGCGGAGCCAAGCTGCGAATCGGGGAATTCCCGCTGATTGGCGAACGAAAGACATTTAGAATGAACAGCAGAGGAGAAGGATGAGGACGATGAATCAAGCTAATGAAGGATTGTTTAATGGCGAACGCGCGATCTGGCTGCGTTCAGGGCGATATGAAGCGGCGCTGCTTCCGGAGATTGGCGGCAATCTGATCGCATTCCGGGATGTAGAAGCGGAGCACCGTTTTCTGCATGAGCCAACGATGGATGAGATGGAGAGCTTCAAGGCAAGACCGATGATCCACGGTATTCCTGTGCTTTTCCCGCCGAATCGTTATGAGGATGGCAAATTCCCTTGGGCTGGGAAGACGCTTCAGTTCCCTGTGAATGAGCCTGCAACGGGCAATCATCTGCATGGTTTTCTCTATCAAACGCCATGGCAGGTAGATGACTATGGTTCTACGAAAACGGAAAGCTATGTAGTCGTATCCGTTCAAGTGGATGAGCAGCATCCTTCCTATGAAAGCTTCCCGTTCAACTATACGATCCAGCTTCGTTACTCATTAAGCGGGAACGGTCTGCTTCAGCAGGTTACGGTCCGTAATGACGGGCAATCGGATATGCCATGCCTGCTTGCTTTCCATACCTCGGTGAATGCACCATTCGTGCAGGGAGGACAAGCTCAGGATTACCGCATTCATATGACAATTGGCGAGCGCTGGGAACTGGATAAGCGGATGCTTCCTACTAAGGAGTATCAGCCGCTGAAGGAAGAAGAACTCCAAATGCAAGGCGAAGGCGTGTACCCGTTCTTCGAGGCGATGGATAATCATTACACATCTCGTTCGCAGAACGGACGTAACCGGATGGAGCTTACGGATACAAAAGCAAATATTAAGCTTGTCTACGATGTAGGAACCTCCTACAAGCAGTGGATGATCTGGAACAATAACGCAACAGAAGGCTTCTTCTGTCCGGAGCCTCAGATCAATCTGGTGAACGCTCCTAATGTGGATCTGCCGGCAGATGAGATCGGCCTCCTGAGCCTGGCTCCTGGGGAGATCTTTGAGGAATCCAGCAGACTTTATGTGATCAAAGGCTAGTCTTATATATCGAAGTGGACTGTCCCATGAGCCGTTGGCTTATGAGACAGTTTTTTTTTGTATGCCTTTCTGTCGTACACCAACATAATTGGAACTTAATAGGAGGGTTATGCGTTACTATGTTAAGTACTAGGTTTGCTAACGAATCCTCATATCGCTATTGTCCGTAAAAGCGCCATGTTTTGCTTCTAATCAACTAAATAACGATATGAGGATTCGTTATAATTGTAAAGCTGCTAGTTTTTGATAAATAAGAATCTGACGATTCGTTAGCGGACGGAAGGTTTGAATGGAGTGCTGATCTACAATACTAGCGAGAAAAAGGAAGTGGTTTTGCTGAGAAGCCTTTTTACTATATTGTTCATATCACTTTTTACCGCACTCTCTATGACAGGCTGCATGGATCCCTATCAGATAATACACAAGGACAGCCCCGCAATTATATACGGTGATAAATTTAATCAAGAGACTAGGCTTACTCTGGACGGGCATTATGATAAGCGGAATTATAGTTTCAAAGGTACACTAACGTTAGGAGACAATAAGCTCGAAAATGTTATAATCACGAACGGATTCAGTTTAAGATTTTACGAAGGCGCAACACGAACTTCTATAGGTCAGGGGTTTTTTGATCATAAAAGTTTAAAATTATCCTTTGAGGTAACAGACCCTGTGATTTATAAGCTTATAACTTCAGAAAGCTATGATGGCGCATCTGAACTGGTTGTCAGCTCTCCTGCCTGTACTTTAGAAGAGGCGAAACGAGTTACTGAAGAGCTGAGACGAATGAAAGCTCCATATGAAAAATAAAAAGGGCTGTCCCATAAGTCATAAAGATGACTTACGGGACAGCCCACTTTCTATGTCAGGCTTTTCACATTGGATTCTCTCCAGCAGGAGCAGGATCTAGCTAAAAAGATAAACAGCCATATTGGATTTCATCCAGTAGATTTCACGGTAAAAGGTTATATCATTCAAATAGAGCTAATTCTACTGTATTAAATCCAACGCCGCTTAATCTGTCGCTCATTTGCAATGAATTATACTGGATATAATCCAGCATAGCTCTATCCTGGCTAGTTGTTGAAGGCTTTAGCGGAGCAAATAAGTCATCCTTTACGTAAGTCAAGCTGTCCCAAATTTCCTTCACACTAAGCTCAGCGCAAGCCAAGGACGTATCGGCTACGCCATAATACATCTTCACGACATCGCCCTCGACTAATGCGCCGCAGGAGAACACAACGTCTCCAAAAAATCCGTTCTTCTCATAGTCGGTTTCTGGCTCCATGATTGGTTGATTGGAGCGGGCGATGACTTTAGACGGGTCATTCAGATCCAGCAGCAGAGCGCCCATGCAGTAGCGGTGATCCAGCGTTGCGCCGTGGTATAACTCGAGCCAGCCTTTTTCAGTGCGGAACGGTACAGCCCCGCCGCCCAAGATTCCGTCAGATATTTCTATTGTAAGCTTTGATAATGGACAGCTTTCCACACTAGCCACACCAAGAACAACAACAATGGGTGTAGACCTTGGGTTATTCGGGAAAACGGCTATCCGGCAGCTCTTCTGGCGGACGAAGCAGCCGGAAGCACCACATATGGAGCTGCTGCTGCCGACAACACTTATTGAACGTGAATCAACATCGGCCCCGCGTGCTTAACTTAATGAACGGATGTTTTCGTTCGTGCGAACATGCCGCGTTTGAATTGGCTGACACCCCAGGCCAAGAGAAACGCGGCTGATTTTATTTTGTCATCCAAAAAATCTGTAACAAAAAATAAATTATATTTTGTTACAATTAAACTGGACAAATCAGACTGATCGCGCTAATCTTATTGTAAGAAATTATCAGATAAGAGGAAGAAGGGACTTTGCGTTGTTAGAATTAACGATAGACGAGCCCGATCGTCTCGTAAAGGTCGCGCATGCTCTCAGTACACATACAAGAATCGGCATCATTAAGCTGCTGCTTGCCAAACCGAATTTGAACATTATCGAAATTGCCGAAGCGCTTAATATTCCGGTCTCCACAGCGGCGACCAATGTGAAAGTGCTGGAGGAAGCGGAGCTGATCTTAACCGAGCTGCAGCCGGCTTCACGCGGAGCGATGAAGGTTTGCAGCCGCAATTTCGATGATGTGCGCATGATACTTAATCCAATTGCCTTTTACCAGAATACGAGCAAAGCCGTTGAAGTCGAAATGCCGATTGGCCATTTCATCAACTTTGATATCTTTCCGACCTGCGGAATGGCCAATACGACAGGCATGCTGTTTACGGAGGACGATCCGGACAACTTCTATCATCCGGACAGCCGGACGGCAGAGATTATCTGGTTCCGCAAGGGCTGGATTGAATACCGGTTTCCGAAGAAGGTACCGGCAGGTGCAAGGGTGAAATCGATCGAATTCTCGCTCGAATTATGCTCGGAAGCACCGAACTATAATAATGACTGGCCTTCGGAGATTACGGTCTGGGTGAATGATGTAGAGGTAGGCTCCTGGATTTCGCCGGGCGATTTCGGAGATCACCGGGGCAAGCTGAACCCCCCATGGTGGAATGATTCAAGCACCCAGCATGGCCTGCTCAAGACATGGGCAGTGGACGAAAGCCGCAGTACGGTCGACAACGAAAAAAGCTCAATGACAACGCTCCGTGATCTGCATCTGGATCAGAAGCCGTATATCACTTTCCGGATAGGGCTGAAGCAGGATGCGAAACATCATGGTGGTATGAATTTGTTTGGCAAATCATTTGGCGATTATGCGCAGGGCATTATCATGCGAATGCAATACGAATAAATGGAATAGATTGTCCAATTGTTTCAGATGTTTTGTGGGAACACAGGCATCTGGAACTTTTTTGTTGAATGATACAGTTTTATTGAAAGAAAGCGTTGACATTGTGGCTTATCGATTGTATATTTTGTTTATAAACAAATAAGTTGTAATAAATTAAAAAATATGTCGGTTTAATCGAGCCTGATTTAAGGAACGCTAGCGGGGGCCGGTCAGACTGTACATACGGATCAGAACTTATCTGTTTAGGGGTTACGAGGAATCGTTCATCGTTCATTCATTATGAAGGGGGAAATAACAAATGGCGACATGGAAAAGCGGTAAGGTATGGATGGCCGCAATGCTTTGCCTCATTATCGTGCTGGCAGGCTGCAGTTCCAATAACGGTGGCAGCAAGGAAAACACGAACAACAGTAAAAACAACAGCAATGCCGGAGCAGAGCAGGAATCTTCGAACACGGGTGCAACAAACGCAGCTACAGATACCGGTGCTGATGCGAAGTCCAGTATCGAATTTATGGGCTGGGGCGGCGATACGGAGAAAGCTGTATTCCAAAAGCTGATCGATGCTTATATGAAGAAATACCCGAACAAAAAGGTGAAGTACACGGTCGTACCACCAGGCGAGTACTACCAAAAACTTGATACGTTGATCGCAGCGAAGAAAACACCGGATGTATTCTACGCAGGCGGCGCTAACTTCAACAAGTTGGTAAGCAGCGGTGTTCTGAAGAACCTGCAGACGATGCTTGATTCGAGCAGCTTGGTTGATCAAACGAATGTATGGCCGGCGGCGCTGGATCGTTACCGCTATGACGGCACTGCATCGGGTCAAGGCGACATTTACGGCTTGCCGAAGGACGTTGGTCCGTGGGCATTTGCTTACAACAAAGATTTGTTCGACAAAGCTGGTCTTCCTTATCCAAGTGCCAAAGCAGGCGAGTACACTTGGGATGATATGATTGCCGATGCGAAGAAACTGACAGTTGCTAATGAACGCGGTAAAATCGATACCTTTGGTGTTGCTGGTTACTCCACTGAATCTGCCGTATGGGCAAATGGCGGCGACTGGACAGACGGTAAAGGAACGATCACCATCGACACTCCTGAATTTGCACAAGCAATGCAATTTGTTGCTGACCTTAGCCTTGTTAATAAAGTAAGTCCTTCCCCGGATGACGAGAAGGCGCAAAATGGCTATGCACGTTTCGTAGCTGGCAAAATCGCGATGTTCCCAATGGGACCATGGGATCAGCCAGGCTTCTGGGATCTGCCATTCAACTGGGATATCGCAGCATGGCCAGCTAGCCCGAACACAGGTAAAACAGCAACATGGCTTGGATCACTTGGTTTTGTTGTATCGGACAAAACAGAGTTCCCAGATGATGCCTTCCGCCTTGCTGCATACCTCAGCCTTGATCAAGACTCGCAAAAACAAAACTATGAGCTTGGCCAAGCAGTACCAAACCTGATGGATATGGCAAAAGGCGAGTTCCTTCAAATGGACAAAAAACCAGAGAGCCGCCAAGTATTCCTTGATATTATCTCCGATTACGGCCGTCCTCCAATTGAGAACAGCTCGAAAAATACGAAATGGCTCGATACGTTCTGGCAGGATGCAAGCGTTGTCTGGAACGGCAAGCAGAGCGCAGCTGACTTTGTGAAAGCTGAGCAGCCAAAGCTTCAAAAGCTGTACGACGAAAGCAATAAGTAAAGCAGGTTGAACTTGCTGAGGCAGGGGGGCAAAGATGATCATTCATCGTCTTTGCCCCTCTCACCTTCGGCCAGGGAGGATTAATAATGAAGAATACAAAAGTCGGATACCGGCGCAAAGAAATCATCTGGTCTCTTATATTCGTTATGCCGCCCGTGCTCGGGTTTCTGATCTTTGGGCTGGCGCCGCTGCTCACCTCGTTTGGTCTCAGCTTTATGTCCTGGGATATGCTGACGCCTTCGAAGTTTGTTGGAGCGGATAATTTCAACTATATGTTTAATGACGAGAAGTTTTATAAGTCACTGTACAATACGTTCTTCCTGCTTCTTGGTATTCCGATTGGCATGGTCATTTCGATGATTCTTGCTATCATGATGAACCGCAAGCTTTCAGGGATCTCGATTTTCAGGACGATCTATTATATCCCTGTCATCTCACCTATTATTGCCGTTTCACTCTTGTGGCAGTGGATGCTGAACTATGATTACGGCTTGGTTAACGAGTTTATTTGGAAAATCTTTGGAACACAGGGGCCGAACTGGCTAGGCGATCCAAATTGGGTAAAACCATCCTTCATTATTATGGGATTATGGGGCGGTGTAGGCGGTACGATGGTGCTGTATCTGGCCGGTCTCCAGGGCATTTCTTCTACCTATTACGAGGCAGCAGAAGTTGACGGGGCTACCCGTTGGCATCAATTCAAGCATATTACGCTTCCACTTTTGTCGCCGATTCATTTCTACGTTGTTGTTATGGGTATTATCGGCACCTTCCAATCGTTTAGTCAGATGTACATACTGGCTGCTGATGGAGGTCCGGAATACAGCGGTGCGACAATTGTGTATTACATTTTCCAAGAAGCGTTCAAATATTTCAACATGGGTTATGCAAGCTCGGTAGCCTGGGTGCTTGGCATCCTTATATTTATCATTACTTTGGTACAATTCCGCTTGTCCAAGCGGTGGGTGTATCAGGATTAGGAGGCCCTTACGCAATGGCCAATCAACGCCGTCTTATAGATACAATTATTTTCGTGCTGCTGCTTGCGGGATCCGTTATTATGCTGGGCCCTCTTGCATGGACAGTATCGACTTCGCTTAAAACACAGAAGCATGTGTTTGATGTTCCGCCGCAATGGATTCCTAATCCGTCGACTTGGCTCAACTATAAGGATGTTTGGTCGAAGGCACCTCTCTTATATGGGTTTATGAACAGTGCCATCGTCGTTGTGTGCGTACTGACTGTCGGCTTGTTTGTAGCAGCAATGGCGGCATATGCGTTCTCCAAGTTTGAATTTCCATTCAAGGAATGGATCTTTATGGCTCTGCTTGGAACAATGATGATCCCGTACTCAGTCGTTATGATACCGCAGTATATCGGCTTTTCCGAGCTGGGCTGGGTCGATACGCTTGCCCCTCTGATCGTACCG
This sequence comes from Paenibacillus sp. YAF4_2, assembly GCF_052113225.1. Taxonomy (NCBI): domain Bacteria; kingdom Bacillati; phylum Bacillota; class Bacilli; order Caryophanales; family Paenibacillaceae; genus Paenibacillus; species Paenibacillus sp. YAF4_2. Next base: position 61,995 of record NZ_JBFRCT010000003.1, read on the forward strand.
GGCTTATTCGGTAATATCGTAACGATCTTCTTCTTCCGGCAGTTTATGCAGGGGGCTATCCCGAACGATCTGATTGATGCAGCAAAAATCGACGGATGCGGATATTTCCGTACCTTTACAACGGTTGCCCTGCCAATCGCCAAGCCCGCAATTGCCGCACAGGCAGCGCTTGGTTTTATGGGTATCTGGAATGACTTTATGGGTCCGCTTATTTACTTGCATACGCCAGAGCGTCAAACGATTCAGGTGCTTATCGCAAGCATGCAGTCCAACTACATCTCCACCTCAAACTACCCATCTCTGATGGCGGCATCCGTTGTTGCTCTTGTGCCGGTTGTTATCGTGTTCTTTATGGCACAGCGCTACTTTATTGAATCGATGGCAATCAGCGGCATTAAGGGGTAATCACATGAGCGCATCGCAAATGAAACGATCCTTGATCGGCATTGGCATCGCGGTTGTACTGGCGGCAGGAGGAGGGGGGATATGGATGATGACGCAGAAGCAGGATCAAGATCAAGTGAAGGCAAGAGAGATCGTAACAGTGGACCACTCCTATCAGAATCCAATGACACTCGACCAGGAATGGGAGGATTACGGTATTGGTGATCCTTATGTGCTCCGGTACAATGGCAAATATTATCTATACTGCAGCACCAAAGATTGGCGGGTTGGCATAAAAGCCTGGAGCTCCGATGACTTGGTTAATTGGAGCTACGAAGGGCTTGTAACGGAAGATCCGCTCACAGAAGGTGCGTATGCACCAGAGGTAGTCTATTGGAACGGTGCCTTCTATATGTACACCTCACCTGCGGGGAAAGGGCATTATGTACTGCGCAGCGACAGTCCGACAGGACCGTTCACTGTGGAGACCGAGAATCTCGGCCTGACCATCGACGGCTCCGTCTTCATCGATGATGATGCCAAATGGTATTTTACACATGCGGAATCCGGCGGGATTATGGCCAGCAGTATGAGTGACCCCTACACGATTGATGCGGGTGAAAAGCTGAATACTTCGCTTGGGCATTGGACGGAAGGCTCGATGATTATTAAGCGAAACGGTACTTATTTTATGACTTATACCGGCAATCATGTATTCTCCAAGGGTTACCGTGTGAACTACGCGGTGGGGCATGAGTCGCCGAACGGCCTTTATACGATACCTGACAATAATCCTATCATTATCTCAACAGACAAAGATTTTAACGGCCTCGGCCACAGCGCGACTGTACTTGGCCCTGATATGGATTCTTATTACATCGTTTATCACAATTTGGTAGGCAAGTCGGCCGAAGGGCCGCCAGTCAGAAAACTCAATATGGATCGGCTGACGTTCAACGGCGATAAAATGTCGGTGCTTGGTCCAACGCATGGCATGCCTACTCCGGCTCCAGCTCTTCCGGCATTTAGGGATCCACTTGGCGATATCCCGGATACAGAGCAGTGGGAATCGGTGACCGTTTCCGGAACAGATGCAGCTTGGTTGACTAAGATGACGACGGAAGACCGATTTACTGCGGAGTACAACGTAGTCTTGGACAACGGGCAGACTTCAAAGGCAGCTGGTGAATTAGAAACGATCTTCTCCTATACCGATGAAGACAATTACCGCAGTGTACGTATTGAACCGGCCAATCGTACGATTGCCTTGCAGGATTCGGCAGCAGATGAGGCGTTGCAGCAGACAACATTGCCTGAAGGCATGGACTTTGCCAAGCTGCATACGGTTCGGGTAGAAGCGGATCAGAACGGTACGAGAGTGTATTGGGATGGAATATTGCTCATCGACAATAAGCAATTGACCGCGAAGGCCGGACGGATCGGTTATGCCTGGAAAGACGGACTTACGCCGGTGCTTCATTACACAGCGTTCGCAAATGAAGCAGGCGGCAGCAGCGACAATAAAGCCATTAAGCAAGTGCCAGGTACGATGGAGGCTGTTCATGCCGCATCGATTGGTGAGGAAGGCATTACGATTCATCAAGAAGGAACACCAGACGGCAGCTATTCGGCTGAGCTCACTAGCACGGAGGCTGAGCTTTCTTTCCCGGTATATGTACGCGCGGATGGTGACTATACAATCGCTGCGATGGTATCGGATACTTCAGTCGGCTCGACGCTTGAAGTCGAGGCTGGTGGTGTGAAACGATCCTTCAAGCTGAAGGCAGAGGCATTCGTAACGGAGGATGATTCTTCGGAATGGATGAAGGTTCCGCTTGGTAAATTCTCATTAAAGCAAGGACTGCAGTGGCTGACCGTGACGAAGGGGAAAGGCAGCCCGAACATCCGGTTCATTGAAACGAGTGAAGCAGCTGTATCCGAAGGAAAGCAGAAGGTCAGCTTTGACCCGGATTCGACCTTTGGAGATTGGCAGGAAGACAACGGGACGACTGGACTAATGCTGGACGGTAATAATGCCATGATCTTCGGCGGAGATACCCACTGGACGGACATGGAGGTTGGCATCGACGTTACGCAGACCGACACAGCGGAAGGTGAAGCTTCGATCCTGCTGCGGACAACGATGGAATCTTCATTCCGTGATCAGGTAGCTGATTCTTTCATCGGTTATGAGCTGGCTCTGCGCAACGGCAGAATCATCCTGCGGAAAATCAGCTATGAAGTGAATCAGGAGCTGACTTCAGGTGTGCTTGAGCTGGAGAACGGCAAAGCCAGAGCACTTAGAATCAAGCTGGACGGCGCCAAGATCAGCGTGTATGACGGTAAGCAGAAGGAACCACTGCTGGAATGGACGGACCGGAATGCGTTTCTGCATGGCAGGGTAGGTCTAAGAACAAGCTCGTCAGGCTGGCTGTTCAGCAATATGACAGTAACAACTGATAACTGAATTTTTTTCATAAATAATTTCATAAATACAACGCAGCAATATAAAAGCGTGACAGGGAGCAGGGAAGCTGTATGACAACAAAAATGTATATCAAAAATTACCCCCGGCCGCAATTCGTTCGCGAGCAATGGGTTGATCTAAACGGGGAATGGAGTTTTGCCTTTGATGACGCGAATACAGGCGAGACTCATTTGCCCGCTGCATTCACTGGTGATTTGAAAATCAATGTACCTTTTACTTACGAAACGCAGGCTAGCGGGATTGGTGACGAAAGTCATCACCCTTATGTGTGGTACAACCGTACCTTAGAAATTCCGGCAGATGTGGAAGGCTCAAGCGTGCTGCTGCATTTCCAGGCCGTTGACTACATCGCGAAAATATGGATTAACGATTCCTACGTTGGCTCCCATCAAGGCGGCTATGCGGCATTTTCCTTTGATATTACGCCGTATATCACAGTTGGAGAAGCGAACCAGCTCACGGTAAAAGTAGAAGACAGCATGGATGCTACACAGCCACGAGGCAAGCAGCGCTGGGTGAAGGATAACTTTGAATGCTTCTATGTACAGACAACGGGAATCTGGCAGTCGGTATGGATGGAATTTGTAGCGCCTGTCCGTGTGGATTCTGTTAAGATGACACCGGATATTGATGCTCGTACGGTTCGTTTTGAATATCAGGTAGAAGGTGATCTTTCGCAATCTGATATTCGACTTGAGACGATCATCAGCCTGAAGGGCAAGCCAGTAAAGCGGATGAGCCTAAGCATCGACCGCCCTTGGCTGCAGTTGGATGCCGATCTTGTTCATGAAATGAACGGACCTTGGATGCATAGCCACTGGTCGCCGCAGCATCCGAATTTGTACGATGTTGAATTTATATTGTACAAGGATGACACCAAGCTGGACCATGTCTATTCGTACTTTGGCATGAGAAAGATTTCGATCGATAAAGGACGTATTTTGCTTAATAATGCGCCTTTGTATCAGCGTCTTATTCTGGACCAGGGTTATTGGCCGGAAAGCCATCTGACGCCTCCATCGGAGGAAGCGCTGATTGAGGATATTGATCTAATTATGGCGATGGGCTACAACGGTGTCCGTAAGCATATGAAGGTAGAAGATGCACGGTTCCTGTATTGGTGCGACGTTAAAGGCCTGCTTGTCTGGTCGGAGATGGCTGCGACCTTTGAATTTAATGACAACGCCGTTCATAAGTTCACCAATGAGTGGATGGAGGTTGTGCGTCAGCAGTACAATCATCCCTCCATCATCACTTGGGTACCGTTTAATGAATCCTGGGGTGTCATGAATATTAAGAAGGATAAGAGGCAGCAAAAGTTTACCGAAGCTATTTATCATCTGACCAAAAGCTTTGATCCATACCGTCCGGTTATTACGAATGACGGCTGGGAGCATACCGTTTCGGATATTCTAACGCTCCATGATTATGTGGAGACCGGGGAAGAATTCGAGAAGCGGTACAGCAACAAGGATGAAATCTTGAACAATGAACGCTCGTTCAACCATTGGAAGTATGCTTTTGCAGAAGGTTATGAGTATAAGGGACAGCCGGTTATCGTCAGCGAGTTCGGCGGTATCGCCTTCCAGACAGAAGCAGGCTGGGGATATGGCAATCAAGTCGCCTCAGATGATGCATTCCTGAACCGGTTCCGTAATATCCATCAGGCGATTAAGGACCAGGATTACATCGTAGGCTATTGCTATACCCAAGTAACCGATGTTCAGCAGGAGGTTAACGGTCTCTTGACTGCAGATCGCAAACCAAAAATCCCGCTCGAGAAAATCCGGGAAGTTAATATGATGTAGTTTGATACAAAAACCAAAAGGCCTTGCAGGTACAATACCCGCAAGGCCTTTTTTTGTTTAACTATTATTTGCTTGATGCAACCTGCTTACCTTCGTCCTGCGATTTAACTACTTTCTTATCCCATTCCGGAAGTGAAGCGACATATTCGTCAGACATACTGATCAGTCTGTGTGCTCTCGTATAAGTGTCCTCTGTATCCTGCGGAGTTGTTACAGGGCCGCCTGCTAGTGGATAAGTGATTCCATCCGCATAGCCGGAGCCTGGTACAAATGCGCCTAGATCCGAGATAAACGAACCGGAAGGCAGATAATAACGTTGAGGCAAGATGTTGCTTGTATGGTTCAGCAGATCCTGTCCGAAGTGGACTTGATCCTTAATGGAAACGCCCATCAGGTTAGATACGGTCGGGAAGATATCCGATTGTCCGCCGACTTGATTTAACACTTGATGCTGCTCATTAGGTATAGACATAATAAGCGGAATGTTCATCATATCGGGCAGTGTATAATCACGGCCGTAGATTTCTTTCATCAGCTTTTTCTCATCGTTGTTGAGCGAGTAGATTGGCAAGCCTTGATGATCGCCGTACAAGACGATAACGCTGTTATCCCATACTCCGTTTTTCTTCAGCTCGTCAATAAATTGGCCAAGCGCGTAGTCAGCGTAGTTTTGGGATTCGATATAATCGCCAACAAGTGTATCTTTATAACGTTCCGGCAGCTCCATTTTATATTTGCTTTCAGGAATACGGAATGGATGATGGCCGGACATCGAGATGAGCTGCACATAGAACGGCTGACCGGTTTGCTGCATACGAGCGAGCTCATCGGCTGATTTGGCATAAAGCACTTCATCAGAAGGGCCAAAAGCAACAGGATCTTCTTTGCCAAAGAAGGTGTCATCATAATATTTGTCCCAGCCGATCGCCTTATACAGCTGATCGCGATTCCAGAACATAATATTATTTGTATGGAAGGATGCAGTCTGATAGCCGTTAGCGGAGAAAGCCTTCGGCATGCTTGGCAGTTCTTTATCCGCATAGACCTCAGAGGCAGCTCCATTCGGCGGAACATAAAGCGATGTATTCACGACGAACTCGGCATCTGCCGTATTGCCTTGGCCAACCTGCTGGAAGAAATGCGGGAAGTAGAAATGGTCAGCAGCCAGCTTATTCATATTCGGCGTAATTTCCTTGCCGTCGATTTTCAGGTTGATCAAGAAATTTTGAAAGGCCTCAAGCTGAATGATAATCACATTTTTCCCTTTGGCAGCTTCCCAATAGGCAGGTTGTGCGGGCTGGGCGCTTCCTTTTTCCTGCTCGACCATCGCTGGTGTTACTTCTTCCACATTGATCGGCAAGTCTTTAGAAGGAGCGAAGGTCGCATAAATCTCGTAGTTCAGGATCCCCATGTTTTTCGCTTGCTGGAACTCATTCATATCTTGGCGGTAAGGAATAATAGCTGTTGCGCAGGCTGCAACCGCCAGCACTTGTCCAGCGACGAACCAGGTTCGTCTTCCTTTGACTGACAAGGTGCGGCTCCATGCACGGAAACGTTTTTTGCTGGCAAACAGGATGAACAAAGCGACAATATCGGCGAAGATAAACAGGAAATACGGATCCATCAGTGAGAATACGCTGCTGTTTACTTCCCCTACCTGATTGACTTGACGCAGTTCATGATAAGTTACAATAACGCCAAAATACTTGTAGTACATAATAACGGCAAAATAAATAGCAGTTAGAATGAGGTCACTTATTAAATAGGTCATGAATTTCTTCCGATAAGCGAAGGACTCGATTAAACAGAAAATAAATCCAATAGATGAAATGCCGGTGAGCAGCATTTTGATAATATCTCCGGTCCCGCCATCAAATACGATGATCCAGACGATAAGCATTTTTAAAATCATGATGATGGAAAAGACCATAAACGGCTTATTAAGAAGCGCCTTCCATCCTGTCTCGTTACTCAAAACCAATCGTCTCCCTTTTCCTTAATATAATAACTAAGGGTAAGCTTTATAACATAAACGGCTGCATCCGTTATGTATCGTAAGCAGCACGCAACTTGCTTCTTAATATAGATAGCTTTGTTCATTTTCTAACTTACATACATCGCAACAGACGAAAAAGTGCTGCGGGGTGTTTGATGGTAAAGCATCAACCTCCGAGCACGGTGTAGAAAATCTTTAATATGACAAATGAATTCAGCTAGTATTTATTCCTTTACTACTATAATTCATTGCTATAATGAAAAGCAAGATGACGAAAAGCCACTCCAGCAATTACATTGGAAGGCTATATTATTCTATCAATTATTTAACAACGAAATCTTATCTTGCCATCGTTCAAATTAGCGTTATGATGAAGGTAGATATAACATTTATATAAATTTTAGGTACTGCTGTGTTTAACACAAACGGGAATCGCATAAAATGGAGTAATACACTAATATTCCCGCAAACGGGAGGTACCTATGCGAAAAACAGGTTGGAAAATTACGGCAGTAGCAGCGCTTCTAGCTGCTTCCATTGGTTTGAACATGAAATCCGATCTGTTCTCTGTATTTGCGTCAGCCTCAGGAAGAGGCGGCACGATTGATCAGCTGGAAGAGGAGCTGGCATCGCAATTTCAAAGCAGATCCGAACATTTTACACTTCAATATAAAGGAGACAAGCACAAGCTTTCTGACGGCTTGCAAAATACGATAAATTTGGCGCTGGCACAGGATGATTACACAGCGTACATTCTTGACTCCTATTTGTATACAATCCGCAGCTGGGGGAATCTGTCGACGATTAAGCTCGAAGCCAGATATCGCGAGACAACGGAGCAAACGGCCATTGTTGACGAGATGGTGAAGAAAGCACTCGCGCAGATCATTACCCCGCAAATGAATGAGCATCAGAAAGTTAAAGCCATTCATGACTGGATCATCGAAAAACTGCAGTATGATGAAACGCTGAAGCATTACACCGCCTATGATGCTTTAACGACGGGAACAGCTGTATGTCAAGGTTATTCACTACTGGCTTACAAAATGCTAAAAGCTGTCGGAATTCCGGTCCTGATTGCAGAAGGCAAAGTGAAAACAGGTGACCACGCTTGGAATATGGTGCAGTTGAATGGTAATTGGTATCATCTGGATCTAACATGGGATGATCCTATTGTGAAACAGGCTGGTACAGAGACGCAGGTCGAATCCCATATCAGCTACAATTATTATTTGAAGACAGATGATGAAATGCATGTTGATCATCAATGGGTGAAAACTTATCCAACGGCGAATCATTCGTATAGTGAAGAGCTGAATAAGCTTAAGAGCACAGACAGCGCTAAAGCCGCGGTGTATGAGAAGCTCAAAACCGGAATTGGTCTTCAATGGACGGAGCCTGAGCATACGGTAGCAAGCCTTGTTGAGCTCGAACAAGACATCCGTGAGGCGGTAATGGAGCAGCAGACAGGTATGCATTTCCGCTATCTCCATGGCTCACAGCTGGCCGCTGATCTGACGGCTGCCTTCAAGGCAGCGCATGTATCGGTACGATACTCGGCTCGTTATGAGCCATACAGCAATGACGGCTCGATGCTTGTGCAGGTTCAGTTGGATTATCAATAGTTAGAAAAGAGCCTTATCCCCAGCATGTTTGCTTTGGGATAAGGCTCTTTTTCGTTAAGCTTATTGCTGCTCGCGGTTCCGGGCTGCGGTCATTTGCTGCCAGACCGATCCAGCAGCTTCCTCGCCGCGTTCAATGCGCTCCAGCGCAATCTGCGCTTGAAGCTGAATCTCGAATTCGGCGTCCTTCGCCGCCTTGCGCAGAGCCTCCACGGCGCTTTCATCGCCGGCTTCGTACAAGAAGCGTGCGGCGCGCCAACGGACAAGCTTGTTTGGATCACGAAGTGCTTCAATCATCGGGCCGGTAGCAGCCGGGTCGCCCCAGTCGGACAGCGTGTCTCCTGCTGTACGGCGCACAGATACGGATTTGTCACGCAGCGCTTCGAACAAATATGGCATCGCCTCTGGTGTGCGAAGATCGCCAAGGTAGACGACAGCTAGTCGGCGGATCGACATATTCTCGTCATGCAGTGCTCTTGCAATCAGCGGCAGCAGCTCTGGCTCCGGCGACATCCGCTCAAGCGCGGCGTAGCGGATTTGCCATTCCGGCGACTCCAGCCTCGCTGAGATTTCCTCTGCGGACAGTGGCGCCGGTCTTGCTGGAGCAGCTGCTTCTTCGCCAGGACCTTGCGCCTGAGCCGCTGCTATCAATTCCTGCAGCCGCTCAGGCGTGTAAGCTGCTTCGAGCTCTTTGACGATCTCGGCAGCGATCTCTTCCAGCTCGCCATAACGGACACCAAACTCCTCGAGCTTCCGTTCTCGGATCATGGATGCGCCAGCCGCTTCTGTTACAGCGTCGGTGAACTTCTGCGGCAGCGCGGAGCGTGCTTCACGCTCGCCTGTCTTCACGCGCACCTGCATCGGGATTCCCCGATACATTTGCACGAGCACATGCGCCTCGCCGTAGCTCTCGGCGGCAAGAGCGGCTCCTCCTGCGGTGTCGCCGTCAGCCCCGCCGAGCAGAAGGGCTCTTGCATCGGCGAGAATACGCGCCCAGTCCGCATTCGATACGCGGTCGAGGGCAATGAAATCAGCTGTGCGGAAGATGCTGCGCACGCCATCTATGGCAAGAAGTGAGCGGAGCGGCTCAGGGGCGGACTCCGCTTCTTTTTTCGTAAAGGACTGTCTAACACCACGCGGCAGCGACTCGTCCATATTCAGCTTCATGGAATTTGGACTTGGTGTTGGCTCTATAGAAATAAGTTTCATCTTAATTATGCCCTCCTGTTCACTAACTCGATATTATAATCATAGTGTACATGAAAAAAACCGCTTGTGCGAATAGGCCTAATCAGAAAGTAGTCAGCCTTGAGGCAGTTGCCTCGGCATCCTCAACTTGGTATCTTTAAGGTACAGGACATGACAAACGGGAGGGATGAACGGTTGAGGCAGCAGAAATTTACGAATAGCGAGCCAGTTCGGCAGCATAATTCCATGAAGCAATTGCAACGTTGGCGGCTAGAGCGGCAAGAACGTCTTCGTAAAGTGAAAACGAAAGATTATTCCTATTCCGTTCCTAACGTAAAGCCGGATTTGGAATTCCTGCATCATAATAAAAAAGAGCCTGCCTTAACGTGGGTGGGGCATTCTTCTTTCCTTATTCAGTTAGCTGGCAAAAACATCATGACCGACCCGGTCTGGGCGGGACAGATGGCTTTTCAGCGAAGATTAACACCGCCGGGCATACCGATTGATGATGTGCCTCCTGTTGATCTCATTCTTATTTCTCATTCCCATTATGATCATCTTCATATCCAATCGCTGCGCCGGCTTCAAGGCCGCAAGCAGCTGCTTGTTCCTGCCGGGCTTCGTTCGAAGCTTAGGCTGAAAGGTTTTACAAACGTAAGAGAACTTCATTGGTGGGAATCCGTAGAGGTAAATGGGATTCGTATTACTTTTGTACCTTCCCAGCACTGGACCCGTCGTAATCTCTGGGACACGAACAGCTCTCATTGGGGAGGCTGGATACTTGAACCGGTGGAGAAGGGATCTTCTGATCCAACGATCTATTTTGCCGGGGACAGCGGTTATTTTCCAGGCTTCAAGGAGATTGGCCGACGATTCCAGATAGACATCGCACTGATGCCGATTGGTGCTTATGATCCGGAGTGGTTCATGGGGGATCAGCACGTAACGCCGGAGGAAGCGCTGCAAGCATTCGAAGATACCGGAGCCGAGTGGTTCGTGCCGATGCATTACGGTGCCTTCAAGCTTGCCGATGATACACCTCGCGAGGCGCTTGACCGACTGGAGCGGGACCGGGTAAGACGAGAAATCGATGAGAAGCGGGTTAAGGTGCTGCCGCATGGGGAAACATGGCGCTGCCCAAATCGGACTGAAAAATAACAAACGAGAACAAGAGTAAGCCAAATAAGCGCAATGACGGACAAAGTCCCTCAAGCTATAATTAATTTATACATGGATATGATTGATGGCCTCATAGGTAATCATTCATTTTAGGAGGAACTAGAGAACATGAGTCAACCAATCCGTCTTGGCATTATTGGTGCAGGAGCTATAGGTAAAGTTCATCTGGAAACATTCGCAAAGGTAGGAGCAGAGTCGGTATATGTAGCTGCGATTACAGACGCGTATTTGCCGCTTGCGGTACAAAGAGCAGAGGAGTTTGGGATTAAGACCGTTCATGTGAATCCGCAGGCACTGCTTGAGGATCCGGCTATCGATGCAGTTGTTATCGGCGTTCCGAACCAATTCCATGCCCCGCTCGCAATCGAAGCACTGAAGCAGGGCAAGCATGTCTTGCTCGAGAAACCGATGGCCATTGATGCAGAAGCTGCTCGTACGATCTACGAAGCTCAGAAGGCTTCGGGCAAAGTACTGATGATGGCACAACAAATGCGCTGGACCGGTATTAACCGTGCGATTAAAGAGCGGGTTGCGAATGGCGATCTCGGTCATGTCTATAATGTTAAAACCGGCTGGATTCGTAAAAAAGGCATTCCAGGCTGGGGCTCCTGGTTCACCCGCAAAGATATGGCTGGCGGCGGTCCGCTTATTGATATTGGTGTTCATATGCTAGACCTTTCGTTGTACCTGATGGGCAATCCAAAGCCAGTATCCGTATACGGCTCCACTTATGCTGAGTTTGGTCCGGAGCGCCGTGGGATTGGCACTTGGGGTACGCCTAACTGGGATGGCTACTACGATGTAGAAGACCTTGCAACAGCACTTATTAAGCTGGACAATGGCGCGACGCTGTCGCTTGATGTGAGCTGGGCTGCTCATGCGGCAGGTATGAGCCAAGACCCTTACATCCATTTGATGGGCAAAGAGGGCGGCGCTGCACTAGTTGGCAATGACGGCAAATTTGTAACCCATGAAGGCGACGAGGTTGTTGAGAGCACTATCGAGCCGCTGGAAGGTGAAGAGGATCGCGTATTATTGAGCAAGCACTTCATCGAATGTATCAACGAAGGCAAGGAGCCAATCTCTTCTGCGCTTTCGGGCTATACAAACAGTCGTATTCTGGATGCGATCTATGAATCATCCCGTACAGGCAATGAAGTAAAGCTGAACTGGGATTAATAAGGAGACAGGCTGTCATGTCATCATGGCAGCCTGTTTTTTTGCCTTCAACCTGATCTATCTTAGAGAGTTGACGCCAAACTTTCAAAAATGTTCCAATAGAGTCAAGAAGGATAGATCGTAGAGGCTAAACACGCATCTTTTTCCCCTGCTGGGTGCAATTGAACGTTCGTTTCCGATGGAGACTGTGGTATAATGGTTCGAGATAATTGAGTATGGTAAAGAAGGACGGGATTAAATAAATGATTAGTACTAGCGGCATAACACTTCGCTTCGGGAAGAAGCCTCTGTTCGAAGATGTAAATATTAAATTCACGCCTGGCAACTGCTATGGCCTCATTGGTGCAAATGGCGCCGGTAAATCGACGTTTCTGAAAATTTTGTCCGGCGAGGTTGAACAATCCAGCGGGGAAGTTCATATCACACCAGGCGAACGACTTGCAGTATTGAAGCAGAACCATTTCGAATACGATGAGTTCGCTGTACTCGAAACGGTTATTATGGGTCACAAAAAGCTGTATGACGTTATGAAAGAGAAAGATGCTCTCTACGCGAAAGCGGACTTCACTGACGAAGACGGCATGCGCGCAGGCGAGCTTGAAGCTGAATTTGCTGACATGAATGGCTGGGAAGCTGAGTCGCAAGCAGCTGAGATGCTGAACGGTCTGGGTATCACTCCTGATCTGCATGACAAGAAAATGGCTGAGCTTGGCGGCAACGAGAAAGTCCGCGTCTTACTGGCACAAGCATTGTTCGGCGAACCGAACATCCTGCTGCTCGATGAGCCTACCAACCATTTGGACATCGAGTCCATTCGTTGGCTGGAAGATTTCCTGTCCGGCTACGAAGGCACTGTTGTCGTAGTCAGCCATGATCGTCACTTCCTGAATACGGTATGTACGCACATCGCGGACATCGACTTTGCTAAAATCCAAATGTATGTGGGTAACTACGACTTCTGGTATGAGTCGAGCCAGCTGGCTCTCGCACTTCAACGCGGCGAGAACAAGAAGAAAGAAGATAAAATCAAAGAGCTGCAAGCGTTCATTCAACGTTTCAGTGCGAATAAATCGAAGTCCAAGCAAGCGACTTCACGTAAGAAATTGCTGGATAAAATTTCGCTCGACGATATTCGTCCATCGAACCGTAAATATCCGTTCATCAACTTCAAAGGCGATCGTGAAGCGGGCAAATCGCTTCTGCTTGTTGAAGGTCTGACGAAGACGATCGACGGGGAGAAAATCATTGATAACTTAACGATTGCTGTAAACAAAGGCGACAAAATCGCATTTGTTGGTCCTAATGGCCTTCCGAAAACGGTTCTCTTCCAACTGCTCATGGGCGAGCTGGAAGCCGATTCGGGTACGTACCAATGGGGCGTTACAACAACTCAGGGCTACTTCCCGAAAGATAATGCGAGTTACTTCGATGGGGTTGAGCTGAACCTCGTGGAATGGCTGCGTCAATATTCGAAGGATCCAGATGAAACGTTCATTCGCGGCTTCCTGGGACGTATGTTGTTCTCTGGCGACGATGCGATGAAGAAAGCAACAGTCTTGTCTGGTGGCGAGAAAGTACGCTGTATGTTGTCGAAGATCATGCTGAGCGGTGCGAACGTGCTTGTTTTGGATGAGCCAACGAACCACTTGGACCTTGAGTCCATTACAGCGCTCAATAATGGTCTGACGGATACGGACTGTACAGTTCTGTTCACCTCACATGACCATCAGTTCGTTCAAACCATCGCTAACCGTATCATGGAGATCACTCCAAACGGCTTGATCGACAGAATGATGACGTATGATGAGTACCTGGAGAGCGATGAAGTTAAGGCGCTTCGCGAGCGTATGTACGCAGTATAAATAAATGAGAAATTGGCCGTACGAGTTCATAACTCGGTACGGCCTTTTTTGTTTGTATATCTTATTGTGGAGGAATTGCAACCGAATTTGTGCGGAGTAAAAGGTTTGAGCCGGAGAAGCAGGCATATGCTTACGAAGCAGCTTTCTTTCAGAAAGCTTTTAGTGCGCATTTGTTCCCGGATTTCAACCGCTTAAGCGAATTGATTAAAGAAATCTGGGAACAACAGCGATCGGAGGTCCAAACCTTTTGCGCAGCACGCAGTTGCCTCCGTGCATAAAAGTACGTATATGGTAAACACTGTTTCTCTAGACCCACTTGTATTCGTTCGGGTATGATACTCCATATTGCATTCATGGATTAACAGTGAAATGAGGTTAGGGGACATAGTGAATCAGTATGAAGAGATCAGGCAGGGCGAGAAGGGAGCTTTGGTCAGCATTGGCGCGTATATCGGGCTGTCTGCGATCAAGCTTGGCGCCGGCTATTGGTTCGCCTCAGGCGCACTCGTTGCGGACGGATTTAACAACTTAACGGATATCGTTGCATCAGTAGCTGTCTTAATCGGTTTGCGAATTTCACAGAAGCCGCCTGACAGGGATCATCCGTATGGGCATTTCCGGGCGGAGACCATTGCAGCCCTGATCGCCTCGTTTATTATGGCGACTGTAGGCCTGCAGGTTATTATCAACACAGTACGCTCCTTATTCTCCGGTGTGCAGACGATACCTTCTCTGAATTCGGCATGGGTAGCTTTATTTGCGGCAGTCTGCATGGGAGCCGTTTATATTTATAACCGTAGACTTGCTAATCGAATTAATAATCAGGCACTACACGCAGCGGCGAAGGATAACTTATCTGATGCGCTGGTCAGTATCGGAGCTGCTATCGGCATCATAGGCGCTCAATTTGGCCTGCCGTGGCTTGATCCAGTTGCTGCGCTAGTAGTAGGCGGGATTATCTGCAAGACAGCTTGGGAGATTTTTTATAGCTCCACGCATGCTCTTACAGATGGCTTTGATGCGAATGAGCTGATGACGCTTCGCTCGACGATCGAGCGTACGACGGGTGTGAGGTCGATTAAAGACATTAAAGCACGTGTACATGGCAGTAATGTTCTTATTGACGTTATTGTACAAGTTGATCCCGGTTTGTCGCTTATCGAGAGCCATCGGATCAGTGATGAGATTGAGCAGCGGATGGAGAAGAAGCATAATATTATGAGTATTCATGTGCATGTAGAGCCTCATGAAGCGTCCGCATTAGATACTCAATAAAAAAAACCTTAGCCACTTGGCTAAGGTTTTTTCGAATCACTATCTTCCATATTTCTTCATCATATCGAGGAATTTGTTGGCTGAAAGTACCGGTGTTCCTGCATTCAGGCGGAATACTTCATCCGATCCTGATCGGTTAATACCTGGGCGGGTGGTGAAAAATAAGTTAACGCCTGCGTTTTTCTCAAGCTGCTTAACGCTGGAGGTGTAGGAGCCAAATGGGAAAGCAATCATTTGATAGGAGTTGTTCAATTCTTCCTTCAAACGTTTTTCCATCAACTGTGCATCTGCTTCCACACGAGCCATGTATTCTTTCTTCGTTTCTACTCGGCCCTTGTCAGGCAGATAGATCGGATTGCTTAGCACAGGCCCTTTTTTATTTCCTTTTTTATCGAGTGCAGCATATTCATGCAGATTATAAGTATGGCTGTAGAAGCTGTTGCCTTCACCTTTAAGCTTACGCATCGTATCCCAAGTCAGATGCTTGGTATGTACATTTTGTTTGTCACTGCTTGCCCCAATTATGAAGTGAGTGCCAACAAAATTGTACTTTTTCATAATAGGAACCGCATACTGATCAAAGCTCTCGTAGCCGTCGTCGAACGTAATGACAACTGCATTGTCAGGAACGGTGCCTTTCTTCTTCATGAAATCTGCAAACTGCTCAACGCTGATCACGTTATAGCCGTTCTCCTTCAGAAGCTTCATATGCGTGCCGAACCGGCTTGGAGAGATCGTTGCTCCGCTTTCCTTCTCATCGATATGATGATACATGAGAACGATAACTTTGTTCTTATAATGTGCAGGCTTATTAGTAGCAGCGTTCAGCTGATACTGGGACACCGGCCAAGTGATCGCGATGGCGATGACGAGGAGTGCAGCAATCACTTTCATTCTCACGACTTATTCCTCCTACGGATGAATTACGCGTCCAGCTGTCTTTCTGGAACGACTGGCCCGGAAGGGCGTTTCTTTGGCTTCGGCAGATTGCCGAAGGCGATCCAGTTAAATGGAACGTAACGGGCAAAGAAAGAAACAACGATCCAGGATCCGACCAGGGCAAGCGCAAAGCCGCCGAGATACCAGAGATGTAGCTTCCAGGCTGTACCTGTATGGAGCGGATATTGCCGGTAGACGAGCAGGAAGAATGGATGGATCAAGTAGACGCCAAAGGACAGAGCACCTAATCTTCCAATAAGCTGGGTTAGGACCTTTGGCAGCTTACGAGATAAAATAAAGGCAATTTGCATTAAAACAAGTGCCGTTAGTACCCCATGAATATTCCACACGAGATCGAACAATGTAGTATTGAATGAATCAAGGTGAAGTCTAGTCTCGTAATACAAATACACATGCGCTAACCCAGCCGCAAGCCAAAGGGCCCACAAGGCGATCCAGGTGACCACGCGAAGGGTAGTTGCATGGTTTCTGGCGATTATAATCCATTCTTTTATTTTCGGATAATAGATTCCTAGAGCCGCGCCCATCAAATAATACGAGAAATAAGAGAATGACCAGCTTCCGCGGTTGGGAACAGGTGTCTCCAGGCCGTATTTATTAAGCATGAAGAAGCCCCACTGGAGTGCAAAGCCGACAGGAATAGCCCATTTGACCGTACGCGGATACTTTTTCATCAGCCACAGGAATAGTGGGAACATCAGATAAAACTGAATATTGATGTAGACGAAATAAAGATGCGTGTAAGCCTTGCCGGTTAGCACTTTATCAATAAAATTATGAAACTCGGTTGATAGAGTCCGGTCCGGATAATAATAGAAATGCAAAATGGCGAAATAGAATAAGGAAAAGACCAGGTAAGGAATTATAATGTACAACAGTCTTTTCTTATAAAAGCTGCCTAGCAACTTCTTGTCCAAAGGCCGGTTGTAATAGTTGTAGAAGAGGACAAAGCTGCTTAGGAAGATAAAGGTCGTCGTACCGATTTTCATAAAAATATTGAAGAAGTTATACATGAAAAAGTAATTCGAGTTCACCATATCAACGGTGGCGAACGAAGTCGAGTGGACGGACAAGACACCGATGATAGCCATTGCCCGAACGAGTAGCAGTTCAGGAATATTATCCCGTTTCTGCAGTGATGGAGAAGCCGTAGCCATTCGTTATTCATCCTTCCAACTGTCTATACTATTAACCTAGTTATTATAGTATAAACGGATAGGCATACACAACAATTTGTCTTTATCTCCCAAGAGGGAGACGAAGACAAATTGTTGGTTTTCTTTATTCTCTAGGCTTTCTTCGCGCTGTTCCACTGTCCTGCGCCGCTTGAACGACACGCTTGCGAACTTCCTCTACAACTCTTGTATTAAACACACTTGGAATAATATACAATCTGCTCAATTCATCTTCACTGATGACAGATGCAATCGCTTCGGCTGCTGCGAGCTTCATCTCTTCTGTAATGTTGCTTGCCCGGCTGTCGAGTGCTCCGCGGAATATGCCGGGGAAGCAGAGGACATTGTTAATCTGATTCGGATAATCGCTTCTTCCTGTGGCCATGACGGCAACAATATCTTCGGCTAGTTCTGGTCGGATTTCTGGTTCGGGATTAGCCATTGCGAACACAATGGGATCAGGTGCCATAGACAAGATATGTTCTCTGGTAAGAATGCCGCCTGCTGATACCCCTATAAATACATCGGCATCTTCGAGCGATTCTTTTAGTCCTCCGCTGATTCTAGCCTCATTTGTATGTTCTGCATACCACTGCCACATCGGATTGTTATAAGTACGATCAGCTGTTAGGATCCCTTCACGATCTACGCCAATGATATGCTTTGCACCGCCGGCGAGCAGCATTTTGGTGCAAGCTGTACCGGCAGCGCCGATTCCGCATACAACAAAACGTGTATCCTCTATTTTGCGTTTCGTTAATTTTAGTGCATTTAGCAGCCCGGCATATAGTACGACGGCTGTTCCATGCTGGTCGTCATGGAAGACGGGGATATCGAGATCCTCGCGTAGTCTGCGTTCGATCTCGAAGCAGCGCGGCGCCGATATATCCTCTAGATTGATCCCCCCAAAAGCAGGAGCTATATGTTTAATAGAGGCGATAATCTCTTCAGTGTCCTGCGTATCCAAACAGATGGGGAAAGCATCCACATCTGCAAATTGCTTAAACAGCATGGCTTTACCTTCCATAACGGGCATTGCTGCGTAAGGGCCGATGTTGCCAAGGCCAAGAACGGCGCTTCCGTCGGAGACAACAGCCACTGTATTACGTTTGATAGTAAGAGTGTAAGCTTTCTTTGGGTCCGCCTCTATCGCTTGGCATACTCTGGCTACATCCGGTGTATAAACACGGGATAGATCGTCGCGGTTTTGAATTGGAGTTTTAGGCTGAATCGTAATTTTACCGCCTAGATGAAGGAGGAAGGTGCGATCGGATACATGCCGCAGACGAATGCCAGGTACACTTTGCAAGACAGATTGCAGCCGTTCAGCTGCCCCTGCTTCGGTAATTTTTACAGTTAAATCACGTATGCTAATCAATTTGTCGGTCTGGATAACGTCAATCGCGACTATATCTCCGCCTGCCGCTTCAATGGCTGTAACGGCTTTGCCAAATTGCGCCTGCTGGGTATCAATTTCGAGTCGTAATATGATTGTTTTTCCGTCCATGCTCCGTTCTTTCATCCTTATCCGCTCCCTTTGCTTTACAACTGCGACAAGTACATCCTCTCTATAACAATAACCGGAAACGGCTTGTACTATTCTCCTAAAATAAAAGGATGTACATAGTAAAAAGCCGTCATTGCAACAGCTGCAAGACGGCTTTTGGGCACGTAGTCGGATTATATTGTTCATTTCTTTTGTCGAGTAAGGTTTGGCGATAACGACTGGATTCATCTATCTGTTGGATGGCTGCCATCCATTTATCTACCGTTTCTGTTTTCTCCAGCATCTCGCCAAAGCCATTACGAATGAAATATTCGCAATTTTCTTCTTCCTGTCCCGGAATCGGCTCATAGAACAGCATTGGGATTCCTTTGCTCATGCCTTCGGTGCAGGTCATCCCTCCCGGCTTTGTTACAAGAACATCGGCTACATCCATCAGCTTGCTGACTTCCTTGGTGAATCCTAGGATCCGAATATTCTCATGCTGAAAATTAGAGTTGGAAAGCATCTTTTCTTTAACCTTATCATTGTTTCCTACGCAAAAAATAAATTGAATGTGCTCGCGCCATTTCGTCATATATTCCAGCAAACTGTCCTCGTACATAAGTCCCCATCCGCCGCCCATAATAAGAACGGTAGGCAATGATTTCAAACCAAAATGCTGACGAACCTCAGCCTTGTCATGAGCTTTCCAGAAATGTGGATGGACAGGAATACCGGTTACGTCAATGCGGCTTTCAGGAACGCCGTGATTGATCAGCTTGTCCTTCACAAGGGCGGATGAGACCAGGAATTTATTTACTTCCTGATTGACCCACGAGCCGTGTGCGTCATAATCGGTAATGAGGGTACAAAGCTTGATATGAAGGCCTAGCCGCTTGAGCCGGCTGACTACAGCATTTGGAACAGGATGGGTACAAATAACGAGATCCGGCTTAAGCTGTGCGATAACTTGCGAGGTATGTGTGTAAAATACGCGATGGAGCGCAAGCTGAGCGAATCGATTTAACGATTTTTTATAATTGCTGCGGTACATGAGACCAACCATCTTCGGCTGACTGCTGACCGTTTTGCGATAGGCGGAAATAATCAAAGGTCCTAGTACGGGATTAAGAAAATTACCCAGCTCCATAACGCGGGTCTGTATATCCGGACTGAGCTGACGCATGCCTGCCGCCAAAGCGTGCGCGGCTTGCGTGTGCCCTGATCCGAATCCTTCGGAGAGCAGGAGCACTCTTTTCTTACGCATAATGTCACCTACTTTTCTAGTTCCATATTACGACTCTGTTCGATTTAAAACAAGTCATCCTGCTATTGAAGTTGCAGGTGCGGTAGTCCTAGTGCGGACATGCCCGCTGCAGCCGAGAAAATCATGGGTTGATTTGCGTGAAAAAAATTTTATATGATAGGGGAATCATTCAAAATAGGAATGGACGCTAAGCGGTATTATAGCACATTGGAAAATAAGTAGCGCGCGTAAGAAATTCTTAACTTAAAGAATTGCTTTCACAATTCTTTTAAGCTAATGCTTACGAAGCAAGAATTGCTTCACAATTCTTTTGAGCTAATGCTTACTAAGCAAGAATTGCTTCACAATTCTTTTGAGGAGGACTACATAATGAAAGAGATAACTCCAGGCACGATTGCCCGGGCGGATGTAAGATCGGGGCAGTACATTGGTGAGATTATAGAGGTTAATGGACCACGGGCTGTATTCAAAGTGCTGGCGGTGCTGAAGCATCCTGAGCAAGGGGATCTGCATCATCCTTATGATCCGGATGTTGCGATGTTCCATGAACGTAGGGCATTGAGCTATACGGAGAAAACGAATGTTCTGCTTCGTGACTTGAAGCCCTATGATGGAGAAGTGCCGGATTACAATACTTCATTGCATGAGGCTGTGGCTTCGCAGATCGCCGCGCTGGACCGGCTAATGCGTTGGTCCGAGCGCGGGCTGGGGCTGCTGAAGGAATTGCGGAAGGATTATAAGTAAATAGAATGATTGCTACAATAGTATGCTGCCTTGCTGTCTGCTTAAATTACTTGTTGATGAAGGCGGTTTGCAGGGTGCTGCGATAAATGACCTGCAGGCCAAGGGCTTCCGAAAGGGAAGTCAGTGGCAGGTAGGTTTTTGTTTCATTACCGGATTTAAGAAGGAAAGCTGGCGGCGTGGACAGCTTAACCTTTTTATTGTCGATCGTTACATAAGCTGAACCAATGGTAAAGGCTACTATATGGCCATTATAGGTGACGGAAGCGCTTTGTGATGCGTTGCTCCAGCTAAGCTTTGCACCAAGAGCGTCCACTATGTCCCTCATCGCAACAAAGCTGCGATTACTTCGCAGAACAGGCGGGGCAGCTCCGGCTGAAAGCTCCTTGCCAGCGACTACGACAGACATTTGAACATTGGCCGGACGTGCCCGAACGGTGCGGTAGTCACCCCATATCGTATCGGAGAATGCGCGGCCCATGACTGCGTAACCGAGATGATTCGGATGGATGTCCTTATCGGCGATAGAGGTATACTCCAACTCATGCCCGACGAATAAGTCACTCACACTGGTGATTTGAAGCTTGATGTCGTCTTTCGCGAGTCTGCTGCTGATCAGATCAAGCTTGCTTCGGATTTTCTTAACACCGTCCAATAGGAGCAGGCGGTCTTCTTCTGGATAAAGAGGAATCGTAACGTTGCCAATCTTAATCGGCGCAGGAATCGGCAAGTACTGATCCGCAATAACGATTTGCGCTGCCCCATTAAGACCGGCGATTGTACGGA
Source organism: Paenibacillus sp. YAF4_2 (assembly GCF_052113225.1). NCBI lineage: Bacteria > Bacillati > Bacillota > Bacilli > Caryophanales > Paenibacillaceae > Paenibacillus > Paenibacillus sp. YAF4_2. The sequence goes on from NZ_JBFRCT010000003.1 coordinate 83,391, forward strand.
TAGAGGCCTCGAGATCTTTTTCATACTGATCCAGCAGATCTTGGATATATTTAGTAACTTCCTCGTCTGAAGCACCGGATTCCAATTTGTTCATAACCGGGAGAAGGTCATTTCCTCCGATCGTTAAGACGATAAGGTCGGCAGAACGTATGGATTTGGCCATTTGAGCGGTTTGCCCAATGATTGCATCCTTGCGCGGATCCTGCAGCTGCTGCTGAATCTCATCGGGTTTAACCGATCGCCCTTCCGACGCAGCCTGCAGCAGCAGCTTAAGCCCCTCAGCTTTAAGGCCAATAATCCCGTAGTTGACATATTCTGCGCGAAGTCCATGGAACAAAGCTTGCTCGTACACCTGCTCTACATAACCGTAAGGAACGGATTTTTCCGTAAAACCATGCTCATAACCGGCAGTAAGGGAGTCGCCTAATGCGACGATTTGATAAGGCTTAGATTCTTGCTGGGCGGCTGATGCGTATGTACCTCCCCAAGCCGAGACGGCTAATATGATGACTGCAAGCATGACAAATGTGAATCGAATACTGTGTTTCCTTGATTTGCTATACAATTGTTCATCCTCCTTTTGATAAAATGTTAGGCATAGTATAAGAACACGAACAATGTGCTGTAAAGTAAAGTTTTATCACATTCATAAAAATATTAAATTGATTCCCTTTTGGGGTGATGTTAAAATAATATAATAACCGCAATGGCGGAACACGGCCCGGAACATGGTCAATCTTAAACGAAAGCTTCATTCAGCTAATAATTTTCTGCTAGATACGAACATTTTCCTCTCTAAGCTAAGGGAAAGTTTGTGTCCGCGGAAAATTGGCCATAAAGCCATCACGTTTAAGCTCGCAAGAACAGCAAGCAACTGGCCGATGTGTCACGTTTGCTGCCGTTCGATATACCGTTATTGAGCTGAGCTATGCTTGCCCAAAAATCTTCTGATAGAAAGGTTGCACACAATGAAAGAGAAAATTTTTGGATTACCGCCGAAACAAGGTCTATATGATCCGCGCTATGAAAAAGACGCATGCGGCATGGGATTTGTGGCAAACATCAAGGGAAGAAAATCGCATACTGTCATTCGTCAAGCGTTGACGCTGCTCGAGAACATGGAGCATCGCGGCGGTCAAGGCAGCGAGCCTAACACGGGGGACGGCGCAGGCATCCTGCTCCAAATCCCGCATGATTTCTTCTCGCGTGAATTAAGAAAGCTTGAGATTGACCTGCCGCAAGAAGGAGAATATGCAGTTGGCATGATGTTTATGCCGCAAGACGAAGCGATCCGCAGTTCGTTCGAGCGTGAGCTTGAGATCATTATCCGTGAAGAAGGCCAATCGCTGATCGGCTTCCGTACTGTTCCTACGGATGATTCGAAACTTGGTCAATCCGCTTTGTCGGTGAAGCCATTTGTTCGCCAAGTGTTTATTGCTAAGAACCCTGAGCTTAAGGACGAATTGTCCTTTGAGCGCAAGCTGTATGTGATTCGCAAACGCGCTGAGATTGCGATTCGTTTCGGAGGCAAAGAAGGCGGAGAAATGTTCTATTTCACAAGCCTTTCGAGCAAGAAGATCGTATACAAAGGGATGTTGACAACGGAGCAAGTACGCTCGTTCTACCTTGAGCTGAACGACGAGTCTGTCGTGTCGGCTATGGCACTTGTTCACTCCCGTTTCAGTACGAACACCTTCCCGAGCTGGGAGCGTGCGCATCCGTTCCATTACCTGATCCACAACGGCGAGATCAATACGCTGCGCGGCAACATCAACTGGATGCATGCCCGTCAGACGTTGTTCGAAACCGAGCTGTTCGGCAGCGATATGGAGAAAGTAAAACCGGTAATCAGCCCGGATGGTTCGGATACAGCGATGTTCGATAATGCACTTGAATTCCTGCATTTGTCCGGCCGATCCTTGCCGCATGTTGCTATGATGATGGTACCGGAACCTTGGTCGAACCATGAAAGCATGGACGACGAGAAAAAAGCATTCTACGAATACCACAGCACTTTGATGGAGCCGTGGGACGGACCTGCAGCAATGGCAATTACGAACGGTACGCAAATTTGCGCTTACCTTGACCGTAATGGCCTGCGTCCAGCCCGTTATTATGTAACGAAAGATGATCATATCATTCTCGGTTCTGAAGCCGGTACTGTTGAAATCGCTCCTGAAGAGATTTTGTACAAAGACCGTCTCCGTCCGGGCCGTATGCTCGTTGTAGATACGAAAGAAGGCCGCATCATTTCCGACGAGGAAGTGAAAGCACAAATCGCGGCTGAACAGCCTTATCGTGACTGGCTTGATGAGCATCTTGTAGACCTCGAAGCATTGCCTGACGCACCTGAGCTTCCTGAACTGGATCACGCTACGGTGCAACAGCGTCAGCAAGCATTCGGCTATACTTTCGAAGATGTACGTAAAGTGCTAGAGCCAATGGCAAGCAGCGGCCAAGAGCCAATCGCTTCCATGGGTTACGATGCGCCGCTTGCTGTATTGTCGGAGCGTCCGCAGCGCCTGTTCAACTACTTCAAGCAGCTATTCGCGCAAGTAACGAATCCGCCGATTGACGCGATTCGTGAAGAAATTGTTACAGCCGTTAGCACAACGATTGGGCCTGAGCGCAACCTGCTGAAGCCTGAACCGGAAAGCGCGCGCCATATCAAGCTGGATACGCCAATCCTGTCGAATGAGGAATTCGCGAAGCTTCGCCATGTACGCCGCCCAGGCTTCAAGTCGATTACACTTCCGATCTTCTTCCCGGCTGCTGAGGGCGAAGAAGGCCTCCGTTCCGCACTTAAGCTCATGCGCGAAGCGGCAGACCGTGTTATTGAAAAAGGCCATAATATTCTTATTTTGTCTGACCGCGGTCTGGATAAAGACAACGCTGCGATTCCTTCGCTGCTTGCTGTATCCGCCTTGCACCATCACCTGATCCGTCAAGGTACAAGAACGAAGGTTGCCATTCTGCTTGAATCCGGCGATCCGCGCGAAGTGCATCATTATGCTTTGCTGCTTGGTTACGGCGTCAATGCGGTTAACCCGTATCTGGCGTTCGAGACGCTTGACGATATGATCCGCCAAGGCATGCTGAGCAACATTAAGCATGAGAAGGCTGTTAAGAATTATATTAAAGCCGCAACGAAGGGCGTAACAAAAGTATTGTCCAAAATGGGTATCTCGACGATTCAGTCGTACCGCGGTGCACAAATCTTCGAAGCACTTGGTTTGCAGGAAGAGCTGATCAATGAGTACTTCACATGGACACCTTCGCGTATCGGCGGTATCGGTCTTGATATCATCGCTCAAGAAGCGCTGAAATGTCATAACAAAGCATACGCTGACCAAGAGGGTGGAGAGAAAGAACTCGACTCCGGCGGCGATTATCAATGGCGTAAAGACGGCGAAGACCATTTGTTCAGCCCGCAAACGATTCATACGCTGCAAATGGCATCCCGTAAGAACGACTATAAACTGTACAAGAAATTCTCGAGCATGGTGCAAGGCGAAGACAAGAAGCATCTGATGCTTCGTTCGCTGCTCCAGTTCAAGGATGGACGGCAATCGGTGCCAATCGACGAAGTCGAGCCGGTTGAATCCATCTTCAAACGTTTCAAAACAGGCGCAATGTCATTTGGTTCGATCAGTAAAGAAGCGCATGAAAGTCTTGCGATCGCAATGAACCGTATTGGCGGCAAATCCAATACAGGTGAGGGCGGCGAAGATCCTGCACGTTTCATTCCTGATGCAAATGGTGATTCCCGCCGCAGTGCAATCAAGCAGGTTGCATCGGGCCGCTTTGGCGTAACGAGCAACTATTTGGTTAATGCGGATGAGATTCAAATCAAGATGGCGCAAGGCGCGAAGCCAGGTGAAGGCGGTCAGCTTCCAGGACGTAAAGTTTACCCTTGGGTTGCTGAGGTTCGTGGCTCCACTCCTGGTGTAGGCCTGATTTCGCCGCCTCCGCATCATGATATTTATTCGATCGAGGACCTTGCTGAGCTGATTCATGATCTGAAAAATGCGAACCCTCGTGCTCGCATCAACGTGAAGCTTGTATCTGAGGTTGGCGTAGGCACAATTGCTGCCGGTGTTGCTAAAGCACGTGCAGACGTAATCATGGTCAGCGGCTATGACGGCGGTACTGGCGCATCTCCAATGAACTCGATTCGCCATGCGGGTCTGCCATGGGAGCTTGGGCTTGCTGAAACGCATCAAACACTGATGCTGAATAATCTTCGTGACCGTGTTGTTATCGAAACCGATGGTAAAATGATGAACGGCCGCGACGTTGCGATTGCAATCTTGCTGGGTGCTGAAGAATACGGCTTCTCAACTGCACCACTCGTCGTACTGGGCTGCGTTATGATGCGTGTATGTCAACTCGATACTTGTCCAGTTGGCGTTGCAACACAAAATCCAGAGCTTCGTGCTAAATTTATGGGCGATCCAAGCCATGTCGTGAACTACCTTCACTTCATTGCACAAGAGCTTCGTGAGATTATGGCTGAGCTTGGCTTCCGTACCATTCAAGAAATGGTTGGCCGTGTTGATATTCTTGAATCGAAGAATCTGGTTGACCATTATAAAGCAAAAGGTATTGATCTTAGCCTTCTGCTGCATTCCCCGGATGTACCGCAAGACGCAGCGCGTCATAACGTACAAGAGCAAAATCATGGTCTCGAGCTTTCGCTCGACATGCAAGAGCTTGTTCCAGGAGCAGCGGCAGCATTGGAAAGCGGCGAACGTGTTCGCGGCTCATTCCCGATCTGCAATACGAACCGTGTAGTTGGTACCATTCTCGGCAGCGAAGTAACTCGTCGTTACGGCGCGAAAGGCTTGCCTGAAGATACAATCTCCTACCACTTCGTTGGTACTGCTGGTCAAAGCTTTGGCGCATTCGTTCCGAAGGGCATTACCCTCTCGCTCGAAGGCGACTCCAATGACTATGTAGGTAAAGGTTTATCAGGTGGTAAAATTATCGTTGCTCCATCTCCGAAAGCTACATTCGTAGCAGAAGAGAACGTTATTATCGGCAACACAGCACTGTACGGTGCAACGGATGGTGAAGTTTATATCCGCGGTACCGCAGGCGAACGCTTCGCGGTTCGGAACTCCGGCGTGAAGGTAGTTGTTGAGGGTGTAGGCGACCACGGATGTGAATATATGACTGGCGGCCGAGTTGTTGTACTCGGAAGCACAGGCCGTAACTTTGCGGCAGGTATGTCCGGTGGTGTTGCTTACATTTACGATGAGCATGGTGACTTCTACAAAAACTGTAACATTGAGATGGTTCTGCTTGAGCGTCTCGAGACAGAAGAAGAGGTTGCTGAGCTTCGCGGCTTGGTTGAGCGCCATGTGGAATACACAGAAAGCGCGGTTGGTTCGCGTGTTCTGAATGATTGGGAAGCATCGCTTAACAAATTCGTGAAGGTTATTCCGAAGGACTACAAGAAAATGCTGGAGCATATCCGCAAAGCGGAAGATGCCGGCTTGACTGACGACAAAGCGCTTCTTGCAGCTTTTGAAGCAAGCATGAAAGAGCTGGCTCGTACCGGAGGATAAAGGGAAACAGGCTGGGCAGTTGCTCAGCCTGTTTTTATGTTTTTGCTGGTGGCGGAGGATTGCGCGGGAATGACGGGAATGTATCTCCTTCCGGTCGCTGTTGTCTACACTTTGCCTGAACAATATTACAAGGTTGCAAAGTGTAGACAAGGGCGAACGCTCCGCTCCTCCAGGAGTTACATACCCTCTATTCCCACGCACCTCCGCCGCAGCAGAACAGAAAAAAAGCAAGCTGCGCAAAGTGCCGCTCGCCTGGAGGAAGGGAAACAGGGGAGATAAGTAGGGCGATGCGATATCTCACCTTACCCTATTTTGATCACAAAACAATTAATATATATTGTAAAACGATAAATGACGGTTTATAATAGCACTGAATCTATACAGATGAGGTGTTATTTGTGAGTCGATTTACAATATTGTTTTTGAAGATGACAGTCATATTAATGGGGTTGCCAGCGATTGCTGTGTGCGTATTTGCGGTGTTTGCATTAATTCGAGATAACCCAGATCAGTTTCCAGGCAAAATGCAGGTATCGGATATCGGATTTTTTACAGCCGTCATTCCTTATTTCATTGCTTTGTATAAGGCATTTCAATTAATCAGTTATATTGATAAAAGGACCGCATTTTCCGAGCTGTCTGTTCGGGCATTAAAGAAAATCAAATACTGCGGTTTCAGTATCAGCCTTATTTTTGTGGCGATGGAGCCCGTTTTGTACGTCATGGCAAAACAAGAAGATGCGCCGGGGATTATTGTGCTTGGCTTAGTTGTCATCTTCGCTTCGTGTGTGATCGCCATATTCGGAGCCTTGCTTGAACGGTTATTGCAAAACGTTATTCATCTGAGGTCGGAAAATGAGTTAACAGTTTAAGCAGGAAGGAGGGAATTAATGATCTACATCGAGACGCCTAGATTACAATTACGTGACTGGGAAGAAACAGACTTGGAGCCTTTTAGCCGGATGAACGCAGATGAGAAGGTGATGGAGTATTTTCCTAAAACGTTATCGGCCGAAGAGACAAATGGTTTTTATAGAAATATTGCTGCAGAGTTTGAGGAGTGCGGGTTTGGATTATATGCCGTAGAGCTCCAGGAGAACAAAGAGTTTATCGGGTTTATTGGATTTCATCGGGCAACGTTTGAAGCCGATTTTACACCGTGCATAGAGATTGGGTGGCGGCTGAAACAAGAGGCATGGGGAAGGGGTTATGCAACGGAGGGAGCGAAGGCTTGTTTGCAATATGGGGTTAGCAAGCTTGGTTTCGCTGATATATATAGTTTCACAGCTGAGATTAACACCCCATCGAAAAACGTAATGAGCAAGATTGGTATGAACTACTTAAAATCGTTTGATCACCCAAAGGTTGAGAAAACGAGTCCCCTCAGCAAACATGTTCTTTTTCACATAAAATAACCGCCCATCTGGGCGGTTATTTTATGTTTTGGACTTGCATAGGATGTAAGCAGTAAGGAATGAAAGTTGAAGAGAGATATCTGTTGATAATATGGCTAGGTGGCTCGATTCTTATGTTCGTCCACTTTACAATACAATGGAAGATAAGTCGACTTCAGAAATGAAGAAAAGGTTAGGAGCAGAACCAATCTGCTTCTAACCTTTTGCTAACCAATGAATGGATTGCCAGTCTGAGAGGCATTATCTCAAAAAATAAATGGGCTGTTTTTCCTATTTTCGACAAAAAAAGAACTAAAGTTACCACAACTTCCGACATATTCCAGTTCAATTGTTAGGTATAATAACATTATTGTTTTGCTACATATTTATAGAGAGTAGGAATCGGATATGATGAGAGATGTAGAAACTCAGGTAACGAATGTAGAAGACACACGAACAGAATTAAATATTAGAGAAATACTTATGCAATTGGATATTCCGCCGGAAAAATGGCCTTCAGATCTCATCCAGCCCTAACAAATGTTACCGGACTAGTTCATCATACGTTCAGCACGAACGAAGGCAATAAACCGTTTGGTTTCATCAGCCGTAAGCTTACGGCCATCCACGCTTAAATTATACTTCTCCAGCAGCTCTTCGTCAGATAACTCCAGATGATCGACAAAGTTTCGAACATCATCGCTTAGCGCCGATTGTGAATTCATCGTTCTACCTACCAAATAATCTATAGATACTTGATACAGGTCAGCGAACTTTGCCAATGTCTCCGTATCAGGTTCTCTGCGGTTTTTCTCATAATGAGATAAAGCAGCCCTGGATATGCCGAGCTTCGCAGCGGTTTGCTCCTGTGTCCATTTTCTTTCTTCCCTCATGCCAGCAATTCGGTTCCCAATGTTCATTACATATCCTCCTAAATTTAACCGATTTCCGCTACACCTATATTAATACGGAAACGTTAAAAATGCATTTATTGCAACAAAACGTCGCAAAATTTTAACCGTATTTGTAATTTTTCTTGACATGCTACAAATCGTATCGTAAAGTGAGAAGAACAAGGGATACGAAACGTATCATTATGATTTCCAGTATTCACGCTAATCGTTGCCGTTATTCCTCCCTATGAAAATTAGGCAAGGAGTTGCATCATCATGGGTTCAGACCCTTATGTTCCACGGACCAACATTCGTATTCATCTGCATGAAGGAGTAACTGCTCAGGCAGGGCTGCTGGATGAGCAAGGCTTATTGCTGACCGCCTCAACATGCTCGGTTCTAATCATGAACATCAGTCGTGATGGGCTTAGTTTTATGTCTGGCTTACGTTTTCCTGTGAATAAAAGCTATATGCTGGATTTTCAGATGAACCTGGCTGGCGTTGCTATGAATCTTCGAGGTCATGTGGTTTGGAGGAATATCCGGGATAACCAATATGAATATGGCATTGTCTTTCATCCGCCAAACAGGCTTCGAGCTGTACTGATCCGTATGTTAAATCAAGAGCTTCTACGTCAAAGCCCGCAGCAGTACAAAATCCACGCTTTATATCGCGCTCTAAATCATAAGGTTTACCAATAATAGCTGGCAGGTGGTTAACTCATGCAACAATCCGCAATGGAAAAAAGCAATCTGATCACGACGCTTAATCCGGAGTCTCCCATTTCCGAAGCTTACCGTTCACTGCGCACGAACATTTTATTCTCTTCAATTGATGCCCCTGTAAAAACCTTAATGGTGACGTCCTGCCAATCAGGCGATGGGAAAACGACCACGATAGCCAATCTGGCTGTTGCTTTCTCACAGGAAGGTAAACGTGTGCTTCTAATTGATGCGGATTTGCGCAGACCAACGCTTCATACGTTATTTATACAATCTAATCAAAGCGGTCTAACGAATATTCTTGCTAACCAAATGGAATGGCAGGATGCTGTTCGTTCTACGTCAATAGATAATTTGTATTTCATAGGTTCTGGTCCTACTCCTCCTAATCCATCCGAAATGCTTGGCTCCAAAAAAATGAATCAGCTCATAGATGAACTGTCTGATCATTACGATATGATCCTGTTTGATGCGCCGCCTTCACTTATTGTGACTGATGGTTTAGTTCTTGCTTCCAAATGTGATGGAGTGGTTGCGGTCATTAGTGTAGGAATGACAAAGCGCCAACAAGCGAAAAAAATGTACGCCAGTCTAGAACATGTAAAGGCTAGGATACTTGGAGTTGTGCTTAACAACAAAAAGAAGAAAAGCAAAGACCAGCTGTACTACACCTATTACGGTACCAAAGGGAGGCAGTAATGGGAGAGCAGCAGGTCAGACTTGTATTGCTCGCAGGCGGCCAAGGCAAGCAGATGTGGCCGCTTTCTCATGCCAAGCGAGCGAAACAGCTTCTTCCTTTATTAACTGGTGAGGAAGGAGCGAGGCAATCTTTGTTGCAGCGGTTATGGAGCCAGTTAGGCAAAATTGGCATGCAACAAGATACGTTTATTGCGATTAGCCGTCATCAGGTGGAGACTGTTCGTAATCAAATGGAAGGCAGCCTGAATGTGATCCGTGAGCCTGAGGCTAGAGGGATGTATCCTGCCGTCGCACTTGCTGCTGCCTATTTATATTCTGTTGCATCCATCCCGCTTTATCAGACAGTGGCAGTGATGCCATCTGATTTGTACCTCGAAGACGAGGAATGGCTTGAAGCATTAAGGGAGCTGCCGGAGCAGTTTCGTAAGCATGGGCTATCCCTAGTACAGACTAGCGATGGAAGTGGGATTGTGGCATTTCAGCTTGGGACCGTTATTTCTTGCTTGCAGCAAGAAGGGCTGCCGCTTCAATATGAGCAGCTTTATCGGTGTTATGAAGAGCTGCATACTAGCCTAGCTGGGGTCATTGCCCAATTGGTTGAAGGCTGCCCTACCTTTAAAATGCCGGAGCTACCTTTTTATCACATCAACAGCTGGGGTGCGCTTCATACTGCATTGCCGGATAACAACCCTATTTATAATGATTCGGCAGTTCCCATCGTTTTGAAGGGGCTGAACGACATTACAGTTGCCATGTCTTCAGCAGGTATTCTCGTAGCAGCCAGAGGAGCAATCCAATCCGAGATGGAGCTTCAAGGATTTCGATCGGAAGAGCCTTTGTTTTTGTCTGGTTATGAGGAAGGCAGCTGGGGCTATGCGACCGTCATGAACAGTACAACAACAAGTGCTGAAGGGCAGCAAACCGTCACCCGAAAGCTTACTGTTACGGCGGGAAAAGAGCTGGCTTATGAGCTTTATTTGAAACGGAAAAAAATTTGGACCGTGCTGACTGGTGAGGGAGAAGCTGTTCTCAATGAGGAACGGCGAGTCATCCGGGCAGGCGATGTTATCGAGATCGCGCCAAGAGTGAAGCATACGATTCGGGCTTTTTCACATCTTTCAATAATTGAGGTCCAAATCGGTTCAGAACTAATGGAAAATGATCGAATTATTCTGGCAGACAATTGGGAGGACCTGCTTTTAGACTATGCTGCCATATAGAGAATAGGTCGCCGTAAGGAAGAAAGGGGAAGTTGCATGTGAAACGGGGCTGGAGAAGAGCACTTATCGGCATTGGAGCAGGAGTCGCTATCATTGGATTGGGTATAGCCGGTTATGCCTGGCATCTATACGGATCGGTGAAAGAAACAGCCGCGAAAATCTATGAGCCGATTGAGCCAACTGTATATGTGAGCAAAGATCCGGAAGTGACGGTAAAGCCACAGGCAGTTGCAGAAGCTTTAATAGAGAAGCGTCATCCTTTCTCGGTTGTCGTTATGGGCGTTGATGAGCGGGAAAATGATAAAGGCCGCTCTGATACGCTAATTGTGCTAGCCGTTAATCCAGCCAAGAAATCCATTCTTATGTTTAACATCCCACGCGATACAAGAACCGAAATTATCGGACATGGGACAACGGATAAAATTAATCATGCTTACGCGTTTGGCGGAGTAACGATGGCGAAAAATACGGTTGAGCATTTTCTTGATTATCCGATCGACTATTATGTCCGAATTAACATGGAAGGCTTCGCTCATTTGATTGATATACTCGGCGGAGTTGAAGTGAATAACCCGTTCTCGTTTTATTATGGTGAACATCAATTTGATGAAGGGCCTCTTAAGCTGAATGGTGATCTGGCACTCCTCTATTCCAGAATGCGTTATGAAGATCCGAGAGGTGATCTCGGCCGTAATGCAAGGCAGCGGGATATTTTAATGGAAGTGATGAAGAGCTCACTAAAGTTCAACAACATTACGCAAATTCAGAAAATATTAAAAGAGCTTGGAACCAGTGTGAAGACGAACATAACGTTCGACGAGATGAAAACCTTTATGACCGATTATCGGGAAGATGTCGGTAATATCAATATGGTTGAGATAAGCGGTTCTGGCAGTACAATTAACTCGATATGGTACTTAATTGTGAACAAAGAGGAACGGGAACGTATTCATGAGCTTATGAAAGAGCAGATGGAAGATAATGTGACTGTGGCGGCGCCTTAATGGGCGCTGTTTTTATCAACTAAACTGTAAACGCTTACAACGAGAAAAGACGACAAAACCTATACAAGTATTGACAACTTTCGCTAAATCCAATAAAGTAAAGATACGAATTGTAACAAATTTTATCAATTGATACAAAAAGTATAATTACATGAAAGTAGGGAAGTAATGATGGTACAACTCGAAGAACATTTCTATTGTGTGGGCTGTGGTAAAATGGTACGGCTGTATGAAGCAAAGTCGTTGTTTCGGACAGGCTTTTTCCGTGTAGTTCTACCGCTTGGCTGCTGCTCAGGCTGCTCGCAAGTCTAAATAATGACTCACATAACTTTCCCTCACACTTTTAATTCGCTATAATAGACGAACAATACATATAACTAGATTTTGGCAAAAGTGTATGCTTACGAAGCGATGAATCATCACAATGGCCTGGATTAGGCCATCTTGGTGATCATTCATTTAAGCTCATGCTTACGAAGCGATGAATCATCACAATGGCCTGGATTAGGCCATCTTGGTGATCATTCATTTAAGGAGGGTGTTATGGAACAACCGATTGTACAGTTACAGCAGGTTACAAAGCGAATCGGGAAGAAGACGATCATCAACAACCTGTCGCTTGATTTGCCGCTTGGTGAGGTATTTGGTTTCCTCGGACCAAACGGATCAGGCAAGACGACTACCATCCGTATGATGGTAGGGCTCATGGCGATGACTTCAGGTGAAATCAAAATTGGCGGATATAGTATTCGAAGTCAGTACCAACAGGCGATCCGCCATGTTGGGGCGATTGTAGAGAACCCGGAGATGTACAAGTATTTGACAGGATATCAGAATCTTGTTCACTTCGCCAGAATGATCGACGGCGTTACACCGCAGCGAATTCAGGAGGTTATCGATCTTGTTGGTCTGGAGTCTCGAATTCACGATAAGGTAAAAACGTATTCGTTAGGGATGCGTCAGCGGCTAGGTGTTGCACAAGCGATTCTGCACCGGCCGAAGCTGCTCATTCTGGATGAGCCTACAAACGGTTTAGATCCAGCAGGCATTCGTGAGCTGCGCGACTACCTTCGCCAGTTATCCAAGGAAGAAGGCATCGCCGTATTCGTCTCCAGCCATCTTCTCTCGGAGATGGAGCTAATGTGCGATCGTGTAGCCATTATTCAGAACGGCAAGTTGATCGACGTACGTACGATTCAACAAGGCGGCATTAATGCTGAAAGTAATGTGAATATTTTGTTTGAAGTAGACAAGCCGGCCGAAGCGCTTGCAGCGGCGGCGGAGCTTGGTAAAGAGGCGTTCAGGGAAGGCGATAGCATTGTATTGGAAGCGAATCGTGATTTCGTTGCGTCCTTTAATGCAAGACTTGTTGCAGAAGGAATCAAAGTATACGGAATACGAGTCCAAACCAAATCGCTTGAAGATCAATTCCTGGAAGTAACAGGAGGTGAACGCATTGTTTAATTTTATGAAGCTGGTTACTAATGAGAATATGAAAATTTACCGCCGTCCTCGTACCTATGTGATGCTGGGTCTAATGCTTGCGTTGATAGCGGCTATCTCGATTATTACTTATTTTGTAGACGATTCGCATAACACTCTAGCTTGGAGCATGATTTTTACCGAATCGATGATCTCCTATATGCTCATTACGGTATTCACGATCATTATCGCTTCCGGGAGTGTGGCGGATGAGTTCACAAGCGGTACGATTAAGCTGCTGCTGATTCGTCCATGGTCAAGATCGAAAGTGTTATTGTCCAAATATATAGCGGTGCTGCTGTATGCGCTTGGAATGGCTGTAGTCATGCTGCTGTTTAGTTTTATCCTGAATACCGTATTGTTCGGCTATCAGGACGTGACAGCTTCGGAGGTCGTTTCTCCTCTCGTATCGGGGTCCGTTGCAGCTTATTTGCTGAAATACAGTCTATTGAAATATGTATCCCTTGTAGTGACGACTACTCTTGCGTTTATGCTTGCTACGGTGTCCCGTAGTGGAGCCTTATCCATTGGACTGTCCTTGTTCCTCATTCTTGGCGTCAACTCCTTTGCACCATTGTTAGCAACGCTCAAATACAAGTGGGCTGATTATTTATTGTTCATCCACCTTGACCTTACGCAGTATTTGGACGCTGCTCCAATGCGAGATGGCATGACGTTAGGCTTCGCTTTCTTTGTATTAGCGATCTATTATGCGATCTTTGTAGGACTTGCTTGGTATGTTTTCAAGAAGAGAGATGTTGCGGCGTAATCACCAAAAAACTCCGATTCGAGCCCTGCTAACAGGAACTCGATCGGAGTTTTTTCATGTTGTTAAACGGCTTGGCGTGCTTTTTCTTTCTCGCGAGTCTGTTCCTTCGTGTTTGTAGTGGAGGTGCTCCCGCTGCCTGTTTCCGACAGTGGGCGTGTCCGTATATCATTTGCCATCTCCATATGACAGGTCCCGTTTAACATACCACCGTCTTGAACAATAATGGCTTGAGCCGAAATGCTGCCGGTCAATTGGCCTGCAGCTGTAATGGTCAGTCTGCCTTTTGCCGTCACCTCGCCGTATACTTTCCCGGCAATTGTAATATCTCTTGCAGTGATCGTAGACCGGGCCATGCCGGTTTCTCCGATGATGACATCACCAGCGCATTCAATATCTCCGCTATGCTCTCCTTCGATGCGGAGGTTTGCTTCGCAGATCAATTTGCCTTCAAAATGCGTACCTTGCCCGATTAACGTATCGGTCGCTGATGCGCGCTTATTGTCTTTGAACATAGATGTTGTGATCCTCCTTGCCTTCCGGCCGGTATTGGAACGTTCTATTGACTTTTATTCTCGCAAAGCTCGAAACATGCCAGAATTATATGACTCTGAAGGGAGAAAAATGGCGTATGCCTACGAGTCAGTACGAGCTTGTCGAATATATATAATATAGTGAAGTTTTGATATAACAGGATGGTGAAGCATGAAGGTGATGGAAACGAGGCTGCCAGGTGTCAAATTGCTGGAGCCTCCTGTATATGGCGATCACAGAGGTTTCTTCTCGGAGAGCTATAATGAGACAACTTTGCGGGAACAGGGGCTCCTCCATACTTTTGTACAGGATAATCATTCTCTTTCGGTTGAAGCGGGAGTGCTTAGGGGCATGCATTATCAGCTGCTTCCCAAAGCACAGACGAAGCTGGTAAGGGTAACGGCAGGGGCTATTTATGATGTTGTTGTTGATATGCGCAAAGGCTCACCAGCTTATGGGCAGTGGCAGGGATTTATTCTAAGTGCAGCGAATAAGAGACAGCTGCTTGTACCGCAAGGTTTTGCCCATGGCTTCTGCACCTTGGTGCCGAACTGTGAAGTACAGTATAAGGTCGATGCCCTATATTCGGCTGAGCATGATCGGGGTATCGCTTGGGACGATCCAGCGCTTGGCATTGATTGGCCGGTAACGAAGCCGATATTGTCGGATAAAGATGCAAAGCATCCTATGCTTGCTCAAGCGGAAAATAATTTTGTGTATGAGGGGTGAGCATGCCTAATGAAACTGTTAATTACAGGAGGGGCAGGATTTATCGGGAGCAACTTCGTTCACTATATGTTAAGCCGTTATCCCGATTATCAATTGATTAATGTAGATGCGTTGACGTACGCAGGCAATCTGGAAAATCTTAAATCTATTGAGGATCATCCCAATTATACGTTTGTCAAAGCGGATATTGCAGATCAAGCCGCTCTTACTCCATTGTTTGAGGGTGGAATAGATGCGGTACTCAACTTTGCGGCAGAGTCTCATGTAGATCGAAGTATCCTGCAGCCGGGGGTGTTTGTTCGCACGAATGTGCTGGGAACGCAGGTCCTGCTTGAGTTGTCCAAGATTTATAAAGTGTCAAAATATGTACAGGTATCAACGGATGAAGTATACGGTACGTTAGGATCAGAAGGGCTGTTTACCGAAACAACCCCCCTTGCACCAAATAGTCCGTATTCAGCCAGTAAAGCTGGTGCAGATCTGCTTGTTCGTGCTTATCACGAGACCTTTGGTCTGCCGGCACTGATTACACGCTGTTCGAATAATTACGGCCCTTATCAATTCCCAGAGAAGCTTATACCGCTGATGATTCATAATGCTCTGCAGGATAAGCCGCTGCCGGTATATGGCGATGGTCTCCAAGTGAGAGACTGGCTCTATGTGGAGGATCATTGCCATGCAATAGATCTGGTGCTCCATCAAGGAACAATCGGCGAAGTGTATAATGTTGGCGGAAGTAATGAACGGACGAATCTTCATGTGGTACAGACCATATTGAAAGAGCTGGGTAAACCGGAATCGCTCATTCATCATGTAGAGGACCGTCTAGGTCATGATCGCAGGTATGCGATTGATGCCAGCCAAATCCGTAATGAGCTTGGCTGGGAACCGAAGCGCTCCTATGAAGATGGGATCAAGACAACGATTGAATGGTATCTCCAGAATGAAGATTGGCTGAAAAAGCTGGAGGCGAGATGACCGGAGTAGATCAGAGGACGCTTAAGGTAGTCGTTACCGGAGCTAACGGACAGCTGGGGCGTGAGCTCGTCATGCTGGACTCGAAAGGCAGGTTTGCTATCAATGGCCTTGATCGTTCAGCCTTAGATATAACTAGTCTGGAACAATGCCGTGAGGTATTGTCCCAGCTTCGTCCGGATGTGGTAATCCATTGTGCAGCCTATACGGCAGTGGACAAAGCAGAAGCCGAGCCTGATGAGGCTTTTCGAATCAATGCGGCAGGGACACGCAATATTGCTCTAGCTGCAAGAGAGGTTGGTGCCAAGCTGTGTGCGATTAGTACCGACTATGTGTTTGACGGTGCAGGATCAGTCCCGTATAAGGAATATGATCGTACGAATCCGTTAACCGTATACGGACAATCCAAGCTGGCAGGCGAGCACCTCGTGCAGAGCCTTCATGACCGCTACTTTATTGTAAGAACATCTTGGGTTTATGGCGCGTACGGTAATAATTTCGTGAAGACGATGTTGAAGCTTGCGTCTGAGCGGGAACAGCTTAAGGTCGTGTCCGATCAATTTGGCTCACCGACTTATACCTATGACCTAGCGTTATTTCTGCTCGAGCTGGCATCAACCGATTATTACGGTATCTATCATGCTTCTAACAGCGGGGTCTGTTCCTGGTATGAATTTGCGGAGGCTATTATGGAGGAGAGTGGGAGTGGTACACAGATTGAACCGTGTACAACGGCGGAATTTCCCCGTCCAGCGCCACGTCCGCATTATTCCGTGATGGATCATAGCGCTATTCGCAGCAATGGCTTGGAGCCACTTCGGCCATGGCGGGAAGCGCTGCGGCATTATCTATTGAATACGAAAAAGATTTAAGCAGTCTATTCCGCCGCCATATCGTGGCTGGAACAGGCTGTTTTTTATTTCAAACCGTATACGTTGGAAGCTGCCCGACCAAACTAGTTGAATGGATTGGATTAATGGGGTGCAGGCATGATCGGTTTTCTTACTGCAATTATTTTACTACTACTGATATATAGTGCTCAGCCTGCTATCATCTTATTGCTTGAGAGGCGGGTACCTGCAAAAGCTATTGCATGGATCGCCTTATCATTGGCTGTTCCATTTCTAGGCTTCATCGGATATTGGATGATTGGGCGCTCGAAGCGGGTGAAAGCAGGCCAAGACATTTCAAGAGAATATGAACAAGCTGCTGAACGTCTGTCCAGCTCTGTTAACAGCATAGGCGAGCTCGATAATATCGGGATGCTGGTACAAGAGCAGTTACTCCAACTGTTGAACGAATGCTCCGGGAGACCAATTACGTTAGGCAATCAGGTGAAGGTACTGACAAACGGGAAGGAAACGTTTGCAGCCATTCTTCATGCGATCGAACAAGCCAGACATCATATCCATCTGGATTATTACACGATTCGGGATGATGGAATTGGTAAGCAATTTTTAACCCTTCTGATTGAAAAAGCAAATGCGGGTATCGAGGTTCGTGTCCTTTATGATGGTATTGGCAGTGTTCATTTGAGCAAGCGATACATTAAGGAACTAAAGCAGGCAGGAGTTCAAGTTAGCTGCTTTCTGCCCGCGAGAGTTGCTTTGTTCAAGAGACTGTTAAACAGCCGCAATCATAGTAAAATCGCCGTAATCGACGGGAGAGTCGGATTCGTAGGCGGTATCAATATCGGCGATGAGTATTTGGGCAAGGATGAAAGACTAGGCTTTTGGCGGGATACGCAGCTTCAGCTTAAAGGGGATTCGGTGTATTTCCTGCAGGAGCTGTTTATGAAGGATTGGGAGCTTGCGGCGAAGGAGCGTCTTCCTGTGCATGCCGGGTATATGCCGGAGCATGATCTGGAAGATACGGTGCAGGAGCCGGTCCTTATTGTATCCAGCGGACCTGACCGGAGTGGTGAGCCGATACTGGAGACAGCGTTCGCGGCTGTGAAAGCAGCAAAGTCGAGCGTTTATATATCTACGCCTTATTTTATTCCGGATGAAAGCTTGCTGTCCGCTCTTGGCAATGCAGCGAAGAGTGGGGTTGATGTCCGTCTCATTATACCGGGCATTGCGGATACACAGGTGGTACTATGGGCGACCCTTTCGTTTATTGAGCGGATGCTTGAAGCTGGTATTCGAGTCTATCGATACCAGAAAGGATTTATTCACGCGAAGGTGATGATTGTGGATAACCTTCTGGCCGTAGTTGGGACAGCGAATATGGATATGAGGAGCTTCCACAGTAACTTTGAGCAAAATGCCGTCCTGTTCAATCAGCAGACGATTGATCAGCTTCGACAAGATTATGAGCAGGATCTGTTGGATAGTCTTGAGCTGGATCTGCCTAGCTTCAGTATGAGGTCGAGACGGCAAAAGGCAGCGGAAGCCGCTGCCCATTTATTCTCACCGTTATTGTAAGTTGGTTCATTTCGAGCCGTCGATAAAGCTGAGCACATGCTCTAAATCCTGCGGCTGCGCAAGATTGATCAAGTCGCCATAACGCTGCAGCCGATCTGCGATATTTAGGAGATGGAAGTCAGCGGGTTTAATCCCTCCGGCGTACACCTCCTCCCACTTGAGTGGAGTAGATACTGGTGCGCCAAAGCGGGCTCTTGGCGTATAAGCTGCTGATATCGTTTTTCCCCGGTAATGCTGCAGATAGTCGACATAAATAAGGTCGCCGCGATTTTTGGTCAGCCTCTCTACAGTGAATAGCTGCGGATAGGCACGGGATAGATAATCTCCGACAAATTGGCCAAGCTTTCTTAGTTCATCAAACGTATAACGTGGCTGCAGGGGTACAATAATCTGCACGCCGGTTGCCCCGGAAGTTTTCGGAATAGACTGGATTTTCAGAGATTCCAGCAGCCTCCCCACCAGTGCAGCAGCTTCAATAATTCTTGGCTCATCTTCTCGTGAAGGATCCAGATCTAGAATCCATTCCGTCGGGTAATCCGGCTCATTAATCCTGTCAAAAGACGCATGGAATTCAAGACAAGCCAGATTACCAAGCCACAGTAAAGTTGGCAGGCTGTCGAGATGAACATAAGAGATACCTTCGATGTCAGCAGTATGAACGAAATCCGGTTTTGGGACGGGACAGTTTTTCTGATAAAACGATTTGCCGGCATACCCATGTGGATAACGAATGGTCGTCAAATAACGATCCTTGCAGTACTTCAGCAAAAAAGGCGACAGCACGGTAAGTTTTTCCAAATACATAAGCTTGGTAATTCCATGCTCCGGCCATAGTGGCTTCTCCGGATTTGTGACCGTAATTTCATGTCCTTCGACCGTGACAACTGCGGAGCGTTTCGATGAAGCTCGCGTCATATTCATGGGCGGCCTCCTGTGCCAAAGGATACAAGCTTCGGATGCCTCAGTAATCCGGCCGATGTCAGTTCCAGCCCTGTTACCCGGCATGGCATTGGCGAGGGCAGCCAAATGATGCTTTCGCCTTTCAGTTCTGAAGGTAAGGTATCGAAGGGCATCGGCCATGATGGCGCATCACTTCTCCTGAGCTGAAGCATTTCACCAAGCAGCTCGCGCATGGCATCATCAAGGCCAAGTGATACGCTCCCAATGAAGCTGCCCTGATCTGCCATGATTAGGCTGGCCGCACGGCCATCACGGCGTTTGACGCCTACGATGCCAACATCGAGCAGCAGCGCTCGCTTTTTTTTCAGCCAATCACGATGTGCCTTGCCTTCCTTATAAGGGCTGTCGAGTCTCTTGCTAACGATTCCTTCCCACTGGTGCTCATCTACCCATTTCCACAGTGAATCTGCATCCGTATAGAGATCAGCTGTAAGAAGCCGGTCAGAACGAACGGGCTTCAACTTCGCAATCATTCTTTCATGCCGCTCAGCGTAAGGGAGTAGACGAAGATCCTGCTCTCCATCATGCAGCAGATCAAACAAGACATACAGAACCCTCCCCTTGCCTGTAGAAGGGGAAGGTTCACTGCCGAAGCTTCGTTCACGGGTGAGCACCATTTGGAAATTTGGCCGTTCGCCATCCCAATAGACGATTTCACCGTCCAGCATGCATGGACCAAGAAGCGAAGCTTGCTCTTGAAGTGTCCTGTGGATTTCAGGATAGACGTTGTTTTTGTTTAGCAGCCTGCGCGAGTACAGGTCTACGTGACCATCCTCACTTATAGTGGACACAATGCGGACGCCATCCCATTTGATCTGATAGATCCAGCCAGGTTCCTCAGGAATACGATCATCCGCAATCGGAATCATCGGCTCGGAAGGGAGCACGAATGCGGCCATTAAGAGACGGTCTCCGTTGCCTTAGGTTTCTTCGTTCTTGGCTTACGAGGCTTCACTACTGGTTGATCGGTGCTTGCGGCAGCGCCGCCGTCGGTTTGAGCACCACTTTTAGCTGCCGTTTGTCCTGCGCCGGTATCAAGGCCAACTCCGCCAGGCGGCATTTTTGCTGCCTCAAGACTTGCCTGAAGAGCTGCCATCAGATCAAGCACATTGGTTTGCTCTTGCTGAGGCGCAACGCGGATTTCTTGGCCGGCAACTTTATTGTTAATAGCCTCGAGCATATTGATTCGGTAATCATCCGTATATTTGGACGGTTCGAATGGCGTTGATAGCTGCTCAATTAACAGCTTCGCCATCGTCAGCTCTTTTTCGTTTACATTAACGGATTCTGGAATCCCGGGTACATGTGAGATTGAGCGAATCTCATCCGGGAAAAAGATCGTCTCCATTGCCAGGCAATTATCAATGACACGGATAGCGGCTAGGCTGCTTTTGGAACGGATGGACACTTTGGCTACACCAATTTTGCCCGTATCGGACATGGCCTGCAGTAACAAACCATAAGCATTGCCTCCTGCCTGATCAGGGGACAGATAGTAAGTCTTCTGGAAGTAGATGGGATCAATCTCTTCGAGCGCCACAAAATCCAAAATCTGAATCGTATGTGATTTCTCTCCCGCCAGCTGCTCAAGTTCTTCTTTATCAAATAGCACATAGTGGCCTTTCTCATATTCATAGCCTTTAATAATGTCATTCCACTCTGCCTCTACATCGCAGCTTGGACAACGTCTTGTATAAGCGATCGGGCTGCCACAAGGCTCGTGAATCATACGGAGCGATATATCCTTATCTTCTGTTGCCGAGAACATTTTGACAGGTACATGAACAAGCCCAAAGCTGATTGCACCTTTCCACACAGTATGCATCTGGTATCTCCTCCTAAAATGAATGATCACCCTAATGGCCACATATAGGCCATTGTGATGATTCATTGCTTCGAAAGCATAAGCTTAAATGAATGATCACCCTAATGGCCACATATAGGCCATTGTGATGATTCATTGCTTCGAAAGCATAAGCTTAAATGAATGATCACCCAAATGGTCAGATTCGGGCCATTGTGATGATTCATTGCTTCAAAGCAGCTATATATAAGCTTTATTGTTCCCGCAATGCATGAGAATCAATCAATTCGGGTATATTTTGCTTGAACCAACAATGCTTGCAGCAGGGAGGAGTGAACCGACTATGATGGATCTTGATGATAACAATGAGAAGGCGCCGGCTGACAAATGGGATGAAGGCCGCGACAATTACTTTATGGATATTGACCGTATGGTAAATGAAGGCTTAGGCGGAGGCACTGTGTCCCCTCAAAACGGGTTAATCGACGAGTCAACAACCGATTATATCGTTCCGGAGACAAAAGACTGACCTGCAAAGGCAAGTTGAAGGAGGCAGCAATTTAATGGACGTGAACCGCGCCAAGCAAATTTACAGCTCGGATGCCACGATTGAAGTGCATCTGGATGACGGCGATTCCGTATGGATCGAGAATGTAGATGAGATCAGTGGGATGGCTACCGTACAAGTTGGAGGCAATCCGGTTAACACGAAGAAGGTATCTGTTGACCGTTTGCAGGAACGATAAATAAGAGTTGAGGAAAGCCGTTTGGGTCTAACCCGAACGGCTTTTTGATTTTTCAGATCGAGCAACTTTTTAATCGTCACTGCGTTTTATAGTTATTGCATTAATTTAGAAAAAATTCAAAATCATGATCAGGCTTTTGCAATTTTGGAACAGCGCTGATGTTTCCTTTATGCACGAATAATAAATAGAACATCATCAATTATTTGGGAAAAAAATGAAACTTTATAACCATAGTTTTCGTTAATAGATAGTTGTATGATTTTGGAAGTTGTTCAAATTTTAGAGAGAGGATTGTGAAAAACGAATGAAAAGATCTATGAAAGGCAAGATGCTTGCAACCGTTCTATCCCTTAGCTTGCTCCAGGTGCCTGTATTTGGTGGTCTTGCCCATGCAGCTTCGGATGCAAGTGCTACCGTATCGGCTATTGCAATTGCGTCAGGCGAAGGAACTGCAGCATCTTCAGGCGTTCTGGACGAGAGTCTTGCCAAGATTTCGAAGGATGAAGCTGTCGACAAGTTTAAAAAGCTGTTCCCGGAATTAAAGGATGCTGAAGCCGTTAGTGTTCAACTCGGGAACCCAAATCAGTATCCGCCAAGCAATGAGATGGTTTGGACAATTGAATGGAGTGTTGCTGTAGAGAACGGCACACATGGATTCAGTACCAGCATTGATGCGATAACGGGAGATATTCTTACATATTTTTATCCAATTGATCAGGAATCCTCTTATTATCCGGCAAAAGTAACGAAGGACGAGGCGGAGAAGATCGCTAAGCAATTCATCTCAGTCGTTGCACCGTCCATCAAGGCTGACAAGCTGCAGCTCTCGCCAACGGAAAGCAATTATCCACAAGCCTTGTTTGGCCCGGTACAATATACCTTCATTTATCAGATGCAAGTGAATGGCATTCCAACGTCGAACAGTCAAATTCAAATAACTGTTGACGGTAACGGTAAAATCACCAATTACTACGGCTCCAGCACGAATAAGAACTATCCTTCTCCAGACACGACAATGACGGTGGCACAGGCAGAAGAAAAAATGAAAGAGGGGATTAAGCTTCAATTAGCGTATATCCCGAATGCCGATTATTACAACTCTCCTCTCAAGGCTTCAGACTACCGCCTTGGCTATATTGCAATTAACGGAACTCGCTTAATTGATGCGAAATCAGGAAAGTACCTTGACGATAATGGTCAGTCTGTAGATTCTCTTCCAGGAGTCAGCTATTCCGCCATTTCTTCGACAGCAGCACCGTTCCAGCCGCATAAAGGGGGGGAGCTGACTAAGGAGGAGGCAGTAGCCGTTGTGGCGGCGGCTTTGGGCCGAGAGTTATCCGAAGAACAAGGTTCGATTAGCAGCGATCGGAATGGTCATAAAATTTGGAATATCTCATCTGGTAATCCATTTGGCGGCGAACAAATTCAAGCGGGAGTAGATGCTGCTACGGGGCAGCTTATTCAGTTCTTTACTTATGACTATTCCTCTGCTGGATCCTCTGAAGATGAAGCTCAAACAGCAGCACAGTCTTCTCTTACAGAAGCGCAAGCCAAAGCTAAAGCACAAGATCTGGTTACGAAGCTTTATCCGAACGCATCAGGCGATTTGAAGCTAATTGAGCGTCCGGGCAATTTTTCATACGGTCCTGATATTGCTTATACGTATTTGTTCCAACAGTTCTATAAAGATAAGCCAATTGAGCCATCAACCGTTCAGATCAACTTTGATGCAGAAGGCAATCTGAAGCAGTATTATGCTACGACAACTCCAAAGGAAACGCTGAGTAAGCTCGATTCCTTAACGGCGAAGATTACAGAGGAAGAAGCCCTCAAGCTGTATCGTAGTGCACTTAGTGCCGAGCTGCAGTACGCGACAGTTGGCGGTAATTATGTTGCTGGCAAGCTTCAGGAGCAGCAAGCGAAACTTGTTTATTCACCTGTATTAAAAGATTTTCAGAACAACCTAGGCATCTTCGTAAACGCGATTAGCGGCAAGCTGGAGCAGCAGTATAATTTCTTTGGCATGCCAGTGGAGAAGGGCGAGCTGCCAGCAGATGCGAATAAACACTGGGCTTCCAAATCGCTCGAGACTATGTTCAATTATGGCATTATCAAACCGGAATCCGATGGACTCATCCATCCGGACCAAACGGTTAATACGGGGGATTGGGTTAATATTCTGCTCGCCAGCTTTGTAGCAGGACAGTATTATAACACCCCAGCAATACAGCGCTTTGCCGATATTCCGCTCGACAGTGAATATGCGAATGCCGTAGATTATTTGGTGCAACGAGGTTTCCTGCAAGCTTCGCCAACTCAAAAGCTGCATCCTGAGCAGGCTTTGACCCGCGGTAATCTGGCAGTATGGCTCACAAAGCTGCTTAAATATGACAAGTTGTCAGAATTTATGGCAAGTGATACAGATGTGAATAAGCTGAAGGATGCCGCTCAAATTAAAAATAAAGGAGCAGCAACGATCGCTATAAAGCTTGGCTTGCTGACACCGGATAACGGTAAGTTTAATCCTGATGTACCAGTGACCAAAGCACAGATCAGCACGGTTCTTTTAAGACTTGCTACCTTGCAGAATAAAGTCGATTCACCAATCATGAACAACTATTATTAATCTATATCTTCAGAAGACAATTTGATCAAACAAAAAGCTGCCGACCGCTCGGCAGCTTTTTGTTCTGTTATTATCCGCCAAACGCATCTCTGAACGCTCTACGAAGCTGGGCGGGATCGACCTCCCACAGCTTGGCGATTTCTTCGCTGACGTTTTCGTCCCACCAATCGGACAGTACTTTGCGGTTTTTCTCATTCTCCGCAATATACAGCAGGTTTAGAATAACCTTTTTGTAGTACAAGGTCTCGGCCTGATCCATCTTCTCCTTAGGCACATATACCTTTAACCTTTTGACGGTTCGATATAATTCATTGCTGCAGGCGCGGCGGATTTTTCTTGCGGACGGCAGGCCGGTCGTATGTTTCTGGGCGGATGACTTCATGGTGAACCGACTCCTCTCTAACCCATAAATATGCGTCTGAGAATGAGACGGTCACAGAAGAAATACGTAATACCGTTTGTTAATGGACTTCGATATAGCCGACCATCGGTCCGCCATTATTCATATCGGTATGGACGAGGCATATAATGGGATAGGTGCCAGCCCGCTCGGGTGTAAACCGGACAACCGTAGTTTGTCCTTTTTTTACTTCTCCTTTAATGCCGAGGCCCTCGATGATGAAAGGATGACTGCTGCCATTCACGCCGCTGATCTGGAGCTCAACCGGTTCGCCTTTGCGCAGGCTGATCGTGCCTGGATCCCAGCGGTAGACTTCCAGCTTCTTGCCGTCAGCTGTCGTCGAGCTGAACTCGCCGGTTACAAGCTTAATAGTCTGCACCTCTGTTGGTAGACTGCTTGCAGTACGTGTTCGTTCCCAGCTTAGATAGACGGCAGCCATGAGAATAATAAGCGTAACGAAGACAAACAGCTGAACGTGCTTTTTATGAATGATGAACACACGAGACATAAGGATTCCTCCTCTTGTATATTTAGTGGGAGTAGATTCGAAGATGATGCTAGTGTATGCTCGGGCTTGTCCGTACATGACTGCTGGTCCTAATGCGCTTTCATGGATATGCCCGACTCCAGTCGGGTGGATGCTTATCCACTTCGTATGGT
The DNA here is from genome assembly GCF_052113225.1 of Paenibacillus sp. YAF4_2. Classification (NCBI taxonomy): domain Bacteria; kingdom Bacillati; phylum Bacillota; class Bacilli; order Caryophanales; family Paenibacillaceae; genus Paenibacillus; species Paenibacillus sp. YAF4_2. The sequence goes on from NZ_JBFRCT010000003.1 coordinate 109,002, forward strand.
AGAATACAGTCAATTGCTATTATTTAGGATGGAAGGCGTGATGTTGTTGGGTTGGGTTTCGGATATGTTACACGAAATTCTGTTATGGATTGAAAGCCTTGGTTATTTCGGCATATTAATTGGATTAATGATAGAGGTTATTCCGAGTGAAATTGTATTGGGCTTTGGGGGGTATTTAGTATCGAAAGGCGAGATATCGTACTTCGGCGCTATAATATTCGGTGTGATCGGCGCAGTCGCACAAAACTGGATTTTGTATGGCATTGGACGCTTCGGCGGCCGTCCGCTTGTGGAGAAATACGGGAAGTATATTAAGATCAAGATGAAGCATGTGGATATTGCGGAAAACTGGTTTAAGAAATATGGAGCGGGTATCGTATTTACGGCTCGGTTTATACCGGTGATGCGTCAAGTTATTTCCGTTCCAGCGGGTATGGCGAAGATGTCGTTCTCCCTTTTTACACTGCTGACGGCGCTTGCGTCGATACCATGGACGATTTTATTTGTTCATTTGGGTAAAACATTAGGAGAGAATTGGGAAGATATCGATGATAAAGCAGCCCAATATGTACAGCCGGCTATCCTGATCGCTATTGCCCTGTTGATTGTGTACGTCGTTTACAAGCTTATTCGCTCCAAAGGTAAATCTGTATAACATAGAGAAAGAGGGATGAATATGAGCAGAAGCGTTGCTGATAAAGTAAACAAAGGCATTAGTCCGGAGAAATTTATTGAAGGTATGACGAAGAATAAGGAAGCCTTCCAAGGCTGGTATGATAAGTTTGAATGGGCTGATAACGGCGACCGTGAATTTTTCGAATCATTGAAAGACCGTAATGATTTGCGTGTCCTTATTCTGATGGCTGACTGGTGTGGCGACGTTGTGCGCAATATTCCGGTTGTATTCCGTGCACTTGAAGCGGGCGATATTCCAACAGAGGTTCTCATTATGGAAGAAAATCTCGACACGATGGATCAATTCCTTACGATGGGCGGTCGCTCCGTGCCGGTTGTCATTGTAGCAGATGCCGAAGGAAATGTGCATGGCACATGGGGGCCAAGACCTACATACATCCAAGAGCCGATGGTTAACTTCAAAAAGGCAAATCCTGATCGTGAAGCAGCGGATTATCAGGAGAATCTTACTGCAACAAGACAGGAAATTATGCGCCGTTACGGCGAAGGCACAGGTTATCAAGCTCTAGTTGTTCAAGAGCTGCGTGCCTTGATTGAATCGGTATAAATCATCAGATTGGGGTTTTACAAGAATGCGTATAGAGATGTTTACACTTGGTCCGATACAGACGAATGCTTATTTATTAACGGAGAAGAATGAACAGACAGGCGAGGAACGCGGAATTGTTATTGATCCGGGCATGAATCCGAAACGACTCCTCGATCGGATCGCCAATGTGAAGATTGAAGCGATTTTACTGACCCATGCTCATTTTGACCATATGGGCGGTGTGGAAGAAGTACGGACAGCAGCAGGATGTCCGGTGTACATTCATGATCTTGAAGCGGACTGGCTGACGGATGCGAAGAAGAACGGATCGCTCCGCTGGTCGGATGTAACACCGCCATTAACAACAAGTCCTGCTGAATATGCGCTGGATGAGGGCCAGACACTGAGCTTCATTGGTCAAACGTTTAAAGTGATGCATACACCAGGCCACTCGCCGGGCAGCGTAAGCTTCCTTTGCGGCACTGACTTGTTCTCTGGAGATGTCTTGTTTAAGCAATCCATCGGGCGGACCGATCTTCCCGGCGGACGTGAACGGGATTTGTTTGACTCGATCAAGACGAAGCTGTATAAGCTTCCGCCTGAGGTTACGGTATACTCGGGACATGGACCAAAGACAACAATCGGATTCGAAATGGCGAATAATCCATATGTAAGATAAGCGCTTCAAATCAGGACCGTTGGTGGTTATACCGACGGTTCTTTTTATTTCATCTCCACAAATATGGAAAAGCGGTTTCAAATCTGAGACAATATAGTTATGGTCTTTTTGCATATAAGAACTTGAAAGGACGTGCAGTTGTTTGGCGGATATCAAAGTGAAGCAAGTAGAAGAGGAAGCTGCAAGCACAGGCAAACGGACACCCGAGCAGATCGCTGCTGAGAACGAACAGATTATTAAAGGTATGGCATCGCAGCTGTCCATTCCTATTACGAAAGTGAAAGCAGCAGTTGCTTTACTTGATGAAGGGAACACCATTCCGTTTATTGCTCGGTATCGTAAAGAGATGACTGGTGAGCTTGATGAGAATGATCTCCGGGCTATCGAAGAGCGGCTGCAATATATGCGTAATTTGGAAGATCGTAAACGGGAAGTTATTCGTCTGATTGATGAACAGGGCAAATTGACGGACGAACTTCGCGCTTCAATCCAAACGGCAGGCAAGCTGCAGGAAATTGAAGATTTGTACCGCCCTTACCGGCAAAAACGGAAAACACGCGCTAGCGTGGCGAAGGAACGCGGGCTAGAACCGCTTGCTCTGTGGCTGTGGGCACAACCACGTCAAGGAGAGCCGCTTACAGAGGCCGCTAAATATATAGATGCAGATAAAGGAGTTGCTTCAGCAGAAGAAGCCCTTCAAGGTGCAATGGATATTCTAGCTGAAAATATTGCCGATGATGCAGCCATCCGTGCCTGGGTACGGAAGCATACCTTTGATCAAGCATTGCTTCGTACCGAAGTGAAGAATGCTGAGACGGAATCCGTATACGAAATGTATTACAACTACCAGGAGCCTGTACGTAAGCTGCCGCCTCATCGCGTATTGGCGATTAACCGCGGGGAGCGGGAGGATGTGCTTCGCGTCACATTTGATCTGACGTCAGATCGGATTCATGAGTTTATTCAGCGCAAGGTGCTTCGTCAGCAAACAGCTCCTGGTGTTCGTGATGTATTGGTTAATGTGATTGAGGATGCCTATAAAAGGCTGATCGCTCCATCAATTGAACGAGAAGTGCGTGGTGAGCTGACCGAGAAAGCGGAGGAGCACGCGATCTCGATTTTCTCTGAGAATCTGCGTAATCTGCTGCTTCAACCGCCTGTTCGCGGCAATGTTGTTCTTGGCGTCGATCCGGCTTATCGGACAGGCTGCAAGCTTGCAGTTATTGATGATACCGGCAAACTGATGGAAGTAGCGGTAACGTATCCGACACCTCCTAACAATAAAGTGGCGGAAGCTGAACGGACGATTAACGGCATGATTGACCGCTATAGCGTGACCCTGATCGTAATCGGTAACGGAACGGCCTCCCGTGAAACGGAGCAGTTTATCGCTGAATTAATCCGTAAACGTGCCGGAGCAGCCGAATTAAAATATATTATTGTAAGCGAAGCAGGAGCAAGTGTCTATTCTGCATCCAAGCTGGCTGCCGAGGAATTCCCGGATTTGGACGTGGCAGAGCGCAGCGCCGTCTCCATTGCACGCCGTCTGCAGGATCCGCTGGCTGAGCTGGTGAAGATTGAGCCTAAAGCTATCGGCGTTGGGCAGTATCAGCATGATGTCAGTCAGAAGCGTCTCGACGAAAGTCTTGGCGGTGTTGTCGAGTCGGCGGTTAACCATGTTGGTGTCGATGTGAATACGGCTTCTGCTTCTCTGCTGTCTTATGTAGCGGGGATCAATGCAACGATTGCGAAAAACATCGTCAAATATCGTGAAGAAAACGGTCGGTTCGCAAAGCGTGGCCAGCTGCAGAAGGTACCGCGGCTTGGTGCCAAATCTTATGAGCAATGCATAGGCTTCCTGCGAATTCCTGAAGCGGCGAATCAGTTGGATCGTACGCCAATTCACCCTGAATCGTATGATGTGGTAGATAAACTATTTGGTCAGCTGGGTCTCAAGCTGAACCAGATTGGGACCGATGAGCTGAAAGAAAAGCTGTCTGGTATTGATCCAGCCGAAATTGCAGCTGTGCTTGGCGTTGGCGTACCAACACTAAAGGATATTATCGACAGCCTGCTTCGCCCGGGTCGTGATCCACGCGAAGAGCTGCCGCCTCCGATTTTCCATACAGATGTATTGAATATTGAAGATCTTACGCCAGGAATGGAATTGCAAGGTACAGTTCGGAACGTTATCGACTTTGGCGCCTTCATCGATATTGGCATTAAGAATGACGGTCTTGTCCATATCTCGCAATTGAGCGACAAATTCGTGAAGCATCCGATGGATGTCGTTTCTGTAGGCGACAATGTCACCGTATGGGTGCTTGGCGTTGATCTGAAAAAGGGTAGAGTCTCCCTTACGATGCGCAAACAGGCATAATTTCGTGCTTGCTGGCCTTAAGGAGCAACACTATAATACAGATGAGCCTCTAAGATCCTACTTGGGAAGGAGAGGATGAACATCATCATTCAGCCTGATAATCAATCAGATAAACAGCCCGAGCGATGCAGCAGTGCGCCTAATCACAAATGGTTTGGTTTATCTCTGCAAGCACTTGTTGTGTTGTCACGCAAACCAAATGCCTGCACAAGTGCTGAGCTCGCCGGGCATTTGAAATCAGAAGCTACGATGCTTCGCCGTGTGCTTGCCAAGCTGGCACGTGAGCAATTGCTTGAGACAAGAGAAGGCCGAGATGGAGGCTATCGCTTAAAGCGTACTCCTGAGACGATTACGCTTGCTGACGTTTATTTGGCTTTGCGAGTAGGGGAGCCTTTATGCAACGGAATGCTGGATACAACCGGTATTCATGACTTCGGTCAGGAAATGCGGGTTGCTTTTATGGAGATAACCGATGAGGTGGAACGGAGAACGATCGAAGTGCTGGGGCAAGTTACCATTGCACAGCTTTCTGAACAGATCTGTACATTGAAACGAATGGATTTGAATAATTAACATTGACGGCGGAAAAATAGTCACACTGGCCCAGTTGACTTTCCGCCGTCTTGATTTTATACTGTTATCAAAACTGTTACAGATTCGAGCGTACTTGCAGAGGCGAATTTGGCATTTAAGTTTGTTTGTAACTGTGAATAATTATCCGCAGTTATTGTCTTATATGCCTTCTTTATGATTTTAACTGAGCAATCTGTAACACAGATAACCAAATTTGGAGGGAACCGACAATGGCTATTGAAACAAAAGTTGGAACGGAATTTACTGAAGTATTGACATCCCGTCGTTCTGTTCGTCATTATGATCCTTCGTTCAAAATCTCAGATGAAGAAATTAATGAAATTTTGGAACTGGCAACAAAAGCACCATCTTCTGCTAATACGCAATCCTGGCGTTTCCTCGTTGTAACCGATCAAAACTTGAAGGAGCAATTGCTGCCGATCTCCAATAACCAGCAGCAAGTTGTTGATGCTTCTGCAGTTGTAGTTATTCTTGGCGATCTGGAATTCTATACTAAACTTGGCGAGATTAACGAAGCAGCTGTTAAAGCTGGTTATATGACGGAAGAGATTGCTCAGCGTTTCACAGATCACTACACGAAGCTGTTCCCTACCATTCCGAAGGAACGTGTAACTGAAATCGTTGCGTTTGACGCTGGTCTTGTATCGATGCAAATCATGCTTGCTGCTAAATCTAAAGGTTATGACACTGTGCCAATGGGTGGATACGACCGTGATAAGCTGAGAGCTTTCTTCGAAATTCCAGAGCGTTACCTGCCGCTTCTCGTGCTGCCAATCGGTAAAGCAAAAGAAGAAGGCCGTCCAACCGTACGTCTTCCATTGGAAGAGATCACGTTTTGGAACGGCGTGAAATAATAAATGAATGCAAAAAACTCCCGCGGAGCTATTAGCTGCGGGAGTTTTTCGTTACTTAGTGAAGCGTTATTTCGGGACGGTCGCCGTCCTCTGTTTTCGTCGTTTGTTTGCTGCGATAAAAATACCAGCATTCATTCAGCAGCTTAATCTGCCTAAGGTCTTTCTTTTGAAACGCACGCATCATTTGATTGCAGAGCCATTGTGGCATTCGTATCTTCTCCTTCCGGCCATACCTGATGTACTAATACGATATGGGGAAGGGCAAATGTCCGTGCAGGTCCTATTTAGACTTCTTCTTCCTCGTACCACTGCTCAAGCTGAGCTTGCAGCGCACGGATCTCAGTAAGCAGGGCAATCAGTGGGTAAGCCGATTCCTTCACAGCTGCAAAATCACGTTCCAGTTCATTAATGTAGTCAAGTCCGGATGCGATCCGGATCGAGCTGTCGTGCAGCTCAACATTATCGCATTCTGCGACAGTGTACGGCAGTTGAGGTACATGATCAGCAGTCAGCTTGTCGATCTCTTTATGAAGGCGCAGGTTAAGCGCGCTGAGCTGATAAGCATGAGATTCCGGCATCTCAACAAAGAAGATGCTGCTGCCGCTGTTCATAAGGACATAACGCATAGTAGGCATAGTGTAAGTAAACTCCCCTCATAAGGCACGTTCTATAATGATTGCTACTTGACAGTGTAGCCTATGATCGCTTTAAAATTCAAGTAGTGGGGGAGAATACAATGACGATAACAATGAATAATGAAGAGCTGCAACGCTGGGTAGAGCGTGTATCGCTCGAAAACTTCGGACGACAGTTCAAACATTTAGCGACGTTCAACGGCAGACTGAAGGCGACTGGTGGCCGTTACTTTACGAAGTCACATCATATTGAGATCAGTCCGCATCAGCTAGCCGCGTTTGGTGTTGAAGAAACCGAAAAAATTATTAAGCATGAGCTGTGCCATTATCATCTCCATATTATGAAGAGAGGATATCAGCATCGGGATGAGGATTTCAAAAAGCTGCTCGCTTATGTTGGCGGATCCCGCTATTGCAATTCACTACCGGAACGAGCAGCAAAGGCGCCTGCGCCTTATAAATACATGCTAGTCTGCCGTAGCTGCGGTACAGAATATCCGCGTAAAAGAAAGCTTGATCCTGCCCGTTATGTATGCGGAAAATGTCGCGGAAAACTTTTTTTAAAAAATGCTTGACCTTCTGAAATGACCGTGATATATTATTACTTGTCGCCGCGGTAAACAAGCGGTTGAAACGAAAGAAAAAAGCAAGTCAAAAGTAAGTAAATTAGCAGCAATTGATGGAAGTATTCCCTGATAGCTCAGTTGGTAGAGCACTCGACTGTTAATCGAGTTGTCACAGGTTCGAGTCCTGTTCGGGGAGCCATGGAGAGATACCCAAGTGGCTCAAGGGGACCCTCTGCTAAGGGGTTAGACTGCGTAAGTGGTGCGAGGGTTCGAATCCCTCTCTCTCCGCCATATTTTCTTGGTGGACAAGTCGCTCGAGAGAGATGACGATAGGAACAAGAAATAAGTAAGGCCCGTTGGTCAAGTGGTTAAGACACCTCCCTTTCACGGAGGTAACAGGGGTTCGAGTCCCCTACGGGTCACCAAATTTCCTCAATGAGTGAAGCAAGCTCTCAAGAGTGCGTTTTACAACATGAGAGCCATTAGCTCAGTTGGTAGAGCACCTGACTTTTAATCAGGGTGTCGAAGGTTCGAGTCCTTCATGGCTCACCATTTACTTCTTCCCTCGAAGTGATATGGTATGAAGGAAAGACAATTTAAAATGTGCGGTAGTGGTGGAACGGCAGACACGCTATCTTGAGGGGGTAGTGTCCCATGGACGTGCAGGTTCAAATCCTGTCTACCGCACCATAACTTAAAACCAACAAGTCCTTGCGCAGCAAGGGCTTTTTTTGTTTTGTTTTTGTTATAATGAAAAGAATACATAGTAATAAGGACGAGGAGTGAACACGGCATGATCAAAGTGCTGGTTGTAGATGATGAAGTTAGTATCTCCAGCGCGATTGCTTATGCGTTGCAGCGTGAGGGATATACAGTGGAGACGGCCGGAGATGGTTTGGAAGCACTGGAAAAGGTGGCAGTATTCAAGCCGGATGTTATGGTGCTGGATGTGATGATGCCAAAGATGAACGGCTACGAAGTGTGCCGGAAGCTGGATGACAATAATAGGCCGGCAGTTATGCTGCTCACGGTTAAGAACGATATTGTAGATAAGGTGCTAGGGCTTGAGCTAGGGGCCGACGATTACATGACCAAGCCATTTGATATCCGGGAAGTGGTCGCCCGGGTGAAGGCACTGTATAGAAGGCGCCAGATCGAAACGCCGGATCCGGCTTCGAGCAAAGAGGGTCGGATAGAGCTTGGCGGGATAATGATCGAACTGCTCAGCCGCACGGTTAAGATTGATGGAAAACTGCTAGATTTGACGCCAAAAGAATTTGATTTGCTGGCGCTGCTAGCCCAGCATCCTGATCGGGTATACACCCGAGAGGCGCTGCTCGGGCAGGTGTGGGAAATGGATTTCGCTGGTGGAACTCGTACGGTGGATATTCATGTTCAACGGCTGCGCAAGAAGCTAGGCGATTGGCAGGGACACATTCAGACCGTTTACGGTATCGGTTATAAAAGCACGAGGACAAACTCATGACTCGATCCGCCGTTTCTCGGCATAAGTTCAGGATCGGTCTGAAAGGGAAAATCACCTTTTTTCTCGCTTTGCTGCTCGCGTTTGTTGTGGTGCTGCTGAGCATGTTGGTACTTGCGGGTATCCATGAGGATCAGCAGAGAAGGATGGAGCAAAGCTTCGCCCAACTGGCGAATTCAGCGAATCTTCGTGTGCGCGAGGAGTATTTGACTGGTGAACGGGTGTCACCAGATGAATTTATGGAACGAAATGGACAAAGCCTGGCAGTAGATCTAGGTGGACAAAGCGGTATTGCGGTCACGCTGTATAGTGCTGCCGGGGAGTTTGCCGGGACATCGCTGCCTGTTCAGCCACTTACTGACGTCAAGGATGCACTCGCTCATACGGCCAAAGGTCAAGCGGCGTACATTACACTAGGTAATCAGGTTTTGTACCTGGCACCACTCTATAATGCCGATCAATTTCTTGGCAGTGTACAGTTTCACGGCTCGCTGCAAGAACAAAACATGTTCTACCGCCATATCCGCGACTTGTTTATCGGAACAGGTGCTGCCGTATTGGCCGCTGGCCTCTTGCTTGGATATTTGTACGTGTGGCGGCAAGTGTTTATCCTTAGGAAACTAAATCAGGCTGCCCGGGAGATCGGTCAAGGCCGTTATCTAGACAAGCCGCCTGTCCGTCGGCGAGATGAAATCGGGGAGCTGTCGGAAGGGATTTATGATATGAGTGGCAGCATTTCTTCCTATGTTAACGAGTTAAATGAAGAGAAGCAGAAGCTGTTGACCGCTATTCAGCGATTGCAGGAGCTTGAGCAGCAGCAGAAGCAGTTTATCGGCAATATCAGCCATGAATTAAAAACCCCGTTAACCTCGATTCTGGCTTACTCGGATCTGCTGGGTATGTACAGTGATGATCCAGTTCTACTGCAAAATGCACGTATCCAGATCAGCAAAGAAGCGGAACGGTTATATGCCCTTATCGAGAAGGCGCTTCAGCTCTCATCGATGGATATTTACGATTTTGAGACGAATGCTGCCTTATTCGAGGTAAAGCCGCTGCTGGAAGAGGCTCTAGGACGGCTGCATATCAAGGCGGAAAAGCGAGGTATCTCCTTGGATTCGGATTTGATCGATGATCAGGTATGGGCGGATCAGGAGAATCTTATGCATATCGTCACGAATCTGCTTGATAATGCGGTGAAATATAACCGTTCCGGAGGGTGGGTGCGGCTGTCGAACCGTTCGGAAACGGATGCGACTGGAGAACGCCGAGTTGTCATCGAAGTAGCGGACAACGGGATTGGTATTCCTGAAGAGTTGCAGAGTCAGATTTTTGATCTGTTTTATACGGTTAGTGATGACCGTTCGCGTGAAACTGGAGGTACTGGACTAGGCCTTGCCTTGGTAAAGAGTTTGGCAGAGAAGCAGCATGGCTCTATAAAACTGGCCGAATCAAGCCCCGAAGGCTCCAGATTCGTTATTTCCTTGCCCGGAAATCCAGTAGGTAACTAAATAATAAGTTTGTTACAACTTGGATACAATTCAGAGATGTTTTCGACATAAGGGGCTTTTATACTAAGAGAAATTGGTTATAAAGTCCGGGAGGATTAGCGATGAAAAAAATCATAAAATTAACCGCAGTGCTGTCGCTCGCAGCAGCGCTTGCGGCGTGTTCCTCTACTCAGAATGGTGATCCTGCGAATAATGGTAATAACACGGATACACACGGAGAATTGACGGTCGTAAAAGGATCAAAGCCAAAACCGAATCAGGATATTGTGGTGCAAAGCATTCACCGTTTCGAGGGAGCTAGTATGGAAAAGTGGCTGTCTGACGATCAGGTACAGCTCATGTTTACCAAGCTCGTCAAAAAGGCTACAGCTACGGAAGAGGCTCAATATGAATACACTACGATGAAGATTGATTTAAACAATAACGAGCAGAAATCTGCCGCTGAGCCTGTGAAGCAGATTGAAACGGTCGAGAAGGAGCAGCCTTCCCCTGACGGTAAGTATGTTTTCATCCAGCAGTGGAAGGATAAATATTCGGCACGTAACTTTATTAAAGAAGTCAGCACCGGGAAAATGACAGAAATAAAGGGCAGCAACTATTTGGAGAGCGGCGGCTGGCTGGATAATACAACTTATATTCTTGCTGCAGGTTCGATGAACGGACTTGGCGATATTCGTCAGATTAAGGTAGATGGAATCATGACGCTGCTGAAGCTTGATGATCTGGACCTGGGAGAACAGCCGTTTACGAACTTCGGAACCGGTCAAGGTCATATTTATTACACGGATAGTAACCAGACCTTGAAGCAATTCGTACCTGGAGATCCAAAGCCAAGCGTGCTGGTCAAACATGTTATGACGTTCCAGCTATCGCCTGATGGTAAACATCTCGCAGTCGAAGTTCAGAAGGAAGCCGGGAAGGCTGGCAGCGAACTGCGTATATTTGACTCGAATGGAAGTGCGGAGGGACTGTCGATTGCAAAAGGTGATTTGATCCCTTATATAGCGTGGTCACCGGATTCGATGAAGCTTGCGGCAGCGTTATATACTGAGAATCAGAGCGGGATGAACGGGGTCTATATTTTTGATTCGGCAACCGGCAAAGTTTCTCCAATCGGACCAAGTTATTTCCCTGAATATCCGCTTAGCTGGAATCCGTCAGGTACTCGTCTTGGTGTGACGGTGTCGGATAAGAACGGCATAGCTGTCACTCATATTATTGATTTCAAATGAAAGATCCGGATCAATTGATCCGGATCTTTTTGTATCTTATTTTTATCCTATAAATGTTACATGTTCGATACAAGCCCGATATGTTTTGGAGATATCGGCTTACTATACTAGGTTTATCAACAAGAACAACAATAAAGGAGAGGACAGTATGAATTAATCATTTTTGAAATCGAGCGAGGCAAAATGTTTACAGGTTCGTTACAAGCCGGAAATGGTTTAGAGATATCGCCTCTATATACTGAAGTCAGTAAGGAGCTTCAAACAAGCGCAAACAGGTTATAAAAATCAGAGAGATAAAAAGGTTAGAAGTTAGAAGAAAACACAAAAAAACGATTCTAAAGGAGATAATAAAAATGAACAAAAACGTTAAAAGAACTGTTGCAACGATGATGATCGCAGGGATGACGGTATCGGGAGCGGCAGGGGTATATGCCGGAACAAATTTGCAGAAGATCAGCGCATTTCTGAACTACAGCATCGGCTTTAAAATTGACGGCAGCACTTATATTCCTAAAGATGAGAACGGCAATAAGCTTGCACCAATTACGTATCATGACACGACTTACCTGCCGGTTCGCGCCCTCTCCAATGCGTTGAATACACCAATCCAGTATGACAGCAAGACAAATACGATCTACATTGGTACAAGCACAACTGAACAGTGGGTATTGACGAACTATACTGCAGCTCAACTCGATGAGATTAAGAAAGCTTTTGCTGGCTTTGACGGATTCGAAACGGCTTATGCTCCACAAATGATGATCAAAGGCGACGCCCTGCAAAAGGTAGTAGCAACAGCAGACGGCGTAAACCTGCTCTTCAATAACATGACGGTAAATGTATCGCCGCGTGATTACTCGTACGAATATGACGGTACAACGGTGACTTTATCGAACGGAGCAAAAGCAAAATGGTATACAGAAGGTAAAACGCAAATGCTGACTGTAAAAGTAGATGACCGTTATGTAACGGTAAGCTCTCCGAACGGGAAGTTGAGCAAATCCCAACTGGAAAAAGCAGTGGTAAGTGTAACAAAAGTGGGCGCTATCCAAACAGATCTAGTAAAAGTAACCTATACAGCAGCCCAACTGGATGAGCTCAAGAAAGCTTTTGCCAGCTTTGACGGATTCGAATCTCCATACGCACCACAAATGATCGTAAATGGCGATGCACTGCAAAAATCAGTGGCTACTGCAGACGGGGTAAACCTGCTCTTCAACAACATGACAGTAAACGTATCGCCGCGTGATTACTCTTATGAATATGACGGTACAACGGTGACGTTATCGAACGGTGCAAAAGCAAAATGGTACAAACCAGGCGATACTCAAATGCTGACCGTAAAAGTGGATGACCGTTATGTTACCTTGAGCTCCCCGAACGGAAAACTGACTCAAGCCCAACTGGAAAAAGTAGCAGTTAGCGTTGTAAAAGTGGGCACTGTACAAACGGATCTGGCAACAGTAACATATTCGGCTGCACAAACCAAAGCGATTAAAGAAGAATTTGCGAAATTTGACGGCTTCACTGCCGCCTATGCTCCAACAAAAATGGTGAAAGACGATGCTTTCCAAAAAGTAGCGAGTGGAGATTCGGTTATCTTCTGGTTCAAACATATGACTGTCCAAATCTCGCCGCGTGACTATTCCTTCGGATATGACAGCACGAATGTAACGCTTTCGAATGGTGTAAAAGCGAAATGGTTTAAGCCAAGTGACACGGCGATGTTATCCTTCCAAATTGACGACCGTTATGTAACAATCAGCTCGGCGGATAACAGTCTGACTAAGGCTCAAATCGAGCAAATTGCAACTGGCATAGTGAAATTGAAATAAGCTCTCTGAAGGACTCCCCGTACAGCTTCTGCAGCTGTACGGGGAGTTTTTTTATTTTGTTCCGGGGATCAAGCAGGGCTATAATGGAGAAAGTTGCCGCAATTATTTTTGTATCTCAATTATGGGGAGGATTTGTTCATGAGAATAGTCGCTTTCAGGGAAAAGGAAGCTTTTGCTTCTTACCGCATGGGAATATGGACGAATAAAGGGATCATTGATGCAAACAGCGTTCCAGGAGCAGCAAACACAATAAGTGGATTATTGCATGGCGGAGAGACGGAATGGGATAAACTTCAACAATGTATTGCGGGCATGGAGGATGAACAAGTCTTTTACATAAACGAATCGGAAATCAATTATGGTCCATGTGTGCCGGAGCCAGGGAAAATCATTTGTATCGGTCTCAATTACCGCAAACATGCGGAAGAGACCAACATGCCGCTGCCGGATTATCCGATCCTGTTCAGCAAATTTAATAACGCGCTGGCGGCACATGGGGAAGCTGTGCCTCTGCCGCAGGCAACACTGAAGGTTGATTATGAGGCGGAGCTTGCCATTGTGATCGGACGTACGGCGAAAAATGTATCTGTGGATGAAGCGCTCGATTATGTATTTGGTTATTGTGCATCTAATGACCTGTCGGCTCGTGATTTGCAGACGCGGACAAGCCAGTGGCTGGCCGGCAAATCCTGCGATAAATTCGCACCAATCGGGCCATACCTTGTCACTAAGGATGAGGTGGGAGATCCGAATGCATTACGGATCAGTTGTACTGTCAACGGCGAAGTTCGCCAAGACTCGAATACATCCGATATGATCTTTAACTGCCAGGAAATTGTCAGCTATATTTCGCAATGTATGACCCTTCAGCCGGGAGACATTATTCTGACGGGTACTCCGGAAGGTGTCATGATGGGCTATCCGCCTGAGAAGCAGGTTTACCTCAAGGCTGGAGATGTTGTGACGATTGAAATCGAGAAGCTTGGTGCTCTGACGAATCGGATGGTTACAGATGTGTAAATAGTTACTAGGAGAAAGAAAGCCGTCTTTGGCCCTGATCATGGGCTAAGACGGCTTTCCTCGCATTAGCTTGCTTAATTTTTCCTCCGTATCGCTGTCCGGTGCTGGAGTATAAATGCTGCAGCGCAGATCCGACCCGCCCTGTAATTGCAGGGAAGTGAGATGGAAGAGCATTTTCCCCGCCTTCGCATGCCGGAATTCAAGCACCACCTCGGGCGCCGTACGAACCTCGCTATGCTCCCACAGCTCTTGGAAATCCGGGTGCAGCTCCATCATTTCCTTCAGAAATTGATCATACCAATTATCCTCTACATATTGCCCGTAATAAGCCCGGAAGATCGATAAAAAACCGCTGGCGAACTGCTTCCAATTAACAGCGAGACGCTTCAGTTCTTGCCTTGTAAAAAGGAGTCTGATCATATTTCGTTCCTGCTCAGGAATCTGAGCAAAGTCAACAAAGACATGTGCAGCAGCTTCGTTCCAGCCAACAATCTGGCAGCGGCGGTCCGAGATGATGGAGGGACATTGCCTGAGTTCTTGTAAAATTTTGCGCAAGGGCGGGCTGACAGCATCGGAGGAGTAGGAAGGTATTTCACTTATGGATAATGTTCCGGTTCCGGACTCCATAGCAAGGCCATATAAGTAGTTGCGTTCATCATGAGTCAGGCGCAGCGCGGAAGCGACAGCATCCAGCACATTGGGCGAAACTTGAATATCCCGGCCTTGCTCCAGCCATGTATACCAGGTCGTACTTACACCGGCCAGCACAGCAACCTCTTCCCGTCTTAAGCCAGGTGTTCTTCTTCGGATGCCTGGGGGCAGGCCAGCATCTTCGGGAGATAGTTTGGCGCGTTGTGCTTTAAGAAAGCTGGAGAGAGCGGCAAGCCTTGTTTTATGATTCATATCGCTTGATACCTCCATTAGGTTTGTTCATAGTACTCATTATACTAGGATAAACAACAACTTGTAATAGGATAACGGCTGTGGCAACATGACTTAATATCAGGTACTAATTTTCGAGTGTTGAGGAAGCAACATCTAATGAAGGAGTGTTGATGAATATGGAACGAGTCGTTGTTACCGGAATGGGAGTTATCTCACCGCTTGGAAATTCGGTTGATGAAATGTGGACCCGTATGAAGCAGGGCGAATCGGGCATTTCCCGTATAGAGGCTTTTGATACAGCAAGGTTAAAAACCAAAATGGCAGGTGTAGTAAGCAACTTTGACCCGGAAGCATTGTTTGGACGGAAAGAAGCTAGAAAGTTGGATCGCTTCGTTCAATTCGCTGTTGCGGCAGCTGACCAAGCAATCAGTAGTTCAGGGCTGAAGCTGCATGAAATGGATCGTGATCGGATAGGCGTATATGTGGGGTCAGGAATCGGTGGGCTAAGTACATTGGTTGAACAGGATCGCATATTACGCGATCGCGGACCGGAGCGTGTAAGTCCAATGCTAGTACCGATGATGATTGCGAACATGGCGGCGGCATCCATCAGCATTCGATACCAGTTAACAGGTCCAACACTTGCGCCGGTTACCGCCTGCTCGATTGGAAATACCGCGATTGGTGAGGCGATGCGGCTCATTCGGCTTGGAATCGCCGATGTTGTTATTGCCGGAGGGGCTGAGGCTGCGATAAATGAACTGTCGCTTGCAAGCTTTGGCAATGCCCAAGCTATATCTTCACGAAATGATGATCCTAAGGCAGCAAGCCGGCCTTTCGATACAGACCGGGATGGCTTTGTGATGTCAGAAGGAGCAGGTATCGTTGTACTTGAATCTCTCGCTCATGCTCAGAAACGGAATGCTGAGGTTTATGGAGAAGTGCTGGGTTATGGAGCAAGCTCTGATGCTTATCATGTCGTGGCGACACATCCTGAAGGGGCAGGGGCGTTTACGGCTATGCGGACGGCCATGGCCGATGCAGGAATCAGCACATCTGAAGTGGATATGATCAGCGCGCATGCAACAAGTACAGGACTTGGCGACCGCTCGGAAGGGCAGGCCATCAGCAGATTGTTTGGCGAGGAGGCCAGCCGGATTGCGGTGACGGCGAACAAGTCCATGTTAGGCCATATGCTTGGCGCAGCAGGCGGCGTTGAAGCGATTGCTTTGATTCAAAGTCTTCGCGAAGGTATCGTGCCGCCAACGATAAACTTAGGGCAGTTGGATCCAGAGTGCGGAATCACCAATGTCTCTTCACATCTACAATCCGTTCCACTGCGTATTGGGGTATCCAATTCATTCGGCTTCGGCGGACATAACGCCGTTATTGTCCTCAGCCGGTTCGAGGGTTAATCCGTAACGGGCTAAAGATTTCTGCGCTGCTTCACGCATTCGAAACTTCATAAAAGGATGATCAGTCACACGGACACGAAGGCCGAGAAAACGAAGCTTTGACAGAATATATTCCGTTTCATCACCAAGAAAGGTCAATTTAATCGTATAAGTGTCTGCCTGCTCGTCATAATGAACTTGCTTGTCAAAGCAGGAGAAGGCATAAAGAATACGCGAAAGCTCCTTGTTATACGCCGGAATGATCTCAATAGCTGCGTGCTGCATACGCTTGTCGAGCTGTCTGGCAAGCGTTGCGGCCGCCTGATCAAAAAACTCCGCACTTACAGGCATCTCCTCCACCTGTTGTATGCTTCGTAACTTGGTCGACATCAATGAGCGGGTTCTCCGGTTGTACCAAAGAAGATACCACTCGCGTTTCACCATGGAATATTCCAGCTTATACGGAACGCCGGTTTGACGGGGCAAGATTGTCCCGTCCTTGCGGGAATAGAGGAGCTGCATGCCGGATTTGTTCACGATCATCCGCCGAAGCGTCCGCATCAGCGGATGATAGATGGAGGAGGAGACGCTGCCAGCCTTTTCCACAATAAAACCGCGTATTCGTTCAGGATCCTGCAGCTTGTCATCCATACCAAGGCTTTGCCGAAGTCTTGCCAGCGTATCCGCTTCAAGTGCTGAAGCAGCTTCCGGATGCTCCAGCATCATCAGGAGCCAGCGCCGTTCTTGTGCAGTAACGGCAATGGCACCATGCTCATCAAGCTGTGCCATCATCTTGTAATTGAATATTTTTTCGAACAGGTTCATAATAAGCCGCTAGCTCCTTCCATTCTTTAATCAGCTCTCGGCGCAATGCCGAAGGCTCTAACACCTCACAGCTTGATCCAAAGCTGCGCAGCCAAGGCTTAATCTCCTGTGTGCCATTAACTGTTATTTCGAAGAGGAAAGACTCCTCATCCTGTTCTATTATTACTCCCCATTGTCCTTGCAGCAGCACCCGTTCTTTGATGAAATTGCGTTTTGCGCCGAATGGATTAAAAAACCTCACTTTCACTTCTACGGGCCTGCCCATATCGACCAGCCAGCTAAATTGCGTGTTCCGCTCAAGCGAGGCTAGCTTCGCCTGATACTCCTCTTCGTTAACTAGAACACTTTCCTCAAGCTGTGTAAGGCCCTCCATCCGGAAGATGGCCACACCAGATCTGCCTGAGCTATAGCCAAGCAAATACCAGCGTCCATATTGATGGTCATAGGCAACCTTCAGCGGCAGCATCTCGATCAGCCTGCCTTCGGACTGCCTGGCGAACAGTGGATTCGTATTTTTTGAATGATAGCTTTGATTCGATTTGGGTGTGAAGTAATGGAAGCTCAGCTTCCGTCTTGCTTCAATCGCCTGCATGATCGTATAGAGATGCGCTTCGTCCAGAATGCGCGAATGATAATGGTATTTATATAAGAAGAGATCGCTTGCTCCATCTGGCAGCTGCCGCCGTCTCATCGCCTTCTTCAGGCTGTCACGGAGCAGGTATCCTTGAACGGAAGGGACTTGCGTATTCGCCATTACGTCTACAAAAGCATACAAGTCCGATAATTCCTCATCCGTCAGTTCGCTGACAAAATCATTATGCGCGGTATACTTCTGTGGTCTTCCACCTGCCAGCCGTCTTATGACGCCAGCCTGCTCCAAATATTTTAGATCGGAACGGATTGTTTTCTCATCTGGCAGGGACAGCTCCTCGGGTATCCCTTTGCTGCAAAGGTCTAATATCTCTAGGGATGTGAGCGACTGCTCCTGTAAAACAGCGATGATGAGGGATAACCGATAGCTCTCGGATTCCTTAAGTGACTTGGAGCGGAACAGGAAAAGCAGCAGCGGATCTGCTGATTCGTAATAGCTCGTCCGCATCATATCTGCCATTGCTTTGTTCGGTTCCTCTGCAGCCTGCTGCTGGACCGTCCCGGCAATATCCTTCAGCCGCCGGATCGTTTTATCAAAGGTATGTACAGAAATGCCAAGCCGGTCAGCAAATTGCTGCCGATTATAAGCGCCGCTTGTCAGTACAAGCATGCGGAGGAATTGAATTTCTTTATCAAAGCTTTCTTTTGCCACGTTTCCTAAGGCCCCTTTCGGAAGGAAGAGGATTGATTCTTTTATTGTAACAAGCGATGGAGGAAGAGGATAGAAAAGTTTGAGTGTACGTTGGATATTATCCATTAGCTTTGAATCCGTTAGTAATTTGAGATCCACTATGCTGGATTTCATCCAATCTAATCAAGCTTCTTCATGAATTACTCGGATCAAAGAGCATATTTCACTGTATGGAATCCAACGTAGCAGAGCAAGGGACGTCCGTTTGACCAATAAGATGGAAGAAATCCAATGTAGCATCAGGGATAGGCTTAAACTTTTCGCAAACTGCGCGAAAAGTTTAAGCCTATGCTTTCGATTTAACTTTTCGCAAACTGCGCGAAAAGTTTAAGCCTATGCTTTCGATGTGAATTTTCCTTTGGAAAATTTTTAATCGCCATACTTTTACCATGTTCCGGAAGTGTGATCTGAATGATAATAGGTTTTGTAAAGCAACGGCCGGGCCGAACCGGGCTGGGATTTCGATAGATGATCAATCCCGCAGTGCCGGTACAGTCTCTGTACGCGGTGTGCTGTCGGAGTCGGAACGTACTTTACGGTAAAATGTGGAGGTTCGATTCCTCCATCGTCCTATGGAGACGATCTTGGTTGAGCCAATACTCGACTTTCACTCGAGTGAATTCAAACATGTAATAATGCAGTTGGCGAAAATGCTCAGCAGGCTCTTATAGCTGCACCAAACACGGAAGCTATGCAGTTCGCGGATACCGATCTGGAGATGCACTGCATCAATGGCTGCTGCACAAAGCGAGCGAGAGCAAGCTAGGCAAGATGGCTTGTTTCGCTGCTGGATGCGTACGCCGGAGAGCAGAACAATATCCGGTCTTAAGCTGGACTCCGCTTCTGGTTCGGGAGCATTTTCACCATAAGCACAAAATCAAGCTATTGTGTGGTAATTCATTTTAGGAGGATATCTGCCTATGACTACATATATAAACAAGATTACGATTCAAAATGACCAGCGAGGATTATTATTCAAGGATGGCAGCTATACTCGTCTGCTTGGTCCGGGCAAGCATCGCTTTCCCTTTTTTGCGAAAATGACGGTCTATGTGATGGATGTGACGAAGCCATTTGCGGTACCGGGCAAGGAGCTGGCGTTATTCCTGCATGACAGTAATTTGATGGAAGAACTTCTTGTTGTAGATGTCGCTGATGATGAATACGTGCTTCACTATGAAGATAATAGATGCAAGGGCGTCCTCAAGGCAGGGAAACATGCCTTTTGGCAATCAGCGATTACGCATACGTTCACTCGGTTGAACACGCTGGAGATTGAACTGCCAGCAACGCTTAAAGCGGCTGATCTGTTGAAGTTGAACGGACTTTACAGCACCCATGAGGTCGCAGGACATGAGAGAGGATTCTTGTTCTATGATAACGTGCTGCAGCGCGAGCTTGGTCCCGGCAAATACCGGTTCTGGCACACGCCAGTTACCGTATCCGTCCGAACGGTTGATATGCGCCGTCAGCAGCTTGACTTAACCGGTCAAGAAATGATGACAGAGGATAAAGTCACACTGCGGTTAAACTTTGTCAGCCAGTATGTCATGAAGGATCCGCTTAAGGCGATGGAGATTAAAGGATTCGAAGAACAGCTGTATATCCAGCTTCAATTAATATTGCGGGAATATGTAGGGACAATGAAGCTCGACGAGCTGCTTCGTACGAAGCAGGAGATTGGTGCTTTTGTGCTGGAACGGCTGGCAGTAAGAAGCGGGGAGTATGGTGTTGCTTTCCTAAGTGCAGGGGTGAAGGACATCATTCTGCCGGGCGAAGTGAAGGACATTATGAATACGGTACTTCTAGCGGAGAAAAAAGCGCAAGCTAATCTCATTACCCGCCGAGAGGAAACCGCGTCTACGAGAAGCCTGCTGAACACCGCAAAGCTGATGGATGAGAACGCAACGCTGTACCGCTTGAAGGAGCTCGAGTTCCTGGAGAAAATATGCGATAACGTCGGCAGTGTATCACTGACGGGCGGAGGCAATTTGGTTGAGCAGTTAAATCAGCTGCTGGGCGGCAAACGTACAAATTAGGAGGAGTGCGGCATGGATGAACATTATCGGTTGAAGATCGAAGCCGAGCTTGCTCGCATCGAGGAGGAGGAGAATGTCCGTATCCTGTATGCCTGCGAGTCCGGTTCCAGGGCTTGGGGCTTTCCTTCGAAAGACAGTGATTATGACGTTCGCTTCCTCTACGTACGCCCGGTGGAATGGTATTTATCGATCCGGGAGCGCCGGGATGTGATCGAACGTCCGATCAGCGAGATGCTTGATATTAACGGCTGGGATTTGCGCAAGGCGCTAGGCTTGTTCAGCAAGTCGAATCCACCTCTCCTGGAATGGCTGGAATCGCCGATCCGTTATCGAGAGCCTTACTTCACAGCTGAACGTATCCGTACCTTTTCCAAAGCTACTTTTTCGCCAAAGTCCTGTATGTTTCATTATCTTCATATGGCAAAGGGCAATTACAGGGAATATTTGCAGGGCGATACGGTACGAGCGAAAAAATATTTCTACGTGCTTCGTCCACTGCTTGCCTGCGGCTGGATTGAAAAATATAACGCAATGCCGCCTATCCTGTTCGAGCAGCTTGTTGCTGAGCTGGTGCCCGCTGAAAGCGAGCTGCATAGCATCATTCAAAGCCTGCTTGTACGAAAACGTGCCGGAGAAGAGCTTAGCATGGAGCCACGTATCGAGCAGCTTAATGATTATTTGGAAGCCCAAATCACTTATTATGAGCAAGCAGCCAAAGCATTACATTCGGCTGAAGGTCTGGCGGATGAACAGCTGGATGAGCTGTTCCGGCATGCTTTGCTGGAGGCATGGGGAAAAGTAAGTGTATAATGGTCGTAGAAGAGGAGGGATGCCGGATGCCAAGGGAAATTCGGGAGAGCGAGCTCGCTGCGCTTAAGGAAATCGCAGAAATGCTCAACATGACCAATGATATGGATCAAATGTTGAATGATGTGTTAGCGAAGCTACTTGAAGTGACTGATTTTACGACAGGCTGGATTTTCTTAATTGATGATGATGTGCCTGGAAATACTTGCGCGGCCCATCATAACCTGCCTCCCGCTTTAACGGTCGGCAATTATGCGCTTATGTGCGGGGAAGACTGCTGGTGTGTGGAGCGTTATCGCCAGCTTAAGCTTACCCATGCTGTTAATATTATTGAATGCAAAAGAATTAACTATTCAGTTACTCATCAATTGGGCAGTACAGAAGGGATTACCCATCATGCGACTGTACCACTCAAGGCAGGCAAAGACCGGTTCGGACTGCTGAATGTTGCGCAGGCTGGCAAGGAACAATTCAGCGAGGAAGAGCTTGCTCTGCTGCAGGCTATCGCCCTTCAGATTGGAACAGCGATAAATCGGATTCGACTGTATCAGGCGCAAGAACAGAATGCGATGCTGTATGCAAAGCTTGGAGACGTGATTCAGCAGATTAACGGTGTTCAGGATATTAATCAGCTGCCGATCAAGGCGGTACAATATATTGGAGACGCCTTCGGCTGGCCGAATGTCTCCTTATTTATGTTTGACGGGCAGCAGTTATCACTTAGGGCTTTATATTCTAACGGGAAAGTGACAAAGGAATGGCAGTCACTCGCCACGGAGTCTGCTGGTCTTGTCAGCTTGGCTCTGCGGGACAATCGTTTGGTTACTGAATCGTCTTGTATCGAAGGCGGTTTGTTAAGCAGTGTTGGTATTCCGCCATATCGTTCGGCAGCAGCGATTCCACTGCGTGTCCGCAGCCGTACGATTGGCGTGATGTTCATTAGTAGTCCGGATCAGCGGCAATTTGATGGGCTTAATGAGGACTTTATGTATTCACTTGGTGATCATTTTACATTAGGTGTAGAGAATTTGCGGGTGTACGAGCATCGGAGCGAGCTTGCCCGCATGGAGGAACGGAACAGGATGGCGCGAGATCTTCATGATTCTGTTGTACAGAAGGTATTCTCTTTATCTTTCCTTGCGAAAGGAGCGGAGACCATCCTTGCTGGAAAGGATCCTGTTGTGCAGAAGTCTCTTCTCGAAATTCAGCAGCTCTCGCAGGAGGCGCTGAAGGAGATGCGCACGCTCATCTGGCAGCTTCATCCAGCAGGCTTGGAGAATGGACTTCTGCCAGCGCTTAAGCAATATGGGCAAGGGCTTAACTTAACGGTTTATGACCGGACGGACGGGGTGAAGGAGCTCCCTCGTGCAATTGAAGAAGCGTTCTGGCGGATCGGTCAGGAAGCCTTAAATAATGTTCGGAAGCATTCCGGGACAGAGACCGCTTATATACGGCTCAATAAGCAGCAGGATGGGGCAGCGGTTCTGGAGGTTAAGGATGAAGGAGCCGGTTTTCAAGTGGACCGGAAAAAAGGACGTCAAACGTTGGGGATGCGTTCTATGCGAGAGCGGGCAGAAACGCTTGGCGGCTCCTTAACGATTACAAGCGGCAGAGGGAAAGCAACCATAGTTAGAGCGATTATACCGCTTGAATCGGTGCAGGCGCATTGCGCAGAAGAGAAGGGAAGCAACGGTGATTACTTATTATGAAAATCAAAATTTTGCTTGCAGATGATCATCAAATCGTGTTAAAAGGAATCTCATTCTTTCTTTCGATGCAGCCGGATTTCGAATTAGTCGGGGAAGCACATAACGGGCAGGAAGCCGTGGAAAAGGCGGCAGAGCTTCAGCCGGATATCGTTCTAATGGATCTGAATATGCCGATTATGGACGGGATTGAGGCAAGCGCCTTAATTAAGGAACAGCATCCGCATATCAAAGTGCTGGTGCTGACTAGCTTTTCTGATCAAAGCCATATCGTTCCTGCCCTACAAACCGGCGCGATCGGCTACATGCTGAAGGATGTAGAGCCGGATCAGCTCGCTGAGGCGATAAGAAGCGCCTATAAAGGGAACATTCAGCTGCACCCGGATATATCACGAGCGCTGCTTAGTCGTCCGGAGCCGGAGGCTAGAACGGAGCTGGTTAGACGGTCTGTGAGTAAGGACAAATCACTTGATGCATTGACGCCAAGGGAGCTTGAGGTGTTGGAGCTGCTCACGAAAGGGCAAAGCAATAAGGATATTGCACAGACGCTTATTGTCGCCGAAAAGACCGTTAAGACGCATGTTAGCAGCATATTGAGTAAGCTCGAATTGACAGACCGTACGCAGGCAGCGCTGTTTGCGGCACCCTTGTTTCAAGATAAGGGGCAAATGGCATAAAGGTTCTACGCCTAAAGTCGTAAGACTAGTCCCGAACTATTTTCCGCCTAATTGCTGATGTTGGCGGGGTTAAATCTCTATAAAATAAAGGTAGTTACAAAAAGTTACTGCAAATTATTTTATGGAGGGAATTAAAAAGATGAGTACTGTACTGTTCGTAAAAGCAAATGACCGTGGAGAACAAGCTGTCAGCGTTAAGCTGTATGACGCTTTCTTGGCTAGCTATAAAGCAACTCACCCGCAAGACACTATTATTGAGCTGGACCTGTTCAAACAAGAGCTTCCTTACCTGAATGCTAACCTGATCAACGGTGGCTTCAAATCGGCTCAAGGCATGGAGCTGACTGCAGAAGAGCAAACAGCTGTAAGCATTGCAGACAAATACCTGGATCAATTTATTGCTGCAGATAAAGTTGTATTTGGCTTCCCGCTTTGGAACTTCACAGTTCCAGCTGTACTGCACACTTACATTGACTACTTGAACCGTGCAGGCAAAACATTCAAATATACAGCAGAAGGTCCAGTTGGTCTTCAAGGCGACAAAAAAGTTGCATTGCTGAACGCTCGTGGCGGTGTATATTCGGAAGGTCCTGCTGCTGCAGTTGAAATGTCCAGCAGCTTTGTAAGAAACGTAATGGGCTTCTTCGGCGTAACGAACTTCGAGACGGTTATCGTTGAAGGTCATAACCAATTCAGCGACAAAGCAGAAGCGATTATTGCTGAAGGCGTAGCGAAAGCTGAGCAAGTGGCAGTAGGCTTCTAATTTTATCAATATGTGTAAGTGAATAAATATAAAGTCCCGTATTTGCCTTGAGAAAAGGGTGGAATACGGGACTTTTTTCTTAGTTTACGACAAATTTTGACAAGTTTATTGATGCGGAAGTACAATAGGGCTCTAGTGTACAACATGATGCATTTGACGGAGATGGTAGCAGGTGGATAAACAGTTTTTTGCGGAGATGAGAAAGATCAGCCATGAGGACGAGCTTAGATCTAAGCTGCTGCTGCATGGTGTAAAGCGGATTCTGGAGGAGAGACAAGAGAAGCTGCTCGGATTTATAAGAAAAAAAGAAGAAAAACATCTTATGTAAGATGTTTATATGATGCAGCCAGGCATAGATGCCTGGTATATTTTTTATTCCGCAGCGAACAAACCATATGCAAATCTAAAATTAAAAAACTTTAACGAGCTATTTCCCTAATGTAAATCTGCATTAGTATAACGTCATAATTAGAGAAATAAATATGCGATATAACCCTTTTTGCGAATTAAATATTGGGTTTTATTTAAAATATAAGTAAATTACTTTAATTTTAGTCTTATTTTTTTATCTATGTCCGTATTTATTTACATTTTATTCTTTTCAGGAGAAAAAAGGATTAATAAAAGAATACTTATTTTCCGGATTTGCAATCGAATTGGTAACTTTTATTGGCTGACTCTCCCAGTAGAAGTCATTAGTATAAAAGTGCCAAACAAAACTTGATCTGGCAGCTTATACACGAATACACACTGGGAGGAATATATACATGACTAAAAAAATGATTTTCAAAAAAGGGATCATCACCCTTGCCGGCGTCATTGCATTATCCGGAGTTGTACAAGCACCTGCAATTGGAATAACCACTCCTAAAGCGGCAGCGGCTACTACTGTCCAAAGTACGCAGCTCAGTAAATTGATTACAAAAGGCAAAACCCAGCTTGGTGTCAAATGGCGCAGCGGAGTGCAAAAGGCCGGCTACGGCTTTGACTGCTCCAACTTTACTTCCTGGGTATACAGCAGCACGCTCGGTATCAAGTTCTCCAGCGCTTCGCGCACACAGCGTTACAGCAGCAGCATCGGGAAGCAAGTTATCCTTGATTCCAAAAATAAATATAAAAACCTGAAAGTGGGAGATCTGCTGTTCTTCAAAAACTCAGCTGATCCCGGTGACGGAACATTAAACCGCTCCACAAGCGGAGGCGGCGGTCACGTCGGTATCTATGCAGGCATCGTGAATGGCAAGCATTATATCCTTCAATGCGGCGGCGGACGTGCAAAGGTAACCTACGAGCCAATGGAAGGCACATGGTTTGCATCTTCGCTGGTTTACGCGAAAAGAATTGTGAATTAATACCGGCGGGACGACAAGAACATATATACAACGGAAGTCGCATAAACTGCGGCTTTTTTTGTTTTTTGTATAGAAGTTCTTGTCATGTGCCTATCAAGAGCAGTTTATATTCTATTTATATAGCTGCTTTATTCTATATAACATCGGCATTAGAAATATTAACGGACAACTGGGCACATCACGCCGGTTACGGTTATGGGCTTGGCGTAAGAACCCATATTTCTAAAGCGGGCAGCGGCTCCCTGTCCCCACTCGGCGAGTTCGGCTGGAGCGGCGCGGCCGGCTGTTTCGCTATCATCGATACCGAGTCACAGTTGACCGTCATGTATGCGCAGCATTTGGTGAACAATCAGGAGCCTTACGTACATCCTCGATTAAAAAACATCGTGTACTCCTGCCTGTCATAGGGATCCGGACAGTCCGAGACAATATGTTAGCAAGGAACGATAGTTTAGAACCATTTAATGGCAGCCGATCTGAGGATCAGCTGCCATTTTAATGTTTCCTCCGTCCTCGGCGTCGCGGGGATTCGGGCCGAGGTCAAATCCCCGTACGATACTTACGTTCGCTGAAAGAATCCTGTTTCGTACGGCTCTTGTTCTTCTCATCCTGCTGCCCGATGGTCTGGTCCTCGACCGGGATCGGATCGACCGTACGCTCGCTGGCGAACTTGTCGAACAAGCTTTCTTTTTCGGTCGGAATGCCCTCCGGATTATCGCGCTTGCCTTGCTGCTGCCGCCGGCGGTCGGCGCTTCGTTCGAATGGCTTCATCGCTGTCACCTCACAAGTAGATTGTATATCTACTTACCCATTTTCCGGTATACCTTAAACCTTGTGAATTTGCGAAATTCGCATATCTGTTGTTAGATGAAATAAATGAAAAGCGTGAGGAAGGGTACCCATGAATCAATTAGAAACTGCTATTCAATTAAGAGAGTCAGGAAATTTAGAAGAGGCACGATCGTTATTGCTTGAATTACTAGATCAACAACCATTAAATCCTTCTGTTTGGTATCAATGTGCATGGATTCATGACGTTCTTGGATTAGAAAGAGAAGCAATACCTTATTATCAGAAATCATTAGAACTTGGATTAAAAGAAGAGGAAAGAAAAGGTGCGTTATTAGGGCTTGGAAGTACATATAGAACTTTAGGGATGTATGATGAAGCCAAGTTAATATTTGAAGGAGCTATTAAAGAATATCCAGATCGTAGAGAATTTCAAGTTTTTCATGCTATGGTCTTATACAATCAGAATGCATTCAGTGAAGCGATGTCAGTTTTATTAAAGCAATTAGCAGAAACAAGTAAGGATGAGGGAATCCAAGACTATAGTAAGGCAATCCTATTTTACTCAGATAAATTGGATCAGATATGGAATTGAAGTTGAAGAGTCGTGAAACGGAGGGAAAACTTGGAGTTTTCGGAGCGGGAGTGCCCGCCTTTGTCCAAAAACAACAGCGGCCGAAAGCCCAAGCTTTTTCGTAGTGGCATTAGGCTTGTTTATTTCTAAAAGAGAAATTAAGGGAGCCACAGTACTCGACTTTATTCCTGCCCTTTAACTGTGAAAGTTAAATACAAGTGTATTCAAAAATAACAGCGGCCGAAGAACTAAGCTTTTTTACAGTTTCCATAGGCTTGTTCATGAAGGACATTTAACTGTGATAACTTCCTGATCAGAACAACCAGAGTTAAATGACGCCCATTATTGGCTCATTAGAATCAAGCGCTTACATCGTACTTCATGCTAGAATGAAGAAAGAGATTCCTTATTTCATCAAGTATGGAGAGGGTGTAATCATGGTACGTATCGGTATTGTTGGATTAGGAAATATGGGAACGGGGCATGCCCGTTATTTGATTACAGGAGGCGTCAAAGGAGCTGAGTTGACAGCAGTGTCCGATGTGCGTCCGGAGCGTTTGGCAGAAGTGAAGGAAGAGTGGGGCGATCATATTCAAGGCTTCCTCAGCCCGCAGGAACTGTTCAAGTCCGGAGCGGTAGACGGCGTCATTATTTGTACACCACACTATGATCATCCGGAGCAGGCGATCGCGGCATTAAACGCAGGTCTTCATGTATTGATCGAGAAGCCGGCTGGTGTCTACACACGTGCGGTTCGCGAAATGAACGAAGCTGCAGCGCAAAGCGGCAAAGTATTCAGCATCATGTACAATCAGCGTACGAATCCGCTGTATGCGAAGCTTAAAGAGCTGATTGCCTCCGGTGAACTAGGCGAAGTGCGCCGTACGAACTGGATTATTACAGACTGGTACCGTTCGCAAAGCTACTATAACTCGGGCGGCTGGCGCGCAACTTGGGCTGGCGAAGGCGGCGGCGTTCTCATTAACCAAGATCCACATCAGCTGGATCTGTGGCAATGGACAACAGGTCTTATGCCAAAACGTGTCCGTGCGTTCTGTCAATTCGGCAAACACCGGGATATTGAAGTAGAGAATGATGTTACGGCTTACGTTGAATATGAAAACGGTGCAACAGGTGTATTCGTAACTTCTACGTTCGAAGCACCAGGTACAAACCGATTCGAAATTTCGGGTGACCGCGGTAAAATCGTTATCGAAGATAACAAACTGACCTTCCATCGTCTGCGTGTATCGGAGACGGAATTTAATAATACCTTCACAGGCGGCTTTGGCTCACCGGAATGCTGGAAGTTCGATATTCCAATCAGCAACGGTGGCGGCAGCCATATGGAGATTACCCAAAACTGGGCAGATGCGATTAACAAAGGAACAGCACTTATTGCTCCTGGCGAAGAAGGCATTAAAGGCCTGATGATCTCGAATGCGATGCTGCTTTCTACTTGGACAGACAGCTGGGTAGATCTGCCGATTGACGAAGAGTTGTTCTATAACAAGCTGCAAGAGCAAATCGCCAAATCCGAATCGAAGAAAAATGCAAATGAATACCATACCCTTGATGTTACAGGTACTCATTAATCAGGAGGTCAAATCATGTCTTCATCTAACGGAATGAATTATGCGCCGCAAGGTAAACCGCGCCCTGTTGTTTCGCAGGGCGAGTTCATCTTCGCTGCGATGTCGCTTGACCACGGACATATATATGGCATGTGTAACGGCCTTCGCGAAGCGGGCGGCACTTTGAAATGGGTGTACGATCCGGACCCTGCCAAGGTGGAAGTATTCTGCCGGACGTATCCGGAGGTACAAGTAGCGTTTTCCCAGGAGCAAATCCTGCAGGATAACGAAGTAATGCTGGTAGCTGCAGCAGCAGTAACGAACGAGCGCGGCCCGCTTGGGGTGAAAGTCATGCAGCACGGCAAGCATTATTTCACAGACAAAGCACCGTTCACAACGCTGGATCAATTGGCCGATGCCAAGAAGACAGCTGCAGAGACAGCTAAAAAATATTCGGTTTATTACAGCGAGCGCCTTCATGTTGAAAGCGCGGAATTCGCTGGGCAGCTTGTTAAAGACGGGGCAATTGGCCGCGTCCTGCAAGTCATCGGCTTAGGACCGCATCGTCTGAATGCACATATGCGTCCGGAATGGTTTTTCCAAAAGGAGAAATACGGCGGTATCCTATGTGATATCGGCAGTCATCAGATTGAGCAATTCCTGTATTATGCAGGGTGCAAAGATGCTACAGTCCAGCACAGCAAGGTGGCTAACTATAATAATAAGCAGTATCCAGAGCTTGAGGATTATGGGGATGCTACCCTTATCGGAGATAACGGCGCTACGAACTACTTCCGCGTTGACTGGTTTACACCGGATGGCCTGTCTACCTGGGGGGATGGCAGAACGATGATTCTTGGTACCAACGGTTATATCGAACTCCGCAAATACGTGGATATCGCGAGAAGTAACACGGGAGACCATCTGTTCCTGGTTAATGGCGAAGGTGAACATAAGATTGAAGTGAAGGATCAGGTAGGCTTCCCTTACTTTGGAGCACTCATTCTTGATATATTGAACGGAACGGATCTGGCAATGCCGCAGGAGCATACATTCAAAGCAGCCGAACTATGCCTTGAGGCGCAAAGACAAGCTATACGGGTCGAATAGAACAACCATTAGCGAAAGAAGGGTTCATATATGAAACTGTCTATCTTCACAGTAGCAACCCCCGAGCTGTCGCCGGAGGAATTAGTAAGCGTTGCGCGCGAAGCCGGAATTGACGGTATTGAATGGCGGTATAAAGAAGCGCCGGAGAATGCAGCAGAGCAAAAGCCATCCTTCTGGGGCAACAACCTGTGTACACTGCTTCCTTCCGGTGGTGAAGCGATGGTTGACCGGTTCCGTGAAGCGACGGCTTCGCAGGGCTTAAGCTCCATCAGCGTAACGCCTTATTTGACGGCTGGTGATCTGGAAGCAACCGAAGATGTGCTCCGCGCAGCCAAACGTATGGGGGCGAAGTTTATCCGCCTTGGCGTTCCGGGTTATGATCGTTCCCGTCCTTTTGGTGAGCTGTTCACGCTGACTCGTCAATATTTGAAGGACTCGGAAGTTCTTTGTCGTCAGTACGGCATTAAAGGCTTGGTCGAGACTCATCATCAGACGATTGCGCCAAGCGCATCGGCTGCTTACCGCTTGGTAGAAGGACTTGATTCTTCCTTCATCGGCGTCTTATTTGATCCGGGCAACATGGTCCACGAAGGCTTCGAGAACTACCGGATGGGCATGGAGCTTCTTGGCCCTTACCTTGCACATGTACATGTGAAAAATGCAGGTTTCGTAACAGACGGAACAGCCGAGGACGGAAGCACGCGCTGGAAGTCAGAATGGAACGGTGTTAAGGAAGGCGTTGTGCCTTGGAAACAGGTTATCGCCGATCTGAAAGCAGTAGGTTACGACGGTTACCTTGGTGTTGAAGACTTCAGCGGACAGTTCCCGGAAACACAGCAAATGCTGAAACATTTTGTCCAATATATGCAAGAGCTGCTGCAAGCCGAGGCTTAATATGCTGGACTTGCACTACTGGTCGGACCAGCCGATGGAGCCGTTTTTTCACTCCCATATGTTCTACGAGGTTTATTATTTCCACGGCGGCAAATGCAACTATCTGATCGGCGACCAGATTTATGAGCTTGCCCCAGGTGATCTGATTATTATGTACGGCATGACGCTTCATTGCGCTAAGACAGACCCAACGGTTGAGTATATCCGTTCGATTATTCATTTTGAACCAACCTTGCTCCAGCCTTATCTCGAACTGCCTCATGCTCGGAACGTTCTTCAGCCGTTCCAACAGCTCAACAATTACAGGCTGCGGCTGCGGGGCGAGGATAAGGCAGAGGTTGAGCGAATTCTAGCAAGGATGCATGAGTATCAGAAGCGCGGGGATACGATTGGTGAAAACCGGCTGCGGCTGGCGTTTGTTGATTTGCTGTACTTGATTCTCGATCTCTGTGAGCAGCCGCTTCTTCATCGGAACAGACAGGAATACAGCTCTGAGAAGGAAGCGACTGTACAACGCATTATTTCAGTGCTGGAGGAACGTTATACCGAGGATATCAATATGGAACAGCTGGAGGAACAGCTTCATCTTAGTAAGTCGTATCTATCCAAGCTGTTTAAAGAAGTCACCGGTGTAACGATCTTTCATTTTATTTATAGAAGGCGAATTAACGAAGCCAAAATTTTATTCCTCATGCAGCCTGATCTGTCGGTCACGGAAGTATGTTTCCGTCTTGGCTTCAAGCATCTTGCCCATTTCAGCCGGTTGTTCAAGCAGTATGCGGGCATGACGCCGGAACAGTTCCGGAAGCGGGAACCGATTTTGTGAACGTGAAAAATCTCTAGCGCTGCCTCTTCGTGAGCAGCAAGCACGACGCTAGAGTACAACGACATAATAATCCCGATTTAGAACCTTGAGAAATCAAGGTTCTTTTTTATTTTGTACGTATTTTCTTGTCGTTTTTTTTTTTTTTTTTGGACATGAAAGTCTCGTTATACCGAACTAACGACATAAAAATCACCTTAATGAGGTTTATTGAAGGATAGAGGATAGAGCTCCAGGTGGGATTTATACCGGCTAAACATAAATTTACTGCTTAATGATGAGGTTTTTTATGAGTGGTTATTACAGTGGTGGGACATCAATTTCCCTGAAAAGTTATACATAACAAATTGAATGTTCACTATTGATTATTAGGCTTGATGATGCACTGGGCATCGGGCTCCCAGCTTGGCATTTACGAATCATGGTGCATGAGTGACGATAGCGCTCACTGGTCTCGGTCGGCTGTTGATTGGACGGACGATATGAACGAGTTTCGCGTGCAGTATCGGAATATGTATAAGTCTTTTAATCCCGTACGTTTTCAGCCGGAAGTGTGGGCGGAGCTCGCCGAGCAATGCGGATTTAAATACTTCATGTTCACAACGAAGCATCATGACGGTTTTTGCATGTGGGATACGAAGACGACCGATTATAAAATCACGAATGAAGCTTGTCCATTCAGCACGCATCAGTATGCCGATATTTGTAAAAGCTTGTTTGATTCGTTCCGCAAACGGGACATCCCGATTCATGCTTATTTTTCTAAACCCGATTGGCACAGTCCTTACTTTTGGGCACCGGAATTCGCTTCTCCTGACCAGGCGACAACCAGGCATACGAATTACGATATCGGTGAACATCCAGAGCTCTGGGAACGGTTTGTGGAGTACACGCATAATCAAATTTTTCATTTCACTATGACGATGAATATAAGTCCCCAAGAGAGATCGTTCACTTGCTCATTCAGGTGGTGGCCAAAGGCGGAAATCTTACCCTGAATATTACACCTCTGCCGGACGGGAGATTGCCTAAGCGCGGTGTTGCTTTAATGCTGGAGCTTGGTGGTTTTCTAAAGGATTACGGGGAATCGATTTACGGGACGCGTGCGTACGAGCCGTACATTAGCGGGGAGCTGGCTTTTACGCGGAAAGGCAGCAGCATCTATGTCTTTTACCAATACGCGGATGACCATGCTCAAGCGGCTGGAACCATAAAGTTTCCGGTCACGTTTGATGTGAAGTCAGTTCAGCTTCTTGGCGTTGACCTGCTGGTCGATTTCCGCCGGGTAGACGGGGAATTGGAGCTTAGCCTTCCCCCGAGACAATGGGACAAGGCTCCTTACGCCGATGTATTTTGCATTGAGATTTGCCCGTAGTAGATGAGGGAATTGTGATGACGCCGGACATGTATAAGCGCTGTCTTGTGCTTGGCGCGGCTTCAGTCGTAGTCGGCGGTGCAATTACCCGCCAGTTGAAAAAAACGAGGCGGTTCATAGAAGCGCAGCATGATGTAATAGGAACAAACAAGCCTGGCATCTAATGGTGCTGGGCTTGTTTGTTTAATTTGGCTTCAGCCTTATTCCTATTATTCGCCGGACACGGGGACATCCGAGACGTTACCCTGATGCTTCGGCTTGAATGCAGTCGGCGAATGGCCAGTCCAGCGCCGGAATTGCCTGGAGAAGTGGCTGGCCGATTGAAAGCCGAGCCGCTCTGCGATTTCAGAGACTGGCAAATACGAGGTGACGAGGAGCTCCTTGGCCAGCATCAGTTTTCTCCGGCTTAAGTATTGGCGAGGCGACATGCCATACACCTTGGTGAACAGCTTAGTACATTGGCTGCGGCTCATATTCAACTCTTTCGCCACGTTTGTGATCAAGATATTGTCGGATTGATCGAGCGACAGCTTCTCCTCAATGGCATGCGCCGCATCGACGGCTGTTAACGTGACGCTGCCCTTATCAATTCTTCCATCGCTTTGCCCGCGAATTAATGAAAGCATCTCCCGGATGATAAGTAGAAGGTTCGCTTGCAGCAACAGCTTTACTTCCAGTTGGGACTCAGCAACGCTCGCTTCTTCACGCGGTGGCTGCTCTGTCAATTCACGCAGTTCCCCGGTGTAACGGCTCAGCCTGCCGGAGCGGGCGGCTTCGGAGTCGGGCACAAGACGGTAGGAAGCTGCGCCTAGCAGGCTGCGGATCTCCAGATCGTCCAGGTCGAAATGCACATTAAAGAACTCGTAATCCATTTGGGAAGAATTCACGGTCCTGTGCCTCTCCCCCGCGTTGATCAGCAGCCAGTCCCCCGGCCGAAGCGTAACCATCGTACGATTGATTTCCTGTTCCACCTCGCCGCCCAAGCAGCAGAGGAGCTCGAACAAATGATGATGGTGCCGCGGGTATTCCCAGCCAGGCGGGAATTTGCCGAAATGAAAGCCGGTCACCTGAAGGGTAGAGGTCATGTTCGGGAAGTCAATCACGTTATGCATGGCGGATCACTCTCTCGCTAGTGGTTTGCCTTTTATTCTATCACATCCAACTTCAACTCGAATGTACGAATGGCACAAATGGTATAGAAAATGAACCATTTGGCGATTGAGGCTCGGGCTTGCAATTCGGATAATGGAGCTGAAGTGATTCATATTGGAGGGGTAACAGTGGCTGATCTTGAAAGAAAAGGTACGCAATTTCTGCTGGATGGAGAACCAATCCGGATTTTGTCCGGTGCTATTCATTATTTCCGGGTGGTCCCTGACTATTGGGAAGACCGTCTGCTCAAGCTCAAAGCTTGCGGTTTCAATACGGTGGAAACGTATATTCCATGGAATTTGCACGAGCCGGAGGAAGGAGGATTCTGTTTTGACGGATTGGCGGACGTCGAACGGTTCATCGCTCTCGCAGGGAGGCTCGGTCTTCACGTCATTGTCCGGCCTAGCCCGTATATATGCGCGGAGTGGGAATTCGGAGGATTGCCTGCCTGGCTGCTGCGTGAGCCGGATATCCGGCTGCGCTGCATGGATAGCGCTTATTTGAGCAAGGTGGATGCCTATTACGACGTACTTATTCCGAGGTTAGTACCGCTGTTAAGCACGAACGGCGGACCCATTCTTGCCGTGCAAATTGAGAATGAATACGGCAGTTATGGAAACGACAAGGAGTATTTGTCCTATCTGAAAAAGGGTCTGCAGGAGCGTGGCATCGATGTGCTGCTGTTCACCTCCGACGGGCCGACGGATCAAATGCTGCAAGGCGGGACGTTGCCGGACGTGTTGGCCACCGTGAACTTTGGTTCCAGACCCGAGGAAGAGTTCGCGAAATTCCGGGAGTACCGTCCGGAGGAGCCGCTCTTCTGCATGGAATATTGGAACGGCTGGTTCGATCATTGGCTCAAACCGCACCATTGCCGGGATGGGGGAGACGTGGCGGATGTGCTTGACCGGATGCTGAACACAGGCGCTTCGGTCAACTTCTACATGTTCCACGGCGGAACGAATTTCGGTTTCTATAACGGGGCGAACTATCAGGAGAAATACGAGCCTACCGTTACCAGCTATGATTATGATGCGCCGTTGTCCGAGTGCGGGGATCTTACGGAGAAGTATATGGCGGTACGCGAGGTGCTTCGCAAGCACGGCGCCAAGGTTTCAGAAGTTCTGCCGGAGCCGGCTCGCAAGAAAGGTTACGGAACCGTGGCCATGAAGGAAGCGGCGGACTTATTTGTTAATCTTGAGTCATTGTCGAGCTCTGTTCGGCGCTCCTGTCCGGAGCCGATGGAGAAGCTCGGCCAAAACTACGGCTTTATCCTGTACCGAACGCTTGTAACGGGTCCGCGTAAATCGCAAGAGCTGCACTTGCAGGATGTACACGACAGGGCGCAGGTATTCCTTGACGGATGCTGGATCGCAACGGTCGAGCGCTGGGAACCGAAGCCGATAGTCGTGGATATTCCGGTGCAAGGCGCAACGCTTGATATTCTTGTCGAGAATATGGGGCGCGTCAATTACGGGCCTCGCTTGAAGGATGCCAAGGGCATTACAGAGGGCGTGCGCCTCGATAATCAATTCCTGTTCGACTGGACGATTTATCCGCTGCCGCTTGCCGATCTGTCAGCCTTGCCGTTTGAGCGGCTCACGAACCAGTCAAAGACTTCTGAACATCCGACGTTCTTCAAAGGCGAGGTCATCATCGACGATATCGCCGATACGTTCATGCTCCTCGAAGGATGGACGAAAGGGGTAGTCTGGATCAATGGCTTCAACTTGGGGCGCTACTGGGAGAAGGGTCCGCAACGAACGCTGTATGTTCCTGCTCCGCTGCTCCTCAAAGGCCGCAATGAGATCATTGTTCTGGAGCTGCATGGTACGGATATGCCTGAACTTCAGCTGGTCGAAGCACCGGATCTCGGATAAGGAGGCGGCAATGAACGACTCGAGACCAAATTTGCTGCTGATTACTGTAGATCAAATGAGAGGCGACTGTTTGAGCATTCTTGGGCATCCGGTGGTGGAGACGCCGAATTTGGATCAGCTGGCGCGCAGGGGGATGCTGTTCCGCAATGCGTATTCCTCGACGCCTACCTGCGTGCCGGCACGTGCGGCGCTGTTCACCGGCATGAGTCCGCGTTCGCATGGCCGCGTCGGTTACGAGGAGAAGGTACCGTGGAATTACGAGCATACTTTGCCAGGCGAGCTGGCAAAGATCGGCTATCATACGCAGTGTGTGGGCAAAATGCACGTCGATCCAGCGCGTAGTCTGTGCGGCTTCCATAACGTTGTATTGCACGATGGCTACTTGCATCATAACCGATTCAAGCATACGAACACGGTAGCGGAGTCGCATGACAGCTGCGACGATTATTTGCCATGGCTGAGGGAGCGCGCGGGAGCCGGGGCGGATCTCATCGATCTTGGTCTCGACTGCAACGCCTCCACAGTGGCGAGGCCATGGCATTTGTCGGAGGCGCTTCATCCGACGAACTGGGTCGTAACGCAATCGATCGATTTTTTGCGCCGGCGTGATCCGAGCAAGCCCTTCTTCCTATGGAGCTCATTCGTTCGTCCGCATCCGCCCTTCGATCCGCCGCAAGTTTACTGGGACCGGTACGACGGGGCGGACTTCCCGGACCCGGTCGTCGGCAAGTGGGCAGCACAGGACGATCCGGCCCGCGGCGGTCTTGACCCTGTGACCCGGTCGGGTATCGTCCCGAGAAGACGCCTGCGCCGTGCGATGGCCGCTTACTACGCGCTTATTACCCATATCGATGACCAGTTGGGAAGGCTTATGAACGCGATGGAGGAATATGGGGTTCTGGACCAAACAATCATTGTCTTCACCTCCGACCATGGGGAGATGCTTGGTGACCATCATCTGTTCCGCAAGGCGCTCCCTTACGAGGGCAGCGCGAAGGTTCCGCTGATTATAGCCGATCCGGGCGGTTTGCTTGGAGCTCGTCAAGGGATAACCGTCAATGCTGTTGCTGAACTGCGGGACATTATGCCGACCCTGCTTAGCTGCGCAGGTGCGGACATCCCTCCGGCAGTGGACGGCGAGAACTTGCTGCACGCGCGGGAGCGAGATCAGGACGGCAGCTGGAGATCCTATATTCACGGAGAGCATGCTTACGGTGAACAATCGCATCAATTTTTGACGGATGGCTGTCAAAAGTATATCTGGTTTACACAGACGGGGGAGGAGCAGTTGTTCGACCTGGAATGTGATCCGCATGAGCTTACGAATATAGCCGGGGAGGAATCGCACTCCGCCAGCATGCAAATGTGGCGTGCACGCCTCATCCGCGAGCTGGACGGGCGGGAGGAAGGCTACGTACAGGGCGGAGGGCTCGTCGCTCGGCGGAGGCCGTGGACAACTCTCAGCCATATCTTATAGTTACAGAATGGGGAGAGTTTACGGCGGCAGCTTGCTGCATTCTCTCCCTTATTTATTGCTCCATTCGTTGAATCCAATCGCAAGACAGAGCGATCGTATAACATGATTGTAAAAAATTTACTATAAACAGATAAAACCAATAGGATATGGCTCGTTCCTCTATCAACAACAATAGATGTATTCACCTCTCATGGAAGAGACGGAGACTGTCATCCAAGTAACGGGTGCGACGCTGGGCCACGGGGACGGTAAGGAGACGGCAGCTGCTCCTGCTGCCCGCAGTGTTACTGTGACGACACTCGAGGGATTGCCTGGCGATGTGAACGGCGATGATAAAGTCAGTATAGGCGGCCAAGCCATCGTAGCAACTCATTATGGCAAAAACACGCCATATTGGAGTAGGGTTGAATAACAAGAAATAAAGAACGAAGGACATCCTGTCGCTGAAAATCGACGGGATGTCCTTTTATTTCTCCAAAATATTGCAACGTAGTGGAACCGCAAGTTCAAGTCATTGAGATGGGCAGGCGTAACCGCACAACAGTGCCGCTTCCAAGCCAGCTGTTGATTTCGATGCCGTATTCTTCGCCATAATGGAGGCGAATCCGGTCGTGTACGTTTTTGATGCCAATATGCTGATTGGCCGTGCGGTCTTTTGATCGAAGGGTGCTCCTGAGCTGCTCCAGACGTTCTGGTTCCATGCCGACTCCGTTGTCTGTCACAGTGATTTCCATATGATGCTCTTCCCGAAGCTCCGCTTGAATGACGACCTTGCCTCCTAGGGCATGAGGTTCCAGACCGTGGGTCAGCGAATTTTCGACAAGTGGTTGAATAATCATTTTAGGTATAAGAACGCTGGGCAGCTCCTCCG
Organism: Paenibacillus sp. YAF4_2; assembly: GCF_052113225.1. Taxonomy (NCBI): domain Bacteria; kingdom Bacillati; phylum Bacillota; class Bacilli; order Caryophanales; family Paenibacillaceae; genus Paenibacillus; species Paenibacillus sp. YAF4_2. The sequence continues at coordinate 147,325 of NZ_JBFRCT010000003.1, forward strand.
ATATATATAAATTGAACTGGATTCTGCCCGGGAATCTTCCCTGATGAATCGTTATATAAGAGCCGACGATCTTCAGCTCTTCCTCCAGCCTTACTTCATTCGCTCCCTTAATGCTGTAGCGCAGCATCCGGCTTAAGGCAGCGGTAATTTCGTAGATCTCTTGATTCCCTTTTACAATGGCGATACCTTTGATCGCATCCAGCGTATTGCTGAGAAAGTGCGGATTGATTTGACTTTGCAGGAACGACATCTCCGCGCGCTGCCTTTCGATATCGGCCTGGTAGAGCTCGCCCGTCGTCTCCAGCAGCTGCTGCGTCAGATCGTTGATCCGGTTCAGCATGGTGTTGAACTGGGTCGAGATAACCTCAATCTCGGCGTAGCCCTTCAATTCCACCTTCGTATGCAGCACTTCCAGATTGCCGCTCTTCAGCCGCTTCATGAATGCGATCAGTTTTCCGAGTGGCTTCAGTATATTCATCATGAGAACGGAATAAGGGATTGTAACGAGCAGGATCGTAACAAACAACGTCACATAGCTGGTACGCTTCAGCCCTTCCAGCTCCTTGATTAGATTGCCAATCGGCACTGCAGATACGATATTTCCTTTGATCTCCGGTAAGGCGAATGATTGGATTGCGAAGGACTTTCCTCTAATCTTCTCCATGACGGCGCTTTCGCCATAACCGGAGTAGCGCGCCAGACGCTTCCCATCAAGGTTCAAGTCCAATCCACTTGCATTCGCATAGACCAGCTCGCCGCCGTTTGTACTAAGATAGAAGCTTGTACCTGACAGTCTAGGAAACTTCTCAATCTCGGATTGAATGAAATTGGCATCCATGATAACTGCGATAAAGCCGATCTTTTCTCCGTAGCGGTAAGTATCTTTCGATGCGAATAGATTCATACCGAAGAGGAACGTATCTCTGATGACCACAGTATCCGCCTTTCTGAATCCACCGTAGTGGACGTTAACATCGTTGTCAAGCATATTGTCCATCATGTTCTGAGCCAACCCGATTTGGCCATGCAGCGAAGTATGCTTACCGGAATCGTTCACGATAATAATATCTACAATATTGGAGTTGGTGCTTTTGATGACCCCCATCAAGCTCTGTACTTTCTTCGACAGCTCGTAATTTCGTAGACGGTCGTTCTCCGCAAGAAAGTCCTGTACCGTCGTGTCATAGCCCAGATTCATCATAATACCCGAAATGTTGGCGTAATTATCGGATACCCGCTGCTTTAGATTGGTTACCAGTTCCATGTTGTATTGCGTGTTCTGGTTAACGATTACTTCGCTGGATTGCCTGAATGCCAGAATGCTTACAAGCGGGATAACGGCAAGGAGGATAGCGCCGATCGCGAGCACCTGCGTTCGAATGGAAAGCTTGCTGAACGCTCTCATCGTGACTCCCTATACTGAGTTGGCGTCATGCCGTTCAGACGTTTGAAGATGCGGGTGAAGTAAAAGTAGTCATTGAAGCCACATTTTTCTCCAATCTGGCTTACCGTCATATCGGTCTCGGCCAGCAGTTTGCAGGCATATTGGATTCGCTGGCGGGATAAATACTCCACGAAATTTTCTCCGACTTCTTTCTTGAACAACTGAGACAAGTAAGTGGGACTCAGGTAGAACTTTTCGGACAAGCTCTGGATGGATATTTCCTGATTAAAATGATGATGAATATACGCAAGGATCTCCTTAATACGATTATGCGTAACGCCAGCGAGCCGCGAGAATAATTCGTCGGAAAAATGCTCAAGCGTATGCTTCACCAGATAGTCGATCATGATGTCGGAATGGCCGTAATCGTAATAGAGCTGGTCATAGCCCTCCAGAAAACGGGCATTTTCCTTTATGCCTTTCCTTGTGAATAGATACATAACGGTATTAAAGATCAAATAAGCGTCCTTAATGGTTAAGGCATATCGGTGGAACATCGGTCTGCAGGACTCCATCACGGCCATGAACCGCATACGGTCCTTCTGGGCTAGTGCATCAGTCAGTTCCGCTATCAGGCTGCTCAACACAGTTTCAGAAGTCACAAACGGCCGATAGATGCCGCCTTTGCCTGTCGAGAAGCTGCCGTATGCCGCCACGGATGCCGCCTCCAGTGAAGCTTCCAGCTCAGCTGGGCTTGTTGAGGGAGAACCGATACCGATGCTGTAGTCTATAGCGATGTCTGGCTTATCGAGCGGACTCAGTAAGCTGTCTGCCAGGTGGCTATAGACGAGAATACCGACACGCCTCTTATTCATGCGGAAGCGGATATGTTGGACATCTTCACGGAATGGCGCGTGCGCATAGCCTTGCACGAGGATCGGTGTAACGGGCATGCCAGCATTAACCGGCATGCCGGCAGCAACCAGCTTCTCCGCCAGCAGCAGCTCGTTTCCGGAGCATAACAGCTCGTACAGATCCTGGGTGTCCCGCTGCGGCCCCAATTGGTCCCGATGCTTCAAAGAATGAGAAAGCTTGCCCAGCATGTTCTCGATTTCCTCGATCTCGAACGGCTTCAGACAGTAGCCGAATGTCCCGTAATTCAACGCCTTCTGAGCGTATGCAAATTCTGCGTGCCCGCTCAACACGGCAAAAATCGTACGTGGGGAGATTTCCTTGCCCTGCTTAATTAGCTCAAGACCGTTGACGAGAGGCATCTTAATATCGGTCAGAACGAAGTCCGGCCGCAGTTTTTCGATCAGCTCCAGCCCTTCCTGTCCATTTTCTGCTGTTCCTGCAACTTGAAAACCGTACTTCTCCCAGCGTACGCCGGTTTTTATCCCTTCTACAATCCATCGTTCATCATCGACGATAACTGTTTTATACACAGCAACGCCCCCCTTTACAGCAATCGTACTCGAGCATCCTCACGAAATCGTATAGAAAAAAGTATGATAAATATGTGTAAAACTATGATTTTTCGAAAAAGTAAGCACTTTCATAATTATGAACAAGAATATACCGATTTTATCTATACTGTGCAGTCCTAAATGTTCATTATAATATGGCTGAATACATGATGGAAGAGGATGTCTCTTCCTGCGTTCGAGCAGCAGAATGATAAATGATATAAGACAGAGCGGAGCGAAAAAATATGAATATTCGAGTAAGGGGTTTAACGGAGGAACAACGGCAGGCATTATCCGAAGCGGCAGGCTGCCTGCACGTCACGTTGTCGGAGACAGGTATTCCCTTGCAATTCCAAGCGGGAAGCGGCGGAATCGCCATTCAGTATGATGGACAATCGGCAATCGTCTCTTGCGGCGGCGGCTCTCAATTTGTTCGGGCGCTCGGATTGACGATAGAGGGTATCAGGAAAGGCAAGCCGTTCAGCGTGGAAGAGACGCCGTGTTACGACAGTTTGGGCGTTATGATCGATTGCTCCCGCAACGCCGTTCTGCATATGGATGCATTCAAAAATATAATCAGGCGCTTGGCCCTGATGGGGTATACGACGGTGCAGCTGTATACAGAGGATACGTACGAGATGGATGCCTATCCGTATTTCGGCTATATGAGAGGGCGCTATACGGCGGAGCAGTGGAAGAGTATGGATCGCTTTGCGTCGCTATTTGGCATCGAGCTGGTGCCTTGCATACAGACGCTCGCGCATCTCGGTCCCGCGCTGAAGTGGGCGGCGCATGCCGACCTGGTTGACTGTAACGACATATTGCTGATCGACGAACCGAAGACCTACGAGCTGATCGATGAAATGTTCCGAACGATGGCGGGTAATCTGAGCAGCCGGAGCATTAACATCGGGATGGACGAAGCCCATATGATGGGATTGGGCAAATACTTGGACAAGCACGGTTATCAGGACCGCTCCTCGCTTATGATGAAGCATTTCGCCAAAGTCATGGAGATAGCCCGTTCGTACGGCTATAAGCCGATGATGTGGAGCGACATGTTCTTCAGGCTTGCGAGCGGCGGCGAATATTACGACCCCGAAAGTCCGATCAGGGCGGATATTGCCTCCCTGATCCCGGAGAATTTAAAGCTGGTTTATTGGGATTATTACACGGAAGACCGGGCGAAATACGAAGGGATGATGAAGAAGCACAAGCAGCTGAGCGATAACATCGTATTCGCCGGCGGCGCCTGGAAGTGGATGGGCTTCACCCCGAACAATGCGTTCAGCCGCCATATTGGAATAATGGCGCATGAGAGCTGCGTCGCAAGCGGGATACGCGAGACGCTTGTCACGGTATGGGGAGACAACGGGGCGGAAGGCTCTTTCTACGCCGTCCTTCCAACCTTACAGCTGTGGGCAGAGCTCTGTTACAAGAATACGGGAGACGAATCCGTACTGCAGGAGCGTTTCTCGACATGTGCAGGCGGAGAATACGGAGATTTCATCTCCTTGGATCTTGCCAATCTTGTGCCTGATAATCCTTCACCCGGACGAAGCATGGGCAATCAGGTAAATCCAAGCAAATACCTGTTATATCAGGATGTGTTGTACGGGCTGTTCGACAAGCATGTGCTGCCGGAAGCCTACAAGGAGCATTATTACAGAAGTGCGGTGCTGCTGGATGCTGCGGCTGAACGCAATCCGGAATGGCGATTGCTTTTCGAAACGCAGGCTGCGCTTTGCAGACTATTGGAGCTGAAGGCGACTGTCGGAATCGAGATTCGTCATGCCTATCATAGCGGTGACAAAGAGGGGCTCGGTCATATTGCGAAGATGCTGCTTCCGGAAATATCAGCAAGGGCCGTATGGTTCATGAACGCTTATAAGAAGCAGTGGATGCAGGAGAATAAAATATTCGGCTTGGATGTATTCGATCTGCGCATGGGTGGACTCTTGCAGAGGATCGAAACAGCGATCGTTCGTGTGAATCAGTACGTAAGCGGCGAAGTTTCTCATTTGGAAGAACTGGATGAGCTTATCCTGCCGTTTGATGCAAGAGAAGAGAGCGAGGCAAAAGTCATTAGTGTTGCCTTGTGGCATTCCATTGCCACGCCTTCGGTACTTGCCGGCATATAGAATGGCAGATAAACCGGACTTTTAAGCACTTACTTTCACCTACTTTAAGAAGGAGATGGATTTATCATGAGAATACTTTTATTAGACCTGGACTCTCTTCGTCCCGATCATCTAGGCTGCTACGGCTATCCTCGCAATACGTCGCCCAACATTGACCGCATAGCCAAAGAAGGTGTTGTTTTCACGAACTATTATTGCTCTGATGCCCCGTGTATGCCTTCCCGGACTGCTCTCATGTCGGGTAGATTCGGCATTCACACCGGTGTTGCGGGACATGGCGGAACCGCGGCGGATATGCGGCGGGACGGGGCAATCCGCGGCTTCGAGGACCGGCTGAAACGGGAAAGCCTCCCCTACGTTATGCGGGAAGCGGGCTATAAGACAGCGACGATCAGCACGTTCGCCGACCGGCATTCCGCATGGACCTTCAATGCCGGCTTCAATGAGGTTCATAACATTGGGGAGAACGGGTTGGAATCAGCGCATCAAGTGCTGCCAACCGCTCTAAAGTGGCTGGAGGACAATGGCCAGTCCGATCAATGGTTTTTGCATTTGAACTTTTGGGATCCCCATACACCTTACCGGGTGCCGGATGACTACGGTCATCCGTTCGCGGAAGAACCGTTGCCGGAGTGGCTGACGGAGGACGTATTCAGGTCTCATCTGCAGAAGGATGGACAGCATAGCCTTAAGGATATGAACGAACTGGCGAAGTCGCATTACAGCAAGTGGAGCAGACATGGCCGGGAGATCGAATCTTATGAGGATATCCGTCAGATTATCGACAATTACGATTGTGCGATCCGCTATATGGATGATCATATCGGACAAGTGCTGTCGTATCTGAAGCGGCTCGGCGTCTTGGAGGAGACAGCTATTCTTATTAGCGCGGACCATGGGGAAAACCTGGGAGAGCTTGGCATTTATTCCGAGCACGGCACGGCCGACCAGGGTACCTGCCGCATCCCGATGATCTTCCGCTGGCCGGGCGGCGCGAGGGGCATCATCAACGAAGGATTGCATTACCATTTGGATCTGGGACCGACGCTGGCTGATCTTGTTGGCGCAAGGCATCCGGAGCGTTGGGACGGCAAAAGCTATGCGGATAGTATAACGGGCGTATCCGGCGCATCCGACCAGGGAAGAGACTGCCTTATATTGACACAATGCGCACATGTCTGCCAGCGCAGCGTCCGATTTGGAGACTGGCTCTATATTCGGTCTTATCATGACGGTTACCACGGTTTTCCGAAGGAAATGCTGTTTAATTTGAGGGAAGACCCCTATGAGCAGTACAATCTGGCGAAGGAGCGGAGGGACGTGTGCAAGGAAGCCGTCTATCTGCTTAACGAATGGCATGACGACATGATGTCGACGATGGACAGCGACATTGATCCGTTATGGACGGTCATGAAAGAGGGCGGGCCGATGCATGCGGAGGAGTACCGGAGCATTAAGGGGCAATAACGGAGTAAGAAGGAGGCTGGCGCAGTTTGCGCCGGCCTCCTTTCTTTTCACTGCGTGGTCTTAAAAAACAAGAATAATGAACAATGTGCTATGTACAAATTTATTGCGCCTATGTCGGATTCTATGAATGAAAAAAGATGAAAGCACTTTCATTACGGAGTCCACATAGAAGGCTGATTATGTCCATACTCGACTCTCGATGTCCCTTTTATACTAACAAAGCAGACAGTGATACCGGATTTATAACTTAGATTAGCAAGGAGTGACTTCTAATGCAGAGCGGAGCGAGCGTTGGAAAAACGAAGAAGCTTTGGGCAACCATGCTTCAGTACAAATATTTTTATCTGATGGTCCTGCCAATTCTTCTATGGTACGCGATCTTCGCCTACGGGCCGATGTACGGCGTAACGTTGGCATTCAAGACTTTCGATTACAGAGGCGGCATTCTGGGCAGTCCTTGGATCGGGTTCGACCATTTCCAAAAAATATGGACGGATCCGGATTTCCATACGGCATTCAAAAATACGATCATTATCAGCTTGATGAAGCTGTTGATCAACTTCCCGATGCCGATCCTCTTAGCCATTCTGCTAAACGAATTTTCAAGGAAGACGGCCAAACGTTTTTTTCAGACCGTCCTTACGTTCCCGCATTTCATTTCATGGGTCGTGCTGGCAGGTATTATTACGAACATCCTTAGCCGGGACGGAGTAGTGAACCAGCTCCTCATGGCTGTCGGATTCGAGGCGATCTCGCCATTAACGGACAGCGCATCCTTCAGGCCCCTCCTCTATATCACGCATATGTGGCGGGAAGTCGGCTGGGATTCGATCATCTACTTGGCTGCACTGGCGGGTATTAATCCCGAGCTTTACGAAGCGGCCGAGATGGACGGAGCCAACCGGTTCAAGAGACTGCTCCACATCTCATGGCCGGGATTAAGAAGCACGGTGGCGATCCTGCTCATTCTTCATGTAGGCCAGCTTCTGACACAGGGCGCAAGCTTCGACCAAATCTTTAACCTATACAGCTCACCGGTCTATTCCGTGGCCGATGTTATCGACACGTATATTTATCGGACGTCGTTCCAGATCGGCGGCGACTTTGGTTATATGACAGCAGCCGGACTCATCAAGTCCGTCATTAGCCTGGTGCTTCTCGTCTTGGCAAACACCATCGTGAAGCGAATGGGCGAAGAAGGACTCTATTAAATTGCGGTTTGGAGGTATTCGACAGATGAAGCTAACGCAAACGAGGAAGAGGACAAGACTGGGCACCTTCGACATTGCCGTATATATCGTGCTCGGCCTGCTGTCTCTTATCACATTTTTCCCATTCTATAACGTGCTAATTATTTCATTCGCCAAATTCGATGTCATCAGCAAGCAAAATCTTTATCTGCTGCCGTTGTCCTTTGATTTAACGCCATACAAGGTGATAATGACCGATGCGAAGTTTTGGAGCTCTACGCTGAATACAGTCATCGTAACCGTCGCCGGCGTATTGTTCAGCATGATAATTTCGGTTACGGGTGCTTATGCGCTCTCCAAAAAAGGGATGCCGGGCCGGAACGCTATGCTGACGCTCATCTTGTTCACGATGTTCTTCAATGGCGGACTTATCCCCTTTTATCTCATCATTAAAGATTTGGGGCTCGTCAACAACATACTCGTTATGATTATCCCGGCAGGTCTCAATACGTTCTACTTGATTATTATGAAAAACTACTTCGGTACGCTTCCAGAAAGCCTGGAAGAATCCGCAAAACTCGATGGGGCCAACGATTTGTACATTTTGTTCAAAATCATCCTGCCCATCTCCGCGCCGTTCATTGCCACCTTTGGTTTGTTCTACGCGGTGGAGCGGTGGAATGAGTGGTGGTACGCGCTTATCTTCATCAGCGACTCCGCCAAGGCGCCGCTTCAGATTTATTTGCGTGAGACGCTCATTACGAGCAATCAGCTGCTGAACACGCTGGCTCAACAGGCGGCAGGCAGCAATTCCAGGGTCTACACCCCGGCTTTGCAGATGGCGACGATCGTGGTCTCAAGCGTGCCGATCCTTATGGTCTATCCCTTCTTGCAGAAGCACTTCGCCAAAGGGATATTGGTAGGCTCCATTAAAGGATAAGGAAATTCATATAGATGCTTGTCCTATCCTAACAAAGGCTTCAGAATGAATAAAGGGAGGATTAAAGGATGAAAGGAATTAAGAAGTTAGGCATCATAGTAGCATGTATGACTTTGTTCACGGGGCTGCTTGCGGCTTGCAGCGGTAACGGGAACGAGAAGACGGCAGAAAGTGAAAGCCCTTCGTCGGCGAATTCGAGTACGGCAGGAGAGGAAAACCCGTATAAGGATCCGATGGAAATTTCCGTTTCCTTCTGGGATATTGAAGCGGAAATGGCCAAAGTCAAGGATGATCCGATTGTGCAGGAGATTATGAACAAATTCAACATTAAGATTAAGCCGGTCAACACAACCTGGGACGACTATGGCCAAAAGATTCAAATGTGGGCCGCTTCAGGACAACTGCCGGATGTATTCGCAATTGACGCGATTGGCACGCAATATCAGCGCAAGTGGGTTGAGCAAGGCGTTGTAGCTCCATTGCCGGACCTCACGAAATATCCGAATCTGGCGAAATACTTTGAAACTCCGGACATTGCGGGACTAGCTGTCGACGGCAAGCAATACACGATTCCGAGAAGGATGTTCCCAAGCGTTGACTGGAGCGCGCTTGACCGCGTTGTCTACTACCGTTGGGATTTAGCGCAGGCAGCCGGCATTACGAAGGAGCCGGAGACTTGGGATGAATTTAATGCGATGCTTGAAGCGATCGTGAAGGCAGATCCGGAGGGCAAGAAGATTACGGGCCTGACAACGGCACAAGTGAAAATGCTGGGCGGCTTGTTCTGGCTGTATGGCAATCCGGTTGCGACAAGCGACGGCAGCGGTGCGGATTTCAAATGGATCAAGGAAGACGGGAAGTTCATTCCTGCAGTATTTTCCAAAAACGCGATACCAGCCCTTCAGAACATGAAGAATATGTATGACAGAAATCTAATCGATCCCGACATTGCGCTTACAAGTCCGGACATCGCTTATGATAAATTTGCTTCCGGCAAAGTGGCAGCCATGCTCTCCGGCGGTGGATTCATTAACCTGGATTTGAATGTTAACACGAAGCGTTGGGCTGCAAGCTACCCGGATACTGATATTTCAGAGGCTGTGAAAGTATTGAAACCACTGAAAGGGCCTGACGGAGAACGCAGCCATGCGATCTTCAAGACATATTGGTCTGAGAGCTATTTCAGCGGAAAAATCGCTCCGGAGAAGTTGGACCGTATTCTGGCACTGTATGACTACGTGCTGTCTCCTGAAGGCAAAGACCTTCTGACGTACGGCAAAGATGGCGTGGACTACAAAGTAGAGGGCGACAAGAAGGTTATGCTAGATGATACGCCTTTTGTCGAGAAGTACCCGGCTGCCGGCTTCCTGAGAGACTTGGTTGCTTATGAAACGTCAGACCGCTATAACATCAGCAACCCGGCAATTGCCGATGAAGGCCTGAGACAAGATGCGGTTGATTATGTTGACTGGATTCTGAACAATACGAAGGTACCGGAATACGACATTCGCTTGACCTATATGTCAACTCCGACCAAAGACAGCTTCACCATCTTCGACCATGACGATTTGCTGAATGTGATGCTGTCGAAGGATCCTGTGGAGAAATCATGGCAGAAGGTCGTGGACGACTATAAGTCCAAAGGTCTCGACAAAATGATTGAAGAGGTTAATGCGAAGGCGAAAGAGGAAGGCATCGAATAGATGAGATAAGCAAGCCGTTCAGACGGGAAATCCGTACTGAACGGCTTTTTTTCATGAACTTGCCAGCACTACAGATACCATTTTTGTACTTGAATCTGTGTTTTTTCAACATCAAATTCATGATTTGCTAAGGCACTATGAGGCTTCTGATAGCCAAATTGAGCAGCATATTCATGGAATCGCTAATCGAATATTCGCTATGAATCCCGTCTTGATTTATTTAACCCAACCTAGTGTACGGGAGCAGCAGATATGGATTTCATCCATCCGCTCTAAACCACACTTCGCAACGGAACATAATATTAAGTTTATGGAGAACCGTAAACGGATCGAATTAAGGTTGCTTGATTCGCTTCCTTTCCCTACCCATGCGATTGAAAATGTGAATATGAACTGGGAAGATGTCTTTTGTAAAATGGTATGCGCAATGAAAGACGAAACGGAGCATTCATTGCGCTAACGAAGAACTTTAGTTTAATTAGAACAGTGCTGCAGCCGTTCAATAATGACCGGCTGCAGCTGACGTTTCTCAACTATAGGCAGTTGAATGACTGGTTCACATTTTTATCGGGATTTTCTTGTCGTTGTACTAGATTTTTTCTATTTTTAGGCAAATTCCCTCTTGCCAAAACTAATGGTATTAGTTATTATAAAACTAACGAAATTAGTTTATGAGCGAAGGTGGTTATTTAAAATGAAAATAACTCGTCAAGAATCGATTTATCAACTAACGTATTTGCCAAACGTATTTCCTGTTAATTGCTATTTGGTCGAAGAAGAGAAGAGCTTAACTTTAATCGATGCAGCGATGCCAAACAATGCGGCTGATATTTTGAAAGCAGCTAATGAGATTGGCAAACCCATTACCCGCATTGTGTTGACGCATGCTCATGGTGATCATATTGGTGCACTGGATGCGTTGAAGAAGCAGCTGCCCGATGCGACCGTTTATATTTCCGCTAGGGATTCCCGCCTGCTTAACGGCGATCGCTCGCTTGACGCGAATGAGCCAACCACGCCGATCCGAGGCGGCGTGCCAAAGCCGGGCAAAATAGTAACGCTGCCTGATGTACTGCTTCAGGATGGAGATCGTGTTGGTTCGCTGCTCGCAGTATCAACACCAGGACATACGCCAGGCTCCATGTCCTTCCTTGATTCACGCAATCAGGCTTTAATAGTGGGAGATGCTTTCCAGACACGAGGTGGAGTTGCGGTAAGCGGGCAGGTACGTCCATGGTTTCCGTTCCCGGCGATGGCTACCTGGAATAAGAAAGAATCACTTAACAGTGCGATAAGGCTGCTTAAGCTGAAGCCAACCTTACTTGCTGTAGGTCATGGGAAGATGCTTGCTAATCCGGAAGCAGCCATGGAGCAAGCGGTACAGGAGGCTGCAAGAAAGCTTGAATCGGTATTGGTATAAATGGAATTAGACTAAAGCAGGAATGAAGTTAAGGGAGAATAACATATGTCACCACGATTAGGATTGGATTTATCAACCATTATACAGAAGGCTGCTCAGCTGGCGGATGAGAACGGGCTGGAGTCCGTAACTCTTGCCTCATTAGCCCAAAAGCTCGGCATCCGCTCCCCCTCTTTGTACAATCATGTAGACGGATTAAGTGGACTCAAGGAAAAGCTTGCCCTATACGGCTTAAAGAATTTGCACAATAAGCTGCTTCGGGCAGCAGCCGGGAGATCCGGTGACGATGCTGTCTTTGCCATTGGCAGAGCGTATATTACGTTTGCAAGGGAGCATCCAGGTTTATATGAAGCTACGCTTCCTGCCCAGCATTCTGATGATGCGGAGCTTCTGAAAGTAAGTGAAGAGCTGATTCAGCTTATTATACAAGTGATGCATCATGCGTATGACATGAAGAAGGAGGATACGATTCATCTTGTAAGAGGATTCCGCAGCCTCATGCATGGCTTCGCCTCACTTGAACGAAGCGGAGGCTTTGGCCTGCCGGTTAATCTGGATGAAAGCATCCAGGTTGTGCTTCAAGCTTATTTATCCGGTATTCGGGAACAATTCCATTCTTAGCGGGACAGAGTTGGATCTTTATAGGACCGGGCAGTTCCCTTACGATATTCGTCGGGCGATTGCCCGGTATATTTTTTGAACGTTTGGCTGAAATGCGATACATATTTAAAACCCACCTCGAACGCCATCTCCGTAATCGATCGGTTCGGATTCATCGTGAACAGCATTTTCGCCTGATTTATACGACGTTGGTATAGATAATGAAATAGGGTAATACCTGTCGTTTCTTTGAAAATTTTGACGATATAATGCTTGTTCAAATGCATGTAGCCAGCTAAATCATCAAGCTGAATATCATCTCGATAATGCTCCTCGATAAAGGCAATTAACTTTTGGACATTTTGATGCTTCACACTTGTTGGCGGAGTGGCTTGTCCGTAGCTTGGCATATTGGATAGTTCATAGATGAGCAGAAGCAGCTCTTGAAAACATAGAATCAGCCGGTCATGTGACAGAGGGTCTTCACTTTGCCGCAGCTCACATAACCGTTCAAGCAGCGGCTCGATCCGCGAACGTTCCTCCGGCTGCAGCGAGATCAAGCGGTTGGTCTGGCGCTCGAACGGGAGCAGCAGCGGAACGAGGAACGGCGGCTGGAATAATCCAGAAGCGAAAGCCGGGTCGAAATGAACGACCGTTCGGCAATACTCATAACGATTATCTATTGATGGATAATGAAGCGTCATGCCGTTCATCAGGATAAGATTGCCTGGTGCAAGTTCATAGATGCTGTCGCCGATTAACAGCTTGCATTTTCCGCTGTGAAAATAATAGATTTCATACTCCAGATGGGAATGAAAGTCGGTTGGGATTTGGGATGTATTATACATGGCTTCAATGGGAAGCGAGTGTAGTTCGTGAATGCTCATGCGATCCTCCATGACAGAAATAAGCTGCAGATTCATTATACAGCGCTCTTCGGAATACACCAACCACGTATAAATGAGATGTGAATCAACGATAACCGTATAGAAGCGGTATATTCCTTCCGGTGGTACGATGATGATAGGACAAGCTGAGGAGGAATATCGCATGATTAAGGAACAACAGACGATTGATTCCGTCAATACGGTAAAAGAAATCGTTGAACAGCTCGCGATGACAATGCCGGTAACGGATATGCATACCCATTTATTTTCCGCTGACTTTGGTGATTTGCTGCTCTGGGGGATAGATGAGCTTCTTATTTATCATTATTTAATATCGGAGTCGTTCCGCTGGTCGAGTGATGAGGAGACCTATGAGGCATTCTGGACAATGTCGAAGCGTGAGCAGGCGGATTGGATCTGGAACAAGCTCTTTATAGAGCATTCACCTGTCAGTGAAGCAGCTAATGGCTTTATTACGATTCTTCACCGTCTGGGACTTGATGTTTCTTCGCGCAATTTGAATGAATATCGTGAAGCGTTAGCTAAACGTACAACTGCCCAGCAGGTAGATGAAGTGCTTCGTATTTCGAATGTGAAGCATGTCGTGATGACAAATGATCCATTTGATGCGGTAGAACGTGAAGTATGGCTGAAGCGCGAAGGAAATACCGACTCCCGGTTCTCAGCGGCTTTGCGTGTGGACTCCTTGCTTAATGATTGGCCTAATGCGGTCGAACATCTCCGCTCGCTTGGTTATGAGGCCTCGGTAGAATGGACTGAGCGGACGAAGGAAGAAGTACGCCGTTTCCTCTCGGAATGGATTGTACGAATGGATGCTTTATATTTGGCTGTATCCATGCCTGGTGATTTCGTATATCCAGCTGATGATCACCGCACCCGGATGATTGACGAAGCGATGGTGCCGGTCTGCCAAGAGCATAGTATTCCATTCGCCCTTATGATTGGTGTTCGCCGTCGTGTTAATCCCGAGCTTCGCTTGGCGGGGGATATGAGCATGGATTCGGATGTCTCGGCGGTTGAAGCTTTGTGCAGAACATATCCGACACAGAAGTTCCTGATCACTATGCTTGCTCGCAGTAACCAGCATGAGCTGACTGTGCTTGCACGGAAATTCCGCAATCTGATGGTGTTTGGCTGCTGGTGGTTCCTCCATATAGAATCGATGGTGGAGGAAATGACGAAGTTCCGTTTGGAGCTGCTTGGTACATCCGTTATTCCTCAGCATTCGGACTGCAGAGTGTTTGAACAGCTGATTTACAAATGGGAGCATTCGCGCCGTATCATCGGCCAAGTGCTGGCTTCGAAATATGAGCGGCTGTATAACAGTGGATGGAAAGTCACGGAGGAAGAGATCAAGCGAGATCTGGATGATTTGTTCAACCGAAACTTCTGGCGCTTCCTCGGTAAGGAACAACCGGAATAAGCCAATGAGAAGCAGATGATGTCTGCTTCTTTTTTTGTGCCTGTACGCCGTCATTCTTTAGAAAATAATGCGAATCTCTGTCTTATTGCGCCATATACTGGAGTAGTGCAACAGAAATGGAGGCGATTGCTCGTGTCCAATAGACGATTGCCGCGCAGCTCTCTTCTATCTCTTGGCGGCATGTTATTTCCAATAGTCGTACATGGCATTCATTTGCTTATTCCGCTTCTTCTGACAGGCGGTGTAAGTGCATTGGAATGGTCCAATATGCATCATAGCGGTGGCGGGATGAGCGGGATGATGAACGATCCCTTCATGGACGGCATCATGATGGGAATCATGATCATTTCCATTGGATTTACGGTGGTCTACCTGATCCGAATATGGAAACTCCGGGATTGCAGTCTCGCGGCAGCCTGGGGCTATACTGGTACATCCATCGCCTGTTTTGGTTTATTGCTAATGGTGATGTAACAGGTAGCGGCGTTCGGTCCGATAAGGACCGTTTTTTTTATTGTTGCGCTTTGCAATAATCTCTGATCTAATGGGTATGTCTTAAAAATATAGAAACGGTCAGTGGAGCGAAAGGATTGCAGCGAGATGGAAACAAAGGGCAGTGTGTATAAGCTCGGCATGCAAATGATGCCGCGTGTCTGGTTTAATGCAAGAATTGATTTTAGCGCGACCTTATTATTCAGTATTTTTAACGTAGTATTGAATCAATTTTTTATGCCGTTCGCTATTCAAGAAGGAGCCAGCAACCTGCAGGTTGGGCTGTTGTCCGCTGCACCGGCAGTTGGATTACTGTTCTCGCCGATCTGGGCAGCCTGGATTGAGAAGACTGGAAATCCTAAGCCGTTCGTTATTATTCCGAATGTAATCGGCAGGATGCTGATCATATTTCCGGCCTTGTTTGCATTTCCTTCTGTGTATGTTGCAACTGCACTGGTCTTCCAAATATTAATGGGAATCCAAGCCCCCGCTTACGCGTCGCTTGTAGCCCGGATGTATCCAGCTGATGTCAGAGGCCGTCTTATGGGATATGTACGTGTAGCAAGTGGTGCACTAATGATTCCTCTTGCTTATATCGTTGGCATTTGGGCAGACGGAGCAGGACCAGCTGGTCCACTTATTACAGCCGCTATCTTTGGTACAGCATCTGTTATTTTGTTTAACTCGCTTCGGCTTCCGAAGCAGCTTATGCCTGTACCATCAAGGACAGCAGCTAAATTCTCGCTGAGAGACCAATGGGCACTCGTATCAGGAAATCGTAAGCTTGCCGTATTCCTCGCGGCTACGACATTTGCTGGCTTTGGTAATATGCTGTCCAATCCGCTTTATCAGATTATTCAGGTACAGGTGCTGGAGCTGAGCAATTTACAAATCGGCTATGCTCGCATTTCTTATTTTGCCGGTTTGCTGCTTACGTACTTAATTGCCGGGCGGTTAATTGATCGAATAGATATTAAGCATGTCTTGGTATGCGGGATTAGCGCTTATGCGATCGTTCCCATGTTATATGGTGTATGGGGAACCTATACCGCAGTTATTGTAGGCAATGGGATTCAAGGCGTAGGGGAAGCCATTTGGGATATTGGTATTCTTGCTTTCGTATCCAGGCTTGCACCAGGAAGAGAAGCAACTGTATTTGGCGTTCATCTGATGTTATTTGGTGTTCGCGGAACGTTAGGGCCGCTGCTGGGAGCAGGGCTATCGGACAGTGTATCGCTATCGATGCTGCTTGTGATTGCTTCGATATGCGGCTGGATCGGGACTGCGATGTTCTTGTACGGAAACAAGAAAGCATTAAATCAAGAGCAAGCGCCAAGCTGACGCTTATAGAGGGAAGGACCTGATACAGGTCCTTTTTTGTTTGTGAGTGGCTTGTCTTTTTTCATCGTTACATCGTAATATTACGATATTATGATTTAGTAAAGAGATAGAGGTGGAGAAATGGATAACAACTTTAAAGCTTACGATGATGCCGCTGAGATGCTGAAGGCATTAGCGCATCCGGTACGGTTATGTATTGTAAAAGGGCTGCTCCAGAAGGGCCGCTGTAATGTTTCGTTCATGCAGGATTGTCTTGATCTGCCGCAGTCAACGGTATCGCAGCATCTACAGAAGCTGCGAAGTGCGGGCATTGTAGCCACAGAGCGAAGCGGGCTGGAAATTCATTATACAATCGCTTCTCCAAAGGTTGCGAGATTGATCCTAGCGATGTTCAGCGACGGAGAGGCTTAATTTTATAAAATACGCATCATACATCAGGAGGCATACAACATGAGTAAAAAAGTGATTATTGTCGGTGGAGTTGCAGGTGGAGCTTCCGCTGCAGCAAGGCTGCGCAGACTGGATGAGAAGGCGCATATTGTAATGTTTGAACGTAATCAGTATATTTCTTTTGCGAACTGCGGTCTGCCTTATTATATTGGCGGTTCGATTAAGGAACGCAGTAAGCTGCTAGTTCAAACACCTGAAGCGATGTACAAACGGTTCAATATCGATATTCGAACACAGAGTGAAGTTGTTGCTATTAATCCGGCTGCAAACACGGTCACTGTACGCAACCTCGCAAGTGGAGAGCAATATGAAGAAAGCTATGATCAAATGATCTTGTCACCTGGAGCAAAGCCAATTCGTCCGAATGTACCCGGTGTGGATCATACTTCTATTGTGTCGCTTCGCAACCTGGCAGATACGGATCGGATTAAGGAAAAAGTTACACAGTCGGACACGAAATCTGCCGTCGTTATTGGCGGCGGCTTTATCGGCATCGAGATGGCGGAAAATCTGAAGGAGCTTGGACTTGAGGTTGCGCTAGTTCAATCCGGTGATCAGATTCTGTCTCCATTTGATGGAGAGATGTCAGGCATGATGGCGAAGGAATTAGAAGATAACGGTGTGAAGCTTTTGTTCAAGCAGCAAGTATTGTCATTCAGCCCGTTAGAGCATAATCGTGTGGAAGTCCGTCTGTCTTCTGGAATGGTAGTGCAGACAGAGCTTGTTATTTCGGCTATTGGTGTAACACCGGATACAGCATTCCTGCAAGGAAGCGGTCTTACCTTTGGCAGCCGTGGACATATTGTGGTTAACGATCAGATGGAGACTAACCTACCGAACATCTATGCAGTAGGTGATGCAGTGGAAGTAACGGATTTCGTAAGTGGAAGACAAACGGCGATTCCGCTTGCAGGACTGGCAAATAAGCAGGGCAGGATTGCAGCAGACAATGTTGCGGGTTTGAAAACTACCTTCAAAGGTTCACAAGGCACTTCGATCATTAAAGTATTTGGCATTACAGGCGCAGCGACAGGCAATAATGAGAAAACACTGCGGGAACAAGGTATTGCGTATCGTGTGACGTATGTGCATCCTAATTCGCATGCCGGTTATTATCCAGGTGCAGTACCTATGTCGCTGAAGCTGCTGTTTAATGATGAAGGGCGGATTTTAGGTGCTCAAGCGGTAGGGCGTGATGGTGTAGATAAACGGATCGATACGATTGCGACTGTTATGCGGTTGAAAGGGACGGTTGTAGACTTAACGGAGCTTGAGCTTGCTTATGCGCCTCCCTTCTCCTCAGCCAAGGATCCGGTTAATATGGCAGGCTATACGGCTGAAAATATTTTATCTGGGGTGACGGAAGTGTTCGTTACGGAGCAATTAACATCGAGGGATGAACAAAACGCCATTCTTGTTGATGTCAGGTCCAAGATGGAGCATGATAACGGACATATTCCAGGTTCGATTCTTATTCCTGTAGACGAACTTCGCGGCCGCTTGGATGAGCTGGACCGGAGCAAAGAGATTTGGGTATATTGCCAGGTTGGTCTGCGGGGTTATACGGCTTCACGTATTTTACAACAAAACGGTTATAAAGTAAGGAACTTGACTGGCGGTTATAAAACATATCTTCTAACTCAATATACGCCAAAGAAAAATGAACAGCCTCCCGTACAAGCTGAAGCAGCTGTAGAGACAGTGACTGCAGGGTTGAAAGAAACCGCAGCAGCTGCACTGCAAGCGGATGCGACTTTGGATGCCTGCGGATTATGCTGCCCAGGACCCCTTATTCAAGTTAAACAGCAGATCGATGGGCTTAAGGCAGATGATGTGCTGAAGGTAACAGCGACGGATCCGGGCTTTTATGAAGATATCCAAGCCTGGGCAGGAATGACCCATAATCGAGTGGAAAAGCTGACCAAGCATCAGGACGGCACGATTGAAGCATTTGTTCGGAAAGGTGATTCAGAGATTGCTTCTGAGGCCAATCAAGCCGTGGTTCAAGGACCAGACAACAGCACAATGATTGTGTTCAGCGGAGACCTAGACAAAGCGATTGCATCGTTTATTATTGCGAATGGTGCTGCATCCAGCGGTAAAAAAGTAACGATGTTCTTTACGTTTTGGGGACTTAACGTTATCCGCAGACCGGAGAAGATTACGGTATCGAAAAGCCTGATTGGCCGTATGTTTGGCATGATGATGCCACGCGGCAGCCGGAAGCTGAGCTTGTCCAAGATGAATATGATGGGCATGGGTGCTAAGATGATTCGCGGAGTGATGAGCAGCAATAATGTCTCCTCTCTTGAAGAGCTTATTGAGACGGCTATCTCGCAAGGTGTTGAAGTCGTTGCCTGCCAGATGTCGATGGATCTGATGGGTATTCAGAAGGAAGAGCTGATCGATGGTGTCAAAATTGCAGGAGTAGGCTATTACCTCGGCAAGGCGGATCAATCTGGTATTAACCTGTTTATTTAAAGGACAACCGTTCATTTCACGTTCATATTGATCTGCTACAATGCAATCAAAATGGCATAGAGAGGAATACGTGAGATGAACAAATGGAAAATCACTTTAAGTGGTGTCGTGCTCGCAGTAGCCTTGACAGGCTGCGGTTCCAAATCGGAAGATACTACGACGAATACGGCGGCTAACGGTCAGGCTGTTCAACAAGACCAGCAGCAAGATACGCAACAAGGTCAAGGGCAAGGCCGAGCAATGATGGGAACTATCGGGAAGATCAAGGCGATAAACGGACAGACGATTACGATTTATAAATCCTCTTTCCAACGTCCGGAGGGAGGCGGAAAGGGCGGTAATGGCGCACCTCCGCAAAATGATGCACAGGCCGGTAATGCGGCAACAGGTAATGCGCCTGCCAGCGATGCTGGAGCAACTCCGCAAGCTGGGGATGGACAAGCGCCTTCTGGTGATCGTCAGCGGAACATGGAAAATATGTTCTCGGATGAAACGATGGATATTACGGTAACTGACTCAACGAAGATCGTATCGGCAACCTTTGCAGATGGTAAAATGAACGAAACCGATAAGACGCTTGCCGACTTAAAGGCAGATGACATTATTACTGTACAGCTGAAAGATGATACGCAGGAAGCTGAATCCATTCGAATTGGCGGCTTTGGCGGAGGATTTGGCGGCGGCGGCCGTGGACAGTTCCAAAATGGTGGAGCTCAAGATGGACAGCAGCCAGCAGATGAGCAGCAAACGACTACAAAATAACAAAAAGGAAGAAGCAGGTGGGCTGCTTCTTCCTTTTTTATGGTCAAGCTATGTTATCTTTCGTTGTTCTTAATACAAGGAGATCGTCAGGCTGTCTTTCTCATATAACGAATGGAGCGTCGCTTCACTGCCGACAATCTCTACGCTAATTAAAGATTTGATGCAATTTCTCAAGGCATTTTTGCCTGTTTGAAGTTTGCGATTCAGCACATCGGATAACTTCTCGATTGCTTTTTTATTTGTATCGGTTAAGTAAACGGGAATTGTACGGTTATTAAATAAAATCATTGTTTTCATATAGAGAATGCCTCCATTCCATTAATAGGCTTTGATATCATTTATACGAATCAAACAAGCAGAAAGTTTCGTCTGAATAATATTTAGCTTACTGTTTGATCCTATTCTAATGGATAAAGATTAAGATAATCTTAAAATTTGGTTATGATTTCTTTACAATTAAGCGGAAAATGACTCCAAAATCTGTCATTCAGACTATCGGAGGAATCAGGTTTACTCAAAAGAATGACAAAATCGCATAAGAAAAGAGTAATAAGACAACTGTTTTTCTATGTCCCATTACCCGTATAATGATAATCGTAAGACTACAATAAACAGACAGTTATAATGAATTGAATGATTATATGATAAAAGGAGTGCTTAACGAATGACACGTCCGGGAATCGGTTTACAATTGTATACGCTTCGGGAAGAAACGGCTCAAGACTTCGAAGGTACATTGCGTCAAGTCGCAGCTATGGGCTATGAAGGTGTTGAATTTGCTGGCTACGGAGATATTCCTGCCGATAAAATGAAAGCGCTGCTAGATGAACTTAACCTGATTGCAATCGGCAACCATGTACCTCTTGTAAATCTGGAAACAAAGATTGAAGAGGAAATTGCTTATCTGAAAACAATCGGAGCAAAGTATGCTATTTGCCCTTGGCTTCCTGTTGAAGTGCGTGATGCTGAAGCATGGAAGAAGCATCTTGTAAGCTTCGCGGAATTCGGTAAGCGATTCCAAGAAGAAGGCATTATTTTCTGCTACCATAACCATGAGTTCGAATTTGAAGTTGAGATCGATGGACAAATTGTATTCGATAAGCTCTATGAGACCATTAGTGCAGACCTTCTGCAAGTTGAGATGGATCTTGGCTGGGTACAATATGCGGGCCGCGACACGCTTGAATACATTGCGAAATACGCTGGCAGACTGCCGCTTGTTCACTTGAAAGACTTCGTTAAAAATACAGGAAAAGCGGAAATCGATACGGTTGAGCTTGGCAACGGCGATTTGGATCTGCTGCCACTCATTAAACAATCGGAGCAATCTGACGTGAAATGGCTTATCGTAGAACAAGACCGTTGTGCGAATCCACCACTTCAATCGGTTGAATCAAGCATCAACTGGCTGAAAGCAAACTATCTGAACTAATAATTTTTAAAATAGAAGAGGCAGGGGAAAATAATGAGTAAAGTAAGAGTTGCAGTAATCGGTTGTGGTTCCATCTCCAAACATCGTCACATTCCTGAGTATGCAGACAATAACAATGTAGAGCTTGTAGCCTTCGTTGACCCAGTGATCGAGCGTGCTGAAGAGTATGCAGCGAAACACGGCGGCAAAGCATTTGCTGATTATGAAACGATGCTGGCTGAAATTAAACCGGATGCAGTAAGCGTATGTACGCCTAACTATCTGCATGCTCCAATGTCTATTGCAGCAGCGAACGCTGGCGCGCATGTACTGGTTGAGAAGCCAATGGCAGTTACAGACGAAGAAGCGGCGGCAATGAACGAGGCTGCAGCGAAAAACGGTGTGAAGCTGATGGTTGGACATAACCAACGTCTGATGCCTCCACACGTGAAAGCAAAACAAATCCTTGATTCCGGTGTTCTTGGCAAAGTATTGACGTTCCGTACATCATTTGGCCATCCAGGTCCAGACGGCTGGAGCATCGACGGTGCAGGCAGCTGGTTCTTCCGCAAACAAGAAGCAATCATGGGCGCTATGGGCGACCTTGGCGTACACAAATCCGACCTTATCCGTTACCTGTTGAACGATGAAGTGTCTGAAGTAGCAGCATTTATCGCTACAATTGACAAACCAGGCGACGTAGATGACAACGCAAACGTTATCGTTCGTATGAAGAGCGGCGCAATCGGCTCCCTTGTTGCAAGCTGGACTTACTACAAAGGCGAAGACAACAGCACTGTTCTGTGGTGTGAAAAAGGCGTTATGAAAATCGGCACGCATCCAGAAGATCAAGTTATTGTTGAGCTTCGTGATGGTTCCATCGAGAAACATAAAGTGGGCGAAATCTCCACTAACACTAAACAATTGTCGAGCGGCATTGTTGATGCGTTTATCGATTCGATCGTCAATGATACTGTACCAGCTATTTCGGGTGAAGAAGGCCGTAAATCGTTGAAGGTTATTCTTAGCGCATTTGAATCGCAAGCAACTGGCCAGTTCATCAAAGTGAACTAATCATTATATTAGAAGAGACTCCTCGAAGCATCACTTTTTATAGGTGATTGCAAGAGGAGTTTTTTTAGTTTTCAACTAGTTGAAAACGCTTTCTAAAAGGATTCTAATGTTTCTGCAGCCATTGAGTTGAAATATTCAGACATTTTATCGAAACGTTCAATGCCCGCTTGATTTTGCGCTGTTTTTGAATTGTGAGCACTTTCTCATAAACATGCTCAATCGCTTGTTTTTACAGTGAATACGCACTTCTTGCCAGTTTTTGTGCCATGAAACAGGGATAAAGCCCGTGTTACGATAAGTGGCGTCGGAGGGCAAGTGCTTAACTAGCCAAGCCAAATAAGCAATTATTCGAATATACAATCCTGAGGAGGATGATTTCATGAAGATGCAAACATTACGAGTAGGTGTCGCAAGCATAGCAGCAGCAGCGTTGATCAGTGTAGTAGGTGTAACGGCTCCAACTGTAGGTGCAGCACCAGCTGTGAAGACTTACTCCAACTTAAATAACGTTTCGATCGATCAAATTAATGAAATTGCAAAGCAATACGGTATTGATTTGAGCAAAATTACTTTCGGCGGCATTACAATTCAATTGCCTACGCAAGTAACTAAGCCTACAACGCCTAGCACTGGCACTGGCAACACAACAAAGCCTACAACGCCTAGCACTGGCACTGGCAACACAACGAAGCCTACAACGCCTAGCACTGGCACTGGCAACACAACAAAGCCTACAACGCCTAGTACAGGTACTGGCAACACAACAAAGCCAACAACACCTAGCACAGGTACTGGCAACACAGGTAACACTGGCAGCGGTACAGTTTCCCAAAGCGCATTTGCAGCACAAGTCATTACTCTTGTTAACCAAGAGCGTGCGAAACAAGGCCTCAAGGCATTAACATCTGATGCTCTCTTGACTAAAGTTGCAACTGCAAAAGCAAAAGACATGTACGATAACAACTATTTCGATCATAACTCTCCAACTTACGGTTCGCCATTTGACATGATGAAATCGTTTGGAGTGACTTATAGCTACGCTGGCGAGAATATTGCCATGGGTCAAAAATCCCCAACAGAAGTTATGACAGCTTGGATGAACAGTGCTGGCCACCGTGCCAACATTCTTAGCGCTAACTACTCTAAAATCGGCGTTGCTTATGTGAACGGCGAGTGGGTTCAAGAATTCACAGGCTAATGGAAGACCAATAAATAAATGATTTCGGAAACACGCAGCGTCAGGCGTATCCGCCTGACGCTTTCTTTTTAGCAACAAAGGTACTTAGAATACGCAGAAAACCAGGGGGACAACACATATGAAGAAAGCTTCGATACTTACTACGGCAGTACTAGGCTTATCTCTTATCATTGCCACAGGATCGGTTCATGCGGCCAGTAAAACACATACGGCTGTTGAGGGAGATACATTTTGGAAGCTCTCGCAGAAATATCATGTTTCAGTTGATAAACTCATGCAAGCGAATTCAAAGGTCAGTGCTTCTAACATCTATGCTGGACTTAAGATCGTGATCCCAACAACTGCAACAGTTAACGAAGCTGCTACGGCTAAAGCGAAAACAACAACGGTCAGCGCGCAAAGCGTGACGGATGAAGCAGGAACGATTCATACCTTCAGCAAACAATTGACTGTAAAAGCAACGGCATACAGCGGCGCTGCTTCAGAGAATGGCGGATGGGCAGGGATGGATTACTTCGGCAATAAACTTAAAGTAGGTACAGTTGCCGTTGATCCTAAAGTTATCCCGCTTGGTACAAAGCTTTATGTTACAGGCTATACTTATAATGGTCTGCCTGCAGGCGGTATGGTTGCTACAGCTTCAGATGTTGGCAGTGCAATCAAAGGTAATCATATTGATATTTACGTGCCGGGTTCTTCCGCGCAAGCGAGTAAGTTTGGTATTCAAAATGTAAAGGTATTTGTTTTGAAATAAAGGGTAACCGGAGGCGATTGAGCTTCCGGTTATTTTATTTTAGCAGCAGATTGGTTCAACAGCTCGGGGAGGGTTACAAACTGGTAACCTTTCTGTCTTAGCTGTGAGATTAGAACCGGCAGAGCTTGTATCGTACCGGAGAGATCCTGACCGTAACCGCCACCTGCATGCTGTAAAACAATGGAGCCAGGCTGTAACGTCTTCTTAATGTTGCGAAGAATAGAAGCGCTGGAAGGGTTGCTCCGCCAATCCACCGAATCTACATCCCAATTCACGACCGTGTAGCCGCTTCTTTTTGACCACGCTACTTGTGCTGGCAGCATTTCGCCATAAGGCGGCCGCACGAATCGCGGATGATACCCGATGATCCGACTGACGATAGCATCCGTTCTCCAAATTTGATTATGAAAATCACGATCCTTGAGCTTGGACATGACGGCATGATTATAAGAATGATTGCCGATAGTATGCCCTTCACGGTGAATACGCTGAACGAGAGCAGGATGCTTGGCTGCGCGGGATCCAACAACAAAGAAAGTCGCGCATACATCGTAGCTGGCAAGAACATCTAAAATTTGTGGCGTGAACCGTGGATCCGGTGCATCATCGAAGGTTAAAGCCACACGTTTACTGTTTCTTGGCCCATTGATGATAAAGGCATCCGGGAATTGCTTATGCATCTTTACCCAGGACATTTCCTCGGGGCGGTGTTTTTTCTTCTGTGATGGGGAAGATGCACTCGTTTGTTCCACTGATGCGAGCAGCAATATGATCGTCAGTACAATAACAATACATCGTCTGCATTTGCCGAGCAGGCCGGAGTTCGGCATTCGCGCCATTATTTCTTGCCCCCATTCTTATGTAGTCTGTGGGGCTATTTTTCCCGAACTACAAGGGATCATTCGTTGGCTCCTATTAAGATTTATTTGGGTTAAAGCTGCAACCTGCTCAATTCAAATGTTCTTCCAATCGCCATTGCTTGGGGATTCCTTGAATTAAAGTAATAAGGTTGGAATCCCCAAGCAAAAGCGAACGCTTCGCTTTTACAGAATCATTCGAATTGCTCCGGTTGCCGTTAACCCTTATTAAATTCTTAAAAAGGAAAGCAACAATTGATAAAAAAACAAAAGCGGTCGTGTGGGTTTAAAATCCACATGACCGCTTTGCTATTATAAGACAATCTTTTATTTCATCTTGAATACTTGAATCGTACGTTGAAGCTGCGTAGCCATATTATGCATCCGTTCGGTCTCTTGGACAACAGCTTGTACGGAAGAAATTTGCTCATTCATCGAAGCAGATACTTGCTGTGTACCAGCAGCAGACTCCTCTGTAATCGCGGAAATGTTTTGGATTGCATCGGAAATTTTACGCGCGCTGTCCAGCATTTGATCACTTTCGCTTGCAAAAGCAGCAATTTGGCGAGTGATGAATTGAACACTTTGAACAATTTCAGAGAAGACCATCTCGGATTCGCGGATACGCTCCGTTTGAATCTTAACAACCTCTTCGTTAACCTTCATATGATTGATCGTTTGTTTGATGCCTTGATCAATACTCTTCACGAGACCAAATACTTCTTTCGTTGATGCCGTTGATTCTTCAGCAAGCTTACGGACTTCCTGTGCAACAACTGCGAAGCCCCGTCCATGCTCGCCGGCACGGGCTGCCTCAATGGAAGCATTAAGCGATAAGAGATTAGTCTGCTCTGCAATATCAGAGATTGCTGTTGTCATCGCTGTAATGCCTTGTGCCTTATGGGCGAGGTCTGTAATCGTCTCGGAAACCTTCTCCGTTGCCTCCACGTTGCGGCGCATCCCTTCGGACTGCGCTTCGAGTGCTTCACGGCCTTTATCGACAAGGCTTAAAGTGAATTCCGAGCGTTCATTCATTTCTTTCGTAGCGCTCGCGTAGTTCGCGACTTTCTTCTCGATCTCGGCGATGGATTCGCTCATGTCAGCGACATCCTCGGAAATTTCATTAGCCCCAGTAGCAAGTTCGTTGGAGGAGGCCGCAACTTGCTCCATAGCTACTTGAATGTGATTGTTTTTATCAAAAATATTTCGGCTTGTTTCCGATACATGTCTTGTAATATTAGATGTTTCGGTAAGAATATCGCGAAGCTTGTCCACCATGCTGTTGAATGCATGTCCAACTTCGCCAAGTGATGCATTTGAAGCGCTGTCAATTCTTTGAGTGAAATCACCCTTCGAAATTCGGAATGCCGCATTCGCCATTTCTTCGAACGATGAGCTGAGTGCTCTCTGGATAAAACCAACGGTTGGATAAGCAACGATTGCTAATACCACCGTTACAATAATGCCTGCAAGGAAGGAGCCGCCACTTAACAGAATAACTAAATTTAGTGCAATTGCCACTAGCGCCAAATTAAAATAAATGGAAGTCAACAGCTTACCTCTAATCGATAAAGAATAGTACCATTGGCTCATTATGTAAGCGCTCCTTTTGATAGAATATCCATATTATAGCATCACCGGTGAAATTGGTCTATAAATGTCGAATAATCTCGAGTCAATATTTGATAAAGTAAAATATGTAATTGCGCGATAATTTAGAAAAAACATAAATTACTATATTGTCAATTTATTGAAAAGATTTTATAATCAGTCCTAAGAACTAGATATAAACATCTAGTTTCCATATTTTCAGGGTAGAAAGGAGGAGAAATAATATGAATTTAGATGCTATGCCATTGGCACGGCAAGTTGATTTTGTTTTTCGCCAATTAGAAGAGGAACTTACACATGCCGTTGGAGGAACGGTTCACATTCACATCCGGAATAATGCTGTAGGTAAATTTGCTCTTCGGCATAACCCAATTGAAAGTAAAAATGGGAAATTAGAGCAAGATGATGAGGGAGGAATGACACCAACTCAAGTTCAAGATTTTCGCAAACTTGCGATTGATGCTTTAAAATTGAGAAGGAATTGGACTCATGGTGAGATCGTGTACGATTTCGCTGTCCGGCAAAACACGGGCACCTGGTCGGCTAGCATCTGCTACGAATCCAATTATAATACAGCGAATTGGAGCTATCGTTACCAACAACCGAAGCATCAGATGCTTCGTGAGATCAAAGGCGATAATAAAGGCTTTGATTTCTAACATAACTGTAAAGGCCGTGCGGGGTTTAGCCTGCACGGCCTCTTATGTTCATTTTTCAGCCTCAGGTATTTGACCCGAATGCAGATGCTTTATCCCACTACTGTTTACTTCATGATCATGTGCCGCTGCCGGAAGCAGAAATCCAAGCAGAAGCGGCAGCAGAAATAATCCATAGACAAGGATGCTCTTTAAAGGGGACATCGAATGGTCGTGATCATGATCGTGATCGTGATCGTGATCGTGATGAGAATGATCATGGCTGCATTCTATACAATCGTCAGAGTGGGACTTAAAGCGCAGAGCGAGAAAGGCTTGATGAACGGCAGCTGCATTAAGCACAATGGCGGACAGCTTGACGTAAAGCTCCATACGAGGGGCAAGATATATAGGCAATTGATCAAGCCTGTCGAGATAGATAATAAGGAAAGCAAAGGCGGAAAGAAAGCCTGCCCGGATCCAATTATGGTTCACCTAACCACCTCCAGCAGCCAAACGCTGATCAGGACAAGAGTAAATGTTAAAGCGGTAATGGACAGGACGACCCTTGTCCGGAAAGCGGACAGCATCATCAGCAGATTTTTTAAATCAATCATGGGTCCAAACACGAGGAATGCAAGCAGCGGACCATGATTAAACATGCCGTCAAACGATGCTGCGATAAAGGCATCTGAGGTTGAGCAGATTGATAGCAGGAAGGCTAGCCCCATCATGAAGAAATAAGACAATACAGGCTGGTTCGCAACAGACTCAAATGCCTGGCGGTCAATAAAGGATTGAATAACAGCTGTTAGCAGAGCACCAAATATCAAATATTTGCCCATATCAAAAAATTCATCCGATGCATGGCCAAGTGTTTCGGATAGGCGTGAGCCCCAGCTTGGTTTAACCGGTTCATGTCTTTCTGGATGATCGTGATGATGGTGGTTATGTTCATGTTTTACTGCAGCTTCCTTGAGCGGATTCCCTTTCATAAATCGATGAAGCAGCAGGCCGATGACAATGGCTACAATAAACGCAATGATAATCCGATCATATGCCATCTGTGGTTCTGCTCGGAAGGCTGCGTAGGTGGATGTAAAGACGATAGGGTTAATAATAGGTCCTGCGAGCAAATATACAATTCCGATATAAGCAGGCATACCTTTGCGGATTAATCGCCTTACAACAGGGATCATACCGCATTCACATAGTGGAAATATCAGACCAAGCAAAGCGCCAAATAGGATGCCTACGATGTGATGTTTTGGAGTCATCTTCTGGATCATCTCGTCGGTTACGAATACCTGTAGCAAGGCTGAGAAGATCACTCCAAGCAGAATGAATGGAAAAGCTTCTAATATAATACTTAAAAATACAATTTTGAATTCCTGTGCGCCGCCAGATTCTAATAAAGCAAGCGACCAGGGTTGTCCGGCCAAAATAAGGCAGATCATAACCAGACAGCCGATAGCTAGCATCGGTGTCCCAAATCGGAATAACAAGTTCAGCATAGGCCAACCTCTCTTTATTACTATTAAAGATGACGGATGATAAACAGCTTATGCGGATCATTTACCGGATAGGACAACTTTTTAAAAGATAATGCAGGGGATTGGAATTGGAATAGGCTTGACATGACGGTAGCGAATTGCGCTATAATCAGGATACGAAATGCGATGATGGGAACAAGTAAGCACAGGTGTTAATGCGGACAGAGAGCTGGTGGAAGGTGCAAACCAGTGCAAGCCTGATTGCTGAATGGATCCTGGAGCGGAAAGCGGAAAGCAGCCAAGCTATTTGGGCGCTGCCAATGCTTCTCCGGCAGTTCCCCGTTACGGAACAATGAAGGCTTATTGGCTAAGACGCATAGTGAATGAATGCGCAGACAATAAGTAAATTAGGGTGGCACCACGGTCCCTCGTCCCTTGCGGCGGGGGATTTTTTGCGTTCACTTACGCAATAGATGATTATTCAGAAGAGAAAAGGGGACGAATCAATGAAAAAAGTACTTTCCGGCATTCAGCCGAGCGGTCAGCTTACGCTGGGCAACTATATCGGAGCGATGCAAAACTTTGTCAAACTGCAGGAAACGGAAGAATGCTTCTTTATGGTCGTGGATCTGCATGCGATCACTGTGCCGCAGGATCCGGCTAATCTTCGCGAACAATCGGAGTCTGTGGCAGCTCTCTTTATCGCTGCGGGTATTGATCCGGCGAAAGCCAATATTTTCGTACAATCTCATGTACGTGCACATGCAGAGTTGGGCTGGATCCTAACAACCCTTACGGGTATGGGCGAGCTCGAGCGTATGACGCAATTCAAAGATAAGTCTGCGGGCAAAGATTCGGTTGGCGCAGGTCTGTTCGTGTATCCATCGCTGATGGCGGCAGATATTCTCATCTATAACGCGGATCTTGTACCTGTCGGCGATGACCAGAAACAGCACTTGGAGCTGACTCGTGACCTTGCGAACCGCTTCAACTCGCGCTTTGGTGATTACTTCACAATTCCGGAGCCATACATTCCTAAGGTTGGCGCACGAATCATGTCACTTGATGATGCTAGTAAGAAGATGAGTAAGAGTAACCCGAATGTGGGAAGCTTTATCGCGCTTCTTGATGAGCCAAGTGTTATTCGTAAAAAAATCAGCCGTGCAACAACCGATTCCGGCCGAGAAGTGAAATATGATCCGGCAACTAAACCGGAGATCAGCAATTTGATCAGTATTTACTCGCATTGTGCTAATATCTCCATTGCAGAGGTTGAAGCACGATATGAAGGACAGGGGTATGGACCTTTCAAGAAGGATCTTGCTGAGCATGTCGTAAATGTTCTTGAGCCGCTGCAGCAAAAATATAAAGCGATTCGTGAATCGGGCGAAATCCATGAAATCTTGAAGCAAGGCGCAGCACGTGCATCGGAGCTGGCTGACCGCACGCTTGCGGATGTAAAAGAAAAAATGGGCTTCCTGGCACCTCGCGGATAAGAAATGACGGATAAGAATAAGCAAAGGCTGGCGCAATATGCGTCAGCCTTTGTTTTCGTTTCTGCGGCGTAATCTCGCTTTCACAATAAAGCCGCCTCCGATCATAAACAAGGTGAGAATTCCAAATAAAACAGCCAGCCATGCGTTGAAAGACATTGAGATTGCAGTGGCACACATAAGCAGGACAGAGACAACGGCAAAGAACAAAGATAGTGATTTAGACAAGGTTTTAACTCTCCTTTATAGATCCTTAATATTATTTTTTGAGGTTAGCATAAATTACGCCAACATGCTCATAATAAGTTTGCAAGCTTGCAAAACACATCACAGTGCTCAACTGAAGGGAGATTATCAGCATGGCTAGCAACAAATCGAGCAATCAATTGGTGGTTCCACAAGCACAAGCAGCTCTTAACCAACTCAAAATGGAAGCAGCACAAGAGCTTGGCGTACAAATCCCAGCAGACGGTTACTATGGTAATGTGTCCACTCGTGAAGCAGGTTCGCTTGGCGGATACATTACGAAGAAACTTGTCCAAATCGCTGAACAACAATTGTCCGGCGGCAACGGCAACTTCCGCTAATCGTTGTTAATACACAATGCTTCAGAGGAAGCCAAAGCTCAAGGGTTAATCCCCTTGAGCATTTTTTGATGTTTTTTTTCGCACCAACAAAAGAAAGCCCCTTCTATTGTGCGCCAGGGGCTTTCCTCCGTCAAGTTTGCTAATACGTATTCATGCGCAGCCGCTTCATTAATCGATCGTCACTTAACCATCCGACATAAGAGCCAACCGTTTCATATTCCTTATTCATGAGAAGAACGGCGACGAACGGATACTGCTTACGGTGGCGGTATCTGACATCTGACCAGCGTACCTCATAACCCCAATCATGCTCTTTGACTTCCGCACAAGCGAACTTTGTGAAATAGAGGAATGATCGGACCGCATTATCATTCCTTGATTTGGCAACTGCAGGATGGTCAGAGCAGCGAACATTGTCCAGCCATCGAAGCTTGCCGCCTCGCAGATCACCAATCGTAAAGCTTCCATCTGCTGCACGCTTGACGATGTTCCAATGGGAGAGTGAGATGGTGGGTATCGCAACATAAGCTTTTGTTCCGTCCTGCTGTGGATCAAGTGAAGGCAGCTTACGAAGCGTACTTCTGTGTGCGATTGTTCTCCATGTATAATAGAAGATGGTGAACAGATACAGGACCGGAAATATAGCAACGGGACTAGCTAACCCAAATGCCCAGATCAGAATAGCAGCGACATGGGTAGCGAATATAACCGGGTCAAAGATATGGATAATATTCCATGATATCCACTTTTCCGTAAACGGGCGCATCGCTTGGGTGCCATAAGCATTAAATAAGTCGGTGAAAACATGAATACAAACGGCGAGCAGTACCCACGATCCAATATGAAGCCACGGAAGGCTTCCGCGGTAAAATAACTGCAGAAGACCGGTAATGACAATCGTCCATATGGCGATGGCTGGCAAGGAGTGTGAGATGCCGCGATGATTCTTGATATAGATGGCATTTCCTTTCAGTCTGAGGAGCGTATCAAAGTCCGGGGCTTGCGAACCGACAATGGTACCAATTAAGACAGCGGTGAAGATGGATGTGTTGTTAGCGATGACAGGATCGATGCAGGCCAGTCCGGCCAGTCCGATGCCCATAACAAGATGCGTGCCTGTGTCCACAGCTAGACCCTCCTAAAAAGAATTGCATCATTTGAATTCAATTATGATGTAGTATCAACGGAGAAGCTTGAATTTATCAGTGGCAAAAGAAAGGGGTTAAAGACAAGCATGTATATATGTTTTGCTGAGTATAAGATAGCTGCGGAGAATAGGATGGTTTATTTAGCCTATGCGGATACTTTAATGAAGGAATCAGGGAATAACGTCCATTTATATGAAGGGACAGATCAAATCAACTTATTTGTTGAGATCTGGTCAGCCAGCACGGAAGAGGAAGCGGAAGACATAAAAAAAGAACGCTGCAATGAGCGTTCTCCTTGGTACCGCATTACCGAATGGATTCCTGGCGGTGCGGACAAAATGCATGTATGGACATTCAAGCCAGCGGGGGTTAGCCAGAATGCCGGTTAGTCATTAGCCTTGTGCCAGCGGTGTCGTATTCGTAATCAATCCGCCTTGGAAGGGATATTCATAATTGATTTCGCCATCGAAGGTTACATAATCCAAGTTCAATGACAGCAGCAGGTAACGCATGCCTGTGGAAGGATCGCTAATAATAATGTGGTCACGGCCGGCTGCTTCAATGATGCCACGGAATACTTTGGCGTTCCATTCACGGTTATTCTCATAAGTCATGTAGAAAGTGGCCAGTTTACCGCGGTTGAGGCGTAAAATGTTCTCTACATAAGACTCTTCAGCGACCGGAACGGCAACGATATTGCCACCAGACGGGGTGATGACTGCGCCATTTGGTACAGGTGGAAGGGATTGAGCGCCCATCGTTCCTGTCATTGGCATCATTTGCATTGGCATCGACATTGGCATTTGCATTGGCATGTTAGGATTTGTGCTGGCAGGAAGAACGGATGGGAAACCACCGTAGCCTCCACCTGCAAACGGGCTGACTCCGCCACCATAACCTCCCGTGCTTGCCGGGCTTACACCGTTTTTGTAACCATAACCATAAGACATGCTGTTGATCCTCGCTTTCAATCTTTGGAATTTGTTGGCCTGTCAGTAAACTCTCGGACAATCATCTCTAGTTGGGATAAAGAAGAAGTGGGCTTTATATCGGCCCATCAGCATACCAAGCTCACCTTCGCCTTCTGCTTCGGCACGCATCAGTCTGGCAAGCATCTTCATCTGTTCATCATTTACTTTGATGACTGCCATATGTGTCGCCCTTCACTTCCCTTAATCATCTAAAGAGTTGGGCACTTGACTACATACCTATAGTATTGAAAGGTGGGCAAAAGGGTTCCTCATTTATTGTCACAATTTGAGTGGCGAATTGATGAACAATCCGGTCGAACGTTGTCACAGCACCTATTTTTCTGTATGATTAAGAACGATTCATCAATGAAAATGTATAGGCGCGTTGAGGCGTGCCTTGTTGCATAACTCGGGAGGCTCGCTTCGTGTTGAAAGATTTAATTGCATTAACCAAACCACGGCTGCTCCGGCTTAATGTATTTGCCGCGATAGGCGGTTTCTGGGTCGCTTCCAAATGGGATTTTGACTGGCTGAAGCTGCTATGGGTCGTCATCGGCTCAGCGATTACGATAGGTTCCGCTTGTGTTATTAATAATTATTGGGATCGTGAGCTTGATCAGAAGATGGAGCGGACGAAAGATCGCGCATTGCCGACAGGCCGTCTACAGCCTGGCTTTGTTCTGGGGTATGGTATTGTGCTTGGGATTGTTGGTCTTACGATATTGTTTGTCCTCGTTAATCCTGTTACGGGCTGGCTTGGATTCTTAGGCTGGTTTGTCTATATTTTCATTTATACAATTTGGCTGAAGCGTACGTCGACCTGGAGCACGTCAATCGGCGGTATTTCCGGGGCAATGCCTCCGGTACTTGGTTACTGCGCGGTTACGACTGAAGTGGATATGGGGGCATGGCTCCTGTTCGCCTTCTTGTTCTTATGGCAGCCAGCGCATTTCTGGTCACTTGCTATTCGGCGGGTAGAAGAGTACCGTACAGCAGGCTTCCCGCTGCTTCCCGTTGTGAAAGGGATTAAACGGACGAAGCTGCAAATGATTCCTTATGTCGTATTACTAATTCCAACCTGCGTGCTGCTGTACGCTTATGGTTACACAGGAATTGTATTCCTGATTTTGTCTGTAATTGCCGGGATTGTTTGGACTGTGCATACGATTCGAGGAATTAAGGCGGAAAATACCGAGAAATGGGCGAAGGTTAACTTCCTTATTTCCGTTAATTATTTGATGGTGATCTTTATCGTCATGATGGCAAATACCGTGAAGTAATCTTCTTTTTAGGGAAAGGACGAGAACTTGTATGGCATTTCTCAAAAAACATAGCTTTAAACTCGCCGTGCTGGCGCTATGTTTGGCAATGGGCATTTATTTATTCATAACGAATTATTCAAGCGGCGGGACCAGCTCCATGCCGGTGCAGAAGGCTGCACCGGCCTTCGAGATGGCCGACATTGACGGCAATCAGGTATCACTTGCCTCAACAAATGGCAAAGCTCGACTTGTTTATTTCTATTATGCGAGCTGTCCGGATGTATGTCCTCCAACTACCTTCATGATCTCAGAGGTTGAGGATCAGCTTCAGAAGGAAGGACTGCTTGGATCAAAGGTTGAACTCATCTCGATTACATTCGACCCAGTCACGGATACACCAGAAGTTATTAGAGATTTCGCTACTCGTAACTTTGCGAAGCTTGAAGGCGGCTGGGATTTCCTGCGCGGGGATGAAGAGGCAACCCTGAAGCTTGCGAGGGATTTTGGAGCAGATGTAATCAAGGATAAGAAGACTAATACCTATATACATATGAATGTTATTACGCTCGTTGATAAGAAAGGCCAAATACGCAAATGGATCAACGGCAGCGACGAATCTCTGACACCTGAAAGTATGGTAGCGGATTTGAAGCAGCTCGCGAAGGAATAAGCGATGGATATCTTTTGGCACATATTATGGAGTAACGTACTGCCGCTCACATTGATGATAGCTGTTGGCTTCACAATGCAGCGGCTTTTTTCATTGGATATCAAAACCTTATCGAAGCTGAACTTTTATGTATTTTCTCCATCGGTCATCTTTAATCTGTTGTATACAACGGACATATCCGCGAGCTTGATCGGGCAAGTGCTCCTGTTTGTTGTCATATTTATGATTTTACAGGCTATTATAGTGGAGTCAGTTGTCCGCTTACGGGGACTTGAGGGCGGTATGCGCGGGGCGATGCGCAACAGCGTATTGTTCTATAACAGTGCGAATTACGGGATTCCGCTAAACCAGCTTGCCTTTGCTGCTAATCCTTTTACCTTATCGATTCAAATTATCGTGATGGTGACTCAGTCCTTGCTGCCGAATACATATGGGATTTATAGTGTGAATGCCCATAAGATGAGCTTGCGGGCGACGATGCGGACCATAATGTCGCAGCCTATTATTTATGTGATCCCACTCGCATTCCTGCTGCATGGATTTCAGATTCAATTGCCTCAGCCGATCGTAACACCTATTACTTATTTGTCAAATGCCTTTATTGGTACAGCGCTTGTTACGCTTGGTGTGCAGCTTGGTAATATGAAGTGGGAGCTTAACCCGGTTCTGATCAAAAATGTTCTGCTCGCAAACGGCCTGCGCCTTGTCGTTGGACCAGCATTAGCTGCGCTTGTAGTCTGGGGACTAGGATTTTTCTTATCCATTGATCATCTTATGGCGGCTGCTTTAATCGTCTCTTCATCCGTGCCGACCTCACTTAGCAGTGTTCTGCTCGCTGTCGAGTTCGACAATGAGCCGGAATTTGCTTCACAGACCGTATTTCTCTCAACCGTTCTAAGCATCATAACCGTCGCTGTTGTTATCTTTCTTCTTCATATTTAACAGGGTATTGGATGAAAGGCTCGAGACCAGCTTTTTCAAATTGTTCAATGAGGTAATCCTCAGGAGTATGTTCTACACCCGGATAACCTCGGCGGGTATAGATATGTTCGGCATCAGGGAATAGGTCTCGGAGAATACCTCGGATCCGCTTGCCTGAGGAATCATTATCTGTGAAAATAAACACGTCTTTGCTGCCTACCTGCTTACGCAGCTTCTCAAGCTGAAGGGTGCCAGGCGTACCGAAGGTGCAGAAGATTG
The DNA here is from genome assembly GCF_052113225.1 of Paenibacillus sp. YAF4_2. Taxonomy (NCBI): domain Bacteria; kingdom Bacillati; phylum Bacillota; class Bacilli; order Caryophanales; family Paenibacillaceae; genus Paenibacillus; species Paenibacillus sp. YAF4_2. Next base: position 183,857 of record NZ_JBFRCT010000003.1, read on the forward strand.
GTACTGCTTCATCGAGTACTCGGCGAATACGGCTTTTGTCGTTTTTGCCCTCCACAATAATGGCGATATCCATTGCAGTCACCATCCCTTTTTCTGAGTTTCTTATGTGTAGTGTAGCCAAATTTGCTCGTTGTGAGCAAGAAAAAGATTCCTAATAAAAACGGGACGGAGCATGGGCTCCGTCCCGTTTTTATTGTATTCAAAGGGTAATCTTAATGGCAGATTGTGCAGATGATGATAACGAGCAGAATGAACAATACGAGGATGGACCCCACATTGTTAAAGCCGCCTCCGCGATGATCGCTTACAGGTGAAACATGAATTTCAGACATCTAAGTCACCCCTCTCTAGCAAGCTTCAACGTCATGCTGACCGGACAATTCCTCTATGGATCTGCTCTTGTTGATGGCCTCATGACATAGTGCATTATATGCCCGGGGGAGCAGGTGGCCATGTGTATTCACCTAGATTTAGGAAAAATGGGTGTGAGCGTAGTTCTTCTCCGGTGGAAAGGCAAGATAGACACGCCAATCATCAGACCTAGAAAGGCCAAATAATACGGAGACAGATTGTCTCGCAGCTGGCCGGCAAGCATCGGGCCAAGGAAGGCGCCAATAGAATAGGCTATCGACAACACGGAGAAGGTTCGACCGTATCGAGCCCCCCCGCTAAGTTCGATAAGCAGCGTAGAGATAGCAGGGAGGATGATCCCTTTACCCATCCCGACTAATAGCAGAAGCAAAGCGAAAGGCAACGGTGTATGGGCGGCTATTACAAAATAGACAAGAGCTAGTGCCAGCGCTCCCCATAACGTCCGATAATAAGAAGAGAGCTTATTGAGGAACAGCATACTTAGTGTAATTAAGGCACCGATACTCACGACAGAGAACAGCAGCCCTGTCTCCATCATTCCTTCCGCTGAGGTAGACATAAGTGGAAGCTCGAAAGAGAGAATTCCCTGCGCACAACTGATCCCAACTGGCAGTACATAGACAAGCCATGGAATGGGAGTAGCCTCGGCGAGAGCTGGTTTGATGCCTTTAGATTTCTGCTCCTGCTCCTCGTTACTTTGTACTGTCTTAATGTCGCGAATGAAAAATAAGGCACATACGGCCGTAACGACAAGCACCCAGCCGAGCAAATAGAAGGCGGTTGTGAATCCAATCTTTGCGACCATATAGGCACCGGCTGCCGGCGAGACAACAGTTGCCAGCGTATGGACGAGTCCATTACCAGCCATAAACTTCCCTTGCTGCGTCCGGTCATTAGAGATGCGAGCGAGCAGAGAGAGGCAGGCCGGAGATAGAAAGGCTAGTACAAATCCACTGATCGAGCGCAGGACAAGCAGCTGCCAGGGATCGGTAACCTGGGATTGGAACAGCAATACAATACCAGCCCCCATAAGACTGAAGACGATAAACAGCCTGCTGCCGAACCGGTCAACGCCATACCCAGCCATGATGTTCCCAGGCAAATGAGTAATAGAGTACATGCCCATCATCAGTCCGATGAAGGAGGGTGCAGCCCCTAGAGAGATCGCGAATGGGGTGAGAATTGGATATTGTGCGTGCAGATCAAAAAACGCGACGAACAGAAATAAATAAAGCCAGATTGCGGTTTTCAACAGGCTGTTCCTCCTTGCAAAAACATCTTAATCTACTTGTACGTAAAAGATGGACAGGATATGTCTCTATCGAATGAGGAGCCTTACGTTTACGGCATATTATGGGTGGGTTATAATGTTTGATAATAGGACATTGCACGAGTTATAATAGGGGGGATTCTTTTTTGGATAATTACTTTGATTTTTCCGGTTATGATTGGGATACTTGGAGCACTTTTTTACAAGACCATTGGCTTGTGCTCATCATTGCACTTGTTGTATTGCTCTTTATCATTCGAGTCGTTAAGACTTTCGTGAAATGGGCGTTAGTACTTGTTATTGTTGTTGGTATTGTTGCTTACAGCGGATATACCCTTGATGATGTGAAATCAATTGGTACGCAGGCGATCGACAGCTTGAAGCAGGAAGCCGTATCAGCGATGGCTGGTGAAGTAAATAAAGCGACATTCACCTCCAATTCGGATGGCACCTTCACTGTAAAGACAGAGAATCTGGAGCTGACAGGTGTACCGGGCGCAGGCGAAGTTAATGTGAAGTTTCACGGCAAATCAGTTGGCACAATGAAGATCGATTCGACCATTCAGGCGCTTATTGACCAAGCGAAGGCGAATGGCAAAGTATAAATATTAATAGACAAGAAAGCGTAAGACGCAAGGAGGGGTGAACATGATGGAATGGATTCGCGCAGGGACGGTCTGGGAACCGGTCTCGCTGATCGTTCTTCTCCTTCTGCTCGGTTCGCTGCTGCAAGGAATGAGAAGAGGCGCGTCGGGTTCAGCGAGGCGTCTTTTCTTTTTTGTTTGGGATGGGATCCTTATTATCGTTTGTCTCGTTCTTGCGGGGCAAATCGCAGGCAGCTTATCTCCACGGGCAGCAGATTGGCTTAGCGCTCATGTAGAAGTACCGCAGCGGGAGCTTAGTGCAACTTCACAGGCTTGGTATACGTTTATTACAAGTCTGCGCGATTTCGCTTTGTTAAGGTATGGGATTCTATTCCTTGCCGCCTATCTGCTGCTACGGTTCGTTGCATCGTTCCTATCCCCGCTGCTCGAGACTTTGTTCGTAAGCCGGCAGCGTTCTGGCAGACACGAGAGCATGGAACGTCTCCCGGGCGGAGGTGCAGCAAGCCGTGCAGCAGGTGCAGTATTTGGTACGGTTCATGGAGCGGGACGGGCTTTCGTGTTTGTAGCAGCGTTGTTCATTTACGTATCGCTTGCGCCGAGTGGCTTGGGATCGGGATTAATCCAGCAATCGCCGTTATACATGAAGGCATCAGCCGTACTCGAGCCGGTTGCCGGAGATATGCTGGCTGATCGAGGACCTGTGCTTGCCGAAGCTGTACAAGCGGAGTTCCAGAACGTATTGCAGCGTAAATACGAAATTGTCGACTACAATATTCCAGCAGATATTGAACAAGCGGCCCTTCAAATTACAAAGGACAAGACTACCGAGGAAGAAAAGGCTCGTGCTTTGTATGACTGGCTGGGCAGTCGAATTGCGTATGACTGGGACAAAGCAGATAATTATGTGGAGAACGGGATTTGGAAGGAACAGAATCCGCAAGAAACGTTTGATACCCGCAAAGGTGTATGTATCGATGTGGCGAGACTTTACGCTGTTATGGCCCGCGCTTCTGGTCTCGATGTTAAAGTTGTTACCGGAACTGGCCTGGATGGGCGGGGAGGCTCCGGCCCACATGCATGGAATGAAGTTCAAATCGGAGGTAAGAACGGAACATGGATTCCGCTTGACGCTACCTGGGCATCCTCTGGTGATTGGTTTAACTCGCCAGGCTTTGAAGCAACACATATTCGCGCAACTTAATTAAGATGAGGTGACTTGGCTTGCATGATGATCCGCAGAAACGGGAAATAACGAATCGGCGTCATTTCTCGTTTCGTTTGAACTTTTTCTTTTTCATTGTATTTGGACTTTTTAGCGTACTTATTATTCAGCTTGCAATTTTACAGTTTGTTGATGGACCTAAGCTTAGCGCACAAGGCAGCAAGAAGAGCACGCGCAGCGTCAAGATTGCGCCGATTCGTGGCAATATTTATGATTCATCTGGTACGCCTATCGCCTATTCGACGTCGACACAATCGCTCTATTTTACAATCTCCCCTGACTTTAAGAGGGATGATTCTGAAGCGATCGCAGAAAAACTAGCAGACGTATTCAATAAATACGGAGACAAAGATCCTAAAAAAGTGATGACAGTTGATGATATTATCCGGCAGATGGATTTGGATTTCCGGATCAACACGATTTCTACGCCTAGACGAATTAAGTCAGGGCTGACGAATAAAGAAGTGGCCTATTTCATGGAGCATCGCACGGAATTTAAAGGGATTGATATTGTAGAGGAAAGCGTTCGTAACTACAGTGAGGATACCGTAGCGGTTCAATTAGTTGGTTATTTGAAAAAGTTTAAAGGTGTTCGTGAATCGCTGGATTTCTATAAGGCAAAAGGCGAGGAAGATGATGCTCAGCTGCAATATCTGGATGAAGAAGATGTTGGGTTCGACGGTCTTGAATATATGTATCAAGATATATTGCGTGGTAAGAATGGTTTGAAGACGTATCCGGTTAACAATGCGGAGCGTATTATTGGTCCCGTACAGATTACGAATCCGCAAAAGGGTGATGATCTGTATTTGACGATCAACCGTAACGTTCAATTAACGACAGAAACAGCGATTATGGACCAGATTAAAAAGATCAGCACTTCGACAAATAGGCTTGAGCGTGCGGAATATGCGAAGACTGGTTATGCTGTTGCGATGGAAGTCAACACGGGCAAAGTGATTTCGATGGCAAGTATGCCAGACTATGACCCAAACATCTTTGCAGGGGGCAAAATCAGCCCTGAGGATTACTCTAACTTCGAAGCCGTATTATCTAACGGTACAATAAGAGAGGTATTCGCAAAATACGCGACGGATAAAGAACGTAACCAGCATCCATCCTCCCTTGTGCCTCCAGGCTCGACGATGAAGCCATTATCTATCCTGATTGGCCTCAAAGAGAAACTGTTTACAACATCAAGCACTTATAACGATACCGGCGCATTCTTCTTTGGCGCAGAAGGGCATCAAGTACGTATTGGTAACGCGTCAAACCATGCTTACGGTCTGCTTGATCCGGCATCTGCTATTGCCCACTCTTCGAATCCGTTTATGGCGGCGATGGTCGGGAATCAGATGTATAAGAAATATAACGGCAAAAAAGGTGTAGATGTATGGGACAGCTACATGAAGGAGTTTGGACTTGGCGTCTTGACCGGCAGTGGTCTACGAGGTGAATCGAAAGGTACCATTGACTACTATCATGAAGCAGAAACAGCCAGCTCTCAATCCGCTCTAGTGCGGGCAGCATTCGGCCAGCAAGCGCGGTATACGACACTCCAACTGGCGCAATATGCAGCAATGCTCGCAAACCACGGCAAACGGATGAAGCCGCAGTTCGTTAATGAAATTAAAGATGCCGATGGGAACGTTGTTCAGACCTTCCAGCCGGAAGTGCTGAATACGGTCGAATTCCCTGATAACTATTGGGCAGAAATCGAAGATGGCATGTCGCGTGTTAACGTTCAGGGTTTCGAGGGCGTATCATACACCTATGAGAGAAAGACAGGTACAGCTCAATCCGATGTAGCTGGACGACGTGCGGATAATGCGGTATTTATCGCTTATGCCCCAAGAGAGAATCCGAAGCTTGCTGTAGCGGTTGTTATACCTGACGGTGAATTCGGCGGCTGGGGTGCTGCTCCAATTGCACGGAAGATCTTTGATGCTTACGATTATGAGTTTGGCTTAAACGGTACACCGGGTAAGCTGAAGGATCAAGCAAACAACACGGCAAATACGGGAACTACGGGTACAACTGGTACTACTGGTACAGCAAATCAGCCGTAATATGACGAAAAAAGAAGCTGTTTTTAGAGATTCGAAAAGAATCTTTAAAAACAGCTTTTTTAATTATAAGAAAGTATAAGTTTTCTTTATACAGAGCTTATAATTCACTGCGAAACTAAGCTGCGCCTCCTAAGGAAGGCGAAGTTGTTTACGCTTGTTTGAAACTTTTTCGATTAAATTCCGTAAAAAGTTGCATCAGAGAAACATTTTTGAATAGTATAAACAAAGAGGCGCTAAGCTAACTAATGTTCGTCCAGGCAAAACTTAAGGGTAGGGGGAACGGGCTGTGCAGTTATCTAAGAAAACAAATTCCGCAATTAAGCGATTTATTATGACGATCTTATTTTTGGTAGTGAGTGTTCTTCTAATGACGGCTTGTGGAGCAGAGCAGAATGGCGGAGGTGCAGGCGACGGCAAGCTTAAGGTTACCGCTACGACAGGCATGATTACAGACGTGGTGAAGGAAGTAGGAGGCGGCGATGTTGTGGTGACCGGCCTGATGGGAGCTGGAGTAGACCCCCATTTATATAAAGCGTCGTATGGTGATGTGAAGAAGCTGGACCGTGCGGACATTATTTTTTATAACGGACTGCATTTGGAGGGGAAAATGGCTGAGATGTTCGAGAAGCTGGAGAAGCGAAAGCCTACGGTCGCGATCTCTTTACGGATTCCGGAGTCACAGCTGCGAGCATTTCCTGGTGGGGGAAGTCAGTCGCATGACCCGCATATTTGGTTCAATGTGAAGATGTGGATTTCGGCAACAGAAGTGATCCGCGATTCCCTGATTGAAAAGGATCCTGAGCATGCTGACGGATACAGAGAGCGTGCAGCATCGTATATCGGACAATTGGAGGAGCTGGACCAATATGTTCGTGTGCAAATTGCTACAATCCCGGAAGCAAGCCGAATCCTCGTTACCGCTCATGATGCTTTTGGTTACTTCGGTGATGTGTATGGGCTTCAGGTAACGGGTCTACAGGGAATGAACACGATGTCCGAGTATGGCTCGAAGGATGTAAGCTCCCTTCGGGATTTCCTGGTCGAGAAACAGATCAAAGCGGTCTTTATTGAGTCCAGTGTTCCGAAGAAAGCGATTGAGTCGGTAATCGAAGGGGCACGTTCAATGGGACACGAAGTTAAGATCGGCGGAGAGCTGTTCTCTGATGCTATGGGAGAAGCAGGCACAGAAGAAGGCACGTATATCGGAATGGTTAAGCATAATGTGGATACGGTTGTTCGAGCGCTGCGATAAACGGATGAAAGCGAGTGATGGTGTTGTCGAGAACGGAGTCAAAGTCTACAACATTTGTGATGGAACGGGAGGCTGCTGCCCCTCCGTTAACGGTTAATGGGCTTACCGCAGCTTATCAGAAAAAACCGGTCTTGCGTGGCGTCTCCTTCACGATTACAGAGGGAGAGCTGGTAGGCGTCATCGGTCCTAACGGGGCAGGCAAATCAACGATGATGAAGGCGGCACTTGGCCTTATTCCTCGTCTTAGCGGCGAAGTGCTGGTATACGGCAAACCTTACAAACAACAGCGTAAGCTGGTTGGTTATGTCCCGCAGCGTGAGTCGGTAGACTGGGATTTCCCAACGAATGCGCTTGATGTCGTCATGATGGGCAGATACGGTCATCTTGGCCTGTTTGGACGTCCAGGCGCAAAGGAACGTGCCATTGCTATGGAATGCCTGGCTAAGGTTGGAATGGCGGACTTTGCTTCGCGTCAGATCAGCCAGTTGTCCGGTGGGCAGCAGCAGCGTGTGTTCCTCGCACGTGCGCTTGCACAGGACGCGAGCTTGTACTTTATGGATGAACCCTTTGCCGGCGTTGATGCTGCCACGGAGAAAGCGATCATTACGCTGCTGCAGGAGCTGAAGCAGGAAGGGAAGACGGTTATTGTCGTGCATCATGACCTTGCGACGGTAGAGGAATATTTTGATTCCGTGCTGCTGCTTAATGTAGAGCTGATGGGCTACGGCAAGACAAAGGATGTTTTTACACAGGATTTACTACAACGTACTTATGGTGGGAGATTGGCATTTCTTGACCGGAGCGGGTTGGCGCAGCCGGACATCACGAAAGGGTGAGCGGATTATGAATACGTTATGGACGCTTCTTCATGACCCGAACATGCGGTGGATCTTTATCAGCTGTACGCTTCTTGGTCTAAGCAGCGGTGTTATTGGCTGCTTCTCTTATCTGCGTAAGCAAAGCCTCATGGGCGATACGCTCGCTCATGCTGCATTGCCTGGTATTTGTATCGCGTTTATGCTGACCGGTACAAAGTCTATTTTGTACTTTCTGATCGGAGCAGGTCTTGCGGGAGTGGTGGCGACCTTTGGCATTGGCTTAATCACGCGGCATTCGCGTATTAAGCATGATTCGGCTATGGGGATTGTGTTATCTGGATTTTTTGGCCTGGGCATCGTTCTCTTGACCATTGTCCAGCATGGCGGCTACGGTAATCAGGCAGGGCTGGATAAGTTTCTGTTCGGTCAGGCGGCGTCTATGGTTGGTTCGGATGTGCTGACACTGTCGATCGTAAGTCTATTCCTGATAACCATTTGTTACTTCTTGTTTAAGCAGTTCAAGCTTGTATCGTTTGATCCTGGCTTTGCCAAAGGGATCGGTTATTCGGTTGGCTTTTATGAGCAGCTGTTAATGCTTCTAATGGTTGTCGCCGTTGTTGTAGGCATTCAGGCTGTTGGTGTCATTCTGGTTGCGTCTTTAATCATTACGCCTGCAGTATCCGCCAGGTACTGGACGGACCGGCTTGGTGTAATGGTGGCCGTATCCGGCGTATTTGGAGCGATAAGTGGTGCAACGGGGGCAGTTATCAGTTCGACTGCATCAAGCCTGCCAACGGGGCCGCTTACCGTGCTTGCCGCAACCACTTTGTTTGTGCTATCTCTATTGTTTGGCTCGAAGCGGGGGCTGCTTATCAGGAGACTAGTTCAGCAGAGAATGAAGCGGAGACTTGGTTTCTATTATGAAGAACAGGCAGCAACAGCAAGTGTGGATGAGCGGATCAACAAGGAGGCGGCGTTATGAGCGACTTCTGGATTTTACTGACTGGCGTACTGGTTGCAAGCTGCAGTGGTATCCTTGGTACCTTTCTCGTCCTGCGTAAAATGGCGATGATCGGTGATGCAATCAGTCATTCGGTTATGCCGGGGATCGTTATTGCGTTCCTGCTAAGCGGCTCGCGGGATTCGCTGCTTATGATGGTTGCAGCGATGGCCTGTGGTCTATTTGCGGTATTCCTCATACAGCTGTTTCAGCAAAAAGGCGTGCAGGCCGATGCTTCGATTGGCGTGGTGTTTACCGCGTTGTTCGCGATAGGGGTGCTGCTCGTCAGCCTGTTTGCAAGGCAGGTGCATCTGGACCAAGATGCCATCTTGTACGGCGAAATCGCCTATGTGCACTGGAATACGTGGATTATGAACGGGGTTGATCTGGGGCCCAAAGCGGTATGGCTGCTCGGCGGGACGTTGATCATTATCGTAACGGTAATCAGCTTGTTCTATAAGCAGTTCAAGCTGATTTCCTTCGATCCGACGCTTGCTGCCGCCTTAGGTATCCCAGTTGCGTTGTTCCACTACTTGCTAATGGGCATGGTGTCCATGGCAACAGTTAGTTCATTCGAGAGTGTTGGTGCTATTCTGGTTGTTGGGATGCTCATCATCCCAGCTGCTACCGCCTATCTGCTGACCGATCGGTTGGGGACGATGATTCTGCTCAGCGTAGGAGTTGGCATCGCGAGTACCTTCGCTGGCTATGGCGCTGCTGTTATTATCGATGCTTCAATAGCAGGATGTATCGTATGTGCGGCAGGCATCCTGTTCGTGCTGGCGTTTCTATTCTCACCATCGCATGGCTTCGTCGCCAAGAAGCTTCGCCTGCGGAAGCTTGCAGCTTAATGAGCATGAGCCTCGCCCCTTAACATGGGGCGGGGCTTTTTTGCGTCCCATATTCGTTGAACCTTTCATTGATTATTCAACGTTAATAACAATAGGCAGTTCCTTACGTTTGGAATCTCCCTAATCTGTGCTAAAATATTGCATAGTAGATATAGGCAGGAGGTTACATACATGGGGAATTACAAATTAATAGCTCTTGATATGGACGGTACGCTGCTGAACGAGCAAAGCGAGATCAGCAAGGAGAATGCCGAATGGATTCAGCGTGCGCTTGATGCCGGTATCACGGTAAGCTTTTCGACGGGGCGTGGGTTCCGCGGGGCGCTTCCGTTTGCGGAGCAGCTAAAGCTGGAGACACCAATGATTACGGTCAATGGCAGCGAGATTTGGCAGAAGCCGCATGTGCTGCACAAACGTACATTGATGAGCCCGGTGTATATCAAGCAGCTGCACGAGCTTGCTCTGAGACATGAGGGGACTTGGTTTTGGGCCTACTCAACAGAGGGAATCTATAATCTTGAGAAGTGGATTGATCCTTCGACGACCTATGAAGACCATCATTGGCTCAAGTTTGGCTACTATACGGAGGATGATGGCGTTCGTAACCGCATCCTGCACGAAGTAACCGAGTGGGGAGCTCTTGAAATTACGAACTCCTCCTTACAGAACCTTGAGTTGAATGCGAAAGGCATCACGAAGGCGAGTGCAATTCGCGAGCTTTGCACGATGCTTGGTATCGAGATGTCGCAGGTTGTAGCTGCCGGAGACAGTTTGAACGATATTGCTGCTATTCGTGAAGTGGGACTTGGTGTAGCGATGGGCAATGCGCAGCTGGCTGTCAAAGAAGCGGCTGATGTCGTAACGTTATCCAATAACGAGCACGGCGTCGCAGAGCTCATCAAACAATATGTATTGAAAGGTTGATGCCTAAGTGGATATTTTAGGCTGGTCGCTGGTCGTCATATTATTTGTAGTCGGGATGGCTGGAGCTATCTGGCCGATATTGCCTGGCGTATTTGCGATTTATGGTGCTTTTTTCGTATACGGGTTCTTCTTCTCATTTGAGCCGTTTGGCTGGGTATTCTGGACGATACAAACGTTAATTCTAATCGTCCTCATCATAGCCGACCATGCGGTTAGTGCGTGGGGAGTACATCGATTCGGCGGATCTAAGGCGTCGATTATTGGTAGTACGATTGGCCTTATTTTGGGTCCATTTGTTATACCGGCCTTTGGTCTTATCATTGGTCCATTTGCTGGAGCTGTTATTGGTGAGCTTGCTGTTGGATCTAATATCGAGAAATCGTTTAAGGTTGGTATCGGCTCATTAGTTGGCTTATTGACAAGTGTCGTTGTAAAAGTTATTCTTCAAGCCGTTATGATTATTTTATTTATTATTTGGCTAATGTCCAATTAGGGAGATGAAAACGATGGTTAGAGTAACAGTATGGAACGAGTTTTTGCATGAGAAAGAGCATGAGGAAGTAAGACAGGTTTATCCAAATGGTATTCATAACGCATTGGCGGAAGGCATTCGTACGGAAGACATCGTAGTTCAAACCGCAACGCTGGAAGAACCGGAGCACGGCTTGACCGAGGAAAAGCTGAACAACACCGATGTGCTGATCTGGTGGGGACATATGGGCCATGAACGAGTCGAGGATGCTATAGTTGAGCGGGTTCATCAGCGTGTCATGGACGGTATGGGCTTGATTGTCCTTCATTCCGGCCACTTCTCGAAAATTTTCAAAAAGCTGATGGGTACCGGCTGTGATCTGAAATGGCGTGAAGCAGGCGAAAAGGAGCGGATCTGGACCGTTAATCCAGCCCATCCGATTGCTGCAGGCATTCCGGAATATGTAACACTTGAGCATGAGGAAATGTACGGCGAGCACTTCGATATTCCAGCACCAGACGAGCTCGTATTCGTCAGCTGGTTCGAAGGCGGCGAAGTATTCCGCAGCGGCTGTACGTTCTTCCGTGGACAAGGCAAAGTGTTCTACTTCCGTCCTGGTCATGAAACTTACCCTACTTACTACAACAAAGAGGTGCTTCAGATCATTCGCAACGGCGTCAACTGGGCGGCACCATCTGGCGCAGCGAAACCTGTCCGCGGCAACCATCAGCCGCTTGAGCCAATCAAGGGTAACGCTTAATCTGCTTAGGCAGGTAATCGCAGAAAGAGAAGGAAATCATGAAAAAAGATTCGCTAATAAAAGGAACATTAATCCTAGCGGCGGCCGCGCTTATAGCGCGGTTCCTCGGGATTTTTCAACGGGTACCGCTTGATCATATCCTTAAGGGAGACGGCGGAACATATTTTGCAGTTGCGAACAACGTATATTTGACGCTGCTCGTAGTCGCAACCGGAGGACTTCCCAGCGCCATTAGCAAAATGGTAGCCGAGCGTTATTCACTAGGACGTGAGCATGAGGCGAAGCGTGTCTATCAGGCAGCGCTGTTATTTGGCATTGTGACTGGGGTTATCTTAACGATTGCCTTGTACGCAGCGGCTCCTTATTATGCTGTGCATATTGCCAAAACGCCGGGCGCGGAGGTCGCGATCCGGGCAGTAGCACCAACGCTTCTGATCTTCCCGATCATCGCGATGATGAGAGGCTACTTCCAAGGCCGTCAATTTATGATGGCGGGGGGCATGTCTCAGATCATGGAGCAAATCCTGCGCGTTATCGTTGGGGTTGCACTTGCTTATTACGTTGTCTCCATTGATTGGGGCGAGAAGTGGGGAGCAGCTGCAGCATCATTTGGTAACGTTATTGGCGGTGTTGGCGCTCTGCTGGTCATGATTTATTATGCCGGAAAGCTGCGCCGAGGAGACTTAGCGGAACGGCCAGTGGTAGATATCGAGGCCGTAAAAGCGGCTTCGAAAATTCCATTCCGTTCGATCTACCGTGAGATTTTTACGATATCTATTCCGATTGTTATTACGGCGATGACGGTTCAAATTATTTATACGTTTGATTCGTCATTATTCATTCGGTTAACTGAAGATTATTATGGCGGTTACCACGAAGCTAAAGCTGTCTTGAGGGAACTCAGCTTTAAAGCACAGACGATTGCCGGTATTCCGCCAATCCTTGCGATTGCACTTAGTACCTCGATTATTCCGGTTATCTCGTCAGCTTATTCCCTTCGTAATATGAGAGAGGTTGAACGGCAAACCTCACTCGTTATGCGGATTGTTCTCTTTACTGGTGTGCCGGCAGCGCTTTGTATTGCGGCAGCATCTTACTCGGTAACAGGGCTGATCTTCGCTGATGCAAGTGGTTACGGTGTTGTAGCTGCTTTAACATCAGGAACGATTTTCCAAATTACGATGATGACCAGTAACTCGATTCTGTTCGGTCTAGGCAAGCAGCGTATTCCGATGATGAACACCTTCGTAGGTATTGGTCTCAAAATCATATGCAGCTACGCGCTTGCTCCGGTCTATGGGGTGTACGGTGTTGTTATGGCAACAAGCGTATGCTTTGTTATTATGACGTGGATGAATATGGAAGCGATCCGTAAAGAAGTGAGATTTACGGTGCTTGGCAGCCGCTGGCCTTCTTATATCGTAACGATCGTTGTTTCGGTTGCTGCTGGCTGGGGAACGGAAGTTGGAATTCGGCATCTGACAAACAGCTGGCCGGACAAGCTTACTTATTTCGTATCAGCTGCTGTAGCAGCTGGCGTTATTGGAGTACTTTATCTCGTACTCCTGGTCCTGCTCCGTGTTGTTACAATGGAAGATGCGAGGTCCTTCCCGGGACCACTGCGTAAGCTGTTCATCCTGCTTCTAAAGCTGTTTAACCGTTCTGAGACGCAGAAATAGTGACATAAATCTACTTTTTCCATACATTTACAATATCCCCTTTTCTCAGTTACAATAGATAGGGTTATAGGTCTATTACTGTTACCCTATTACTAGTAGTGAAGGGAGATTTGCAAATTGAAAAGGTTGAAAAGGTTTAAGAGGGGAATCATACTGATTCTGTCTCTGGCCCTCGTTATTGTTGCGGGCTGTCAAGCGATCTCAGGCATTGACTTTAATGCGGTTCTGAAAAACACGCTTAAAGTGACCTCTTCTGAAGGCAAGCAGGCGGTAGAACTGAAGCTTCTCTTGAATGAAGAAGCTTTTGAAGGTATGTCCGATGAAGAAGCCTCACTGCTGAAATTATTTTCAAATTTTAAGATTCAGTTAGATAGCGTAAAAGTACAAGATGCTAGTCACGCTTCATACGCGGGCAAGCTGGTCCTTAGCGGAAATGTTAACATCGGCTTCTCGATCAAACAGTCGGATACAACGGCTGTAATTGAGGTAGAAGGTGCGAAGCTTCCGATCGTTCTGGATGTGAGCGGCTCTGGCCTGGGTTCCATGCTTGGAACAACAGAGCTTGATGCAGATGCTGCAGCTGGACCGGACGAAGAAGCATTAACAGCAATTGGCAAAGAGGTTATGGACAGTGCAACGGACTTCTTCATCAATAATCTGCCTAATCCGGATAAGCTGTCGGTTAACACTGTTCAAGAGCCGATTAACGGAGTTAACACTTCGCTCTTCCATGTGAAGGCTGAACTCAGTGGTACCGAAATTTGGACATGGGTAAAAAAATATGTAGACGTGCTTGCTAACGACCATGATGGTATGGAAAAGTTCGTGAAGCAGATCGTTACGATTGTTAGCAGCCACCCTGAGCTTTGGGAAGAAACCGGTGTGAATCCATTCGAGCAGACTGGTCTTGATATGCCAACAACAGAGGATCAGATCAAAGAAGCTACAGATGAACTTATGGCGGCTATTGTATCTCTTCAAGATGAGTTTAAAGCTTTGGACGAAGAGAGTGCAGAGGATCTCAAGCAGATCTTCAATGATGATTCATCAATCAAAGCCGATCTGTATGTGGACAGCAAGCTGGATATTCGTAAGCAGGCGGTTGATGTTACGTTTAAACCAAGCGAGCAGGCGCTGTTCCCACTTGAAGGCTTGGTACTCCATATGGAGAGCGAAATGTGGAATGTAAATGGCGACGTAAAAGCGGATGCTCCAGTCATTCCTGATGCGGCCATTACATCGGATCAGCTTGATTCGCTGCAAGGCTATCAGGTGCTGAGAATGTTCGATACGAAGTCCACTGCGTATGCTCTTCTGCAGCAGCTGCATATCGGCAAACAAACGGTTGAGCTGTCTGTTGATTATGGCCGATATCCGGCAATTGTAACGCCCAAATATGTGACCATTGTTCCGCTCCGGACTGTCGCTGAAGAGCTTGGCGCTACGGTGAAATATGATAAAAAGACAAAAAGTGTTACAGTCTATGATGAAGCGACGAATACAACAATTGTCCTGAAGGATGGCTCAGACAAAGTAACGGTTAACGGAAAAGCCGCTACATGGTCGTTTGTATCGAAGTCCGTAGACGGCGCATTGTATGTAGCTGGCCGTGACTTTGCGAATGCACTTGGTGCGAAGGTTCATTGGGATGACAGCTACGGCAGTGATACCTTTGTCATTGACCGTGAAGTGAGCTAATCATTGTAGTTAAGCAGGGAGGATGACCAGCATGATTAAATTATCAACAGATGTGGCCTTCCGTGAAGCAGTTCAAGGCGACGGTATTACAATGGCGGTATTTAAGACGACCTGGTGTCCAGACTGCCATTATATTGATCCGTTTATGCCGGAGGTAGAGCAGCAGTACAGCGGAAAAATTTCATTCTACGAAATTGACCGTGATGAGCTGCCTGATCTATGCTCCGAGCTGAACATTCTTGGCATTCCAAGCTTCGTTGCTTTCCGGAATGGCAAAGAATTGATTCGGTTCGTCAGCAAGCTGCGTAAAACACGGGATGAAATTGAACAATTCCTGGAGCGTACGGTGCAGATAGCGGACGCACTTCCGAACTAAAAGACACACATAAAAAAGCCCGAATCACTTTCTAAATTGAAAGAGATTCGGGCTTTTGTTATTAAAGATTTTCCTCGTCTGCATCATTGCCACGGAACTGTCACACCCTAGGAAGTGTCACATTTTCAACATGGCTTTTGACCCTTATAATCGCTATAATGAGGTGACAACAAAACCCCGAAAAAAGGTGATTTTATTATGGTTACCGGCCGTTTTCGCACGCTTGCTCTCGCATCGTGCATCGGAATGCTTTTTGTATTGCTCGCCGGAGCACTTGTAACAAATACCGATTCGGGACGCGGGTGCGGAGATGATTGGCCGCTTTGCAACGGTAAGTTTATTCCTTCTTATACAATGGAAACTGCGATTGAATTTTCACATCGTTTAATTACCGGATTCGAAGGTCTGCTCGTTGTGGCTGCCTTTGGTGCAATCTACCTGCTGTTTCGGAAAAATAAGCCTGATTACAAAGAACCGTTTGTGTATGCCAGCGGAGCTTTACTCTTTACGATTATTCAAGCGCTGATGGGCGCTGCAGCTGTTGTTTGGTATCAATCTGCTGCCGTAATGGCGATTCATTTCGGCATATCCTTGATCGCATTTGCTTTTACGCTGCTTTTGGTTGTATGGTCTTACCGTGCGAAGAATGGCAAGCCTGCGGAGTTTGTGGTGCCACGCGCTATTTTTCCTCGTATGCTGGCTGTCTCCATATTTTGTTATATCGTGGTTTACCTCGGTGCTTATATTCGCCATACCGATTCGGCGGGTGGCTGCCTCGGCTGGCCGCTTTGTAACGGTGAAGTTGTACCGGAGCTCGAGGGTGCAACAGCAGCAGTCTTTATTCATCGTGTAGGGGCACTTATTTTTGGTCTTGCTCTCATTGGTTTGTATGTACATGTACGGAAAATCAGCCGCAGAGGCGAAGGCCTTACGAAATCTGCTGGCTGGGCGCTTATCCTTGTAATTGCGCAGATCTTGAGTGGTGCGCTGCTAACGGAGACAATTGGGAACGAAGATTGGTTCCTGTTTACGAACTTGCTTCATAATCTGATTATTACGGGCTTGTTTGGAATATTGAGTGATATGCTGATACGTTCCTGGCGGCTGCGGGAAGGACGGGAAAAAGTTTGAGTTTTCAAAACCTGCGTGAATTTGTTGAGGTATTAAAGAAAGAAAAGGACCTGCTCGTCATAGACGTGCAGGTTGATCCATATTTGGAGCTGGCTGAAATTCACCGCCGTGTCATTGAAGAGGAAGGTCCGGCGCTGCTTTTCACCAATGTGAAGGGTACTCCATTCCCTGTTCTTACGAATATGTTTGGGACAAGCCGTCGTGTCGATCTGGCTTTTGGACCACGTCCCGAAGAAATTATGAAACAGATTGTTGGTGCTGCGGATCGTATTATGCCGCCAACGCCTAAAGCCTTATGGGGCGAGAAAAAGCTGATTTGGGACATGCTGAAGGTAGGCATGAAAGAAGTGCCAAGCGGTACGGCGCCGATCCTGCAGTCTCTGAAACGTCAAAACCCGCTGAAGGATCTCCCGAGAGTAACCAGCTGGCAAGAGGATGGCGGACCGTTTGTAACACTGCCTCTTGTCTATACGGAGAGCTTAAAATCCCGCAAAGCGCATAATCTAGGGATGTACCGAATGCAAATCTTTGATGATTCCACAACGGGTATGCATTGGCAAATACATAAAGGCGGGGGCTTCCATTATCACGAAGCGGAGCAACGGAACGAAGCGCTGCCGGTGTCTGTTTTCCTTGGCGGTCCTCCTGCTCTAATCGCTTCTGCGATTGCGCCGCTCCCAGAACATCTGCCTGAGCTGCTTATGGCTTCCCTCATCTTGGGAGGCAAGCTACCGGTTGTAGCTGATCCGCATAGCAAACATCGGATTCCAGCAGAAGCAGAATTTGTGATCAGCGGTCATGTACCGCCGCATATTCGCAGAGCCGAAGGGCCATTTGGCGATCACTTTGGGTATTATTCGCTTGTTCATGATTTCCCTGTCTTTAATGTTAATCATGTTTGGCATCGTAAAGATGCGATCTACCCGGCTACGATCGTAGGTAAACCTCGTCAAGAAGACTATTATTTAGGCGAGTATTTGCAGCGTCTGCTGGCACCGGCATTCCCGATGGTTATGCCAGGCGTCAGAGAGCTGTGGGCTTATGCAGAAGCCGGCGTGCATGCGCTGGCAGCAGCTGTTGTACGTGAATCGTATTCCCGTGAGGCGCTTTCTACAGCATTCAGTATCCTTGGCCAAGGTCAGTTAACCTTAACGAAATTCCTCATCCTGACTGATCAGCCAATTGACTTGTCGCGCTTCGACGTCTTGCTTGAGACGGTGCTTGAGCGGTTCCAGCCGCAGACCGATCTATTTGTTTTTGATGAAACGTCACATGATACGCTGGACTATACAAGCGGCAAATTTAATCATGGCAGTAAAGCGGTTATGCTTGGTGTTGGCGAGCCCATTCGAGAGCTGCCATCGAGCTATGAGGAAGGCATTATTGAAGAAATCAATAATGCACAGGTCTATTGCCGAGGATGTCTTGTTGTATCCGGAGCAGCCTATGAAGCAGAGCCGCAGCTTGCGGAACGCCTGCTTGCAAGATTGTCGGAACGTGGTACAGAATGGCCGCTTATCTTCCTAGTTGATGACGCTGATATTGCTCATGGCCAAACGTCATTCTTATGGACGGTATTTACTCGGTTCAATCCGGCGGATGATATTTATGCCAATGCCGATATTCGCCGTCATCATTTTGGCTACAAACTGCCAATCGTGATTGATGCAAGAATGAAGCCGGGTTATCCGGATGAATTATTCACACGTGAGGATATTACGGAGCTGGTTGATCGCAGATGGAACGAATACTTCTAATCATGAATCGCTAAGAGAGGCGGGAGCGGCCGATGCTGCGTTTTCTATTCAATGAACCGGAACGGGAGCCGGAAGGTCGTCTTGCTGAAACGATACAGCTGATGAATCAGTTCGTGTCACTGCTTCACGAGAAGATCGAGGCGGGCAAGGATATAGACCATAAACTGCGTACCTATGAAGTATGGACGAAGGGTTTACTTGCATCCTTGAACGAAATCGAGCAGAGCTGTTATGCCGCTCGGCGCTTCAAGGAGAAGATCAAGGCTCCATCGGTCAGTCAGATGTCGGAAGAAGAGATGCTGAACTATCAGCGTTATGTGTATTTCGACAAAAATGCGTTTATCCGGATTTTCGCCTTGCTTGATAAGTTGAGTATATTGCTCAATGATATGCTCGGTATGAAGACGGAGCGGATTAAGCCACATTTCTCCTACTTCACCGTTCTTCGCAATATGCGTGACAAGAAGGCGCATCCGGATTTGACCTGGAAGCTAAGCGATATCAAGGAAAGCCTCAAGGAGCCGATGGGCAGGCTGCGAAAGCGCCGTAACACGGAGATTCACTATATGAATACGGAAATGCAGGATGATCTGGCCCAAAGCCATACGATGTATGGTGAGGAGGTTCGTCTTGAGAATATTGAAGGGCAGTCACAGGATCTACAGGATGGATTGCAGTTGGTAACAGGATCATTACGTCTTACCTTTGATTATGCCTGCAAATTTATACGAACCAGGTAAGCGAATCGCGAGGGGGATTGCTCGTGGAGCTGATGGGCAGAACGGCGCTTGTAACAGGGAGCGCCAAAGGGCTTGGTAAACGAACTGCATTGCAGCTCGCAAGTCTTGGCTGCAGCATCATGTTAAACTACCTGGAGAGCGGACAAGAGGCGCTGGAGTTACAGAGCGAGATCGAGAAGATGGGCGTAAGAGCTACGGCTATTCAAGGCGATATTGCAAGCCCTGTGGGTGTAGCAAAGCTTGCTGCAGCCGCGGAAGCCTGGAATGGCGGCATCGATATTCTGGTGAATAACGCTGGTCCGTTCATGCGGGAGCGTCGTCTGTTCGCCGAATACAGCGAAGAGATGATTATACAGCTGTTAAACGGTAATCTGCTCGGTGTGATGCTGCTTGATCATAAGCTGCTCCCTGGCATGCGTGAGAGAGGCTGGGGACGGATTGTGCATCTTGGCTTTGGCCATGCGGACGAAGCAAGAGCGTGGCCTCACAGGGCTGTCTATGCGGCAGCTAAAACGGGGCTGGTCTCTTTCACCAAATCATTGGCGGTAGAAGAAGCACCACATGGCATCACCGTCAATATGATTGCACCCGGCGATATTCGGGGTCTGAATAAAGAGATGACGATTGATGATGCCGCCGCTCTTCGGGACCTGGAATCCCCGATTGGGAGACCTGGAACCGGTGAGGATGTAGCAAGAGTGATCGGATTCTTATGTCAATCCAAATCCGATTTCCTGACCGGCAGTATTATTAATGTGACCGGCGGCTTTGACGCCATACGTTCTAATATTATTGGGTTGTAGATAACAAAAAAAGAGTCTTGCCTGCGTGAAGCGGGCAAGACTCTTTTTTAATTCCAAGCTTAGAATACTTGAACAACTTCCTGTACGCCTTCAACCTCTTCGAGCAAAGCGCGCTCGATGCCGGCTTTCAGTGTAATTGTGGAACTTGGGCAGCTTCCGCATGCACCCATCAGACGAAGTTTAACGATACCGTCCTCTACGTCCACCAATTCTACGTCGCCACCGTCACGTTGCAGGAACGGACGCAATTTATCCAGTACGTCCAATACTTCATCGTACATTGTATCTTGTGCTTGTTCACTCATTGCAATCATCTCCTTTCTCCCCTATTATAGTACAAAGTGCAAGGATTGAAAATGGATATCAACCGCTAAGGCCAGGTGATTCGAAAAATGTCTAAACCACTTATTGAGTTCTGTAATGGCAATATGCATCATGGTACAGAACAATTCATGAAGCAGCTGGAAAAAAATGAACAGCTGAAAGTGG
Source organism: Paenibacillus sp. YAF4_2 (assembly GCF_052113225.1). Classification (NCBI taxonomy): domain Bacteria; kingdom Bacillati; phylum Bacillota; class Bacilli; order Caryophanales; family Paenibacillaceae; genus Paenibacillus; species Paenibacillus sp. YAF4_2. The sequence goes on from NZ_JBFRCT010000003.1 coordinate 204,145, forward strand.
TCGAATACGGATGTCTTGGCAATTGCGGAGAATGTTACTTGAAACCATTCGCGTTAGTAAACGGCTTGATTGTTGCAGCAGACTCCGTAGATGATCTGACCATTCGTATTCGAGATACTATCAGCATTAAGCAATAATTCTAACCGAAATGGCGTTTTGATTTCCAGAGGATACCGCTCTTGATCAAACGCGGAATTTTCCCCATCATTGGGGTGCTGCCCATGAGACCAAAGCCGCTTTTCTTACCAAGGGAACCCATTACACCCTTCAGCTTGAGTTTGCCAAGCTTAGGCGTCTTATTACTCCAAATGGCATGCATGACCTCGGCGATTTGCTTGCCTTGAGCACCAGCCGCTTGACCGCTTGGCGAGAATGGCAGGGATGCACAGTCACCGCAAATAAAGACATCATTATAGTCCGGCAATTGATGGTATTCATTCACAATAAGCCGGCCTTGTTTGTCCTTCGGCAGATTCATGCGTTGAACAATCTCAACTGGCTGAATGCCAGCTGTCCATACCGTCACGTCTGTCAGGATCGTTTGATCCGTGTTGGAGTCATGCAAAGCCCCTTGCTCAAGACGACACAAGGAAATATGGCTTAGCATCTCAACATTATGCTCTCTGAACCAGGAAGCAACAAACTTCTGAAGCGATCCAGGAAAAGCGGACATAACGCTTGGTCCGCGGTCGATGATGCGGATATTCAGGTCAGAACGGGCTTCGCGCAGCTCGGCAGCAACCTCTACGCCGCTTAAGCCCCCGCCGATAATGGACACTTGGCCGTAAGGCTTCACGTCGTTCAGCAGCTGGTATGTTTTACGTGCATTCGAGAGCGTCTGAATGCTTGTTGAGAACTCTTCAGCACCTTCGATGCCATGATAATTATCCGTACAGCCAAGTCCAACAACCAGCCATTCGTAATCGATTGGATCCTGACCCTCCAGATGAACAAGCTTATTCTCAAGATCGATATCCAAGACTTCTCCATAATGAGTCGTAAGTCGCGGATCCTGCGGGAACTTTACACGGATATCGAGATCCGATACCGTACCTGCTGCAAGAGCGTAATATTCCGTTTTAAGGCCTTGATAAGGCATACGGTCAACGAGAATAACCTCTACGTCGATTGGCAGCTGCTTCTCTATAACATCTGCAGCTATTGCCTGACCGCCGTAACCGCCGCCCAAAATTACAAATTTTCTCATATGATTTCCCTACCCAACTCCAAAATATGATTGCTTTGTTGTGTGTGCCTAATATGTGCGTCTCTTCGCATCATTACTCATAGACTTTAATTTCGTTGTAGAACGTATCTCTCTCCACAGGAATACGTCCGGCTCCTCTAATGAGCCACAACAGATCTTCGCGCGTAATACCTTCTGGCGTAAGTGCGCCAGCCGCATGACTGATTTTTTCTTTAACAATTGTACCGTGAGCATCGGATGCCCCCATCGTCAGTGCAACCTGAGTCAACTGAGTACCGATGTTAATGAAGTAAGCTTTAATATGCTGGATGTTATCAAGCATCAGACGGCTGATTGCAATGGTCTTCAAATCCTCAAAGGCAGAATTACGACGGCGAATGCCGGCCTTAGGATTAATGGGCTGCATCGACAATGGAATAAAGACCTGGAAGCCGTTCGTTTCATCCTGAAGCTCACGGATCTGCATCATGTGACGAACACGGTCCTCATGCGATTCAATCGAACCATACAGCATCGTCGTATGCGTGCGCAGGCCAAGATTATGAGCCGTGCGGTGCACTTCTAAATATTGGCTGACATCAGCTTTATCAACGCGCATTTTTTTACGGTAATGGTCAGATAATATTTCTGCTCCGCCGCCCGTAAGTGACTTGAGGCCAACTTTCATCAGTTCTTCCAATACTTCCTTGTAGCTTAAGCCGCTAATACGCGAGAAAAAGTCGATTTCCGCAGCTGTGTAGGCTTTAAGCGTTACTTCCGGGAAGCGCTCATTTAATGCCTTCAGGGAATCGACATAATATTGGAACGGAACATGTGGGTTATGTCCGCCGACAATATGGAATTCTCGTACACCAGGGTGGAAGTGCTGCTCCACGTATTCGATCATTTCCTGACCGGACAGCGTGTAGGATCCAGGAGCACCCTCATCTCTACGGAAGTTACAGAATGCGCAATGCGCTTCACAGACGTTCGTAAAGTACAGGCTCATGTTCTCGATAAAATAAACTTTCTTACCGTTCTTGCGAAGATTGACTTCATTTGCGAGTTGCCCGATCGTAAGCAGATCGTCCGATTTGTAGAGGAATACACCGTCCTCAAGTGTAAGACGTTCTCCATTACGCACCTTCTCGATAATTTCCTGCATTTGCTTATTATCAGATGGGATGGCGATGTTCATCTTGGCAACCTCCTTCATCTTTAAAATAATTCCGTAATACTACAATGTGGCATGCTGTCGATATCGTCCTTGTTATCAGAGCAAGGAATGGATCAAGCTCGAGCGATACCTTGTGAAAAAAATAACTTGCTCATCCGATAAAGAAAGCTATCCATTATTATAAACCTGTACGTTACATGGGGCAACACCTAAAGTCTTGAATATTCATCAAGAGCGGCAGGCATTGGTCTCTTGAGGAACCAGGGGAAGAAGAGTATACTGTAACTACAACGATACATTTATTACATTTATATAGAGGAGGTACGAAGTATGATCACTATTAGTGAATCGGCATCTGACAAAATAAAAGAAATGCTCGAGGAGGAAGGAACTCCTGGGCTGTTCCTGCGCATCGGCGTGAAGGAAGGCGGCTGCACAGGCTTCTCCTACGGCATGGGCTTCGACGATGAAGAGCATGAGAACGATAAGTCATTGGAGGTCGCAGATCTCAAAGTTGTTGTTGACGATGACAGCTTGAAATACCTGTTCGGTCTTGTTATCGACTGGAAAGAGTCGGCAATGGGCGGCGGCTTCACAATCGAGAACCCGAACGCAACTGCAACTTGCGGCTGCGGCTCGAGCTTCCGTACCGCTGCTGCGGCTGGTAAGCCGGATAGTGACTGCTGAGCACGCTTGTGCTCAGCTTTTTTTGTTCGCCAGTATGCAGGCTGCGCAAGGGAATGTTCTTCCAATCGTCATTGTTACCGGAATCAGTGAATTTATCGTACAAGGTACGATTCCGGTAACAAAAGCGAGCACTCCGTTTCTCCAGAACATTCCCTTGCTCCGCCCGCATGGCGAAGCCAAACAGCATTCGCAAAAAGCTGGCGCAGCCAGCCTTTTGCGACATAGGTTAGACAGGTTGCAGATACAACCTGTCTATAAACAAATCTAACCGGCGTCCCATTTAATGGACGCCGGTTTTTGTTTTAATAAAGAAGTCGGCTGTGGAACGGAGTAAGTGAATGCTCTTGAGAAGCGAAGCGCCCGCCTTGTATTCGGATAATAACCTTAATTAATTGTTCCAAGTAATCCGAATACAACAGCGGTCGAAAGAGCATTTACTTGCGCAGTGAAGGAAACCAACTTCCTACGACCTCTGCATTTTACGTGAATTCAGCCATAGAGGAATACGGAACACCAAGTTGATCAGAAGAACGAAGAACACGAGGACCGCCGCCGACTTCTGGGCGATCTCCTGGGCATCAGGAACAATGGCTTCGGACTGTACATACCAAAGATGGACGGCAAGCGTCTCACCTGACGAGAATAAGCTGAAGTCCCACATTTCTCCGGAGGTTGTCACGCCGGCTGTCAGAATAATAACGGCACTTTCACCAAAGGCACGGCCGGCTACGAGACAGATGCCTGTAATAATTCCGTTCATTGCTGCAGGGATAAGCACCCGAACAATCGTCTGTAAATGTGTAGCCCCAAGTGCAAAGGAAGCGTTCTTCAGTTCCTTGGGCACAGCACGGATGGATTCTTCGGTGACACGGGTCAGAACAGGCAGGTTCAGAAAGGCCAAGCTTACTGCACCGCCTAGAATCGTCAGGCCTAGCTGGAACGTCTCAACGAAGAGTGCAATCCCAAACAAACCGAAGATAATGGATGGAACCGAAGCTAATCCTTCTACGCATATACGGACGAAGGAAATCAGCTTATTGACCGGCGCGAACTCGGCGAGATAAATGCCGGCAGCCATACCAAGCGGAATAGAGATGAGCAGCGATAGGAACAGGATATAAAAAGAGTTCAGCAATGCAGGCCCAATACCGCCGCCCTCATCAATTTCACTAGGCAGTCCAAACAGGAAGCTCCAGGAGAGCTTTGGCAAACCATCTTTTAGAATTAAGAAGAGAAGCCCAAGGATAAATAAGACGACAACAATTCCTAGGGTCCATACCGCTATTGTAAATACACGGTTGTTGAAGCTGTTTATTCCTCGTTTGCCACGGAACGGATTAGCGTTCACAGCTGTATTTACATTACTCATTGCTGTACTCCTTTCCCTTGCAGCCAACGTACGCCAACGATCATCAAGAGAGAGATAGCAAGCAGCAGGAAGCCCATCAGATAAAGTGCGTAGTTCCATGTTGAATCAAACGGAACATTGGCGATCTGCATGACAATGTTGCTGGTCAAAACGGAGGTAGGTTTAAGCAGGCTGTCCGCCAATTGCGGCGTATTGCCAATGACCATAACGACGGCCATCGTCTCGCCAATTGCACGGGCCATCCCAAGTATGACAGCGTACATAATGCCGCTGCGAGCAGATGGAACTAGCACTTTCCAGACCGTTTGGAAGCGGGTTGCACCAAGGGCGTAGGAGGCATCGCTGAATTTCTTAGGTACAGCAGAGATTGAATCATCGCTGATCCGGCTGATCGTAGGCAGCACCATAATCGTGAGGACTAATGCAGCAGCAAGCAGGCCGTCACCCATACCTGTACCGGTAACATTCCTTATCAGGGGAATAAGGACAGTCAAACCCAAGTAACCGTAAACGACGGACGGAATGCCGACAAGCAGGTCCATGACTGGACGCAGCATATTTTTCAGCCAAGTCGGAACGAAGGTCGACAGAAAGACCGCGATCAGGAGCGAGAGCGGGACTGAAATGATCAAGGTTAATAAAGTAAGGGCAAATGTGCCAAAAATGAATAACAGCCCGCCATACTGCTCGGTTTCCGGACTCCATTCCGTAGATAGGAAAAATTCGGAGAAGGATACCTCACCAAATGTCAGCACACCTGTGCGGAACATGAGCAGCAGGATGAGGAATAGAATCAGACACACAAAAGCAGCTGCAGCAATACAAACATAACGGAACAGGCGGTTCATCACAAACAGCCGCTTCTTGCGGTCAAACGGCTTGCCGCTTCCCGTCAAAAGACTGCCGCCCAGATCGATCTGCCCCGCAGTAGATGAGGTATCTATCATAATTACAATCGGCTCCTTCGGTAGCAAGCAGCCGCCTGTCGCTTCGCGAAAGACGGCCGCTGTTACCTATATTCGATTAACTTAGATTATTTCATTGCGGAAAGCGGGATGAACTTAAGCTTTTTAAGAGAACCGTTTTGGAACTTAGCGCTTTGTACATATTTGATGAATTCTTTAACAACACCTGTAGGTTGGCCCTTAGTCATGTAGTAGCCGTAGCCCCAAACTTTGTATTTACCGTTGATTACGTTGTCTACAGTTGGAGCAACACCATTAATGCTTACGCCAGTCATTTTCGTAGTGATGTAAGCGAAGTCGAGGTATCCGATAGCGCCAGGAGTTGATTCAACTGCTGTTTTCATGTCGCCGCTAGTTTTAACTTCTTTGTAGTTGCTGCCTTTGGTCATGAAGTCTGTACCGTTTAGTGCTTTTTGCTGGAAGTTAACGCGAGTACCGGAGCCGAAAGCACGGTTAACAACGATAATGTCAGCATCTTTGCCGCCAACCTCTTTCCAGTTCGTTACTTTACCGGAGAAAATGTCTTGCAGCTGCTTTGTTGTCAGGCTTGTTGCTGTAACGCTTTTGTTTACTACTGCAGCGAAAGGAGTAACTGCTACTTTGTTAGCTACTTGACCTGTGAAAGCTTCGAAGCCAGGTACTGCTTTTGTAGCATCCCAGTCAACCGCGCCGATATCAGCGATACCTTTGCGTACTGATTGAGGACCGGTAATGGAGCCTGCTCCCGATGCGGAGATTTTAACCTTCGGGTTCAGCTTTTTGAATTCGTTGGACGCTTGAAGAGTAAGCGGAAGAAGGGCGGAAGAGCCATTGATTACGATTTTGCCGGACAGCTTGCTAGCTGCTTCTGTTTTAGTAGGAGCTTGGACGGAGCCAAGACCAATTGTTGCGATAAGTGCGGCCACGGTAGCCACTTTTAACCAGTTCAGTTTCATTATTTTAATATCCTCCTAAAATGAATTGTCACACAAATGGCCTAATTCTGGCCATTTGTGATGATTCATGCTTCGTAAGCATGGCTAATTGAATTGTGTATTAGCGAGTGATTGTTGTGAATTTGCCGTTTACAGGAACAGCTACTTGCCCGTCACTGATTGCCGCGATATCACCGTTACCAGAAACGATAAGCTCGGATACGCCATCTGACACGCTGTACAGCTTGCTTGCAGTACCTGTTGCAGGATCAAGAGCGCTGATGCTGTTTGCATCGCCTTTTGCAGTCAGCAGGACCAGCTTGCCGCCAGCTTGGTTCAGTTGATATACATCTTCAGCGCTGTAGACGCTAGCTGCTTCAATAGAAGCTGTATCTACCGAAGCGACGCTTCCTACAGCATCGTCGTTGATGCTTACGAAGTAAGCTTTCGAACCATCAGCGGACAGCTCCAGGAATGCTTTGTCGTTCTTGTCAGTTGTCAGTTGAACCGGTTTGTTATCTCCTTTTGCGGAGTCGTAGAAGTAAGCTTGCGTTTCTGTACCTGTTGGATCGATGGTTACATCGTCCTTGCTTACATCTGTAGCGTCATTTTTCACAACTGGCTGTTTGATTTGGAAGTAAGCCACTTTTGTTCCGTCAGCAGATACCGATAGGTTTGCTTTGTAGTCGACTTTGTCTTCTAAAATTTTTGTTACGCTGCCGTCAGCCAGGGTTAACTTGCAGATAACGGAGTTTTTGTCGCCTTGGAAGAAGAAGATCGAGCTTCCGTCAGCTGAGAATAGCATTTCGTTCTTAATCGATGTATCTGTGCTTACTTTAGTTGATTGCTTTGTGCTCAGATCAATGATATTAACGGTGCCGTCCTCTTCGGAATAAGCGGCTTTCGAACCGTCCGGGGAAACAATCAGTTCGGACGTGTCAGACGAAGTAAGCAGTAATTCATTTTTACCAGTCGCAGCATCAACCAGGTAATCCTCGCGGCCTGTATCGCCAGATTTCGATACGATCAGCTTGGAAGCATTCACCCAAGTCACTTGATCCACATCCTGAAGGAGTTTGATCGTTGTGATGTTGCCCTGCGAGTAGCCAACGCCCAGCTTGCTCAAGAAGCTTACTGGTTCAACAAAAGCTGTTCCATTAACAGTAACCGCATCATTGAGCGAAACGACGTTGTGGTTGAGTTGAACGGTAATCGTGCTGCCAGCTACATTCAGCGAAGCTTCAAGAGCTTTGGCCAGGTCGCGTACAGAAGCGAGTGTTACACCAGAAGCATCAATCGTGCGGATCGCTACGGCAGTGCCGTTGATGGAGATTGTTGTCGAACCAATTTGTACAGCTTGTGCCGATTGTGTCGCCGATTGTGCCATGACAGGAGTAACAGCTACTGCTCCAAGTGCTGTTGCGAGCACGGAAATGACTACTGCTTTTTTCATTTGTTGTTCGTCACCTTTCTTATTTTCGAATAAGTTCTTAGGTCCGACGGCCCTTCGTCGGTATGTATGATAGGCCTTGATTTTTCCCCCGCAAGCCGCGTCGGAACTATTTCGATTTCCTAAGTTAGTGTAACAGCGGATTATTATCCCATTATTTAGAAATTGTAATGATTTTGTTAAGTTGATTGAAAAAGATGAAATTGCTATTCTAAAATGACATGATTGTATTTTATAGAATTATCCAGTGTGGAAGGTGCTCTACGTATTAGAGGAGGATTAATAGATGTATCGGATATTTATTATCGAGGATGACGACAAAATCGGCATGATTCTCAAATCTACGATGGAAAAGTACGGGTTTGAGGCTGTAAGAGCCGTTAACTTTAAAGATTTACTGGGGGAGTTCGCCGCCTATGAGCCCCATCTTGTTTTGCTGGATATCAACCTGCCGTATTTCGACGGCTTTTACTGGTGCAGACAAATTCGGACAAGATCTAATGTTCCGATTCTATTCATCTCAGCCCGAGAAGGGGAGATGGATCAGGTAATGGCTATCGAAAATGGCGGAGATGATTATCTGCCGAAGCCAATTCATTTGGATCTGCTTCTTGCAAAGGTAAAAGGAGCGCTTCGTCGTGCCTATGGAGAATATGCGGCAGCAACTGCTTCTTCTGCGAGTGGCGGGGAGCTGGACTTGTACAGCCTTCGCTTGAATTTAAGCCGTAATGAGCTTGAATGGGGTGGACTTCGTACGGAACTCACGAAGAACGAACGTCTGCTGGCTGAAGCATTTATGAAAAGACCGGATGAGATTGTGACGAGGGAGCATCTTCTTGAAGCGTTATGGGATGATGTTCAGTTTGTGGATGACAATACGTTAACCGTTAACGTAACAAGACTTCGCAAGAAGCTGGAGGAGATCGGAATTATGAAAGCGATAGAGACTGTCCGTGGACAAGGCTATCGGCTGAATGGGGAAGCCCTTCGGGAGGCAAGGATATGATCCGATCTTACCTTTGGGATCGAAAAGTATTAATTGTTACTTATTTATTAGGGACAGGTCTTGGTTGTGCGATGTTCCTTCTTGATAAATTGCGATATGAAGACAAGGCGGATTCCGGTTTGGTCTATTATTTTGCCGAACTGGCCGTCTTTTTGCTGATTGTAGGCTTAACGATCGACTTTTTGAGGCAGCGTACCTATTATAAACAACTGCATGATGCGATTGACCGATCAACAGAGCTCAAAGCCTCCATGGTTGTAAAAGCAGGAGTGACGAGGGAACAGCTCGCAGTTCAGCGGCTGCTTGAAGCGCAATATGGTGCTTATTTGACGGAACTCAGTCATTACCGAAGGCAGCAGGAGCAGCATAATCATTTTGTCCTGCAGTGGGTGCATCATATGAAGACGCCAGTATCGGTTATTGACCTGCTGGTGCAGGAAACGCTGCAGGAGCGTAATAAGGAAGACGTGGATGTAGAGCGGTTCCAAAGCATTCGTGAGGAAGCGGGGAGAATGACAAGAGGGCTAGATATGATGCTGCATACGGCTAGACTCGACAAGATCGAATTTGATTTGCATCTTCGTTTGATCCCGCTGCATGAAGCGGCGCGAAGCGTCATTAATGCACATAAACAGCTATGTATTAGACATGCCATCTTTCCTCGGATTGAGGGGGAAGCTATGGTTGAAACGGATGAGAAATGGCTGACCTTTATCTTGAATCAACTGATCGGGAATGCAATCAAATATTCAAAGAGAAAGCAAGGCTCGAAAAAGTTGATCATCCGGATCGAGCCCACATTGGATGATAAGGCCACTAAACTGTCTGTCATAGATGAAGGAATTGGAATAGCGGCTCATGATTTGCCACGCATCTTTGATCCTTTCTTTACGGGGGAGAATGGACGGGCTGTCGAAGAATCAACAGGTATGGGCTTATATTTGACGAAGCAGGTATGCGGTCTCCTTGGCCATGAACTGTTTGTTGAATCAGAGGTCGGAGCGGGTACAACGGCGATGGTTATTTTCCGTCCCGAAGGTATCCACCGGATTCATTAAATGACGAAACATGACAAAATCGTAAGGTTTGACGCCTCCAATTGAAAGGTAAATCGATGGGTACATAGCCGGTAGGGGCGCTATACTGAGTCCATAATCAAATAAATCGAACATTTACAAGTTTTGAGCCCATGCTTTCGAAGCATGAATCACCACAAAAGGTAGATGCTTTGTGAGGCAATTCATTTGAGGAGGATTATTACGATGAGCGTATTGCAAACAAAAGGGATTGGAAAGATCTATCATTCAAAGGGGAATTTGTCCTACCGGGCGCTTGAGGATATTGATCTGAATATAAAAGCGGGAGAATTTGTTGGGGTAATGGGACCTTCCGGCAGCGGTAAGACCACACTTCTGAATTTGCTGGCAACCATTGATCGGCCGACATCAGGTGAGCTTGAGATTAATGGGGTACAGCCTGCCAAGCTGAGCGACAAGAAGCTGGCTCTTTTCCGACGTAGAGAGCTTGGGTTCGTGTTTCAAGATTTCAACCTTCTTGATACGATGACCATTAAAGAAAATATTATTTTACCATTAGTACTGGAAGGTGTGTCACCTCGAAAAATCGAGGAAAAGCTGAAGCCGCTTGCGATCATGCTGAACATTGACAGCATACTGGATAAGCGGACTTATGAAGTATCGGGTGGACAGAAGCAGCGTGCTGCTATTGCCCGGGCAATCATTCATCAGCCTGCACTAGTATTGGCAGACGAACTGACAGGCAACCTGGATTCGAAAGCAGCAAAGGATGTTATGGATGCACTGAAGGATATGAATGAGAGACTAGGCGCAACGGTTCTTATGGTAACGCATGATCCGTTCTCTGCAAGCTATTGCGAGCGAATTGTCTTCATTAAAGACGGCAAGCTGTTCTCCGAAATTCGCAGAGGTACAAACCGGCAGGCCTTTTTCCAACAGATTCTTGATGCTTTGAGTGTACTGGGAGGTAATTTCGATGACGTTCCGTTCGCTCGCGCTTAGCAACATGAAGGGAAATTGGCGTTCCTACAGCGCCTTTTTCCTAAGCTGCGTCTTCTCTGTACTCATTTTCTATATGTATTCGGCATTTATTTATCACCCGGATGTCGTAAGCGGACATATTTTGCAGGCTTCGAAAATAAGAAGAGGGATGATGTTCTGTCTTTACATTATTGGTATCTTCTCATTCCTGTTTGTCCTCTATTCCAATTCGGCCTTTCTGAAAACTCGTAAGCAAGAGTTTGGCCTGTTGTCGTTATTCGGTATGACAAAGGCCCAGCTTCGCAAGCTGGTTATTTATGAAAGCATCGCTATTGCTCTTTTGTCGATTGGTGCAGGCATCGGGCTCGGCATGTTGTTTAGTAAGTTGTTCTTTATGGCGCTGTCGGTCTTCCTGAAAGTAACGGATCCTATACCGTTTGCCGTACCACTGAAGGCAATTGGAATTACAGGCTTTGGTTTCTTTATCTTATTCGTGGCCATCGCCGTACTTACATCGCTGCGAATTGGCAGATCAGAGCTGATCGACTTGTTTAAGGCAGGCCGTAAGCCTAAGGGCCAGCTTATCTTTTCCCCATGGCTTGTGGCACTGGCACTTGTGTCGCTTGGCTCGGGCTATACGATGGCGCTTATGTTAGATCCGTTTAACTTCTTCTATATGGCACTGCTTATTCTCGTTACAGTTACAATTGGAAGTTACTTTCTGTTCACGCAATTCAGCGTGCTGCTTATCCGTTTTCTACAGAAACGGCATTCCTTCTTCTATAACCGGACGAATATGATCGTGCTTGCCCAGCTTGGGTACAAGCTAAAGGATAACGCGCGGATCTTGTTTATGGTGTCGATTATGAGCGCTGTTATTTTAACAGCATCAGGTACATTTTATTTGCTGCAGATCAGCTCCAAACAGCAGATTTATGATTTCTATCCCTACACAGTAGCTGTAATGGAGAAAGGAATTCATAGTCATGACGTTATTGATTTGGATGCGATGAAAGCGCAGCTGCGTGCCGAAGGCTTCCCGGTTACGGATGAGAAGATTGTCACCGGTATCGCGGCAACGAATATTAAACTGACACGCAGCAACGGTAATGATATGGAGTATAGCCCTGCGACAATGATTATTTCTGAGTCTGACTACAACCGTTTGGCGAAGGATAAAGGGAAAAAACAGCTTCATTTGAAGCCGGGGACAGCAGCTATGCCAGGTTCTTTTTCGCCGCCAATTGAAAGGATTACGGGCAGTGTTCAGGGGCAGCCCATTGATTATAATGCAGCTGCTGAACCTTCGGAGAGTATTATGAACCAGACCAATTTGAATTATATGACGGTCATTATGGGGGATGCTGATTATGATCGGATTACCGCTGGTGTACCGGAGGCAGATCAGCTCGTATGGTACGGCTATGAGTTGAAAAATTGGGAGCATGCAGGTCCAGCGCTTAATAAGCTTGAAGTATCTGATGATTTTATCGATCAAATCAATCGGTCCCGGCCTGATAACTATGCGAATATGAGAGATACCAGCTCGCTGACGCTGTTTATCGGCTTGTTCATCAGCTTACTGTTCTTTATTGCGTCAGGCAGCTTGATTTACTTTAAGATGTTCACGGAATTGCAGGAGGATCAAGCACAGTTTAACGCATTGAAACGAATTGGAATGACAAGGCAGGAGATACGGAAAATAACAGTGACACAAATCGCTATTATCTTCTACCTTCCTTGTCTTATCGGAACCATCCATGCATTATTTGCTATGAAGGCGTTGGATGGACTGATGGGTTCAAGTGTATGGCTATATTCCCTGGTCATCATCGGGATCTTCGTGGTGATGCAGACGATCTACTTCCTGCTCGCCAGCATGAGTTATTCCAAAGGATTAAATAGAGGAACAGCCAGCGCTTAATGCGCTGGCTGTTTTGCTGTTTTATGTGGTTTGCTGCTGCTCAAGCCAGGCAATGCGTTTGCTCTTCATACCGCTCAGGATTGAGTCTGCGGATGTGTATTCCGTCTGCAATGTCTTCACGACAGTTCTTACTTGATGAGTCGCTTCACTGGTTCTGTCTTGCGCTTCATTAATTCGTTTCTGGACGATCCAATCGGTAATGAGGCCGTCGAACCAATAATCTCCGAACTTCAGCAGGCTGCTGATATCTATATGAATATTTAGGTTTTGCTTCAAGTCAGCCAGCTCATCCTTGAAGGATTTTAATTGATGGTTGGCCGTTGCAATGGACTGCTTGGCATCATCGATATGACCATGCTTGATATGTGTGCTAACCATACCGCCATTGGCCCATAAATCCCAATTGCCCCAGTTAATGGCTTTATCAAGACTTTCGATGGCCGGCTCAAGTGATGCAAGTACCCGCCTGCCAGCCGTGAATGCTTCGTTCAATTCTCGAACAACAACGGTCTGCTCCGCAATTTCATTCTCCATAACGGTCAGCACAGTAGCTGTATCGGGCTGGTTCTTCAAAGCAAGCTCCTGTTCAATCATCAGCTTCTTATATTCCTGCTCGGCTTGGATATTATCCGTAATGATAACTCCGGCTTGAAATATCTCTTCCTTCAGCTTATCGCGTTCCTGCTGTGCTTCCTGGAGCTTAAGGGCAGCTGCAAGCGCCTGCTGCCGCTCTAATTCGAGTTGTTCGTCCTTGCTGCGTAGGATCGTATGAAATAAGTTCGTCAAGGACATCCGGGTAAGCTTATCGACATCAGCCTGCTCCGTTTCAAGATCAAGCTCAAGCCGGATGATCTGCCGCTCCAGCTCATTTAATCTGGAACGGTATTGCTGCTGCCTGCGCTGGGCTTTCTCAAGTTCATATTTACGTTCCTTGGCGTCGGTTAAACGGTCGAAAAAGGAATCTGCCATACGTACCTCCTTGCGGTTAATCAGATGCACTTGTATACGCTAGTGATCTTTATTTGGTTTCGAACACAAGGTCAATTTGAATAATCTCGGAACGGCTTCCCAATCGGATAGGTGGTCCCCATAAGCCGAAGCCGGAGGAGACAATCGCATGCAGGCTGCCTTTTAGCTTGTAGCCCCAATCCAGTTCGAAAATGCGGCGTGTAATAAGATGATTAGGAGCCATCTGCCCGCGATGGGTATGACCGGATAAGGAAAGGTCGATCCCGTTTAACGACGCTTGCTCCAGATCAGATGGCTGATGATCCATCAGGATAAGCGGCTTATCTGTATCCAGGTTTGTAATCAGCTCACTGATAGGCAAACGTCCTTCTGGATCGCTGTGTTTAGCCGATAAATCTTTCCGTCCAATGACGTAGAAGCTGTCTTGAATAAGAATCGTTTCGTCTTGGAGGACTTGAATGCCGATGCTGTTCATCTCAGCGACAAACTGTTTAATATGGCCTCCAATGTATTCATGATTGCCAAGCACGGCATAGATGCCAAGAGGGGCTTTCAGCTTGCCCATCGTAGCGGCCATATTTCGATGGATGAACGGATGAATACTGTCGTCAATGACATCTCCAGGCAGCAGAATGAGATCCGGCTTCATTTCTTCCATATGACGAACCAGTCGTTCCAAATGCCGATTGCCAACTACGGTTCCAAGATGAATATCAGAGGCTACGCCGATGCGAAGTTTATCGAAGGAACCGGCTTTTTTAGGAATAGTCAGGCGGTAAGGGCGAACGATAGGCGTCCAGGCATTCCAAGTGCCGCGGATCAGAATGGCTGCGAGTAAGACAAAGGCTGCCGTTCCAACGGTTACAAAGGCTGTATCGTAATCTACAGACATCAAGGTAAGCAGCCATATAATAAGATCAGCCACAGGAAGAATCAATAAACTGTACTGCATAACGGCGAACCAGTAAGAGCCGATGTACTTAAACCCATAGGCGATTTGACGGAAAGGTGATGACAGATGCTGTCCAAACCTGCCGATAATATATGAGATGGAGATAATGCCGACAATGATGCCAAATGGCAGGGCGTTATCCAGTCCCGTAATGGTGGACAGATACTCCCAACCGTTCCAGCCGATATACCAGTTGACGAGGACGAGTAGGAGGAAGACAACAGTAATAATAGGAATAAAACGAGCTTTCACGAGGGCACACTCCTTGTTACCATTCATTAAGATGATGGATTGTGAAACTACTATATCATACCGGCAATTGCTGGGTAAAATAAGGCGCTGTAAGCGGCGGGCATTGGTCTCACCATCGTTTTTCTAGTATACTTTGGTTTATTGACGCGGGATGTAATGGAGAGAGGGATAAGGAAATGAAATCATTAGTGCTTGCAGAAAAGCCAAGCGTAGCAAAGGAAATTGCACGTGTTCTTGGCTGCAGCAGCAAACATAAAAGCTATATGGAAGGCCCATCGTATGTGGTGACCTGGGCATTAGGACATCTGGTAACCTTAGCAGAACCGGAGGATTATGATCCGAAATACAAGACATGGAATCTCGAGGATCTGCCTCTCTTGCCAAATAAGATGAACCTGAAGGTGATGCGCGAGACATCACATCAATATAAGGCGGTTGCTCAGCTCTGCAAGCGTTCTGATATCGGTGAGCTTATTATCGCTACCGATGCTGGACGGGAAGGTGAGCTTGTTGCGAGATGGATTATGGAGCTTGTCCATTGGCGGAAGCCGTTTAAGCGGCTCTGGATTTCGTCCCAGACGGACAAAGCTATTAAAGATGGCTTCAAGGCCTTGAAGCCGGGCCAGCACTACAATAACCTGTATGCCTCGGCTGTGTGCCGCGCGGAAGCGGATTGGCTGATTGGTCTGAATGTTACACGGGCACTTACCGTGAAATATAATGCCCAGCTGGCTGCAGGACGTGTTCAGACGCCAACACTTGGCGCTCTCATGGATCGGGAGAAGGAAATTAACCAGTTCCAATCGCAGCCTTTCTGGACCGTCTCAGCTGAGTTTGGAGATTTCCAGGCAGCGTGGCGTCAGAATGACTCCCATGACGGCAGATTGTGGAGCCGCGAGGAAGCGGATGCTGTTGTTGCACGCCTGCAAGGACAGAAGGCGAAAGTAGACAAGCTGCGCACCGTTGAGAAATTAGAACCACATCCGCAGGCATTTGATCTAACCGAGCTGCAGCGGGAAGCGAATAAGCGTCTAGGTTTTTCGGCGAAAATGACATCTAATGTCTTGCAGAAGCTGTACGAGCAGCATAAGCTCGTGACTTATCCACGTACGGATTCTCGTTATTTGTCGAGCGACATCGTTCCAACGTTAAAAGGACGGCTTGAAAGCGTTGCGGTTGGACCATATGCGCCGCTTGCCCGGAAGCTGCTGCGCGGACAGCTGGCCGTTACGAAACGGTTTGTTGATGACAGTAAAGTGAGTGACCATCACGCCATTATTCCAACGGATGAATATGTGAATCTGTCGGCATTAAGCAATGATGAGAGGAAGCTTTACGATCTCATCGTCCGGCGATTTATCTCCTTGTTCTACCCGCCGTATAAATACGATGAAACAAGTGTAACGTTAACCGTTGGTGCAGATAAGCTGTATGCGAAAGGGAAGATACAGAAGGACATCGGCTGGAAGGAGCTTTACGCAGGCAATGATTCGCGATTCGCATCGGATGATGAAGATGAGGATGAGCGCAGTGAGGACAAGAGAACGCCAGAGCAGCTGCTGCCTGCGCTTGTACAGGGGCAAGCTGTTCCGGTCAAGCAGAGCCGCTTGAAGGAGCTGCGCACGATGCCTCCTGCCCGCTACACCGAAGCATCCCTGCTCTCGAAGATGGAGAAGCATGGGCTAGGCACGCCGGCTACTCGCGCTGATATTATTGAGAAGCTTCTGTCTACAGAGACGATCGAGCGGACGCAAAACCGTCTCATTCCAACAGGTAAAGGCAAGCAGTTAATCGAACTCGTTGTGGACGAGCTGCGAAGTCCTGATCTAACGGCTGAATGGGAGCGGGAGCTTGAGCGGATCGCACTTGGCAAAGGGGATGCCGCTAAGTTTATGGCGGGTATTCGTGAGCAGGCCAATAAATGGGTTAACGCTGTGAAAAATGAAACGAAGGAATATAAGCCTCATAATCTGACCCATTCCCGTTGTCCGGAATGTGGGAAGCTGCTAATGGAAGTGAAGGGCAAACGCGGCAAATCGTTTGTCTGCTCGGACCGGGAATGCAGCTATCGTCGTCAGGCGGAGCCAGCGCTGTCGAATAAGCGTTGTCCGCAATGCCATAAGAAGATGGAGATCCATAACGGCAAAGCAGGCAAATACGCGCAGTGCAGGCCTTGTAATGTCATCGAGATGCTTGGTGATAAGCAAGGCGGACGAGTTAATAAACATCAGCAGAAGAAGATGATTGATCAGTACAGCGATAACGTGTCGTTATCGAACAGTCTTGCGGATGCATTGAAGGCAGCTATGAATAAGCAAACTGAAGACTAATTTGAGGGAGCTCAGTTCTGTGGAACTGGGCTCTTTTTTTGTCGCAAAGCCGCAAGTCTTGGTTATCCATCCAAGAGACCACCTTCAATCTTTCATATGCTACTAAATATCGAAAGGAGATTGATAGCATGGAGGATCAACTTGGCAGACCGGTTCCTGACAAATGGGCCAAGCAAGCAGCGCTGCTTGCTAATCCGTCGATTGCTCCGCATATCCCTCCGACAAAGAGGTATAGTGCCGGCAATTTACGAAGCATGCTTAACAAGCATCAAATGGTGGTTATTAAGCCGCTCGTAGGCACTGGCGGACATGGCGTGATTAAAGTGATGAAGACAAGTGGAGGCTTCAGTTTCACCTCCTCGTCGACAACCAATCATTTTACAAGTTTCGATGCTTTAAAATCAGGGCTCGACAAAAAACGGAAAGGGCGTCCTTATCTGATTCAGAAGGGGATTCGTCTGGCCAAGGTCGGCGGCCGTCCGATTGATTATCGTGTGAAGTATGTGAAGACAGAAGCCGGGTGGGAATACCGATCGATGGTTGGGAGGATTGCTAAACCAGGCTTGTTTGTTACGAATTTATGCCAAGGAGGAACGATGGTGACGGCAGCGGCAGGTATTCGCAGATCTTTGTCAGCATCGCTGGTCGAAGTCAAGAAGCAGCAGATGCGTGACCTGACAGTCCTGTCGACCAGCATGCTGGAGGAGCGGTTCCCTGGTATTGCTCAGCTCGGTTTCGATTATGGCATTGATGTGAACGGCAAGATCTGGATTTTCGAGGTAAATACAAGGCCGCAATAGGCTTTGAATCTACAATCCTATGTCATCTATTATCAATATATTCCATTTATGGGGTGGTGATTTCCGATTAAAGTTTTTTATCAAAGTTTGGAAAAAAAAGGCTGTGTATAAAAGTATCCACATCATCCACTGTGCTAAACCCTCATTTTTCGACGCGTATTCACATATCATGCACAGCCTGTCCACAAGGGGATGTGTATAAGCAGGGCCATTGTTGAAGGGAAAAGAGCATGATACGATGTGTACAGATTTAGGAAACTTTAGGAAGAAAGGAAGTGTCCATATATGGAGCTGCTCTCAGACGAGCTGCTGGAAGACACCTACCTTGCCGCCATTCAGTACAATCTAGAAGATGATTTTATTCGAATGCTGCTGCTCGAGATGAAACGCAGACAATTAACCAAGACTGGCGCATCAAACTTCTCTTAACGAGATTGTTCACCATTCGGTGACAGCTGCCTCTAACGTCTGTGAACAGGACGGGCAGTACGCAACATGCATGCAGTTTATTTCATCGGCCGATTGATTTATCCATCCCTTTTCCGTCTCTAGTGGCACATAAGGTGCGTAAGGACCAATCCAATCCGTCATTCGGCCCCAATCTTCCATCGTTTGACCACAATTGGCGCAGGCTGCCTCCAACGGCTGCATGCCATTGCATACAGGACAAAACATAAGGGTATCCTCCTTGGCTTCGTGCAACTGCTTGCACTTGAATGAAACGCCAACGTTAGGATACCCTTGTTATTTTTGTTTTACCACAATGGAATTCATAAGTTTCACGAGTTAATGAAACTAGAATTCCATTTGGCGATAAAACCTACCACTAAGCGCGGTCGCACATCTTCGAGGGGCTTCGATATAGGTTTTCTCACCACAATGGAATTACTTTTACAGCTTCATATTACTGCTATGCCCAGGTGAAAGCTTCGCTTCTGGGTCAATATATACTTTTGCGTTATTTATAGCGGTAGGCGCTTCGCCGAAGCCAACGGCAATCAGCTTGAGCTTGCCAGGGTACGTCGTAATATCTCCAGCAGCGAAAATCCCGCTGACACTTGTCTCCATTCGTGTATCTACAACAATGGATCCGCCTTGAATTTCAATTCCCCATTCGGCAATTGGGCCAAGAGAGGAGACAAAGCCGTAGTTCACGATGACGGAGTCCACTTCGATCTCGATTTGTTCCTTCGATTTAACATCGGTAATTGTCACACTATTAATGCGGCCATCGCCATGGAGTGCTGTAATTTCTTTAGGGGTCACCACGTTAACTTTTGAGTTCATCAGGTTTTCCACACTATGCTCATGCGCGCGGAATTTATCCCGACGATGTACAAGCGTCACACTCTCTGCAATAGGCTCAAGCATCAGTGCCCAGTCAACGGCAGAATCCCCGCCTCCTGTGAGCAGTACCCTTTGTCCTTTGAATCTGCTAAGATCACCAACAAAGTAGTGCAGGTTGCTCTTCTCGTATTGTACAGCATCTGGCAGTTCCAGCTTACGGGGTTCAAAAGCACCAACGCCGGCTGTAATAATAACAGCTTTTGCATAATGTACAGCTTTATTGGTTATGACTTCAAATAAACGTTCGTTCTTTTTATTTACGGATACAACTTTCTCCTCTAATAATACTTCAGGCTGAAATAAACCAACCTGCTCAATTAATCGATCAACTAGCTCTTGGGCTGTAACTTTTGGAAATCCGGCTACGTCATATATGTACTTCTCGGGATAAAGAGCAGCCAGCTGTCCACCAAGCTGAGGCATACTTTCAATGATTTTCACAGAAGCCTGGCGCATACCGCCATAAAAGGCCGCGAATAGTCCGGCAGGTCCACCACCAATAATGATAATATCTACAAGGTTTTCGGGCGATTCAAAGGATGACATGGAAAGCACCTCCAAAGTTTTGATGATCTGCTTCCTATTATATGCCTGCTATTTCAAAGAAGGAAATATTAATTTGTATGCTGCTCTAAAGTTTTTCGTATATTTTGCTCTTGAAGTTTAAGTGAAAACTATGTAATATTTCTGATGTATTGTATGTATGGCGCCGAATTTGGACCAGTCGATATAGAAGAAAAAGCTGGCTAAAGAGATGTCGGAGCGATAATCGGACCAATAAATGACACAATTCGCTGGTTGAAAAATATAGATCCAGCACGGATTGTGTAATTTTTCACAAACAAAGACACATAAACAAGCTAAGGAATGGATGGGATCATACGATGAGCAACATACCCAAAATTGTCATCTTAGGAGCTGGCTACGGCGGTGTGCTTACTGCACTGCGGTTGCAAAAAGAACTTAATTATAACGAGGCTGACGTCACACTAGTGAATAAGCACGATTACCACTATATTACGACACATTTGCATATGCCAGCTGCTGGTACGGATAATCCTGAGAATGCGCGTGTCAGCATTTCGAAGCTGATTGACGAATTCAAGATCGACTTCGTGAAATCAACAGTCGTACAAATTCGCCCGCAGGATAAAAAGGTTATTCTAGAGGATGGAACATTATCGTATGATTATTTGGTCATCGGTCTCGGCGGAGAGCCGGAAACATTTGGTATTCCTGGTCTTGGCGAGTACGCGATGAATATTCGCAGCATCAACTCTGTTCGTTTGATCCGTGAGCATATTGAATATCAATTTGCACGCTTCAAGCGTGAACCGCATCGTACCGACTACCTTACTTTCATTGTTGGCGGTGCAGGCTTTACTGGTATCGAATTTGTTGGCGAATTGTCTGATCGTATTCCAGAACTGTGCAAACAGTTTGACGTTGATCCAGCACTCGTGAAAATTTATAATATTGAAGCAGCACCAACCGCTCTGCCAGGCTTTGACCCTGAGCTCGTCGAATACGCGATGGACATATTGACGAAGAAGGGCGTAACGTTCCGTATTGGAACAGCAATTAAAGAATGCACGCCAGATGGCGTCGTTGTAGGTGAAGGCGAAGAGATTAAATCGCAGACGGTTATTTGGACCGGCGGTATCCGCGGCAATCGTTTGATTGAAGATGCTGGTTTTGAAACGATGCGCGGACGTGTGAAAGTAGATGAGAATCTGCGTGCTCCTGGCCATGAGAACATTTATGTAGTTGGCGACAATTCCTTGATGTTTAATCCAGAAGGCCGTCCTTACCCGCCAACAGCACAAATTGCAATGCAGCAAGGTGTTGTATGTGCACATAACCTGATTGCATCCATACGTAACCAACCGCTGAAGAGCTTCACGTTCAGCAATAAAGGTACAGTTGCATCGCTTGGTAAAGGGGAAGCCATTGGTCTCGCATTCGGCAAGAAGTACAAGGGCCGTACGGCTGCTTGGCTGAAAAAATTGATTGACCTGCGTTACCTGTTCATTATCGGCGGTATTCCGCTTGTGCTGCGCAAAGGGAAATTCCTATAATGCGTCACTGCAGCGTTCAAGTCCGCGGATTATTAACACGGGACGAACTCGACCGCTACAATGCTTTGATGGAAGTCGGCTCGTTTCTCGAATCGCAGATGCGTCATGATTTGTCGTATACGGTGCAAAAAGAAGTAGACCTCCTCATCCAGCCAGCGATTGAACGGCTGAAGGAAAAAGGCCGCGAGCGCGACCGCGCGACAGAGCTTTATCTGGAACAGAAACGTCTCGGCCTGTTGGACGAAGACGACGACGAATAAGTAAGAGGCTTTCGCTAAGGCGAAAGCCTTTTTTATTGGCAAGATCATCGCCGATCCTTCCGCTGCCCTAGCCGATCTTACCTGTTAAACCGACTAACGAATCGTAGTCACCTTATTTATCGAGAAATGGCTTCTTCTTAAACCTAACGAATCTTGGTAATTCTATTTGACTAGTTTCGTGCAAATCGAGGCGAGAAAGCAGGGAATAACGTTACTAGGATTCGTTACAATTATTAAACCATCCAATTCGAGCAAATAGCGTGATGTAGGTTCGTTAGCATAGATTAAGGGTATTTCAACGGTCTCCCAACTTATGAAGTGTGATAAGTGTAATTGCTGGGACTTATAAAGAAGACGTCTATCATTAAAAAACGCCACAGGAGTTACCCTGTGGCGTCACTTGTCTATAAAACAGGTTAAACGAGGATGGAGCAGGCTGAATGTTTCTGGAGAAGCAGCTTATGCTTACGAAGTAGCTTTCTGTTCAGAATGCTTTTAAGCGTTCGCCTTTGTTCTCAAAGTTTAACCTTATCTAATTAAATTCGGACAACTTTGAGAACAACAGCGATCGGAAGAACATTCAACTGCGCAGTCCTCCCGTTTAACCTACAGCTTCAGCATTGCAACAAACTTCTCCGAGTCAAGCAAATTACCAACGAAGAAATCACCGAAATCACCAAAACGTGCACTAACTTCGTCAAAGCGCATTTCATATACCAGCTTTTTGAACTGAAGCGCATCATCGGCAAACAGCGTAACACCCCATTCCCAGTCGTCGAAACCAACGGAACCGGTGATGATTTGTTTTACTTTGCCTGCATACTTACGTCCAATCATGCCATGACTGCGCATCATTGTGCGGCGGTCATCCATGCTGAGCATGTACCAGTTATCATTGCCAGAACGGCGTTTGTTCATTGGGTAGAAGCAAATATGTCTTGCTTTCGGAAGGGATGGCTTCAGGCGCGCAACAATCTCCGGATTTTGCAACGGATCGCTGCCTGGCGAATTCACGTAGTTGCTAAGCTCAACAACACTCACATAGGAATGAGCAGGTTGTGTAAATTCAGCAAATAGTGTTTTGTTAAATGCTGTTTCGATATCATTCAGCTCTTCAAGTGTTTCACGAAGGTGCATGAAGACGAAGTCAGCTTTTTGGCCAACGATCGAATACACCGCTGTACTTCCTTGTTTGTTCTCATCCACACTGTTCCATTCTGTCAGGAAGGATTGGAGCTCGTCCAGTGCTTGGCTCCGTTCTTTATCGCTTGCAAGCCGCCATGCCGCCCAGTCCATTGAACGGAAATCATGCAGGGCATACCAGCCTTCTAATGTAATGGCTACTTCACTCATGGTTAAAATCTCCTCTCGTCGCATTGCTTTTAACATTGTATCGTAAACAATTCCGCTAGAGCAAATGTCGGACTTGTGACAAATAGCCGCTTCTAATTGACTTCCTTATTTCCATTATTTAAACTGAAGAGCGAGACTTTCCAAAGGAGAAGAGGACATGCTTCAATTAATTGTAGCTACGGTGCTGTTCCTAGTTATGATGTTCGGCATCGGCTTTATACTTAACATGCTTCTCAAAACAACCTGGTTTCCCATTTATGCGTTTATCATTGTACTGTTGCCGGTTTATATTTGGCAGACTTGGGATGATACTGTTTCGTTTGTCGATAATTTCACGGAGTTTACATATGTCGACGTAATTCCTGTTCTTGGTGCTTTGGCAGGGGCGTATGTCAGCGGATGGGCGATTCGCGCGCTGCGTCGCGGCGGATATAAGATGTTTTAAATTTCACAAACGGTTATCGTTATCCCTGTAAAGGGCACGAGGCCGTTTTTTATTTGGTGGGAACCCCTCATATTTCTATTTTTGTATTCGTCCCCACCTCTTCTTTTTATGTTAAAATGATAGAAAGTACGTTATGAGATGGAGAGATGCAATTGCGCATCGGTAATCTACTGCAATATACAGAGAATCATCGTTATTACATTTTCCGAGATTTTTCGCTAAGCAGCTTGGACTATAAAATGTTATCGCTTATTTATCAGCCGATGATAGGCGCTTTTTCTATTGCTTTGTACCAACAGCTTTACCACGGGATCGCAGAAGGCACCTCGGGCTATTCTACCATTGAGACTCAACGTAAGCTGTTCCTTGGACTTGGACTTGAGATGAATGAAAAAAGCAGAAAATACTTAATTGACCAGGCTTCGCGGCTTGAGGCGGTTGGCCTCTTGCAGACATCGCGGGTCGGCGTGCCGGATCAGGCAGATATTATGTATGAGTATGAGCTATCACAGCCTATGTCGCCGAGTGAATTTTTCCGCAACCAGCATTTGACGCTGCTGCTTCGGGACAAGATCGGCAAATATGCGGTTATATCGCTTCGTGAATCATTTGGCGCCCAAGAGCCCGATGAGCTCGTGAACAGTCAACTGTCGAAAGAAAATATTTCCGTTCCGTTCTATGAGCTGTTTCAGCTTAATACGCATTCGATTGACCAAGAGCTTGAGCAAGCACTTACAGAGGTTGCGCCTACACGTCAGGCAGCACCAAGAGCCCAGCTTGAGACAGCAGGTATTCCTTATGGTGAGATTATTCTAAGATTCCCTCGTAACTCTGCGAACCGGAGTTTCGTAGAACGTATGCGCGGCAATAACGAGCAGCTTGCCCAAGTCAATTATGTCGCATATAAATACAATCTATCCGTAGCGGACATATGCCGTTTATTGGATGAGGATGGAATTTTCGCTTCAAGCGGTGAGCTGATTGTAGATGAAATACAGCTTCGTGCGAATCAGCTGTACCGTCAGGACAAGAAACGTGAAGGCGATCGTCAGCGTACCCTCGCCCGTGTTCAGGCAGCAACGGAACAAGCTAATGAGTCTGAGGAAGAACTCGTTGAGTTCGGTGTGCAGGAAGAATATCATTTACTTGTACCAAGCCAGTTGGCTGGCAGATGTGATGTGCAGCAATACAATATGCTCATGCGGAATGAGCCGCATACACGATTCTTGCAGCGCTTTTTCCCAGGAGCGGTACCTGATTGGATAGAAAGATCCTTCGAGCGGATTGACCTCAATTACAAGCTTCCGGCACCTGTCATTAATGTTCTCATTCATTATGTTATTGGTATGAACGACGCACAGCGTGTAACAAAAACTTTCGTGGAAGCTGTAGTGTCCAATATGCTCGTTAAGCAGGTGGATACTTTCGAGAAGGCTGTACTCTACGTGAGGGAGCAAGCTGAAGTTGAAGCGGACAAGGAGCGCCGCAGTGCCAGAGCAGCTGCTGGGCAGACCGGGGCAAAAGGCAATTCCCGTAATGGTGCACGCGGGGGAATCTCGCGTAAGCCGTCTATTCCGATTGTGCAGGACGAAGGCAGTGATGATGCAGCTATTTCGCCAGAGAAGCTGGAGCAGATGCGCAGGCTGGCAAGAAAGCTGGATGGCAAGGGATAAAACAAAAGGCGGGGTGAATGAGAATGGAATCGCTTGGTGAAATGTTGAAATCATGGCCTGGCGGAAAGTCGTTAAACGATCAAGCAGATCAAAGGCTTGGGGAGCTAATGGCGGACCCTCTTGTTGAGCGTCTGTTCATCAAGCACCCTGAGCTGGATGAAAGAGCGGTTCGTATGAATATGAATCGCGTCTATCAATATGTGAAGGAATATCGCAACTGCTCGAATTGTCCGGGTCTGGACAATTGCCCGAATGATTTCGAAGGACATTATACGTTGTTATCCTGCGAGACTGTAAGTGATCAAGTCCAATTGATAGACCGGAAGGTGTCTTGCAAGAAGTTTATAGCAAGGCGCAGCGAGGATCAGATCAAGAACCGGATCCGCAGCTTCTATGTGGATGAAGTGGCACTTAACAACGGTTACTCGGCGGATGAAATTTTGTTTAAAGATGCCAAACGGACGGAAGCGGCCTATCAAATATTAGCTTATATTGATAAGACGAAGGAAGAAGGACTGCAAAAGGAAGGCTTGTATCTTGCCGGGAAATTCGGTACAGGCAAGACGTTCCTAATGTGCTACCTCCTGCATGAGCTTGCAAAGGCAGGTTACTCTGGAGCGATCGTCTATATGCCGGAATTCGTAGAAGACTTGAAGTCTATGATGCATGAGCCTGGGAAACTGCGGGAGACGGTAGAGATTATGAAGGAAACCGATCTTCTAATATTTGATGATATTGGCGCAGAGAACTTGAATCCATGGGTTCGAGATCATGTGCTTGGATCTATACTCAATTACCGGATGAACCGTAAGCCTACGCTATACACCTCTAATTATGAGCTTGATGCACTGGAGAAACACTTCAGTTTTACAAGCAAAGATGGAGATGAACAGTATAAAGGTGAGCGTCTAATGAATCGGATCAAGCCTTATGTCGAGGTCGTTATGGTAACGGGTGAGAATAAGCGAGGCCGTAAATAAGAGGAAGAGGCTGCACATTTGTTCACATGTGCAGCCTCTTTTTGTGAAAATACTTTAACTATTTACCGCGTTAATAACTTGTAGTATACTCTCCTCAGGGGAGGTGAGAAAATGTTACATACTTGGAAAAATAAAGTTCAGGATGTGCAACGTTGGAAGATAGAATTGGTTTATATGAATACAGAATAAGGCTGTCATCTGAGATTATGAACGCTACGTAAATGGAAAGCAATACTTATAATGCAAATATTCAGAAAAATTAAAATATTTGAACAAATAGAAAGGCAGTGGATCATTCAGGCACCAAACGGACTGATAAAATCACGTGCTAATTAGAGGAGGAGATAGGATGATTACTCGAAAGAAACCCATGAAGTTTTTATTTCTATTAAGTATTTTGGCTATCGTAATCGCAGGCTGTTCTAGTAATAACAATGGTAACAGTACCAATTCTCCATCACCAACAGCGACAACAGCAGACGAGTCARCATCCCCTTCCGCAGAACCATCTGAAGATCCTAATACGCCTAAAGTAGGCGGTACATTAACAGTAAGTACATTCTCCGACATCGTATCGGTCAATCCTATTTTCGTAAATGATACGGCATCCGGCGATATGCAGTATTTGTTATTCGCCCAGTTGTATGATCTAGACCGCGACGGCAACCTGGTTGTACAGCCATGGTCGATCGCTGCTGAGCTTCCACAGGTTTCGGAAGATGGCAAAACGTATACCGTAAAAATGAAAAATACGGCCAAATGGAGTGATGGTCAGCCAATCACTGCAGAAGATTTGGTCTTTACCCTTAATACAGTGATTAACCCAAAAACAGGTGCACCAGGTATCAGCCTTTATGACAAGGTTGGCAGTGTAGAGAAAGTCGACGACTACACGGTCAAAATTACTCTGAAGCAAGTGTATGCACCATTCCAGTACTCCCTGATGCTCAATCCGGTGCCAAGCCATATTCTGAAGGATGTGAAGCCAGAAGAACTGCAGGCTAATCCATTCGGTAAGGATCCTGCCAAGACGGTTACAAGTGGTCCTTGGAAATGGTCGGAATGGAAGACAGGTCAATACGTAAGTCTTGAAGCGGATCCGAATTACTGGGGTGAAGTGAAGCCAAACATTCAAAAAGTTGTGTACAAAATTTATGCGGATCAAAATACCGAGGTTCAAGCTCTGATTAAGGGTGATGTTGATACTTCACTTGCGATTCCGATTACACAGCTTGAAGCGGTAGAGAAAAATGACAAGATTAATGTGATCAAAGGGGCAACTTCAACTTACGAATATATCAGCTTCAACTTTGATGCAAACAACTTCCCAGATAAGTTCATTCCATTCAACACGCAAAAGAGCCGTCAAGCTATTGCTTATGCTCTGAACCGCCAAGGCATGGTCGATAATGTCCTGAAAGGTACAGGTGCCCTGATGAACGCGCCATTCCTGCCAGGCTCCTGGTCAGATCCAGGAGACAAAGCAGTTAACTATGCCTATGACGCGGAGAAAGCAAAAGCCTTGCTTGCTGAAGATGGCTGGGTACCAGGTAAAGACGGTATTCTCGAAAAAGACGGCCACCGTTTCTCGTTCGAGCTGCAATACAACGCCGGTAACAGCCGCCGTGAAGCCGTATCCCAAATTATTCAGCAAAACCTGAAAGACGTTGGTATTGAAGTGAAGCCAACAGCGATTGACTTCGCAACCTGGATTGATCAGAACATTACGCCAGGCAAATACCCTGCCATTCTCCTTGGATGGTCGCTTAGCAATCCGGATCCAGACGGTGAAAGTATCTTCTCATCGAAATACTTCCCGCCAGCAGGTCAAAACAGCGGCTGGTACAAGAACGATAAGCTCGACAAGTTATGGGTTGACGGATACTCCGTTGTAGATCAAGCAGCCCGTAAAGAGATTTACGGTCAAATCGCAACTGAAATTTCCACAGATCTGCCTTATGTATTCCTCTATCAATACGGTAATCCGCAAGGTATCGGACCAAAAGTGAAGTATGCCCCAGAAGATGCTCCAGAGCCAACCCATCAAACAGGATACTTCTACCACATGATCAAATGGTGGCTGGCCGAATAAGCAGCGTACAACCGATCGTTTACAGGAGAAGAGGGCATGGCCCTCTTCTTCCTTGTAAACCTTTAGGTTGATGCTCACAAAGTAAGAATTGCCACAAAAAGCAGTGACAATTCTAGGTTTATGCTTTCGAAGTAGAATTGCCATAGGCAATTCTTAGGTTTATGCTTTCGAAGCAAGAATTGCCGCAAAAGCAGCGTCAATTCTAGGTTTATGCTTTCGAAGTAGAATTGCCATAGGCAATTCTTTTAGGAGGATGGGATATGACCGAGTTTTTTATTCGCCGAACGCTTCAGTCCGTCTTGGTGCTATTCCTGATTACGCTCGTTACCTTCGGGCTTATCCATGCCGCTCCGGGAGGACCTTTTCAAATGATGCTGGCGCCGGGCTTATCGCCGGAGGCCATGAAGGTACAAGCACATAATATGGGGCTGGATCAGCCGCTCCCTCTGCAATATTTACATTGGTTAGGCAACTTGCTGCAAGGTGATTTGGGATATACGTTCAAGAATCATTTACCGATCGGCCAGGTGATTTGGCCTACCGTAGAAAACACATTTGTTCTGATGGGTGTGGCATGGCTGCTGACCCTCATCATTGCTATTCCATGGGGTATCTACAACAGCACGAAGGAGTATAGCCTCTCCGATCAGACGGCCTCTTTTATTTCGTATATTGGATTTGCGATGCCAACCTTCTGGTTCGGGATCATCCTACAGCAGATCTTCTCGATAAAGCTGGATTGGCTGCCGCTTGCTGATATGTACACGATGGATAAAGAAGGCCAGCTTGGCGACTTGATGATGCATCTTATCTTACCCGTCTCTGTGTTAACGCTAAGTTTCCTGGCAGCATATGTGAAATATTCGCGCTCTAGCATGATGGAAGTGCTTGATAAGGATTATATCCGTACTGCACGGGCCAAAGGGGTGCGGGAAGGTAAGGTTATCTACAAGCATGCTCTCCGTAACGCTCTAATTCCTGTCATTACGATTGTTGCGCTTGACCTTCCGCTGCTTGTTGCGGGTGCGGCTTTAACCGAAAGTGTATTCAATTGGCCGGGAATGGGGCGTTTATTCGTCCAGATGGCGGTTGCACGCGAGTATTCCGTTCTTATGGCTATTACTCTTTTAACAGCTGTTATTGTTATTGTTGGCAATCTAATCGCCGATCTGCTTTATGCGGTTGTAGATCCACGTGTACAGCTTGGTAAGAGAGGGGGGAGATCGGCATGAGTGAAGCCAATATGCAAACCTCTGCCATAATCCCGCCGGTTGACGTACAGGCGGTCAAGCCGCTCAAACGTCCTCCAGGGCCTTGGCGTACAGCATGGTCCAAGTTCCGCCGTAATCCATACGCAATGAGTGGTCTTGTCGTTCTACTGGTATTTGTCTTCTGTGGGGCGTTCGCTCCGTGGCTTACCAAATATGATCCGGCAAAAATTGATTTGATGTTTGCCAATTTGAAAGCAGGGACCGATGGGCATCTACTCGGGACAGACGAAGTAGGCCGTGACATATTTGCACGATTGCTGTACAGCGCACGGATCTCCTTGACCGTTGGATTTTCCGTTGCGGCTGGATCAGTCATCATTGGAACCTTGATAGGGTCCATATCCGGTTATTTTGGAGGATTTATTGATACCTGCTTCATGCGGCTTGTAGACGTGATGAATTCGATTCCATTATTGTTCTTGAATATTCTCGTGCTCGCGATCTTTGGTACAGAGTTCCGTTATATGATTAGCGTTCTTATTCTAACGAGTTGGATGAGTGTGGCCAGACTTGTGCGAGGCACATTCTTACAGCTTCGAGAGATGCAGTATGTGGAGGCAGCAAGGGCAATTGGGGTTTCGAACTTTGGCATTATATTTAGACATTTACTCCGTAACGCAAGCTTTCCTATTATCGTAAACGCTACGCTGATGGTAGGTGCCGCTATCCTTAGCGAATCGGCATTGTCTTATCTTGGTTTAGGGATAAAGGCTCCCGATACAAGCTGGGGACTAATGCTGACGAATGCACGTGAATTTATGCTGATTGATCCGGTGCAATCCGTTTATCCAGGTGTCTGCATTCTGCTTGTTGTGCTTGCCGTGAATTTTATTGGCGACGGTATTCAAGACTCATTGAACCCGCGGCAGAAAATGTCCGAGAGGAGAATCGACAGATGGCGGAAAAGCTTCTTGAAATCGAAAATCTAACAGCCGGATTTCTGACGGTAGGCGGAACAGTAAAGGCCACCGAGCATGTGTCGCTCTCACTCGACAAAGGTCAGACGGTTTGTCTGGTAGGGGAGTCCGGAAGCGGTAAAAGCGTAACTTCCCTCGCGATCATGCGGCTGATTGATTATAATGGCGGAGCCATTCTTGAGGGCAGTATTAAGTTCCAAGGGGAAGATTTGGCGAAACGAAGCCAGGACGATATGATCCGCATTCGCGGGAATAAGATCGCTATGATTTTCCAAGATCCGATGTCTTCTTTAAATCCCGTCTACACTGTAGGAGATCAAATCGCGGAAAGTATCGTTCTTCATCAGAAGAAGAGTAAGAAAGAAGCCCGCAAAATGGCAGTTGATATGCTGCGGCTTGTTGGTATTCCGGCTCCCGAGATTCGCGCCAGACAATACCCGCATGAGTTGTCCGGCGGGATGTGCCAGCGTGTCGTTATTGCGATTGCCTTAGCCTGCGACCCAGTATTGCTCATTGCAGATGAACCTACAACTGCGCTTGATGTAACGGTGCAAGCCCAAATTCTTGATCTTCTTCGCAGTCTCCAGAAGGAGCTTGGCATGTCCATTCTGCTCATTACTCATGACATGGGTGTTGCGGCTGAAATGGCTGACCGCATTGCGGTCATGTATGCCGGTATTATTGTAGAAGAAGGAAGCGTGAGCGAAATATTCACACGCCCCAGCCACCCTTACACGGTAGGTCTTCTGAAATCGGTACCAGGTCTTGAGGGATCACGTGGTGATGAACTGTATACGATACGCGGCAATATTCCGGGGCTCAGCCAGCTTCCGGTAGGATGCCGCTTCCATCCACGCTGCCCCTATGCGAAGGATATTTGCCGGGAGAAGTCACCTCCATCATTCACGGTAGGGGAAGAGCATCAAGCTTCATGCTGGATGTATATGGAAGATGGCGGGGCAGCAGCATGGCAAAATGAATCGGAGCTGAGGTGAGTCGAAATGAAAGCGGAATATGTACTTGAGCTTCGTGGAGTCAAAAAATATTTTCCGATTCGATCGGGGCTTCTGAACCGGGTCGTTGGCCAGGTAAAAGCAGTTGATGATATAACCCTGTCGATCCGCAGAGGGGAGACGTTTGGACTCGTTGGCGAGTCGGGCTGCGGCAAATCTACGCTTGGCCGGGTTGTACTTAATCTTCATCAGGCAACGGAAGGCGAAGTGAACTTTAATGGCACTGATGTACAAAAGCTAAGCGGGCAGGAGCTGCGCCGGCTGCGCAAGCAGATGCAGATTATTTTCCAAGATCCGTTTGGCTCGCTTAATCCACGTTTTCTTGTAAAGGATATCATCGGAGAGCCGCTGCGGCTGCATGAGCGGATGACGGAGAGGGAGATTGACAGTCGTGTCGTAGAGCTGATGGAGCTGGTTGGACTAGATGCGACCCGTAGAAACCGATATCCGCAAGAGTTCTCCGGCGGACAGCGTCAGCGGATCGGGATTGCAAGAGCTATTGCCTTAAATCCCGAATTCATCGTAGCAGATGAAGCGGTATCTGCCCTTGACGTATCCGTTCAGTCACAGGTCATTAACCTGCTGATGAAGCTGCAGCGAGAACTAGGTCTGACCTTCTTGTTTATCGCCCATGGTCTTAATGTTGTCCGGCATATATCTGACCGGGTTGGTGTGATGTACCTGGGGAAAATCGTTGAGGTTGCGCCAACAGAGGAGCTGTTCGCTGAGCCCCTTCATCCGTATACGGCTGCGTTACTATCCGCGATCCCACGGCCGGATCCAGCACGCAGGCGGGAGAGAATTGTGCTGCAAGGGGATGTGCCGTCTCCGGCTAATCCGCCCTCGGGCTGCCGTTTCCATCCGCGTTGTCCTGCAGCAAAAGCAAAGTGTAGTGTAGAGGAGCCATTACTTCGCGAGGTTAATGGAGGGAGACAGATTGCCTGTCATTTTCCGCTGAGTGCGACTTAAATCGATAACTATGGAAGGCTGGGCTAACTGCCCTGCCTTTTTATTTTGGCCAGCTTATAAGCTTAGCTTATACAATCAATAAATATTTTCCAATTTCTATTGACAGATAATTGGGCGGCTGGTAAGATTCATCCATAACCAACTAAACAGGTAGGAATAATACAGACTACCCGGACCACCGGATGCTAACATTATTCTTCTGTCAATAAAAATAGGGGTGTGTTGACTATGAAGAGATTAGCTATTGTCCGTTCGCTTGTACTTATCCTTACGTTTACCCTGGTGCTTGCAGCATGCGGCTCCAACTCTAACTCCAATTCCAACTCAAATAAAAATGGAAATAAAGAAGCAGCCGCAACAAACAATGCGGGTGCAGCTTCTGAAGCTCCTACAGATAAACCAAAGCCACCAGTGGAAATCCTTAACGTTTCGTATGACCCAACTCGTGAATTATATGAGAACTACAACAAAGCATTCGTAAAATATTGGAAAGATACAACTGGCCAAGACGTTACAATTAAGCAATCTCATGCCGGTTCTGGTGCACAAGCGCGTGCAGTTATCGACGGTCTGAAAGCAGACGTTGTTACTTTAGCACTTGGTTATGATATTGATGCTCTTGTAGAACCAGGACTTATTAATGCCGATTGGCAGACGAAATTCGAACATAACAGTGCTCCATACACATCAACAATCGTTTTCCTCGTTCGTAAAGGTAATCCAAAAGGCATTAACGACTGGAGCGACCTTGTAAAAGACGGCGTTGAAGTCATTACACCAAATCCAAAGACTTCTGGCGGCGCACGTTGGAACTATCTCGCAGCTTGGGGTTATGCTCTGAAACAAAACGGCAATGACGAAGCAAAAGCACAAGATTTCGTAAAAGAGCTGTATAAGCATGTACCTGTTCTTGATTCTGGCGCTCGTGGCGCTACAACGACATTCGTAGAAAAAGGAATCGGCGACGTCCTGCTTGCTTGGGAGAATGAAGCATACTTGTCCGTAAAAGAACTTGGCCCAGACAAATTCGACATTGTGTATCCATCGCTCAGCATCTTGGCAGAGCCTCCAGTAGCAGTTGTTGATAAAGTAGCTGATGACCGTGGTACAAGAGAAGTAGCAGAAGGTTACCTGAAATATTTGTACTCGGATGAAGGGCAAGAAATTGCTGCACAAAACTACTACCGTCCAATCAATGAAACAATTGCTGCGAAATACAAAGATCAATTCAAAGACCTTGAACTGATTACGATCGACGACTTTGGCGGCTGGAAGACTGCTCAAGAGAAGCACTTTAATGATGGCGGTATCTTCGACAAAATTTACACGCCAGGCTCGTAATGATGGTGAACACTGATGAACGGAGCTGACTTCACATGAAAGGTTCCAGAGCAAAGAGGTCTAAAAATGTATTGCCAGGCTTTGGCCTGTCGATGGGCTTCACCATTGCTTACCTGAGCTTGATCGTTCTTATCCCTCTCGCCGGTGTGTTTGTGAAAACAACCGGCCTGAGCTGGAGCGAATTCTGGGCAGTCATTACGAACCCTCGGGTAATCGCAGCCTATCGAATCAGTTTTACGACTTCCTTTTTTGCCGCTTTAACGAATCTCGTCTTCGGCCTTCTTGTTGCTTGGGTGCTTGTTCGGTATCGTTTCCCCGGGAAAAAGTTGATCGACAGCCTCGTCGATTTGCCGTTCGCTCTCCCGACGGCGGTAGCAGGTATTGCGCTGACAGCGATTTATGCACCTAACGGCTGGGTTGGCTCGATCCTTGAGCCGCTTGGACTAAAGGTTGCTTACACGCAGCTGGGCATTACGATTGCTTTAATTTTTATCGGTATACCGTTTGTTGTACGGACCGTACAGCCTGTCCTGCAAGACTTCGAGAAAGATACAGAAGAAGCAGCAGTAATGCTAGGTGCTTATCGGTGGCGTACATTTTGGAAAGTGATTTTTCCGGAGCTGCTGCCAGCGTTATTGACCGGGTTCACACTGGCCTTCGCCAGGGGAATTGGGGAATATGGTTCAGTTGTCTTCATCTCCGGCAATATGCCAATGAGAACGGAAATTGCACCACTTCTGATTATGACGAAACTTGAGCAATTTGATTATAAAGGTGCCACTGCAATTGCGCTGGTGATGCTCATCATATCCTTCTTGCTTTTACTGCTTATCAACTTCATGCAATGGCGCATTAGCCGCCGAACAGCAGCGGAATAGGGGGATTAGAGATGGCTGGAGCAGTTACCGCGCATTTGTCTCAGGAAGCGTCCAAACGGCCGAAACATATAACAGAATCGGCTGGCGTAAAATGGTTATTGATTAGCATTTCTCTTTTATTTCTCGGGCTTGCAGTTGTTATGCCACTAGTATCTGTATTTATTGAAGCTTTCAAGAAAGGCTTTGATGTATACAGGGCGGCGATTACCGATCCGGATGCCTTATCAGCCTTACGTTTAACGTTGTTTGTTGCTCTTATTGCAGTGCCGCTTAACGCGGTGTTTGGTATTGCAGCAGCATGGGCAATCAGCAAATTCCGTTTCAAAGGGAAGAACCTTCTAATTACATTAATCGATCTGCCATTTGCCGTATCACCTGTTATTTCAGGGATGATTTATATTTTGTTATTTGGTGCACAAGGCTTCTTTGGACCATGGCTCGACAAGCATGATATTCAAATCGTATTTGCGTTACCAGGTATTGTTCTAGCTACGGTTTTTGTTACTGTTCCGTTTGTTGCACGCGAATTGATTCCTCTTATGCAGGCACAAGGAGTACAGGAGGAAGAAGCGGCTGCAAGCCTAGGTGCAAAAGGCTGGCAAATCTTCTGGCGTATTACGCTGCCGAATATCAAATGGGGCTTGCTTTACGGCATAATTCTGAGTAATGCCCGTGCGATGGGGGAGTTTGGTGCTGTATCCGTTGTATCCGGTCATATCCGGGGAGAAACGAATACGCTGCCTCTTCATATTGAAATTCTTTATAACGAATATCAGTTTTCTGCATCCTTTGCAGTGGCATCCTTGCTCGTTATGCTGGCGGTTCTGACATTAATCGTCAAAGCCTTGTTCGAATGGAAAACCAATCAAAGATCATCACATGAAATGCTGGACTAATTTTTTTTGAAATTAATACCGAGTAAATCGGTTGATTATGGAGGGGTTAATAATGGCAAAACCTTTGGAAGTAGATCAAGTGTGGTTGGATCGTATTCTTGAACAAGTGAACGGATTGCAATATGGTTCTGTCAATATTACCGTACATGATGGACGCATCGTTCAGATTGATCGTACGGAGCGTACGCGTTATGATCAACCGCCGCATAAACAAGCTTCAACGGAGCAAAAGGCAGCAAACAGCGATCAGCTGCGTGCAGTTGCTCAATAATAATAAGATAAAAAAAAGCTCCGTATCGGAAATCCGATACGGAGCTTTTTTGTGTTAAGAGATGATGAATTTCACGATGACAGCTACAGCGAAGAGAACGGTCATAAAACCGAGCATACCGCCAAAGCCCATCATAACGTCCATCAAGTCGTGGCGCGGTTCTTCGTTCACATGTTCGCGCGGATCACGTACATTTTCCATATGATTACGCCTCCCTTGAAGACCATTCAGCTTTTAATAGTATACCCAACTTTACGAATAATTGTAAAGCAATTGATT
Organism: Paenibacillus sp. YAF4_2; assembly: GCF_052113225.1. Taxonomy (NCBI): domain Bacteria; kingdom Bacillati; phylum Bacillota; class Bacilli; order Caryophanales; family Paenibacillaceae; genus Paenibacillus; species Paenibacillus sp. YAF4_2. Next base: position 240,207 of record NZ_JBFRCT010000003.1, read on the forward strand.
GACAAATATAAGGCGAAACATGCGTTCGATATGTTAAAATAAAAGAATGCAAAAGCAGCCCCGAGCTTATGCTTTCGAAGTAAGAATCACCACAAACTAGCCAGAGTTCGGCCATTTGTGTGGTAGGAGGAACAATATGGATCAGCAACAACAGAATACAGCCATCAGCCGGGCAGAAGCAGAAGAGCTAATCCGCAACAAATTAGCGCTGCTGCCAGATCAGTCAGGCTGTTATTTAATGAAGAATGGGGAAGGCACCATTATCTATGTAGGTAAAGCAAAGGTGCTGAAGAATCGTGTTCGATCCTACTTCAATGGCAGTCATAATGGCAAGACACAACGCCTCGTATCCGAAATTCGGGATTTTGACTATATTATTACCTCAAGTAATATGGAAGCACTTATCTTGGAGTGTAACCTGATTAAGCAATATCATCCGCGGTATAATGTACTTCTTAAGGACGATAAGACTTTTCCATATATTAAGATCACGAATGAGACTCATCCGCGTCTTGAAGTTACTCGTCGAGTTGTGAAGGACAAGGGGAAGTATTTTGGTCCGTATCCCAATGCCTATGCTGCTCAACAAACGAAGAAGCTTCTTGACCGGCTGTATCCGCTGCGCAAATGTGGTACCTTGCCGGATAAAGTGTGCTTGTATTACCATATCGGCCAATGCATTGCCCCATGCGAATTCGAAGTGGAGCAAGGGCGATATGACTCAATGGTTCAGGAGATTACAAAATTCCTTAATGGCGGTCATGATGTGGTTAAGGCTGATCTTCAGCGCAAGATGGAAGCTGCGGCGGAAGAGCTGGACTTCGAGCGGGCTAAGGAATACCGAGATCAGATTATAAGTATTGATGCTGTGATTGAGAAGCAGAAGATTACGATGAACGATGCCCTCGATCGCGATATATTTGGCTATGCGGTGGAGAAAGGCTGGATGTGTGTTCAGATTCTGTATATGCGTCAAGGTAAAATGATTGAACGCCGCGGTACATCCTTCCCGTATTATGGGGAAGAATATGATGACTTCATGACGTTCGTCACACAGTATTACAGTGATAACCCGGCGCTGCCGAAGCAGATCTTGCTGCCCTTGCCGCTAGGGGATGAGGAAAGTACCGATGAATCTGCCAATGTTCCGGACGAGTTCGCAACAATGCTGCATAACTGGCTGAAGGTGAAGGTATTATTGCCGCAACGTGGACGGAAAAGCGAAGCTGTTACCATGGCCATTGACAATGCGAAGATTGCACTGGCTGATAAATTTCGCCTTATTGAACGGGATGAGGAGAGAAGTATTCGGGCATCAGAAAAACTGGCAGAGTGGCTTGGCCTGTCTGATGTACGGCGAATTGAAGCCTTCGATAACTCGAATATCCAAGGTACAAATCCGGTCTCGGCGATGGTTGTCTTTACTGACGGCAAGCCGGACAAGAAAGAATACCGTAAATATAAAGTGAAGACTGTAGTTGGGGCAGACGATTACGAGACTATGCGTGAAGTTGTCCGTCGTCGTTATGAGCGAGTACTTAAAGATCAGCTGACTCCTCCAGACTTGATTGTGGTCGACGGAGGGAAGGGGCAAATATCAGCGGCTCTTGATATCTTGCAAAATGAGCTCGGACTAGATATTCCGGTATGTGGTCTAGTTAAGGATGCGAAGCATAAGACGGCTCAGCTAATGACCGGCGATCCGCCAGAAGTGGTGCCTTTGCCGCGGGACAGCCAGGAGTTTTATCTGCTCCAGCGGATTCAAGATGAGGTTCACCGATTCGCGATCTCCTTCCACCGTGAACAACGTGGAAAATCGATGATCGCTTCCAAGCTGGATTCGATTCCAGGCATTGGAGAGAAGCGGCGCAAGCTTTTGCTTAAGCATTTTGGTTCAATCAAGAAAATTAAGGAAGCTACGATTGAAGACTTCAAACTGCTATCAATTGGTGAAAAGCTTGCTTCACAAATACTCGAGGCTTTAAATGAGAGCGACAAAGAAAAGGAAATGTAGGGCAACCTCATTTCTTTTTACAAGATTAGCAGAAAAGGAAATGTAGGGTGACCTGCATTTCCTTTTATTTACTTATTTTCCTTTGCCCCCGGATTTGCTGTTACCGCCTTTATCGCCAGCGGATTTACCACCTTCAGCTTTATCTGCTCCAGCTTTTTTGCCCCCGGATTTGCTGTTACCGCCTTTACCGCCAGCGGATTTACCACCTTCAGCTTTATCTGCTCCAGCTTTTTTGCCCCCGGATTTGCTGTTGCCGCCTTTACCACCAGCGGATTTACCACCTTCAGCTTTATCTGCTCCAGCTTTTTTGCCCCCGGATTTGCTGTTACCGCCTTTACCACCAGCGGATTTACTACCTTCAGCTTTATCTGCACCGGCTTTATTGCCATTAGATTTACCTTTTCCGCCGCCGGATTTACCACCTTCAGCTTTATCTGCTCCGGCTTTTTTGCCCTCGGATTTACTGTTACCGCCTTTACCGCCAGCGGATTTACTTCCCTCAGCTCTATCTGCACCGGCTTTGTTACCTCCGGATTTGCTTCCACCAGATTTGTTACCGCCTTTTCCGCCTCCAGCTTTCTTAGCTGCAGCTTTGTTAGCGCCTGCACTTCTACCACCAGGGCTTTGATTGCCGCCAGGGCTTTGGTTGCCGGGGCTTTGGTTGCCGGGGCTTTGGTTGCCAGGGCTTTGGTTGCCGGGGCTTTGGTTGCCGGGGCTTTGGTTGCCGGGGCTTTGGTTGCCAGGGCTTTGGTTGCCAGGGCTTTGGTTGCCAGGACTTTGGTTGCCACCAGGACTTTGGTTGCCACCAGGGCTTTGATTACCACCTGAGCTTTGGTTATTAGGCAATTCTATCACTCCTCATGAACGTAATAATAGAGTATATGAAGGTTGCTAGAGTTACTCTTGTACAGGAGTGGACAAACGGACGAAATAGTCTCATGACCATCTCATTACAGAGCGATGCTTGTAATTTTATTAAGTGGAACATACACAATATAAGGTGTTTTGTAGCTTACTGCAGAGAATGTAGCATTTCCGCTTTGAAAGCCTGCCCATTTCACCTTATCAAGATCTTTTCCATTATCCAGCGTCACACGTTGGATAACTTGTCCGAGCGACAGCTTGCGAAGAATACTGTGCGCATGTTCAGAGTTGCTATTTCCGCTTGATTTGTCTCCTTGGTTGCTTGGAATTGCAGAGTTATCAGAGCAGCCAGAAGATTTGTGTTTGTTACCGCTTGATTTCTTCTTACCTGATGATCTATGTTTGCCGCCGCTTGATTTTTTGCCATATTATTGTTGTCAATCCTATCACCTCCATAATGGTTTTAATAGAGTATATTAAGGTGAATTGAATTGCTCTTGGACAAACGTTACCCTTTCTATTAAATAGGCTTTTTGAACAGCAAAAAGGGATGTATCACAGGAGGATACATCCCTTTTTATCGGTTATAACTTTCTGAGGTCAGGCTCGTAAGTACCGACGGTTATGCCAGTACTTAATCGTCCAGGCAACAATGATCGGCAGAACTGCATAGATGATGGCTGCTGTAATATTAACAGCTCCGCCAACACCAATGAGATCGAAGCCCATGAGTAGACTGTCTAATATAGCATGAGTGAAAACGGCTGTAATAAATCCGTATTTGAGGAAGATCAAACAAAATACGGTTCCTAAAATAACGAGCTCTACGATCCGGGTATAAAACGGGAAAATCGGGTAGCCAACATGGCCAAGCGCCCACATGGTTGTAGGAATAAGGGTGGCAATAAAGGTGTTTTTGAACCACTTCTTAAATAAGGCAATCCCGAACAACCGGAATATGGCTTCTTCGGAAATCGCCGCACACCAGGCCATCATCGGCATCAGCCACAGCATATTCGTATTATAAGGCGATTGAGTAGCATCACTTGTCGCCCATGATCCTGCAAGAAACTCCATGGCAATCATAATAATGGCCTGACAACCCAATATGACAGCGGCAAAAAGATAGGATAGTCCAACGCTGCGCCATACATGTTCTCCATAACCCCGCTCGCGGAAGCCTGGCCATAACGGACGTTTTTGGGACCGCCACATACCGTCACCGGCAACAAGGGCGAAATAGACAGCTAGACCTACTGGAATGAGCAGGACGACAGTAATGATGATAGTTGCATTCATCTCTGAGTCTGAGCGGATTTGCTCGCCTAAGGATGCCATAATGCCGTCCAGCACGTTCAGATTGTTATAAATGTAGAACACGATGAACACAAGGCTGATAAAAACGCCTCGTTTAAATGTGGTGTGCCGGCGGTACAGAATCGCATAAATAATAGAAAGAACCAGTGAGATAAAGCACATGTACGCCAGACTGACGACGGATAAAATGCTGCCAATGTCTTTCTGACCATCTACATACGTTATGTAGCTTGCAGGAGCCTGGAAAGCTGGCTTATATCTTGTAATAACCGCTTTATCATCAATCAATCCTACACCGATAACTAGCTCGAGCGTTGCATCTCCAAGCTTATATCCTGTTGGATGAAGAACAACATCACCGTCATCGTTAATGTACAGGCTCTTTAGTTCTTCTGAACGGAAGCCTTTGGTAATGGCAAAAGCCTTCGCAGCTGTCTGCATCAGCTTTCCATTATCAGTTGGAGCGGCACCCAGCCAATGCCAACCTGTAACACTGCCGCTTGTCATATGAACGTATACAATAGCTTTGCTGCCATCTTCGAGATCAAGATTAACCTGAAAGGTATCCGTCGGGAACTTGGCGTCATACTTGTCCTCATACGTCTTAAGTAAGTCCTCTTTGGAAAAATAACCATTTGCCAAACTATCGGTCTGATAAATCGTATGGGACGAAACAGCAGCTTCATGAAATTGCTTTTTTACGAAGGCTTCTGCAGTCTGGGCTGCTTCACTTTTAGAAATGACCTTGGGGGTTGAACTGGAGAACAGCTGGTCGCCCGCAATTGGGCCAATCTGTGTAAAGATAAAAATAATTGCACCTGCAACAGCAGCCCACAGGAAACGTCTCCATTCATGGGGAGCGATGGAAGGGATCATACATTACCTCCATTTCGGATTCAAACGATGCTTATCTATTGTAACCATATCATTATTAGCCTGAATTATCCAATAGATGCGAAAGGAGAGGATGCTAACGGTAAGCTGTGAAATAAGGACTTGCAGCCAGCAAGTGACCATTTGCTCCATGTGATTGACCGTTTTTGGACGAATACCGCTCAATTATCGCCTAAGCCCATTTTGATCGCATCTGTCATTTGGGCGTATAATCGATAACGTCATATTAATTGAATAGCAACAGCCGAATTTCGTCATGAAAACGGGGGAACCATAACGCTGCCCGGAGCAATCCGTCAGCATGGGGTGAATTTTAAGCATTTCGCTTGAATAGGGCTGCCTTTCCAGGCCCGAATCCGTCAGCTAACCTCGTAGGCTGGGTGGAACAGGACTCATATCGCATTGGGGGTTCCCGTGCTTTTTTTTATGCCCAATTTTAGATATGTCCTATATGAAGGAGTGAAACATGACCCGTTATTTCAACATATTGAAATGGCCGCCGCCTCGAATTCTTGTTTTTGGCTTTGCCGCCATTATTGTGATAGGTGCTTTTCTGCTCACGATGCCGTTTGCCTCAAGTGACGGATCTAGACTACCTTTCATTGATGCACTGTTTACAGCAACCTCGGCGACATGTGTTACCGGCTTAGTAGTGGTAGATACAGGTACATACTTCTCTACCTTTGGGAAAGTGATTATACTTTCCTTGATCCAGGTCGGCGGACTTGGTTTTATGACGATGGCCACGCTTATTGCGCTTGCAATTCGCAAGCGGATATCGCTTAAGGAACGGTTGATCTTGCAGGAAGCGATGAATCAGACAAGCATGGAAGGCATTGTTAGATTAATCCGCAGGGTCATTATTTATTCTCTAACAATTGAGCTGGTCGGCGCCATTTTGTTCGCTATTCGCTTTGCCTTCGATATGCCGTTTGGCAAGGCCGTATGGTTTGGCTTTTTCCATGCCATTTCATTCTTTAATAATGCAGGCTTTGATATATTCGGCAACTTCCGCAGTTTGACGATGTATGCAAGTGATCCGCTCGTTAATTTGGTGTCGATGCTGCTTATTATTTTGGGCGGACTTGGTTTTGTTGTTATGGCAGATTTACTGGAGTACCGTAAAAACAAACGGCTCTCCCTTCATAGTAAAGTTGTTTTATCTATGACTGGAACCCTAATTGCTGTCGGCGCTATCGTCATCTTCATTTTTGAATTTTCGAATAGCAAGACGCTTGGTTCATTGGATTGGGGAGGCAAAATTCTGGCGTCCTTCTTCCAATCGGTTACGCCAAGAACAGCAGGGGCCAATACCGTAGACTATACGCAGCTGCGGCAGGCTACAGTTTTCTTCACCATTATTCTGATGTTTATCGGTGCATCTCCTGGCTCAACCGGAGGCGGGATTAAGACGACTACCTTCACGACGATGATTGGTGCGGTTATTGCTATGATCCGAGGCCGGGAAGATATTGTGTTGTTTCATTACCGGCTTGGTAAGGACCGGATTTTTAAGGCACTGACGATTACAATGCTGTCGCTCACGCTGGTCATCTTTGTTACGATGCTACTGTCGACAACAGAAGATCAGCAGTTTCTGAAAATTTTATTTGAGACAACATCAGCCTTTGGCACGGTCGGCTTGACGGTCGGCATTACACCGGAGCTGACGGATTTCGGCAAAATTGTTATTGCATTAACCATGTTCGCAGGCAGACTTGGGCCGCTTACGCTTGCGTATGCGCTTGGACCAAAATCAGAGAAAGAGCTGTACCGGTATCCGGAAGGCAAAATTACGATTGGATAGGGGAATAGAGAGAAAGAATGAAAAACAATCAGTTTGTGATCGTAGGGCTTGGGCGATTTGGCTCCAGTCTCGGAAGAGAGCTTATCAAATTAGGGTATGAGGTGCTCGGTATCGACCGGGATGAGGAAGCTGTCCAAGAAATGAGCAATGTGCTGACTTATACGGTGTCGGCCGATTGCACGGATGAGGAAACTTTACGATCATTAGGCGTTCGTAATTTTGACTGCGGGGTTGTCGCGATTGGCGATGATATTCAGGCGAGTATTCTGACGACTATCTTACTGAAGGATCTTGGCGTGAAGCGGGTTGTAGCGAAAGCGATGAGTGAGCTGCATGGCCGCGTGCTGGAGAAAATCGGAGTGGACCGGGTGGTTTATCCCGAGCGGGACATGGGTATCCGGGTTGCGCATCAGCTTGTAAGTCCGAATCTGCTCGATTATATCGAGCTGTCGAAGGAATATACGATAGCAGAGCTTTCGGTTCCGAATTGCCTAAATAATAAATCTCTAAATGATTTGAATCTGCGTGCCAGATTCGGCTGCAGCATCGTTGCGATTAATAAGCCTACCGGTATTATAATAGCTCCTACAGCGACGGATGTTGTAACGGAAAAAGACGTGATGGTTGTCATCGGGACAAACGAGCAGATTGAACAGTTTGAAGAAACGATTATCAGGTGATGATAAGGACAGTGGGCGCAGTTAGCGTTCTCTGTCCTTTTTTTAATTCCGGCTGTCGCTGGTCGCTGGGGATGGGATGGACGGGGATGGATGGGGCGGGATGGCTCAGGTGGGACGGGGTATCTCTTACGGCCGCTGTTGTCCTTCCTTTGCTCTGAATTGGTTTACATAGGTGTAGCAAAGGAAGGACAAAGGCGAACGCTCCGCTCCTTCAGAGATACCCCCTTACCCACCGAGCCCCGCACCCAACCATCCCCATCCCTCCATCCCCCATGCGCGGGAATGTAAAGAAGGATAGTGAAGCGCTAAAAAGCGCATTCACTGTCCTCCCCTGCGGGGAAGAGAGAAGGAAGAACAAGACTAGAGCAAAACCAGATCACTGACCCAACTCAGCAATCCACCTGCGGACAGCAGGATGGAGATCGGAAGGGTCGTTGTGGATCAGGCAAGTTGTTCGCTTGGTTTCTTCCAGCTCACGGATAGGGACGACAATGAGTTCGTTGTCGGCTAACAGCTGCTTACGCATATAAGATTGTGGGAGCAAGGTGGCTGCACGGCAAGTATGAAGAAGACGGACAATTGCTTCGAAGGAATCAATCTCCATTCGGACATCAGGCTGGAGATGGTATTTGGCGAATACTTCGTCTGTCAGCCTGCGGTACCATGTTCCTTTGGAGAACAGAATCATCGGCAGTCCGTTCAAATCTTCAATTGTAAGCTCCTGACTGGTAATGGAGACACTAGTTGGGATGACGAGCAGCAGATGATCATCAAATAGCGGAACGCAGTGGAGCTGGGAATCCTCAATCATCGAGGCGATGATCGCGATATCTGCTTTATTGTCTCGGACTAGGCTAACGATCTCATGCGTTTTGCCGGTTACCGCTTTAATGTCAAATTCCGGATGGCTAGCGTTTAGTGTCTTTATGAAATCGGGTAATGTAGTCTGAAGGGTTGTAAGACTGGCACCAATGGTAATGGAAGTCCGTCCTGCAGCCGTATATTCGGAAACGGAATCCATATAGCGGCGATGCAGTCTGCGCAGGTTCACCGCATATTCGTAGGTCAACTGACCAACTCGTGTCAGTTCAAGGCGCTTGCCAACACGCTCGAACAGCTTGGCCCCAATCTCCTCCTCCAGCTTGGCAATTTTGCGGGATAAGGCTGGCTGGGACAAATTTAGAAGGGCTGCTGCTTTATTCATGCTGGAATGTTCAACAATGGCAGCGAACATATTGAATTCTTCGATCATAATCGTCACTCCAGTCGGCTTATGCTAAATTGTTATAATAAATTATAATAAATATGCAATTCCATTATAAGTCCAAAAGGAGTAGGATTAAAGAGGTAGCTTTAGCGGAAAGTCTTCACAATTGACGTGGAGTGAATCTTTTCACACCTGGTGTCGACTTTTGTTGACGGACGTAAGTACCGGGGGTAAAATGTAGAATGGTTTGTCAACAGTAAAATGTGATGGAGTACTGGAAAGGAGAAGTATTAATGAACGGAAATTCGTACTACTGGCGTAAGCTGCACTCTCTTCTAGGGGTGATTCCGCTCGGTGGGTTTATCATCGTGCATGCGCTGGCCAATTTTCAGGCTTATGAACGGGGGCCAGATGGCTTCGTTAGAGCCGTTAACTTTATTAACGGACTGCCTGTTGTAACGCTGCTTGAGATTTTCGGTATTTACCTGCCGATCTTGTTCCACGGTATTTATGGCCTCTACATGGCTTATCAGTCGAACCTCAACTCGAGTCGTTTCCAATATGGCCGCAACTGGGCGTTCACGATGCAGCGTATTACGGGGGTAATTACCTTCATCTTTATTTTCTGGCATGTGTTCGAAACCCGTGTGCAAGTAGCACTGGGCAATGTGACACATGAAGAGCTTGGCTCGACGATGCATGATATCGCAACCAGCCCTGCTTTGTTTATCTTGTATCTCATTGGTATTCTGGCTGCGGTATTCCACTTCAGCAATGGCCTTTGGGCATTCCTTGTTAGCTGGGGGATTACAGTATCGCCGAAGGCACAAAAAGTTTCGGCGAATATTTGCATGGTCATCTTTGTACTGGTATCTGCGCTGTTCATTCTGTCTCTTATCGCTTTCTCAGGTGACGAGTTCAAAGAAGCAGCAAGTGCCGCATTGGCATTGACCAATATCGGTTAGTAGTATTTAGACAAGGAGCGAAACGTAATGGCTAAAAATAAAATTATCGTCGTTGGTGGCGGTCTTGCCGGTCTTATGGCAACCGTAAAAGCGGCGGAAGCGGGCGTGCATGTCGATTTGTTCTCCGTCGTGCCGGTTAAACGTTCCCATTCCGTTTGCGCACAAGGCGGCATTAACGGCGCTGTTAATACAAAAGGTGAAGGCGACTCCCCTTGGGAGCACTTTGACGATACTGTCTATGGCGGCGACTTCCTCGCGAACCAGCCTCCGGTAAAAGCAATGTGTGAAGCTGCACCTGGCATTATTCACTTGATGGACCGTATGGGCGTAATGTTCAGCCGTACACCAGAGGGTCTGCTTGACTTCCGTCGTTTCGGCGGTACGCAATATCACCGTACAGCCTTTGCAGGTGCAACAACTGGCCAACAGCTGCTGTACGCACTGGACGAGCAAGTTCGCCGCTGGGAAGCAGCCGGTCTCGTAACGAAATACGAGCATTGGGAATTCCTTGGCGCTGTGTTGGATGACGAAGGCATCTGTCGTGGTGTTTCAGCACAAAGCCTGCGCTCGATGGAAGTACATACTTTCGTTGGCGACGCAGTTATTCTCGCATCCGGCGGTCCAGGTATCATCTTCGGTAAAACAACAAACTCCGTTATTAATACGGGTACTGCAGCAAGTGCGGCTTACCAGCAAGGCGTACATTACGCTAACGGCGAATTTATTCAAATTCATCCAACGGCTATTCCAGGCGACGATAAACTTCGTCTGATGTCTGAATCCGCACGTGGTGAAGGCGGCCGGATCTGGACTTATAAAGACGGTAAGCCTTGGTACTTCCTTGAGGAAAAATATCCGGCATACGGAAACCTGGTTCCACGTGACATCGCAACACGTGAGATCTTCAGCGTCTGCGTTGATGACAAGCTTGGTATCAACGGCGAGAACATGGTATACCTTGACCTGTCGCATAAAGATCCTAAGGAGCTTGATGTTAAGCTCGGCGGCATCATCGAAATTTACGAGAAATTCATGGGTGACGACCCGCGTAAAATTCCGATGAAGATCTTCCCGGCAGTTCACTATTCGATGGGTGGCATGTGGGTTGACTACAACCAAATGACGAACATTCCAGGTCTGTTCGCAGCTGGCGAATGTGACTACAATTACCATGGTGCGAACCGTCTTGGTGCGAACTCGCTCTTGTCTGCTATCTTTGGTGGTATGGTTGCAGGACCAAAAGCAGTCGAGTACATTAATGGCCTTAAGAAGTCTTCTGAGGATGTTGCTTCTTCGGTATTTGATAGTGAGAAAAAACGTCAAACTGAAAAATACAACAAGATCCTAAGCATGAACGGTACGGAAAATGCATATGTCCTTCACAAAGAGCTTGGTGAATGGATGACGAACAACATGACCGTAGTTCGTTTCAATGATAAGCTGAAGCTAACGATCGACAAGATCAAAGAGCTGAAGCAGCGTTACCAGAACATCAACATTAACGATACGGCGCAATGGAACAACTCGAGCGTTGCCTTCACACGTCAGCTGTGGAACATGCTTGAACTGTCCGAAGCGATGACACTTGGTGCTTTGCTCCGTGACGAAAGCCGCGGCGCGCATTACAAGCCAGACTTCCCGGATCGTAATGACGAAGACTTCCTGAAAACAACGAAAGCAACTTGGACGCCAGAAGGTCCACAAATTTCGTACGAGGAAGTTGATACTTCGCTTATCAAACCGCGTAAACGCGACTATACAGCCAACAAGAAGAAAGGAGAATAACAATGGCTCAAACGACAGCAACAAAAACCGTAAAGTTCGTTATTACCCGTCAAGATGGACCAGACTCCCAGCCGTATACAGAAGAGTTTGAGATCCCTTACCGCGCTAACATGAATGTTATCAGCGGCCTGATGGAGATACAACGTAATCCGAAAAAATCGGACGGCGGCAACACGGCTCCTGTATGTTGGGAATCGAACTGTCTTGAGGAAGTATGTGGTGCCTGCTCAATGGTTATCAACGGCAAGCCTCGCCAAGCGTGCAGCGCGCTGATCGATCAGCTCGAGCAGCCAGTACGCCTTGAGCCTATGCGTACATTCCCTGTCGTACGTGACCTTGTTATTAACCGCGAGCGCATGTTCAACGCGCTCAAACGGGTTAAAGCATGGATTCCAATCGACGGAACGTACGATCTGGGTCCTGGACCACGTCTCGCCGAGTCGAAACGTCAATGGGCTTACGAATTGTCCAAATGTATGACTTGCGGCGTTTGTATGGAAGCTTGCCCGAACGTTAATGACCGGAACAGCTTTATCGGTCCGCAAGCGATCTCCCAAGTGCGCTTGTTTAACGTTCACCCTACTGGTGAAATGAACAAGGCTGAACGTCTGGAAACGCTGATGGAAGACGGCGGTATCGAGGGCTGCGGTAACTCGCAAAACTGCGTGCGTTCTTGCCCGAAAGGTATTCCGCTTACGACTTCGATCGCAGCAATCAACCGTGATACAACCAAACATCTGTTCAAAAAATGGCTTGGTTAAGAATAATGCCCTCCGAATAGCGGAGGGCTTTTTCTTACCCTTCATTTGATAATGATAACTATTATCAATATAGTAAAATAGTTGCCGAGGAATGTCAACCAAAGCAAAAAAAGCTGTGCCAGACAGGGTAGTGATAATCCTGTCTTGGCACAGCTTTTTTTGAGTAGTTCCTTACATCCAGTGCTCGCCCCAGTTTTGTATCGATTCGATAACAGGCTGGAGCTCGCGGCCCTTCGGTGTTAGTTCATATTCGATTCGAACAGGCATTTCGGGATAGACCGTTCGTTTGATGATATTCTGACTTTCTAATTCCTTCATCCGATCCGTTAACATCTTGTCACTCATCTCAGGAATCTGCTCTTTGATTTCCTTGAACCGTTTAGGTCCACCAAGCATGACCCGAATGATAAGCCCTGTCCATTTCTTACCTAAAATGTCGGCCGCAGCTTCATACTTTGGGCACATAGTTGAATAATCCAACGCGATCACCCCTTTTTCTACCCTCATTGTAGCATATGTTCTATGGAAAAGTAAGTTCGTTAAAATAGCCAAATTTGGGTATTAACTATTTTATTTATATTCACTTGACTAAAGTAAGTAACATACATTATGATAAGTGCATCGAAGCTCTATAAAAGAGAAGAATAGATAAAGGGAGAGAGTTAAAATGATGGATACAGGATTATTGATTATACGGGTAGTTATTGGTTTTTTGATGATAGGTCATGGTGCACAGAAGCTGTTTGGCTGGTTTGGCGGATACGGGCTTAAAGGTACCGGCGGATGGATGGAATCATTAGGTCTTAAACCAGGTGTCCTGATGGCAGCAGGTGCAGGTCTGACAGAGGTTGTTGGAGGCTTGTTGTTCGGAGCCGGATTGTGGATCGAAGTTGGAGCGGCTTTACTAATCATCCCAATGATTATAGCAATTGTGAAGGTACATGGCGCGAATGGTCTCTGGGTTACACAGAATGGTTATGAATATAATCTGGTATTGATCGCAGTTGCTCTTGGAGTAGCCTTTGTTGGCGCAGGTGATATCTCGATTGATGCTTTACTGAAATAATCGATAAGACAAAGCACCGCAGGTTCTGCAATCAGCAGACTCCGGCGGTGCTTTTGTGTTATAAACAATTAGATCCGAATAATGATTAGTCCGGCAATGGTCAAGAGAAATGCCGCCCATTGGGCACGGTTGAGCCTCTCTTTATAGATAAGTATAGAACCTGCTGCAACAACAAGGCTGTTCGTCGCAAAGATGGGTGCAGCCAGGTTGGCGGGGCCAGTTGCTAACGCGACCGCATACAGCTGGAGTCCGCCATATGAGAACAAGCCTGCGAGCAAGCCAAGCTTTAAGCCGGTCCGGACTGCTGCGCGGTCTGTAGCTTTTCTAACTGGAAAGGCGAACCATATAAGGGACAGGGCATACCCGATAAAAAGAATTGGTGCACTGGATAAGCCGAGCTCCTCTGTGATCTTCAATCCTCCATTACGGAAGGTGAAAAAAAGAACAGCTGCTATAACATATAGGTACCATCGGGATTGTATCGCTGTAGATTGTGATTGTTTTTTGTAGGAGATTAAGACAACGGCAACAAGCAACAGCAAGATGCCCAGTGATTCTGTTGCACGTAAAGATTCTCCATAATAAAGGGTGCCTAGTGCTATAACAAGCACAATATTCATATTTGTTAAGGGGGAAGTTAAGCTCGCAGGGCCATAGTCCAAAGCCTTCATGAACAAAGCGTTGCCGAGGGCAGAGCCTGCTCCAATGATAATCCCCGCGATCCATACCCGATAATCATTTAATTCATGTATAGTTCCTTCAATTGCTGCATGGATGCCAAAACCAGCTGTCCCGGACACATAAAGCCCGAACAGCATAACCGATACATGTCCCCGGCGCATTTGGCTTACTTTCATCCACCAGCCTGCCAGTCCAAACAGCACGGCGCTGCCGACTGCAGTTGCAAGCCACATTGATGTCATCTCCTGCCCAAATTTGTTACACAAATGAAATAGTTCTGTTACGGTACAAACATATTATTAGGCTATTATAATAAACAAGACCCCCTTTTAATATATCAATTTTGGACCTGTGATCGCACAGGTCCACTTTTTTTGTCGCATAATAAAAAAGCTTCGCCTTGGCGAGGTTTGTTATTTCCTAAAATATAAAGTAAAAGCTTCGCCTCGGCGAAGCTTTTACTTTATATTTTACAACGGAACAATAATTTGCTGGCGTTTGCGGTAGAAGACCCACTGGGAGAAGCCAATTTCCTTCAGACGTTTGCGTACAAGCTCGAATTCATCGCCAACTCGGCTTGGTTTGTGGGCATCCGATCCAAAAGTGACGTTAACCCCAAAATGAAGAGCTCTCTCCAAAATTGCATCGGAAGGATACCATCCACCTACATCTTTGGTGCTGCCTGAAGTATTGATCTCAATAGCGATATCATGCTTCGCAATTACACGTAACGTATCATCAATCGCTTCATCAGCAGGAATATCAGAGAAAGCAGGGAAGTAGCCTTTCATTGCATCAATATGTCCTAATATATCGAACATTCCGCTGCGGGCGGACTGCTGAATAAGATCATAATACGATACTTTCTCCACAATTTTCTTCTCCTCGGATAAGCCCTTCCAGCGGTTACGGTTAAAGATGCTGACACCGCTTACCTGATGGACTGAACCAATCAAATAATCGAAAGGTACATCCTTGTAAGCTGAGCGGTAGGTCTCAGCGTGCTTTGGGAAGAAATCCGATTCCATGCCAAGCAGTACTTCAATACGGCCTTTATACTTTTCCTTCAGTCGAAGGACTTCATCAACATAGCTGGAGAAATCGCTGCGAGCCATGGCAATTCCGGGAAAAGGCTGATCTTGCTCGCTTCCGAAATAGGGCGAATGGTCAGAGATGCCAATTACTTGAAGGTCGGCATCAAGTGCAGCAATAATATAATCTTCGATCGTGCCGTTTGCGTGACCGCAACGTTCGTGATGGGTATGCAAATCGAATTTCATAATCAGTTCCTCCTAAAAGAATTGCTACCAAGATGGCCAAAGTTTATGGCCGTTTGTAGTGATTCTTACTTCGTAAGCATGGACTTAAAGAATTGCTACCAAGATGGCCAAAGTTTTTGGCCGTTTGTAGTGATTCTTACTTCATAAGCATGGACTTAAAGAATTGCTACCAAGATGGCCAAAGTTTTTGGCCGTTTGTAGTGATTCTTACTTCGTAAGCATGAGCTTAAAGAATTGCTACCAAGATGGCCAAAGTTTTTGATTTTACTCGCTTCCAAGAAATGATTGCTCGGGCATTCCCTTCAAGTCACTTAAAAATTGCTGCATCGCAATATTTAAGTATCTGCCGGATTTGTAGACAACCGCTACCGGATGATAAGGTTCAAGCTCTGCAACTTTGATGATCTTGAGTGAACCTAACTTTAATTCGTTTGCAATGGACAGCTTGGATACGACAGCAACGCCGAGATTAATCTCAACCATCCGTTTGACTTCCTCACTGCTCGACAGTTCCATAATAATATTCGGCTGGATATTATTTTTCTTGAATATCTGATCCAGGAACCGGCGGCCTAACGTATCAGGTGCAAGCATGATGAAAGGCATATCCTTCAGCATATCTATGGTAGTATGCGTTACTTGGCTCAAAGGATGAGCTGGAGAAGCAACGAGGACAAACGAATCGTAATAAAGAATAGAGGAGTTCACATTCGGGTTCTTTTCAGCTATGTACGAAATACCGATGTCTACGGAGCCGTTCTCCACGCTGGCCATAACCTGAGAGGATGGCATCGTATGAATGGTTGTTTTGATCAGCGGGTACTGATCTTGGAAATAGGACAACACCCGGGGCAAAATCTGAATGGCCATCGATGAGGTTGTTCCTAATATAATATGGCCCTGAGGTGTCGCATTCAAGTCGGACAGCTTCTGCTTCAATTCCTCGACAACCGATAAAATCCGCTCTGCATGCTCCAGGAACACTTTTCCATGGTCGGTCAGGGTGACTGGCTGGTTGCGATCGATTAGAACCGTCTTGAATTCTTCCTCGAGCGTCTTAATTTGAGCTGAGACGGCTGGCTGAGTTAAATTCAGCAGCTCGCCGGCTTTGCGGAAGCTCATCGTTTTCGATATGGTGAGGAGCGTTTCAAGCTGGCTAATATTCAATTCAATTCCCCCTCGAACATGATCACTTAATATTATAAGGCAAATGGAGGATTACAGCAAAAAAGCAGCCAAGCTTCAAAAATTCTTAAAAGAGGAATAAACAGGGTACCGTCGAACTATTGCTGAAGTATAGCCATTATCATATGGGAGGCGTTTGTGCTGGATCAGAAAGCATTACGCGGATGGAAAATGTATGATTGGGCGAATTCAGCCTTCGCTACAACGATGATGGCGGCGGTGCTGCCCGTGTATTATTCCGATGTAGCGGGGATCCACCTTGTGGGCAACAGAGCTGAAACGTATTGGGGTTATACCCAAAGCATAGCGATGCTGATGGTTGCCATTTTGTCGCCGATTCTTGGCGCAATTGCAGATTATACGGGTTCCAAGCTGAGGTTTTTATCGATATTTATGATGACAGGCGTCTTGTCCTGCGTATTTATGGCGTTTGCAGGAGATGGTGATTGGCTGTTGGCCTCGATTCTCATGGTGATTGGCTCTATTGGTTACTCCGGGGGTAATACGTTCTATGATTCGATGCTGGCGGACGGCGTCCCACAAGGACAAAGGGATCGGGTGAGCGCTCAAGGCTATGCTTACGGTTATGCAGGTGGTGGATTGCTGCTGCTTGTAAACGTCATCATGATTCAAGGTTGGGAAATTATGGGGTTCCCGAGCAAAACTTTCGCTACTCAAATGGTCTTTATTACGGTTGGGATTTGGTGGCTGCTTTTCTCCATTCCGATTCTCCGCTGGGTGAAGGAGTCAAGGAAGGACCATGGACAGAGTGGGACGGGAGAAATCGTTCGTGTGGGCTTTGTCCGGATCAAACAGACATTTTCGATGTTGAAGAGGTACCCTGAACTGCTTAAATATATGTTGGCCTTTTGGTTTTTTAATGATGGAATTAATACGGTCATTGTCATGGCGACCATTTATGGTGCGGGTATAGGAATTGGGACTAGTGATTTAATTATTGCTTTGCTTATTACTCAGTTTGTTGGCTGGCCTTGTACGATCTTGTTCGGCAAGCTTGCAGGACGTTTTGGCTCCAAGAAGATGTTATATTACGCGTTGATGATCTATGTCGTAATTGTGGGGCTTGGCTTCTTTATGACAAGTGCCCTACATTTCTATGCGCTTGCCATTATGGTGGGCTTCGTACAGGGCGGAAGCCAATCGGTAGCTAGGTCCATTTATGCTGATCTAGTGCCGCTGACGCGATCGGGTGAGTTTTTCGGATTTTTATCCTTATCAAGCAAGTTTTCTTCCTTCGCGGGACCACTCATGTTCTCTGTTGTAGGTACAATCACCGGCTCTAGCCGGGTAGCCATTTTATCTTTAGTGGCCTTTTTCCTAATCGGTATTGCCCTATTGTGGAAGGTTAACCTGGAGAAGGGTGCGCGTGAAGCGGCAGAGGATCTGACAGCTTGAGCATGCTTCAGTTTGATCTCGTAAATGATATAATGAATGGAGATTTCATGAAGAAAGGTGTGAAAAGTTATGCCAAACATTTATAGCAATTTGACGGAGTTGATCGGCAATACACCATTGCTCGAGCTTACTCATTACAATAAGCGTCATGAGTCACTTGCGAAAGTTATTGCGAAGCTGGAGTATTTTAATCCGGCGGGCAGTGTTAAAGACCGAATCGGATTAGCTATGATTAAGGATGCCGAGGAAAAAGGGAAGCTCGTGGAAGGCTCCGTTATTATCGAGCCAACGAGCGGCAATACCGGTATTGCACTGGCTTTTGCAGCTGCAGCCTTAGGTTACCGCTTAATCATTATTTTGCCGGAGTCGTTCAGTATTGAACGACGGAAATTGCTTGAAGCGCTTGGCGCTGAGCTCGTTCTAACCCCTGCATCCGAAGGAATGTCAGGCGCGATCCGGAAAGCGGATGAGCTGGCAGCTAAAATTCCAAATGCCTACATACCGATGCAATTCAGCAATCCGGCGAATCCGGAAGTTCATAAACGGACAACGGCGGAAGAAATTTGGCGCGATACGGATGGTAAAGTCGATATTTTCGTTGCCGGCGTTGGCACTGGTGGTACAATCTCAGGCGTAGGCGAGAGACTGAAGGAGCTTAATCCAAACGTCAAGATTGTTGCAGTAGAGCCCTTTAACTCCCCTGTATTATCGGGTGGTGAAAGAGGCGTCCATCTGATTCAAGGCATCGGCGCCGGCTTTGTCCCAGATAACTATAACGCTGAAGTCGTTGACGAGATTATCAAGGTCAAGAACGAAGACGCCTACCGCACCTCCCGCCAATTGGCACGCAGCGAAGGCTTGCTGGTCGGGATCTCCTCCGGCGCCGCAGCATTCGCAGCAACGGAGCTGGCTAGCCGAGCAGAAAACAAGGACAAAAACATCGTCGTCCTTCTCCCCGACACAGGCGAACGTTACCTGTCAGCGAATTTGTACGACGAAGCTTAATTGCAGAAGGGGCCGTCTCAATCGTCTTATGAYGATTGAGACGGCCCCCTTATTTCATTCTTGGTTAAGTTGCAAATTACACACTTGAATGTTCTTCCGATCGCTTTTGCTTGGGGATTCCTAAGAAGAATTAAGCAGGTCGGAATCCCCAAGCAAAAGCGAACGCTACCGCTTCTACAGAATCATTCGAAATGCTCCGTTTGAATTAACCAGTTTAAAATACCTACCTGTATAACACAGGTAACAAATAAAATCAGGCTCGTGCGATAGCACCTGAGCCTGTTCCCTTTTACCCCACCTCTCAGCCGCCCGAAGGGATTCGGCGGCTGGGTGCGGGGGCGCTGCGGGGAGGGGCGCAGGGGTAAGGGGGAGATCTCCCTTGAAGAGCGGAGCGTCCGCCTTTGTCTACACTTTGCAACCATTGAATATTGTTCAAGCAAAGTGTAGACAACAGCGGCTGAAAGGAGATCTCCCCCGTCCCCGAAGCATACCGACCCGCAAAAGCACCAACGCCAGCGCACAAAAAAGCCGCCCCAACCAAAGGGCGGCTCCCACTCATAACCATTTTTTCTTCCTAAACACAACCAGCATACCTGCTCCCAAAGCAAGCATAATACCAAGTAAGATAATCGATCCGCCGTGCACATGCATGCCTGGTATGAAGTCAAAGTTCATTCCGTAGATCCCGGTAATGAAGGTCAGTGGCATGAAGATCGTCGTCATAGCGGTGAACACGCGCATGATTTCGTTCGCCCTGGCCGAGATACTCGACTGATATGCTTCTCGTAAGTTGCCCATGAGCTCTCGATACGTATCGAAGGACTCGGCGATTTTTACGGCGTTCTCATAAATATCGCTGAAGTATTTTTGCAGCTGGTCGTCGATCAGCTTTAAGTCACGCTTGTTAAGCGTAGCGATGAGGTCTTTTTGCGGGCCCAGCACTTTCTTGAGCCACAAGATCTCGCCGCGTAAACCGATGATTTCGTTCAGATGCGATTTTTTTGTATTCATTAATATATCTTCTTCCAGCATTTCGATCCGATTATCGATCCGGTCGCCAACTTGGAAGTAATTATCGACAACAATGTCGACGAGATGATATAGGAAATAGTCAGGCCGATTAACTTCCTGTTCCCACAAGATGGGCTTCAAACTGCGRAGTTCGTTCAGCTTTTGCTTAGTAATTGTAATGATATAATGACGGCCTAGAAAAATGTTAAGTGCACGCAGGAAAATTTCCTCATCATCAAATCGAATACTGTTAATTACAATAAAATATTGGCCTTCATAAATTTCCAGCTTAGGGCGTTGTTCCTCTTCGCTTAAGCAGTCCTCCACGGCAAGATCATGCATGCCGAATAATGGCTGCAAAATGGCGAGATCCTCAATATCGGCATCAATCCAATAGAATCCTTCCCTGGCAGGAACAAGGGTTTCATTAATGTCTTCAATCAGGGTAAATAACCCGTTGTTTACATGACGAATTTTCATCCGAGCTTCTCCTTTCATGTAACGGAGACTGCCGGATGAACATACAAGTGCAATAGAACGGAGTTAAATAGCTAACGCCCGCTTGAGCAACTGTTTATCCGGCAGCAGCCGTATTCGATTGTTGTCAGGCTTAGGTCTGTCGCCTTCCATGTCCTTTAGCACTCCTTTATCCCTTTATTCTTGATGAAATAATGGCTTTTAATCCTTGTCTAGTATACTCCCGCATATCCTTTACATACAAGCGGAAAAATAGGCGGCAGCGGTATACCCATAAGCCTCCTGTAGTATATGCCAACATCGACCTTGACGCGAATGGCGTAATCCATTAAAGTTAAGAATAGAATTGGAATTCGACAACCGAATAGATCTACTTTCTTATCAAGAGCAGGCGGAGGGACTAGCCCGATGAAGCCCGGCAACCGGCGTAAGCACGGTGCTAATTCTTGCGGAAACTTAGGTTTCTGAGAGATGAGGGAGGCGAAGGCTCTTTTTGATGAGCGCACGACCTTTTCTCACGGCAGAAAGGGTCTTTTTTGCGTCTAGAAGGCCGATATCGAAGCAAAGGAGTGATCGCAATGCCGATTAAAGTACCTGATTTTTTACCAGCTAAAGAGATTTTGAACAATGAGAATATTTTCGTTATGGATGAAAGTACAGCTTTCCATCAAGATATCCGTCCACTGCGGATTGCCATACTGAACTTGATGCCGACGAAGGAAACAACGGAAACACAGCTTCTCCGTCTGATCGGGAATACCCCGCTGCAGTTGGAAATTGTGCTGCTGCATCCAAAGACGCATACATCAAAAAATACTTCGCATGAGCATCTTGAATCCTTCTACAAAACGTTTGATGATATTAAGGACCAGTACTATGACGGCCTTGTTATTACAGGCGCTCCGGTGGAACATCTGTCATTCGAAGACGTGAATTATTGGGAAGAACTGAAGGACATTATGGATTGGAGCAGACGTCAAGTGACGTCGACCTTCCATATTTGTTGGGCCTCGCAGGCAGGCTTGTACCATCATTACGGTGTACCGAAGTATGATTTGGATAAGAAGATTTTTGGTGTATTCCCGCACACGACAGAAAAGCAAAACGTGAATCTGCTGCGCGGCTTTGATGAAATGTTCTTCGTTCCACAATCCCGTCATACGGAGGTTCGCCGGGAGGATATTGAGAATATTGGAGATTTGGAGATTTTGTCGGAATCCGAAGACTCTGGCGTATATATTGTAGCTTCAAAAGATGGCAGACAGATCTTTGTCAGCGGGCATTCCGAATACGATCCACTTACGCTGAAATATGAATATGATCGTGATAAAGCAAAAGGGATGGAAGTTGAACTTCCGGTGAACTATTTCCCGGGAGATAATCCGGAAAAACTCCCTTATTCGACATGGCGCTCCCATGCTAATTTGCTGTTCTCGAACTGGTTGAACTATTATGTATACCAACAAACGCCCTATGATTTGGGCGGAGGTATCTAAATATATAATTAGACAAAGACGACGACAAAGGAGACGGACGAATTTTATGAAAATTGAAAGTCATCTTGCGCAAATCGGTTCCCAGAAGGAGCCAGTTACGGGTGCGATCAGCTTCCCGGTTTATCAGGCGACGGCATTCCGTCATCCTCAGCTTGGCCAAAGTACTGGATTTGATTATGCCCGTACCAAAAGCCCGACACGTTCTGTTCTTGAAGAAGCAGCAGCTCAGCTCGAATCCGGTGATGCAGGGTTTGCCTGTAGTTCCGGTATGGCCGCTTTGACAACGATCTTCGCTTTGTTTGGTCAAGGCGATCACCTGATCGTATCCCTCGATTTGTACGGCGGCACATACCGTTTGCTCGAAAAAATCATGTCGAGATACGGCGTTACGGCTTCCTATGTCGATACGAATGATTTAGACGGCATATCTGAGCTGCTTCAGCCGAACACGAAAGCGATCGTGATCGAAACGCCAACGAATCCGTTGATGATGATTACCGACCTGGAGCGGGTATCGGCTTGGGCGAAGTCCAAAGGTCTCCTTACCATCGTTGATAATACTTTACTTACTCCATTCTTCCAACGTCCAATTGAGCTTGGAGCAGATATCGTCGTACACAGCGCAACCAAATATTTGGGCGGCCATAACGACGTGCTTGCAGGTCTAATTGTAACCAAGGGAGCCGAGCTGTCCCAGCAAATGGGCTTCCTGCATAATTCGCTTGGTGCCGTTCTTGGGCCGCAGGATTCCTGGCTGTTAATGCGCGGTATGAAGACACTGGCACTTCGTATGGAACGCCATCAATATAATGCAACAGCGATTGCGAATTACTTAATGGAGCATGAGGCGATTGAGGATGTTTATTATCCTGCACTCCCGCATCATCCTGGACATGAGATTCAAAATAAACAATCATCAGGCAACACGGGTATTTTCTCCTTCCGCTTAAAGGATGCCCGTTATGTAGAGCCGATTCTCCGCCACATTAAGCTGATTGCATTTGCAGAAAGCCTTGGCGGTGTTGAATCGCTTATGACTTATCCTGCTGTACAGACACATGCTGACATTCCGTTAGAAATCCGTCAACAAATTGGTGTAGATGACCGGCTTCTGCGCTTCTCCGTGGGGATTGAGCATGCAGATGATTTGATCGCAGATCTCGAGCAGGCACTCGCTGCGGCAAAAAGTGAAATCCAGGAGGCGTAAGCGAATATGACAGACCGACATAATCTTGAAAAAATCGCCGGCCGCAGCTTTGCGACAAAGCTGCTTCATTTCGGCGCTGAAATTGATGAACAAACGGGTGCCTCAAGTACTCCGATTTTCCAAGCATCCACTTTCCATCAAGCTGATATTATGGATCCGCCGCATCACGATTACAGCCGTTCCGGCAACCCGACTCGTGAAGCGCTGGAGAATTATATCGCTCTGCTTGAGGGTG
The DNA here is from genome assembly GCF_052113225.1 of Paenibacillus sp. YAF4_2. Lineage (NCBI taxonomy): Bacteria > Bacillati > Bacillota > Bacilli > Caryophanales > Paenibacillaceae > Paenibacillus > Paenibacillus sp. YAF4_2. Next base: position 263,560 of record NZ_JBFRCT010000003.1, read on the forward strand.
GTACACGTGGTTTTGCTTTTGCATCGGGCATGGCAGCAATCTCGACAACCTTTATGCTGCTGTCTGCCGGCGATCATGTTATCGTAACGGAAGATGTGTACGGTGGTACTTATCGTTTGTTGACGGCGGTATTAACGCGGTTCAATATTGAGACAACCTTTGTAGATATGACGGATTTCGAGCAGGTACAAGAGGCGCTGAAGCCTAACACGAAAGCAGTCTTCATGGAGACGCCTTCCAATCCTACGCTCAAAATTACCGATATCTCGTTAGTAGCTGGCTGGGCGAAAGAAAAGGGTCTTCTGACGATGCTTGATAACACCTTCATGACCCCTTACCATCAGCGTCCATTCGAGCTTGGTGTCGATATTGTACTGCATAGCGCTACGAAGTTCCTGAGCGGCCATAGCGACGTGCTGGCTGGCCTCGCAGTAACGAATGACGAAGCACTCGGACGCCGCTTGTATCAGCTGCAGAACGGCCTTGGCGCTGTTCTAAGTGCTCATGAGAGCTGGCTCTTAATGCGCGGTATGAAGACCCTGCAAGCTCGTATGGAGCATAGTGAGCGCAGTGCTCGCAAGCTGGCAGAATGGCTGTCGAATCATCCGGAGGTTACGCAAGTGTATTACCCAGGGCTTGAAGACCATCCGGGACGTGAAATTCACGAGAAGCAGTCGAAGGGCTATGGTGCTGTTGTATCCTTCGATGTAGGCAGCGGCGAGCGTGCTGCAAGCTTGCTGAGCCGAGTACAACTGCCGCTTGTAGCGGTAAGTCTTGGAGCGGTAGAAAGTATTTTATCCTACCCTGCGAAGATGTCGCATGCGGCAATGCCGAAGGAAGTGCGTTACCAGCGTGGTATTACGGACGGCCTGGTCCGTTACTCGGTAGGTCTAGAAGATATCGACGATCTGATTGCAGATCTGGATTCCGCTTTAAAAGGATAATGATTCAAATTAAGCGAAAAATGCGGCTGTCGTACATGACAGGCCGTATTTTTTCGCTTTTCCGTAACATACGAAAGATGACGGACAAGAACGAGATATGATAGGATGAATTGATAGCTATTAAGAACGGAAAAAGATAAGGAGGTCTTACGATATGTCTACGTTGGACCAGATTTTGGATAAAGCACGTCTTGGAGAACGTATTTCGTTTGACGAATGTGTAACGCTGCTTGAATCCGATGAGATTGAAAAAATGGGCGAGGTTGCGAATCAGCTTATGCTGAAACGCCATCCTGAACCGATCACGACCTTTGTCGTAGGCCGGAACGTCAACTATACAAATATTTGTGATGTGTACTGCCGGTTCTGTGCGTTCTACCGCGCGCCGGGTTCGAACGAGGGCTATGTCCTCTCGAATGAAACGATACTTAATAAAATCCAGGAAACGGTTGATGTAGGCGGTACTGAGATTCTGATGCAGGGTGGAACTAACCCGAATCTGCCATTCTCGTACTATACGGATCTGCTTCGTGAGATTAAGCAGCATTTCCCGGACATTACCATGCATTCCTTCTCGCCAGCTGAGATTCAGAAAATGAAAGATGTTTCCGAAGGTTTATCGCTGGATGAGGTTATCCGCCAGCTGCATGAAGCTGGTCTAGACTCGCTGCCTGGCGGCGGTGCTGAAATTTTGGATGACCGTACCCGCCGTAAAATCAGCCGTCTGAAGGGCTCTTGGACAGACTGGATGGATGTTATGAAATCCGCTCATCGTCATGGCATGAACACAACGGCCACTATGGTATACGGGTTTGGTGAAACAGCTGAGGAACGTGCGCTTCACTTGCTCCGCATCCGAGATGCGCAGGATGAGTGTATTGCTAACGGCTATGATTCGAAAGGCTTCCTCGCTTTCATCTGCTGGCCATTCCAGCCGGATAACACCAACATGAAACGTGTTGAGAAGTCGAAACCGGAAGAGTATCTGAAGATGGTTGCAGTCAGCCGTATTATGCTCGATAATATCGATAATTTCCAATCGTCCTGGGTGACGATGGGTCCTGACATTGGTAAGCAATCACTCTCGTATGGCTGCAATGATTTCGGCAGTACGATGATTGAAGAGAATGTTGTATCCGCCGCAGGCACGACTCATAAAGTGAACATTGAATCTATTCTTCAGCTCATTCGCGAATCGGGAAAAATCCCGGCACAACGTGATACGAAATACAATACAATTAAAATGTACGATGATCATGAGCATGCTGCGAAAGACTTCATCATGCAGAACTAATTCATTTATTAACAAGGCATTCGACCCCTGGTTAACAGGGCTCGGATGCTTTTTTTTATGCCGGCTGGTCTGTGAAGCTACTAAATAGGCAGTTCCTCACATATTCTTTTTTGATCAAGCATACATAAAGGAGGCTGTGAAAGGATGAATCAGCAGAAATTAATTGCAGCAATTAAGCACATGGAAGAGCGGCTTCACTGTCAGGATATCAATGTGAGGGAAGAAATAACGGGGCCAATACTTGATGCGATATACAATCAGAATACGATTCTGAGAAAAGAAATAGCTAACGGATTGAAGTTTGACTTCTATTACAGAACTAAAATTGCTCGTGATTTTTTGCTTTCCATACCGGTTTGTCCCGACCATGTGTGGGAACCGCAGACAACCAAATTGCTGTCTATTTTCACAAGGCAGGCTAAGGAAGTGTTAATTGGCGGAGCTTATTTCGGTGATCAGGCCTTAATTGTGGCGAGCGAGATTGCGGGGCAAGGTGGAACGGTCCATGCTTTTGAACCAAACAAAGATCAATATCAAATGTTGAGGCACAACGCTGCATTAAACGAAATTGATAATGTTAAGGCATGGCGCCTGGGCCTATGGAACAATGAAATAGGAAAACTGAAGCTGGTCGGAGACGATTCTTTTGCTCATGCAGAGCTGGTGACGGATATGAAGGAGCAGGAGGAAGCCTCTGTTTTCGGGACGATTTCGATAGATACTTATGTAAAAGAGCAGGGAATCAATCATTTTGATCTCATTCTGCTCGATATTGAAGGCTTGGAGTATACCGTTCTTCAGGGCGCCAGCAGCCAACTCGATTTGCCGGCTGAAAAAGCTCCTAACATCATCTTCGAAGTTCACCGCAGCTATGTCGATTGGAGCAATGGTCTTGATCAAAGCGATATCGTTCAATATTTACAATCCTTTGGTTACCACATCTTCGCCTTGCGCGACTACAATTCCAATGTCGACATGTCCGGCAAACCTGTCGAGATTATCCCTCTGGGCAGAGTCTACTTAGAAGGCCCGCCACACGGGTTCAATATGATCGCAGTCAAAAACCTTTCTATCCTAGACCACCCTGAGATCAAGCTCTGCTACGATGTCAGCCCCAAGCTCTTGACCCACAAAAACAGTTATCTCCACCAGCCAACGGAATAACCTCCTCTCGTACGAGAGGGTGAGGCCGGAGAGTTGAAATGGTTTGAGCTATTTGCTGCTGCCCGAATAAATAGGGCTGCTCCTAACTGCTCCCCCACAAGAGTGGGGAGTGATGTTTTGGCGCAGCAAGCTGGTGAGGAGCGGAGCGAGAATAACGTACTGGAGAAGCGGAGCGTTCGCCTTTGTTCTCCGGATTTCAACCGCTGAGCGGCTTGAATAAAAGAAATCCGGGAACAACAGCGATCGGAAGGTCGTTATTCTCGCGCAGCGGTCTCCACCAGTAAACTAATGCAAGCCATCTCCAATCACTCCCACCACTCCTTTCGTATATACCCAACCCCCCAGCCATATACTGATAAGGGGAATGAAAGGGGTGAGCTCATGGAGCTGTTTACCGTAACGCTGCCTTCGAACATGGAGCAATCGGCTGCCCAATTAGCGGCGTTGATGGCGGAGTACACAACAACTGATCTACATATCGCACACATCGAAGGAGAAGCCATACAATACACGCTGCTATCAGAAAAGGAGATTAGCTGCCAAGCGATCCTGCCTTATTTTCATCTGGCTGACCATAGCCAATCGGTGTACCAAGCTGCTTCCAAGGCACTAGCCGAATTCATCGTAACCGATATGGAGCCGCATATCCTGGCAGCCATCATTCGGAGAAAATACAGGAATAACCACGCTATTGACGCACCTGTTATTGAAAAATATTGCCACGAGCTGCTTCACGGTACAGAATGGGATGGCCTTGGGACGAGATTTCTTGATGCTGACAGGCAGCGCCGCAAAACGAAGGTAGCCGATGAGATTGACCGATACCTGCAGGAGAATTCGGCTTTGAACTTGACCGGATTAACTTCATTTAGGCTGCAGCCTTATCGAACGGAATTAGCTGAAATTGTAGATTATGCTTTGGATGAATACGTGCTTGATAAGCAATACCAGGAGTTTATTTCGCTGCTCAAATATTTTGTAGGCCTGCAGGAGTCGAAGGTGCCTATCGTTCACCTTGTACACAAGGGCAGCCATGATTTTGTCCTGTTCAATGAAAAGTTTCAGCCTTTTGAACCGAAGCCCCACTCGGACAAGTTAGTTGCTGAAATGCTGGAGACCGAAATGAATATTGAAGATATGGTGATCAGCTCGCTCATTGCCGTATCTCCAAAGCATATTATGATTCATACCAGACAGGATGATATGCAGGTTATAAGGACAATCGAGACGATTTTTGATAACCGGGTATCCGTCTGTACACAATGTCCAGCCTGTAGTCCCGTCTTTGAAGGTAATGGATCCGTCCAGCCTGACAGCCGCATCTATTGACGATTAGGGGTCAAGCGGTTATAATAATGCTCATAACTATGCAAACAGCAATGACAAAGACATGTATTGGCTTCAAATGTTGGTCCAGAGAGAGGAAACTCGGCTGTAATTTCCTTCAAGACATTAGCGAATATACCCCTTTGTAGCTGTGCAGTTGAACGTGGTCGATTATCGCGTACCATTACTAAGCTGCACCGGATGTCTCCGTTATCAGATCAATACAAGGATTGCTTATGTTGTAGATTCATCAAGCAGCGATCGAAGTAGGGTGGAACCACGAGTATACAAGCACTCGTCCCTTTGCGGGATGGGTGCTTTTTTGCGTTCATCCCGCGTGCTATGCCAACTTTTTCAGGAGGAAATTCAATGTCTATTAAAGTTACTTTTCCAGACGGCGCCATTAGGGAGTACGAAGCTGGAACAACAATTGAAGAAGTAGCAGGCTCGATTAGCCCGGGACTTCGCAAGAATGCTATCGCTGGTAAAATCAATGGTAAAGTGGTTGATGTGTACGCACCAATTGAGTCTGATTCCGCAATTGAGATCGTTACGATCGAATCTGCTGACGGCCTTGAGGTCTATCGCCACAGTACAGCTCACTTGATGGCGCAAGCGATCAAACGTTTATATGGCAACGCTAATGTGAAGCTGGGCATCGGTCCGGTTATCGAGGACGGCTTCTATTACGATATCGATATGGATCAATCGCTTACTCCAGAAGATCTGATTAAGATCGAGAAGGAAATGCAGCGTATCATTAACGAGAACCTCAACATTCGCCGCCGCGAAGTCAGCCGTGAAGAGGCTCTTGCAATCTTTACAGAGCTGGATGATAACCTGAAGCTTGAACTGATTCGTGATCTGCCTGAGGATTCGGTCATTACCATGTACGACCAAGGCGAGTTCTTCGATCTTTGCCGTGGACCACATTTGCCATCCACTAGCCGTATTAAAGCCTTCAAGCTTCTTAGCGTAGCTGGCGCTTACTGGCGCGGCGATTCGAAGAACAAGATGCTTCAGCGTATTTACGGAACTGCCTTTGCGAAGAAAGCGGAGCTGGATGAGCATCTGCACTTCTTGGAAGAAGCAAAGAAACGCGACCACCGAAAGCTCGGCAAAGAGTTGAAGATGTTCACGTTCTCCCGCGAAGTTGGCCAAGGCTTGCCGCTATGGCTGCCAAACGGCGCTAAGGTTCGCCGTACGCTCGAGCGTTACATCGTTGACCTTGAAGAGCGTCTTGGTTACGAGCATGTCTACACACCGGTTCTGGCTAACGTTGAGCTGTACAAAATCTCCGGTCACTGGGAGCACTACAGCGAGGACATGTTCCCGCCTATGGCACTTGATAACGAGGAACTCGTTCTTCGTCCAATGAACTGCCCGCATCATATGATGGTATATAAGAGCGATATGAGAAGCTACCGCGATTTGCCGGTTCGTATTGCAGAGATGGGCACCATGCACCGTTATGAAATGTCCGGTGCATTGACTGGTCTGCACCGCGTACGTGCGATGACACTGAATGATGCCCATATCTTCTGCCGCCCGGATCAAATCAAGGAAGAGTTCGCACGCGTAGTGAATCTGATCCGCAAGGTCTACGAGGACTTCGGCATTAAAGAATACCGCTTCCGCTTGTCTTACCGGGATCCGCAAGATACAGAGAAGTACTTCCAAAATGACGAAATGTGGGAAATGTCCCAGCGTATGCTTCGTGAAGTAGTAGAAGAGCTTGGCCTGCCGTTCTTTGAAGCAGAAGGTGAAGCGGCATTCTACGGTCCGAAACTTGACGTTCAGATCAAGACAGCGCTTGGTAAGGAAGAGACACTGTCGACTGCACAGCTCGACTTCCTGCTGCCCGACCGCTTTGAACTGGAGTACATCGGTGAAGATGGGAAGAAGCATCGTCCAGTCGTTATCCACCGCGGTATCATTAGTACAATGGAACGGATGACTGCCTTCTTGATCGAGAACTTCGCAGGCGCATTGCCGCTATGGCTGTCCCCGGTGCAGGCTAAAGTTATTCCGGTATCCACTGCGTACGAAGCATATGCACGTGAAGTGGAAGAAAAGCTGAGGGAAGCTGGTATTCGCGTTGAGAGCGATCTGCGCAACGAGAAGCTGGGTTACAAGATTCGTGAAGCACAGCTTGAGAAGGCGCCATATATGCTTGTTGTTGGCGAGAATGAAGCACAGGCAGGTGCTGTGTCGGTACGTAAGCGCGGCGAAGGCGATATCGGTGCTAAGCCGGTAGCTGAACTGATTGAGCTGCTTACTCAAGAGATCGCAACTAAGGCAATCTAATTGTTATGAATAAAGCTTGGACCGTTTGGGAATTATTCTTCTGAGGAGGAAGCTGCCCAAATGGTCACAAGCTTTTTTACTTGCAAAAAAACAATTTCATGCCTAGCTATAGCGGCAATGCTGACAAGTGTGGCACCAAGCCTCGCAGCTGCGCCAGCAGACAAAAAAGACCCCGTAGCGGTGGAAGCCATCGCCGAGCAGACTCTGTCGACTGTACAGGTCGTGGCAACCGGTTATACGGCAGGCTATGAGTCAACCGGCAAACGTCCGGGACACCCGCAATACGGGATTACTTATTCAGGGGTAAAAGTCAGACGGGGGCAAGTATCGACGATCGCTGCCGATACGAAGCTATTCCCGATCGGAACGCTGCTCTACATTCCTGGTTACGGCTACGGTGTAGTGGCGGATACCGGGTCGGCCATTAAAGGCCGTCGGCTCGACTTATATTTTGAGACGATAAAGGATGTATATAAGCAGTGGGGTAAGCGTACCGTAGCCGTTCAGGTGCTTCGCAAAGGCAACGGCAAGCTGTCCCAGGCATGGCTCAACCAGATTAATCGTGCGGTAGAAGCGGGAAAACCGATCCCGCAAACGTATCTGGAATCGTAATTCGGTTCTGAATAATAAGCCTTTGCTATGCCATACTAAGGGATGGACGGGGAGGTGAATACTACAATGGCTAAGAACAAGAACAACAAAGCACAAGGGCAAAACAACAAGCAAAACGCAGAATTCGCTGAAGAGTTTAATCAAAATGCTGCAACTGGCAAAGCGTCGAACCAAGCTACTCAAAATACTCAGAAGTAATTACTAAACCAATCAACAGGAGGAGCCTTATGGTTCCTCCTTTTTGTTAAATTTACTGATGTCACATAATTTTGAGTTTTCAAGAGCGGATCTTTATTGTATTATTAGTTATGTAAGAAATAATAACGCAATGAAGACAGGTGAGCTATCATGACTGATCCAATTATTCATATGAATCATTCTGCGTCCCATCATCGCAAAGCTGCGGAGGTACTGCCCTTCATCGATGCTTATGTGACGAAGAAAGAGCAGGAAATCGCGGAAATCGAGCAAATGGTTGAACGATATGAGAAGCGCCGTCTGAAGGAAGAGCGGGCTTATCAGTCCATGTCCACATTGCGGCGGATTTTGTCCGGCCGTAAGCCGGATCATCATTTGGCTGTTGAATACATTCATTTTGTGAAAAAACCAATGGAGCAAGTACGTGCACTCCGCCAAGAAATCGAGCATGCTCGTTCGATCAAGGTATCGTCACCGACTGACATTGTATCTGTTTCCGGGGATTTGGCTAATGAACTATATAAATAATTCTACTTATAAATAAAGGGGCCGTCTCAAAAGGGGTTCGTTCGCTTGAGAAATGGGTTCGCATATAAATTTTATAAAATAGCAGTGTGAGGGCTATCCCTGCACTGCTATTTTTGTTTTTATATCTCTTGCGGCTTTCTTAAGCGTTTGCTTTTGTGAAGGGATAATGGTGATCGGAAGAACATATGCGCAGGCTGCTGTTTAGCCCAGATAAAAAGGGGTGTCCCATCGTCATTTTCATGACTTATGGGACGCCCCTTTATGTTTAGCTTCTTGTAATGCGATCAACATCGATAAAGTCGCTTTCCTGACTGTAGGCTGGAACACCGTGAATCCCTACATCAAGACCAATAAGCTCTTCATCTTTGGATACGCGTACCGGCACGATGCGGCGGATAAGCAGCAGCACTCCCCAGGTAACGACGAACCCCCAGATGGCTATAACAACAAGGCCAAGCGCCTGTGCGCCAAGGAGCTTCCAGCCGCCGCCGTACAGAAGGCCGTAATAGCCTTGGCCCGAGCCTTCTGTCAGCTCAGGAATTGCACAAAGGCCAACAGCCAGTGTCCCGATACTGCCGCTGATTCCATGTACGGCAAAAGCTCCAACCGGATCGTCTATTTGTTTGCGCTCCATGAGCTCAGTGACAAGCACCATAGCAATGCCGCAAATGGCCCCAATCCAAATCGCTGCTCCATCTGATACATAAGCACAGCCGGCAGTGATCCCTACAAGACCTGCTAATGAGCCGTTAATGACCATTGGAGGATCAGCTTTCCGATAACGGAACATGGTAAACAGAATACAAGTAGCACCGCCCGCAGCAGCGGACAACATGGTTGTAACCGCGATGTGGCCGATTGCAACATTGGTCGCGCTTAGCGTACTGCCTGCATTAAAGCCAAACCAGCCGAACCAAAGAATGAATGCTCCAACTGAGGCAAGAGGAAGATTGGAAGGTGATACAATGTTCACTTTACCGTCTGGCGAAAATTTACCGATCCGAGGACCGATGAATAAGGTAGCTGCAAGTGCAGCAAAGCCGCCAAGAGCATGGATAACTGCTGAACCGGCAAAGTCAATCATCCCTAGCTTGTTTAACCAGCCGTCGATTGCCCATACCCAATGGCCGGCGAGCGGATAGATAATGCCCGTCATCGCAATGGTCAACAGAATGTAAGCCCGGAAATGAATTCTTTCTGCGACGGCACCGGAGACGATAGAGATTACCGCGATAACGAAGGCGCATTGGAAAAACCAGTAGGTTTCATGGGAAATATTGAGATTGATGTGAGATAAATCTCCATTAAGCATAAATCCCGTTGATCCAAACAAACCACCAATGTCTTTTCCATGCATGATAGCGAATCCGACGAAATAAAAAACAAGTGCGCCAAAAACAATGTCGACGAAGACTTTCATAATAATGCTGACAGCATTCTTCTGCCGGACAAATCCGGCTTCGAGCAAGGCAAAACCGCCTTCCATCAGCAAAATCATTGCTGCTGTCAAGACAACCCAGACGGTGTCCAGCCCTCTCGACAGTTCTGCTACATCCATTGATTCAACTCCTGTTGTTCATAGTATGAAGTGATGTAAGGTTTCTCTGTCTCTATGAATCCGCTCACCATTATAAATAGCCGAAGTGAGTAATGTCAACGTGTTAGCGTGATGTTTTATGACGTATGTCAGCTATTTTTTTGTAGAATCCTTGTTCTCGGTCTCGAGACCGATGCAAAGTTCAATCGGCCGTCCCTTTATAAGCTATCTTTCATTAGATATACTAAGTAGCAATAAGACATTCTGAAGCACTGGCAGGGAGTTGAAAAAATTGAATGGGAGCTTTTTAAACCGGTTATTATCGGGTCTCGTCATTATCTCAATTGGCGTGGTCTTCCTATTAAGACAATTGGACGTAATTCAATTTGATATTAGTATTGGCGAGATCATCTCTAATTATTGGCCTGTCGTTCTGCTCTGGATTGGTCTGCATGGACTTGTTGCCGGACGTCACGGCTCCGGTTCAGGCTGGTGGTCAGGGATGATGATTCTTATCGGATTTGTATTTCTTGGTCATAACCTGGAATGGTTTTCCTGGTCGTTCGGTGACATTGTTTCATACGCATGGCCAATTATTATAATTTTGATCGGTCTCAACTTTTTACGCCGGCCGCGTCATCGTCATCATGAACCACCTCAATATGATGACGAGTGGAAATCGTACAATGCTGCTTATACGGATTACAAAGGAGACATTCCTTCCGCGCCGCCACTTCACCCGGATCCAACGAAGGTAGATGAAGAAGGAGCTCCGAATAACTCGGAAAACCAGAACAACCCGAGAGAGGCCTTTACGGATCCTAATGAGAGCGGTGGGCCAGAGCCTGATCTGAGAAGAGATTCTTATCATCATGGAAGGCGGCACCAAAGCTACAAGCATGAGCTGCGTCAGCAGATAAATGCGCAGAAGCACCATTTTAGAGCTCATAAGCAGCAGATGAAGGATCAATGGCGCAAGCAGCATCACTCCAAGCACGGCTCCTTTGAATATTGGAACAATGATCCCAATGCACAGTCGAGGTCGGGATTTATCGGGGATATTCATATCGGCCAGGATTATTGGGAGCTGAAGCCGCTAAATATTTCACATTTCATCGGTGATACCATTGTTGATCTGACGAAAGCACAAATACCATTTGGCGAGACGAAGATTTGTATCTCTTCTTTTATAGGGGATGTGAAGGTTTATGTCCCGAACGATTATGAAGTAGGCATACAAGTCATATCAAGTGCGTTTGCAGGGGATGTAAAGATTCTGGGTCAGAAGGAAGGCGGAATGTTCAAGAGCATTCACATTCATTCTCCTCATTACTCGGAAACCGATAAAAAAATCAAACTCGTCGTAAGCACGTTTGTCGGCGATGTTCGCGTTACGAAGGTGGGTTAATCATTATGATGGTTCGATTGTTCCGCGGCGGCAAATGGCAGCTGCTCACCATGTTTGTTGCCTCTTCGGTAACGGCGCTGCTGCTTGCGATTGTCGTATGGACAGGATTATCTAACGGTGGCGAAGTACAGACGGAAGTGCGCTACGGCGCTGCCTCCGTCTTTCTGCTTGTCAGTGCAGCCTTCGGTTATTGGACCGGCAGAGTTATACAACGACGAATTGATACGCTTCAGCTGGCTCTTAAGCAGGCGGTGAACGGAAACTTTGAGGTTCGGATTACGGAATCAGGAGACTTTTCTTTTTCTGAGCTGTATCGTGAGTTTAATGAGCTTGCGAGTTTGATGGAAAAGCGGATGAAGCGGCTCCAGATGACAGGGGAAGAGCAAGTGATGACCCAGACCGCTTCGAATGAAGCCGCTGTGCAGGAGGAAAGGAAACGTCTCGCAAGAGATCTGCATGATACCGTCAGCCAGCAGCTATTCGCGATGCACATGTGTGCTTCCTCGCTGCCGAAGCTTCAAGAAATCGATCAAGAACGTGCGGCATCAGTGCTCGATCAGCTGATTCAGATGTCAACACTTGCGCAAAAGCAGATGCGTATCTTTATTGCACAGCTTAGGCCAATGGAACTCGAAGGACGTACGCTGCATGAGGCACTGGATAAGTGGTTTCCTGATTATTGCCGGCAGAATGGGCTTCAGGGTGTCTTTGATTGGCGCCTGACAGATGCGTTAACTGAAGCGAAGGAGCATCAGTTATTCCTTATTGTCCAGGAAGCGATGGCGAACGTTGTTAAGCATTCCGGAGCGCAAAGCTGCTCACTGACTTTGACGGAGAATGAACGCCAAGTTGTACTAAGTCTGCAGGATGACGGGGCAGGTTTCCGGGCTGATCAAGTAAGACGCGGCTCTTATGGTCTATCAACGATGCAGGAACGAGCCCAGCAGTTAGGCGGGTTAGCTGAGATTCTGAGCAAGCCGGGAAGCGGCACGAGAGTGAAGGTAACGATACCAAAAATATGGCGGGGGAATGGTAACGATGAACGGGACTAATACGTTAAAAGTGATGATTGTGGATGACCATGATATGGTGAGAATTGGTCTTCGTACGTATTTGATGCTGGAGCCGAAATTTGAAGTCGTCGCTGAAGCTGGCAGCGGTCAGGCTGCTATTTCTATGCTGCAAGCGGGTATTCCTGCAGGCATTCCGGACCTTATCCTCATGGATTTGATGATGCCGGGAATGGATGGTATAGAGACGACACGCCAAATCATTGCGAAGTATCCCGATTTAAAGATCGTTATGCTTACGAGCTTCCTCGAGGATGATAAAGTATATGGGGCGATTGAAGCTGGAGCGGTCAGTTATGTCCTAAAGACAGTGTCAGCGGAGGAACTTATTTATGCGCTTCACGGTGCGGTTAAAGGCATGCCTGTCATGACAGCGGATGTCTCTCAGGCGCTCACGAGAGGGCTGCGCCAGCGTACCGCGCAATCAGGTGATGAGGATTTGACAGAGCGGGAGAAGGAAGTACTGCTCTTGATAGCCGAAGGCCGCTCGAATAAGGAAATCGGTGAGGAGCTTCATATAAGTATCAAGACGGTTAAGACCCATGTCAGCAATCTTCTAATGAAATGCGAGCTGGAAGACCGAACGCAGCTTGCAGTTCTTGCTCATCGTAAAGGATGGGCAAAGAACACATAAACGGCAGGATGACGGGACATATTATCCTTTAGCAGTTATTCAAAGCAAGTTATGCCAAAGGAGAGCTGAACTGTCATGATCCCACTTTCATCTACATTGGAAGCCCGTCAGCAAGCATTCACCGATTCCAGAGATTGGCTTGAGCAGCATCAATTCTCGCTCGGCGGCAACTGGGACTATATTAACGGATCCTTCGACCGGGCATTGGACAACGAGAATAAAGTATGGCTTCGTCTGCCTTTCCAAGTGACCAATGGCAGCGTAGTTGATGTGACCGCGGATACAAATGCGATTATCACACTAGGAACGCCTTATGTGCTAAGGCATGAATACCAGGAGGGCAATGATCCTGAAGCAAGCGCGCGTGTGGTAGGTGCACTATTTGATCAATTTCAAGCTCCTTCCAATCCTGATGCACATATTGATCCGCGATGGATTGATAAGGCAAAACAGGTGTTGGCAGAGGTTGAGAAGCTTTTCCCCCAATAAAATATGGCACGCCAAGCTCTCTATTGGAGAATGGAGAGTTTGGTAGAGTAATATGAAAAGTGCATAGAAATAACGTCGCTAGACGTTTTTTTTATGTTCGTTTTAATTCATTTTAAGTTTGTTTTAAGGTAGAATGTGCATGATAGGGATACAGGATTTAGAGAGCGCCGATGATTGAAAGATTCGGCTGCTTTATTGGAATAGATCAAGGAGGAGAACGGATATGGACGATCAGAACAAAAAATACGATGATTTCTTTCAAAATCGAGCTAATGGTGAAGAGAATGATCCGCGCGAAGAAGACAATACAGAATCGTCAGAAGGATCGGAAACGCCAAGCAAAACTTCCTACTACTATTCATATGGGCCTTTCAAATCTTCGGCTCAAGATGATAATGGGGCTTCGGTTCCTTCCAGATCTTCTAACTCTCCGCAGGAAGAGCGGACATATGAAGCTCCTTATTCGGCACAACCTGGTGATGAGCCTGAACTAGACCAGCAGCCGAATGTAGAAGTTACGCCGCCTGTACCAATGAGGCCTTTTACTTATAGTCAGCAATCTGGGAAAAGTGGTTGGCAGGCACGTGAACCACGTAAGAAAAGCCCTATTAAAGGATTGTTTGTGTCGTTCCTGGCCGGGGTTGTTGTAGTAGGTGGTTTGATGGGCGGATTAATGTACGCTGCTGATACGAATAATTGGTTTACTAGCAATTCCGTGTTCTCCTCCGAGCAGGCAAGTAGTGGTTCGAATGCCGGAACAGGAACAACAACCGGAACGACAAGTAATGGCGGTGCTTCTGTAGCAGCGGCAAGACCAGATAACTTCGGCAAGCTGTTCGAGACAGCAAGTCCTGCGGTCGTTAAGATCGAAACGTATGTGAAGCCTACTTCTCGCAACAGCAGTGGCAGCAGCGGTAGTATTTTGGATGATCCATTCTTCCGTCAATTCTTTGGTCAAGATGCACCGGATGCGACTCAACCGGAAGATAATAAAAGCGATGACAGCAGCCTGCAAGCTGCAGGTATCGGTACAGGCTTCTTCTTTGAATCAGATGGTTACATTCTGACGAACCAGCATGTAGTTGCAGATTCCGATAAAATCGAAGTAACTGTTCAGGGCTATGATAAGCCGTTTACCGCAGAATTGCTTGGCTCGAGCTTTGATCTTGACCTTGCTGTGCTGAAGGTTACAGGTGACAAAGCTTTCCCTACCCTTCCATTAGGCAGCTCGGATGATATCAACATCGGTGATTGGGTAGTTGCCATTGGTAACCCGTACGGCTTTGACCATACGGTAACGGTAGGCGTACTGAGTGCGAAGGAACGTCCAATTGATATTCAAGACACAGACGGCACTCGTGAATATAAACATTTGCTGCAGACGGATGCTTCCATTAATCCAGGTAATTCCGGCGGTCCGCTCCTGAACACTAATGGTGAAGTTGTGGGTATTAATACAGCAGTTAGCTCACAGGCTCAAGGTATCGGTTTTGCGATTCCAACAAGTACAATCCAAGAAGTTCTTGATACGCTGAAAAACAATAAAGAAGTACCAAAAGAGCCGGTTCCGTTCATCGGGGCAGAGCTTGGGGATGTAACAGATGCGATTGCGAAGCAGCTTGGCATGGCTAAAGCCCAAGGCTCGATCGTAAGCAACGTATACTACAATTCTCCAGCTTATCTAGCGGATCTGAAACAATTTGACGTTATCTTGGGTATTGACGGTAAAACGTATAGCAATACACAGGCGCTTATCGCTGAGATTCAAAAGCGTAAGGTTGGCGACAAAGCTGTATTGAACATTGTTCGTAAAGGTGAAAAGATGGATCTGACCGTCGAGATTGGCAACCGCAACGAATTTAACGCGGAGTAAGAAATAAGGTAAGCGCAGAGTAAGATAGACTCTGCGCTTCTTTTTTAGCAGATAAGTTATACAAGGGGAGAATGAAAATGAGACATCACATAATGGTTGTAGATGACGATGATAAGATTACTTCTTTATTAAGAAGAAGCTTGGCGTTCGAAGGCTATGAAGTCACGACTGCAAGTAATGGCATGGAAGGCTTGAAGATGCTTTTAACTGCGGATCCGGACATGCTGATTCTTGATGTGATGATGCCTCAAGTTGATGGCTGGGAAGTATGCCGGCGTGTTAGGGAAGGCGGCAGCACGGTGCCTATCCTTATGCTCACTGCGAAGGACGATATCTCGGACCGGGTAAAAGGACTGGATGCTGGAGCAGATGATTATTTGATCAAACCATTCGCACTGGAGGAACTGCTTGCCCGGGTCCGTGCTTTGCTGCGCCGTAAACCGGACAAGATCGACGAAGCGAACAGCAACAAGATTGTATTTGATGACTTGGCGCTGGATCTTGATTCCCGTGAAGCTATCCGTTCCGGCAGAAGAATTGAACTAACAGCGAAGGAGTATGACCTGCTGCTGTTATTTATGCAAAATCCACGCCGTGTACTTACGAGAGATGCCATTATGGAAAAGATTTGGGGCTACGACTTTAGCGGTGAGTCAAACGTGCTTGAAGTGTACATTGCTATGCTCCGTCAGAAGCTAGAGGAAGGCGGAGCCAAGCGTATTATTCAGACCGTTCGTGGTACCGGCTATGTATTGCGGGGAGAGGGTTGATTAACGGATGACGATCCGGCTTCGTCTAACTTTATGGTTTTCCGGCATCCTTGCGGTTGCATTGATCGTTTTATGTTTCTCAATTTATTTCTTTATTAATATGAATACGTACAGCGATACGAAAGATCAGTTGCGTGAACAGGCGCTCGATTATAATGTTTTAAAGTATGAGTACGGCTTGAATCAGATGGATCTTAATATTGAAAAAAAATCAATATTTGCAGATAAAGATTTTTATTTGCAGTTAGTAAATTATAAGGAAGGTGTCATTAAAGCCTCTGGAGAATTACAAAGCAGCGGTATTAAATATCCAATTCCAGAAGCGAAGACTAATCCTGGTTTCGGCTATGTAAAAGCTTATCTCAAGACCAATGAAGGCGAAGTTCCTTTCCTGATTTATCAGATGCCGATTTATAATAATACAAAAGACCATGAGTTGATTGGTCTGCTTCAGATTGGCACCGTTATCGTTAGCGAAGAGAAGTATCTGACAGGACTTCGATTCATTCTTATTATGTCTTCGCTCATTTGTTTGATTTTGGCCTTCACAATAGGGTTGTTCCTAGCAAGAAAGGCCTTGCAGCCAATTGAACGTGTTATCCGCACGACTGAGCAAATTCAAGTCGGCTCTGATCTTAGCGTTCGTATTCCTATAGAAGGGCCCAAGGATGAGATTGGCCGGCTTGTGTATACCCTGAACATTATGCTGTCTCGTATTGAAATCGCTTATAACGGTCTTGATGAATCGTACAAGGCGCAGCGGCGTTTTGTCTCGGATGCTTCTCATGAGCTACGCACCCCACTCACCACCATTAGAGGCAACATTGAACTGCTGCAGCGTATGTGGTCGAAGAAGCTTGAGGCTGGTGAAGTGGAAGATATTGTACTTGCGCTTGATTCAGAGAGATGGGAGCTTTCTAACGAGGCCATGCAGGACATCTCATCAGAAGCTAGGCGTATGTCCACGCTTGTTAATGATCTGCTTGCTTTAGCAAGAGCGGATGCAGGTTATGAAATGGAGAAGACGAACGTACAGATGATGCCTCTCGTAGAAGAGGTTGGACGTAGAGCAGGCTTACTTCCCCGCAATGCAGAATGGCGAATTGGCGATCTGTCGGCATTGGATGGCTATCAGGTATACGGGAATGCGGACTATTTGCAGCAGCTGTTGTTCATCTTTATTGAGAATGCGTTCAAATATACACCACACGGCTGGATTGAGATGACGGCAACCTGCAGAGAGAACCAGCTTGGCATCATTATTCGGGACACAGGTATTGGTATGAATCCGGAAGAAGTTCCACATATCTTTGACCGCTTCTACCGAGCGGATGAATCACGCGGAAAGACCGTAGGAACAGGGCTTGGTTTGTCCATTGCCAAATGGATTATTGATGAGCACCGAGGTTCAATTGAGGTGACAACGAGAGAGGAAGAAGGGTCCACGTTTATTATTTGGCTGCCAATAGACTTTTCCCCCCAGCCTGCTTCGATTATAATGGAAGGAACGGATCAAAACGAAGCCTAACGTTCGTTATAGAGAAAGCAGGTGCAACAGATGGAAATTGTTAAAATATCGCCGAGAGGTTATTGCTATGGCGTCGTAGATGCAATGGTGCTTGCTTTG
The DNA here is from genome assembly GCF_052113225.1 of Paenibacillus sp. YAF4_2. NCBI lineage: Bacteria > Bacillati > Bacillota > Bacilli > Caryophanales > Paenibacillaceae > Paenibacillus > Paenibacillus sp. YAF4_2. The sequence goes on from NZ_JBFRCT010000003.1 coordinate 281,341, forward strand.
CAAACAGCAAAAAACTTGGACCTCCCGCGTCCCATTTATATTCTTGGCATGATTGTTCATAATGCGCATGTTACCGATGCATTCGAGCAGGAAGGCGTTATTACGCTTGACGGCGAGAATCGTCTTGAAATTTTGGAGCAGATTGAGCAAGGGACTGTTATTTTTACCGCCCATGGTGTATCTCCGGAAGTACGGAACCGTGCCCGTGAGAAAGGTCTTACGATCGTAGATGCGACTTGTCCGGACGTGACAAAGACGCATGATCTAATTCGGGAAAAAGTGGCCGAGGACTATCATATTATTTATATCGGCAAGAAGGGTCATCCCGAGCCGGAAGGAGCTATTGGCGTAGCACCGGACCGTGTTCATCTGATTGAACGCGTTGAAGATATTGCGAAGCTTAATGTGCCCGAGGGCCGCATTATTATTACGAACCAGACGACGATGTCGCAATGGGATATTCGTCTGATCATTAGCAAGCTTATTGAGACGTATCCAAAGGCTGAGATCCATAACGAAATCTGCCTGGCTACGCAAGTACGGCAAGAAGCTGTCGCAGAACAAGCCGGAGCAGCACAGCTGTGTATCGTTGTTGGCGACCCGCGCAGTAATAACTCGAACCGTCTCGCACAAGTATCCGAGGAGATTGCCGGTGTAACAGCCTACCGTGTAGCCGACGTCTCGGAGATCAAGCAGGAGTGGCTTGTTGGTATCGAGCGTGTTGCTGTAACCTCTGGCGCTTCTACTCCTACACCGATTACAAAAGAAGTAATCGCCTACCTGGAGCAGTATGACAATGCTAACCCAGACACGTGGGAGATCAAACGTACGGTTAACAAAAACAAACTGCTTCCTACGATTCGTACTAAAACGGTCGCAGGCCCAGCAGAAGCTTAATAAACAGTTAGGGTACAACTAATGGGAGATGTCCTATGGTTGTGCCCTTTTGTTTGTTTTTAAGTGCCCTTTGAAGTTTCAAAGGCTAATYGCACAGAGTGCAACGGAGTAAGTGAATGTTCTGGAGAAGCGGAGCATTCGCCTTGGTGGTCGGATTCTAACCTTCGGGATACTTGTTCAAGGAATCCGACCAGCACAGCGATCGTAAGAATATTCACTTACGTAGTTGCATGTTTTCGAAGCAAATTTCTTGTTGACGAAAAGGGTACTCCTCGTGTATATTTACTTTAACAAGTAAAAGCATAAAAGCCAGAAAGCATAAAAGCCAGAAAGCATAAAAGCTAAGAAGCGTATAAGCGTTGAAGTGAAAAAGAGGAGAGATGAACATGATCGCAATTACTAATCAAAACATATCCGAAGAACGTATTCAGGAGATTGTCAATTATATTGAAAGATCCGGCGTGCAAGCCCATGTCTCAAGAGGTACAGACCGTACAGTAATCGGTATCATCGGTAAGGCAGAACCAACACTTGCTGAGCATCTGCGTCAGATGAAAGGCGTAGAGAACGTTATCAAAATTTCGAAGTCCTACAAACTTGCAAGCCGTGACTTCCATCCGGACGATACAATCATTGATATTAAAGGCGTTAAGATCGGCGGCGACAACCTGGTCATTATGGGCGGACCATGCGCTGTTGAATCACCGGAACAAATCGATGAAATTGCTCGTCTTGTGAAAGCGGCAGGCGGCCAGGTGCTGCGCGGTGGAGCGTTTAAGCCTCGTACAGGTCCATACAGCTTCCAAGGTGTAGGTGTTGAAGGCTTGATTATGATGGCGGAAGCGGGTAAAAGACATGGCCTGCTGACCATCACTGAGGTTATGACTCCAGAGTACGTTGATGTATGTGCGGAATATGCGGATATTCTCCAAGTTGGTACCCGCAATATGCAAAACTTCGATCTGCTTCGCAAGCTTGGAACGATTAAGACACCGGTATTGCTCAAACGTGGTTTCAGCTCAACTTATGACGAATTCCTGAATGCAGCAGAATACATTCTTGCCGGCGGAAATCCGAATGTTATGTTATGTGAACGCGGAATCCGAACGTTCGAGACTTACACAAGAAATACACTCGACTTATCGGCGATCCCAGTCCTGCAAGGGCTTAGCCATCTGCCTGTAATCTCGGATCCTAGCCACGGTACAGGCCGCCGCGAATTGGTAGAACCAATGTCGAAAGCATCTGTTGCAGCCGGAGCGAACGGATTAATCGTAGAAATGCATACCGATCCGGATAATTCGATGACAGGTGATGGCGTACAGTCCTTATTCCCGGATCAATTCGCTAATTTGTTAAAGGATTTAGAGAAACTAGCACCACTAGTAGGCAAGCAATTTAATACTTCGAAGGAGCCTGCAGAGGCCTTCGCAGAGTGGAAAATATAATCAATATGTAAATCGAAAAAGCCGAGAAGCCTTGATACACAAGGTGTCTCGGCTTTTGTGATCGAATGTAAAGCCTTAAATGTGAACAAATGTTTAAACTTGTAAGTATACCTCACATACGGATAAAAAATACCTTACATAAGTATTGACGATGCTAAACCGTAGTTTTATAATTACCTCATAGTTTGGAACGAAAATTGAACAATAACAGTTCAACACTAAGCAAATGTTCGGAAATGGAGGAAATATCTGATGTCAGTTCAAAAAGTTTTGGACAATATTAAAGAAAACAGCATTCAGTTTGTAGATTTCCGTTTCGTCGACCTCGCTGGTCGCGCGCACCACATTACACTTCCTTCGACAGAAGTTGACGCCGATACTTTCGTAAATGGTGTAGCTTTTGACGGCTCCTCGATCCCAGGTTTCCGTGGTATCGAAGAATCTGACATGGTAATGATGCCGGATACTGAAGCAGTATTCGTTGATCCTTTCACAGATCATCCTACACTGAACATTATGTGTAACATTCATACGCCTGATGGCGAACGTTATGAGCGCGACCCGCGCAGCATCGCTCAAAAAGCGGAAGAGTACCTGCAAACTACAGGCATCGGTACTACTGCATTCTTCGCTCCAGAGTCCGAGTTCTTCATCTTCGACGAGGTTCGTTACGAAAGCACAATGAATTCTTCTTCCTTCTACGTGGATTCCGAAGAAGCAGGCTGGAACACGAACCGTAAAGAAGAAGGCGGCAACCTTGGCTTTAAAGTTCCTGTAAAAGGCGGTTACGTTCCGGTAGCTCCTGTTGACCAACAACAAGACATCCGCAGCGAAATGGTTCGTCTGATGCAAGAAGTTGGCCTTCGCGTTGAGCGTCATCACCACGAAGTTGCAACTGCTGGTCAAGCAGAAATCAACTTCCGCTTTGATACACTGACGAAAACAGCTGACAACCTCATGCTGTACAAATATATCGTTCATAACACAGCTCGCCAATATGGTAAAGTGGCTACTTTCATGCCTAAACCATTGTTCGGTGACAACGGTTCTGGTATGCACGTGCATATGTCCATCTTCGATGGCGATGCTCCAATGTTCTTCGAGAAAGGCGCTTACGGCAACCTGAGCCCACTCGCTATGAACTACATCGGCGGTGTATTGTACCATGCTCCAGCATTGATCGCTTTGACGAACCCTTCGACAAACTCGTTCAAACGTCTGGTTCCTGGTTACGAAGCACCGGTTAACCTTGTATTCTCGAAAGGTAACCGTTCCGCTGCAGTACGTATTCCAATCGCATCGGTAACGCCAAAAGGCTGCCGTATCGAGTTCCGTACTCCGGACTCCACAGCTAACCCTTACCTGTGCTTCGCAGCTATGCTGCTTGCTGGTCTTGACGGCATCAAACGTAAACTGGATCCTGTTGCTTTGGGCTATGGTCCTTTCGACAAAAACATTTACGAATTGCCAGAAGAAGAGAAAAAAGAAATCCGCAGCGTACCTGGTACACTCGACGAAGCGCTTGACGCTCTTGAAGCGGATTCCGAATTCTTGACTGAAACAGGCGTATTCACGGAAGAGTTCATCGCTAACTATGTTGCCGTTAAACGTAACGAAGCTAAAGCGGTAGCAATCCGTATCCATCCACACGAGTACAGCCTTTACTTCGGCTGTTAATTCGAAACGCACTTATCCAAGCGGGCTCCCAATCGGGGGTCCGTTTTTTATTTGGTTAATTCAAGCTCAACAAGCGGCTCATACATAGGTCTTTCGCCCAACCGGGTACGATAGAGAGTAATGCGATTGACGTCGAAAGTTGTCTGATGCTGTAGAAAGGGGCTGGAGAGGCTTTGTAGCTTCTCGGGTGTACAAGTCTCATTGGCTGCATATTTCCTCGCTAACGTGACATGAGGACGATAGGGACGGGTTTCAGGAGTGAAACCGATGGCGGAATGAAGTGATTGGCCAAGCTTATTATGCAGCTGCAGGAGTGATTTGGGTATTTCTTTTAGACCAAGCCATAGTACTGACGGCTGATCCTTGCGGCCAAATATGTCTAAATTCGACAATTCAAGAGGGAATACATTAGACTCGGAAACGGCTTCAGTCATTGCTTGCTTAATGTCGGGAATTGTAGAAATAGAGGTGTCACCAATAAAATGAAGCGTAATGTGCAGATCGTGGGGATCTACCCATCGCTGAAATTTCAATTGGCCCCTCCATTCAGGCAAATGACTAACGATTTGCCCGGTAATGTTTGCTGGAATGGATATTGCGGTGAAAATCCGAATATTATCTACCATATTATTAATCTCCGTTCGACTTTTTGTCACTAACATGTTGTAAATGTACTTGAAGACAGCTCCTAAACTTGCTATCATAATCAGTATCATGTGAGATCATAAAAACTAAAGGTGGGTAACGGAAATGAAACGAGCCTATAATTTCAATGCAGGACCGGCCGCTTTGCCGCTTGAAGTGCTGCAGCAGGCACAGGAGCAATTTGTCGAATATCAGGGCGCAGGTATGTCCATCATGGAAATGTCGCACCGCAGCGCACTGTATGAGCAAGTGAATAACGAATCACAAGCACTCATGCGCGAATTGTTCGGTATTCCGGATAACTATCATGTCTTATTCCTTCAAGGGGGCGCAAGCCAGCAATTTGCAATGATTCCAATGAACCTGCTTCGTCCGGGTCGTCCCGGCGCTTATGTTAAGACCGGCGCTTGGGCTGATAAAGCACTGAAGGAAGCAAAATTCATTGGTGAGACTGTTATTGCAGCTTCGTCAGAAAACGACAAATATATGCGGATGCCAAATGTGAATGATTTCATTGTTCCCGATAATGCCGCTTACCTTCATATGACATCAAATGAAACAATCGGAGGCGTTCAATTCCAGGAGTTCCCGACGAACCTTGGCAATGTGCCGCTTGTAGCTGATATGTCGAGTGACATTTTGAGCCGTCCAATTGATATTAACAAGTTTGGTCTTATTTATGCGGGCGCGCAAAAAAACCTTGGTCCATCGGGTGTAACCGTAGTTATCGTTCGTGATGATCTGGTTCAAGACAGCCCGAAAGACATTCCGGCCATCTTCCGTTACGATACACATGCGAAGAACAGCTCGCTGTATAATACACCGCCATCCTTCTCGGTATATATGGTTAATCTGGTCCTGAAATGGATCAAATCAAACGGCGGAGTTGCTGCAATGGAGCAGCTCAATCGAGACAAAACGAAGCTGATCTACGATGCGATTGATCAAAGCAATGGCTTCTATATCGGATGTGCTCATCCGGACAGCCGCTCGCTAATGAACATTACCTTCCGTATCCAAAGCGAAGAGCTTGAGAAGCAATTCGTAAAAGAATCGGAACAAAACGGCTTTGTTGGCCTAAAGGGTCATCGCGATGTTGGCGGCTTGCGTGCTTCGACGTACAATGCGGTTCCGCATGAAAGCTGCAAAGCGCTTGCTGAATTTATGGCTGATTTCCAGCGCCGCAACGTTTAAGGATAAACAAAGACCGCCATTCCCAAGCAGGGAAGGCGGTCTTCATCTTTCATACAAGTTTATGCAAGGGAAGAATCGGCTATATTAGGGGCGTGCAGCTTGTAACCGACATTCCGGACCGTCATAATATATTCCGGTGTTCGTGCATTTTGCTCGATTTTATCACGCAGATGACTAATATGAACGTCAACGATCCGAGTATCGCCTAAGAAATGATAATCCCAGACGCCATGCAGCAATTGCTGTCGACTTAATACTTTACCTCTATGCTTACATAAGAAGAGAAGAAGCTCAAATTCTTTGGGTGTAAGTTCAATCGTTTTGCCATCAATGAGTACTTCGCGTTGTTCAGCCCGAACCGTTAATCTCCCAATGTCGAAAGCCGTCGATTCGGCTTGACTCGGAAGAGCTTGAATGCGGCGGAAGATTGCCTGGATACGCGAAATAAGTTCTTGTGGGCTAAACGGCTTCGTCATGTAATCGTCGGCACCGTTATCGAGTCCCGCGATTTTGTCTGTTACATCCTGCAAGGCTGTTAACATAACGATGGGTACAGCGTTGCTTTGCTTGCGCAGCTCACGGCATACTTGAATGCCATCCATCTTCGGAAGCATTAAGTCAAGTACGATCAGGTCAGGGCGGAACGGCTTCAGCATCTCAAATACAGCCTCACCATCGCTTACGCACCGGACATCATAGCCAGCGAGTTTTAAATTAAATTCGATAAGCATGGAGATGGAAGGCTCGTCATCGACGACCAAAATTTTCTTTTTCATCGTATCTATTCTCCTTTTGCCTCCTACATGATATCTCCATTATGAGTAGAGACGTTTATGAGGAGATTAAGGGTACGTTAAGCGTATGTAAAAATTGCCGCATTCGTGCGGGAACTTATTGAATCGTGTATAATGACATAGAATGTGAGGTAAACACAGTTATGACTTTTCATATTGTATTGGTTGAACCTGAAATTCCTGCAAACACGGGTAATATTGCAAGGACCTGCGCAGCTACAGGTGCCCATCTTCATCTTGTCCGTCCTCTTGGATTCCAGACCGATGACCGCACGCTGAAGCGGGCAGGACTGGATTATTGGCATGCCGTTCATGTTGAGTATCATGATTCATTCCAAGAACTGCTCGATGCGAATCCCGATGGACGATTCTTTTATGCCAGCACAAGAGCACGTAAAGTATATACGGAGTTTGAATTCCAGGATGGAGACTTCTTCGTATTTGGCAAGGAAACGAAAGGGCTGCCCCAAGAGTTGATTGAGGCTAACCTTGATACTTGTATGCGTATGCCAATGACAGGTGACGTCAGATCATTGAATTTGTCCAACTCGGCAGCGATTATTGTGTATGAGGCTTTGCGTCAGAATCAGTTCCCAGGAATGGACTGAATTAGCATGATATTAAGGATTATCCCTCAATGGGGAGGAATTCAGGTTCACCCATCGAAAGTCTATTGTGCAAAGGTTTCACAGGATAGCTTGCAAAACTAGACATAAAGAGGTGAAAATGATGAAACCAGCAGGTGTGGTTAGAAAGGTGGACCAACTCGGACGTATTGTCCTTCCTAAATCACTGCGTAAACGGTATCAAATGAATGAAGGTGATCCTGTAGAGATCTTAGTACAGGGCGACCATATTATTTTGGAACGTTACCGTCCAAGATGTGTTTTCTGCGGATCGATGGAACAAGTGAAAGATTTCAAGGACCGTTATTTATGCGAACAATGCATGAGTGAGATGGGACAGCTTCACAACCGTTAATCAGCAATTATCCATAGCGCTATTAGTAAGCCCTCACATAACCATTATTCGGAACAAAAAAATGAAGCTTCTCCTAAAATGTTTAGGAGAAGCTTCATTTTTTTGCCTGCTTAGAGGCCTTTGGTCTTGTCGTCGTTGTAGGAAGACGTCAAGATCGCAGTCAGGAACAAAATAAAGACTGTCATGACAATAACGAAAGTTGTAGACATTATGTTGACACCTCCGATAAGCTAGTTTCATTATACCCAAGGTTTAGGAAAAAGAAAACGTGTAAAGTTAGTTTTATTGCATGGAATGTTTTTATTATGCGACAATAAACTCATGAAAAATCATGGCTTTTAATACGGGAGGAGACGGAAAAAATGGAATTTCGGTTTGCATCAAGAATGACCCAGGTGAAATCATCGGTTGTCAGGGATATTTTGAAGCTGACGCAAGGCTCCGATATCGTTTCTTTCGCAGGTGGATTGCCGGCTGAGGAGCTCTTTCCTGTACAGGCGGTACGGGAAGCAGCAGACCGTGCAATCTCCGCGGGTACTAGTGCGCTGCAATATGGTCTGACGGAAGGCTACTTGCCTCTTCGGGAGCAGCTCTGCGTTCGTATGGCTCAGAAGGGGATGAATGTGCAGCCAGAGGAGATGATTATTACAACCGGATCTCAGCAAGCCATCAGCCTCCTGGTACAAGTGCTGACAGAGCCCGGCGATACGGTGCTTGTAGAGCGTCCAACTTATTTGGCCTGCCTGCAAGTATTTGAACTGCATGGACTGAAGGTTGTTGCTGCTGAAAGCGATGAGCATGGCATGATTCCGGAGGACGTTGAGCGGCTAGTTCGTCTACATAAGCCCAAATTTATGTACGCTGTACCGACATTCGGCAATCCAACGGGAAATGTATGGAGCCTGGAAAGAAGACAAAAGCTGCTTCAAATTTGCGTAAGTCATCAAGTGCCTATTATTGAGGATGATCCATACGGTGAACTGAAATATGATAAGAATGCGGCTTATCCGACGCTCTTTGCTTTAGATCAGGAGCAGGGCAGCGGTGTGGTTATATATACTAGCACCTTCTCGAAAACAGTGGCTCCTGCGCTTCGTACAGGTTGGGCGATTGGTGATACCCGTGTCATTAAAATGCTGGCAAAAGCAAAGCAAGCGGCTGACTTGCAGTCCAGTACAATGGACCAGCAAATTTTAAGCCAGCTGCTGGCTCATTTCCCACTTGATGATCATATTCGGGTCATCTCGGAATCGTATGGAGAGCGGATGCGTGAGATGCAGAGCCTGCTGAGAGCGCAAAAGATTGCTGGACTTAATTGGATTGAGCCCAAAGGCGGCATGTTCCTCTGGGTGGAGCTCCCGGAAGGGCTTGATACGGAAGCTCTGCTGAAGGTAGCCGTATCGAAGGGCGTAGCCTTCGTGCCTGGAAGTGCTTTCTATGCCTATGATCCGAAGCGGAACTCCGCCAGACTCAATTTTACACATAATAAAGGAATAAAGACTGTGCAGGGCGTCGAACGTTTGGCGGATGCAATTCGCGAGTTTACGGTGAGGAGCTAATTCTCTGTTAATAACATTTTTGTAACTTTGGTCCGTTTTGAACCTTTTGTTTTAGGTTCTTTTGGCGTTTTTGCAGCTTTAGCAGCTTTGGGTTCAGGTGCTGGCGGAAGCGCAAACGTCTCCGTCCACTCGGCTATAACTTCGGCGTATTCGGTTAATGCTGCGGCACCGCTTGGGGTCAATTGATATTGGCCGCGCCCGACCTTCTCGAACCAGCCGTAATAATTGCTGCGAAGCATTGACGGACTTTGTGGATTGCTGGTCAGCGCAGTGAGCTGGCTTGGTGACAAGATCCCGGCTTGCTGCAGGGCGTAAGCGCCGCGAAGAGCCTTCTCTCGATAAGCGGTTACCAGCTTGCGCCCTGTGCTGCCACCGACATTGTAATCGCCGCTGCGTTCGCGGAATTCCTTAAGCAGGCGCGCCTGACGAGTTCTTCGAATGCCCCGCTTTGGCATCTCACCTGGCTCGCAGAGCATCTCAATGACAGGTGCTTTCGTCTTGAAGAAGGTAACGGTCATAAGGCCGAGGCCAAGCATCCGGCACAGCTCGGTAATATCGCTGAAGCGCTGATTATGCGATCCGCTTTTCTTCCTATTGCGCTCAATAGCGAGCACAACATGATCATTTATACGTAAGCGTTCAATCCCTTGCAGCAAAAGTGCAAGATTGAACGTTTTTTTCATTTCGACAACAACCGCCTCGCTGCCATCTGGCTTTATCGCGACGAGATCGCAGTGAAGAACCTCGCTTTTTACCGTAAAACCAAGCTTTTCGTAGTGTCTCTTGATGGGGCTGTACAGCTCCTCTTCCTTATTAACAGCCATGTTAATCCCCTCTTTCTCCCATTATTATAACAAAGGATTGTTCATGCTTGTCGCAAAATGCTGGATTGCCGACTAAAATAGTGGTCAATTTCCTACATAACTAAGCATAGGAATGTAATACTTCACTAAAAAAGTTGGTCCACTCGATCAATGATGTAGAGATAATCCCGGGCGGAATGAAAATTGCGGATTGCGGAAGCGATGGGAGGAGGCACGGCATGGACATTTTCAAGCGGATATCGGAGTATCAGACAGAGAGTGAAAAACTTGCGTGGACTGGATCTTTTAGAGAATACATTGAGTTGTTAAGAGAGGACCCTTCCCCGGCCATGACTGCGCATGCGCGCGTCTATGAAATGATTGAATCATTTGGCGTGGAGGAAAATAGTGGAGGTAAACGCTACAAATTTTTCGAACAGGAGATCTTTGGTCTTGATCGTGCAGTGGAGAAGCTAGTGGAGGAGTATTTCCATTCTGCAGCCAGAAGGCTCGACGTTCGTAAACGGATTCTACTTTTGATGGGCCCCGTCAGCGGTGGTAAATCAACAATTGTTACGATGCTCAAGAAAGGGCTGGAGCGTTTCTCCAGAACGGAGAGGGGAGCTACTTATGCGATTAAGGGCTGCCCGATGCATGAAGATCCACTTCATTTAATCCCACATGAGCTTCGTCCTGAGATTGAGAAGGAGCTTGGTGTACGGATTGAAGGTAATTTATGCCCGTCCTGCCAGATGAGGCTTCGCGTGGAATACGATAGCGATATTGAGAATGTACTTGTTGAGAGGGTGCTTATATCGGAGGAGAATCGGGTAGGTATCGGTACATTCAGCCCATCCGATCCGAAATCACAGGATATTGCTGACCTTACCGGCAGCATCGATTTCTCGACGATTACCGAATTTGGATCGGAATCCGATCCCAGGGCTTACCGGTTCGACGGCGAGCTTAATAAAGCAAACCGGGGCTTAATGGAGTTCCAGGAAATGCTGAAATGCGATGAGAAGTTCCTATGGAACCTGTTATCGCTGACGCAAGAGGGGAACTTCAAAGCAGGACGGTTCGCGTTAATATCGGCCGATGAGCTCATCATTGCCCATACGAATGAATCCGAGTACAAATCGTTTATCAGCAACAAAAAGAACGAGGCGCTGCAATCCCGTATGATTGTTATGCCAATTCCATACAACCTCAAAGTATCAGAGGAAGAGAAGATTTATACGAAATTAATCGGCCAAAGTGATATGAAGCATATTCATATTTCACCGCATTCCCTGAAGTCGGCAGCAATCTTCTCCATACTTACCCGTTTGAAGGAAACAAAGAAGCAGGGCATGGATCTTGTGAAGAAAATGCGCATGTATGATGGAGAAGAGGTTGAAGGATTTAAAGAAGCCGATCTGAAGGAAATGCAAAATGAGTACATTGAGGAAGGCATGTCTGGCATTGACCCGCGTTATGTTATTAACCGGATCTCCAGTGCGCTCATCAAGCAGGATATGTCTTGTATCAATGCACTCGACGTGCTGCGTGCTCTGAAGGACGGACTTGATCAGCATCCTTCCATTACGAAGGAGGAGCGGGAGAGGTACCTGAACTTTATCTCCGTAGCGCGCAAAGAGTATGATGGATTAGCGAAGAAGGAAATTCAGAAGGCCTTCGTTTATTCCTTCGAGGAATCTGCCCGTACGTTGTTCGAGAATTATCTCGACAACATCGAGTCCTATTGCAACTGGTCCAAAATTAAAGATCCACTCACTGGTGAAGAGATGGATCCGGATGAGCGTCTGATGAGATCCATCGAAGAGCAAATCGGTGTATCTGAAAATGCGAAAAAGGCTTTCCGCGAGGAAATATTAATCCGTATCTCTTCCTATTCACGGAAAGGCAAAAAGTTCGATTTCACAAGTCACGAAAGGCTGCGTGAGGCGGTTGAGAAGAAACTGTTCACCGACCTGAAGGATATTGTGAAGATTACGACATCCACCAAAACACCGGATGAAAGCCAGTTGAAGCGTATTAATGAAGTGACGAAACGATTAATTGATGAGCATGGTTATTGCCCGGTATGTGCCAATGAGCTGCTGCGGTATGTCGGAAGTCTTCTGAATCGTTAAAATAACAAGCCCGGATTGAAAGCCTGCGGACCTGAAGTGTCCGCAGGCTTTTCTTGTCATGAAGAATACAAGATTGCATTCAGGTGGATTCCATATTTTCCGATATAATCTATATAAGATGAAAGGAGTTAAGACCTATGATTCAAGTCTCAGAAGAACGCCGTAAACAGCTTGCGTATACTCGTATTACAGAAGAGGATTTGAAGCGGCTCGCGGATTGCCGTCCAATCTTCGAGCAGGTGGTCGAAGAAGTCGTTGAGCGTTTCTACGACAGTATCGGCGAGCAGCCACATCTCATGCAAATTATCTCAAACGTAAGTAATATTGAGCGGCTTAAACAGACCCAACGCGGCTATTGGCTTTCGCTGGCTTCAGGTGTCATCGATCAAGCTTACATTGAGAACCGCATTACTGTAGGACTTGTCCATTCTCGAATTGGACTTACGACCGATTGGTATTTGGGAACTTATATGACATATCTCGACATTGCTACAGTAGTTCTGCAGCGCACGATTCCGGACAAATGGACGGCCATTGTACATTCCCTTTCCAAGATGTTTAACCTTGATTCACAGCTGGTGCTTGAAGCTTATAACCGTGCAGAGCAGGCTCTTATTCAAGATTTGGCTGATCAAAAATCAGTTATGCTGACTACAATCACGGAATCGGTTCAACAGTTGGCAGGTTTAATGACCGAGCTTGATCAAGGTGCGCAATCGATTGCTGAAGCAGCTGTATCCACTTCTCAATCGCAGGATCGGTCGCATGAGCTGCTTGGCGATCTCGAAGAAGAGCTTGTCGGCATAACGGAGATGGGTCTCTTAATCCGTGGGATCGCAGACCAGACACATCTTCTTGGGCTTAATGCTGCGATTGAAGCGGCACGGGCAGGGGAGATGGGCCGAGGATTCGAGGTTGTTGCAAACGAGGTTAGAAAGCTGGCAGCTTCCTCACGTTCTGCCCTAGAGACGATTCAAACGAATTTGGATGAGATTCAGAAGAAGGTTCATCTGGTTCAATTGGAATCCGAGAAAACATCAGTGGAAGCACGTAATCAGGCGGCAAGGTCACAGGAGCTTGCGGTATTTGTACAAACCGTCGATTCCGTTACAAAAGATTTACGGCAATTGAATACATAACAAGAGAATAGGCATATGATATAAAGCAGGGTTTCTTCGCCAGCGCAGAAGCCCTGCTTTCGTGCTATATAAGTTGACATGAAAATCCAAATCTTGTATGATAAATCTAACAAAAAATGACTTTAATTAAGGATATTAAGTATTTTCATGTAAGATAAATTAACAAGTAGGTGGCAAGCCAACTTTGGTAGTCATCATCGCAGGCATCAAGAAGGTGCTGCACCATCATGGAGGAGGCGGTTGGCATGTCGACGGCCAAACAGTCGCAATCGCATTATTACGATTCGCAATCATTTTACGATGAAATGTTCGAGAAAGACTTTTCGGTTCGTCCCCATTATGAGAATATCCATAGGTTGTTCACGAGAATGAAGCCGTCGGAGCTCACGATGAGACAACATGCCCTTAATCAACGCATGATGGAAGAAGGTATCACCTTTACGCTTTATAGTCCAAACCAAAGCGAGCCGCTTGAAAGAACAATACCCTTTGATTACATTCCTCGCGTTATCCCCAAGCATGAATGGGAAGCCGTTGACCGCGGCGTCCGTCAACGGACCAAAGCGCTCAATATGTTCATCCACGATATTTATCATAACCAGCGCATTGTATCCGACGGAGTCATCCCTAGACGAATGATTATATCCAACATATATTTTCGTCCAGAAATGATGGGGTTAGACGTTCCAGGAGGCGTTTATATTACGTCCTCCGGCATAGATTTAATTAGAGACGAGAAAGGCCGTTATTTTGTCCTCGAGGATAATCTCCGCTCGCCTTCTGGTTTCTCTTACTTATTCAAAGGCCGTACTATGATGAGTGAGCTGTTTCATGATCTATACTTGTCCTCTTCCGTCCAAAGTATTGAACGCAGCTTGAACTATTTCCTGAGCTCACTTCGATCACTTGCGCCAAACGGCAAGAAGGACCCGTTAATTGCACTGCTTACTCCCGGCGCCTACAACTCGGCTTATTATGAGCATACCTTCCTCGCACAGCAGCTCGGCATTCATTTGGTGGAAGGCCGTGATCTCGTCTATAAGGATCACAAAATCTATTTGCGCGATATGAGGGGACTACGCCAAGTTGACGTCATTTATCGCCGGATTGACGACGATTTTCTTGACCCGCTTGCTTTCCAGCCGGATACGCTGTTAGGCGTTCCAGGTCTGATGAATGCTTACCGGGCAGGCAATATCGCTATCGCGAATGCGCCAGGTACCGGTGTTGCCGACGATAAGGCAGTTTATGCTTACGTTCCGGATATGATTCGTTATTATCTCGGAGAAGAGCCAATTCTGCATAACGTGCCTACGTATCTTTTATCCCGCAAGGATGAGCGTGACTACGTTCTGGATCACCTGGATCAGCTTGTGGTGAAGGAGACCTCTCTCTCCGGTGGATACGGTATGCTGATTGGTCCTGCTGCTACACCAAAGGAAATAAAAGAGTTTGCCGAGGAGATCAAAAAAGACCCTAGCCGCTATATTGCACAGACGACTATGAAGCTGTCACGTGCGCCGGTTATGGTGGATGGCGCAATGGCGCCGCGCCATATTGATTTGCGGGCATTTGCTCTGATGGGTGAAGAGTCAACGCATGTTATTCCAGGCGGTTTAACTCGTGTTGCGTTAAGAGAGGGCTCACTTGTGGTCAACTCATCGCAAGGCGGAGGAGTTAAAGATACATGGGTGTTAAATCGTTAAAATAGTCAAGATAAAGAATGGAGGTATCGCTGTGCTTAACCGAAACGCTGAAGCGTTGTTTTGGATTGGCCGCTATATGGAACGGGCGGAGAACCATGCGAGATTAATTGATGTCCACTATCACCTGCAGGCAGAAGATGAATTAGGCGTTGAAGCTTGCGGTCGAGACGGCGAAGATAATGAGGTGCCTTGCAAGTGGACTCGTATTGTTGATGCTCTAGGCAGCAGAGGCTCTTATGAGCAGCAATATGGCAGTTACACGGAGCAGGACGTTCTGCATTACATCACGCTCGATCGGGATAATGCCAATTCGCTCGTTTCTTGTGTCAGCCATGCTCGGGGAAACCTTCGTACGCTGCGTGAGAAGGTTCCAAGCGAGCTGTGGGATACAATCAACTCCTTTTATTTATGGCTGCGTGAGAAACAGCCGGAGGATTTCCTGAAAGAATCTCCTCACCTGTTCTATGGTCGGATTAAGGAGTGGGCTGCTTTGTTCCAAGGACTCTGCCAATCGGTTATGCCTCGTGAGAATGAATGGCATTTCATCGAATGCGGACGCTTCCTGGAGCGGTCGGAGAATACCCTTCGGATTGTTAAAGCAGTAGGCAATGCGGCTGCCGGAGATGGCTGGAACAATACAGGGGCTTACCCTTATTTACAGGCTGTCTTGAAATCACTCAGTGGTTATCAATCATTCCGCCGCTCATACGCCGATGGCATGTCGGTTGAGTCCATCATGGAGTTTGTTATTCTGAACCCATCGTTTCCGCGATCAGTTCAATTCTCCTTCCATGCTCTCGATGAGCATATGAAGCAAATCGAGCTTACAGATAAACAACTCCGGACCGCTCATGACCGTGTCATTCGCCAAGTGGCGAAGGTGAAGGCGGATCTGGCTTGCCTGGAACATGACGATATGATTATCGATCGTAATGGTTCGATTGTTGGACATTTGCTGGATTCGTGCCAGATGCTTGGGCACTCTTTTGCAAAAACCTTTTTTCGTATGGGGGAGGCAAGCGCATGAAGCTAAATATCTCTCACGTGACGCAATACGATTACGAGGGGTCAGCGATGGACAGTGTCAATGAAATTCG
Source organism: Paenibacillus sp. YAF4_2 (assembly GCF_052113225.1). Lineage (NCBI taxonomy): Bacteria > Bacillati > Bacillota > Bacilli > Caryophanales > Paenibacillaceae > Paenibacillus > Paenibacillus sp. YAF4_2. Next base: position 297,416 of record NZ_JBFRCT010000003.1, read on the forward strand.
GCTGACGCCAAGCACGAATGAGCGCCAATCCTGCTATCAGCAGGCTATCTTTATCGAGCCGAACGCATCCCTTTTCAGCTATGAAGATTTTTTTGGCAACCGAGTGCATTCCTTCTCTGTGAATCCGCCTCATAAGCGGCTGACGATCCGCACACAGATGACCGTAGTGACCAGACATGCGCCAAGTCCTGAAGAGCAGGCCGCACTCTTAAATGGCAAGCTGGCAAGGGAGGCGTGGGCTTGGCTGGAGACGGAAGAAGCGGCTAACCGCTTTATAGAGTTTCTGCTGCCAACTGGCTATACCAACATAACGGATGAAGTTCGGCATTTTGCGAGTAACGTCGTGGATAACGATGATATAAGTGTGTTAGGCTGGTTAATTGCGTTGTCCAGCAAGATCCGCTCTGAATTCATCTATGACCCTGAAGCAACGACCGTCACTACAAAAGCAAGTGATATGATCGAACGCAAGCGTGGGGTTTGTCAAGATTTTGCCCATCTAATGACCGCATGCTGCCGGGTGTATAATATACCTGCCCGTTACGTGAGCGGCTATCATTTTGTAGGTGATCTGCAAGGCGGCACTGCAGACTTTGAGCAAGCTTCGCATGCTTGGGTGGAAGCCTATGTGCCTCAACTTGGCTGGTGCAGCTTTGATCCTACGAATGTAGAGCCAGTTGGCGAGCGTTATGTGAAGCTAGGCCATGGCCGTGATTACAAGGATATTGTACCGGTGAAGGGTGTTTACCGCGGCAGCGGCGAACAGAAGCTGAAGGTAACCGTTGATGTCCGTAAAGTTGAAGCGTAAGGCGAATAATAAAAGGCTGCTTGCAAAGGTTCCTTTAAGGATGAACCGTTGCAAGCAGCCTTTTATACGTTAACCGAGGAAATACCACAGCTCTACTTCAACCTCTTCAATAACAACATCCGTTATCTGCTGATCTCTTGTATATCGCCACTGCTCATAATAATCCTCTTTCATATAGACATGCACCATAAACCTAGACCCCACATTAAACATCACCCTATAACCTACGAACTTATCTTTGGACAACGGTATCACCTCGGATGTCTTATTCCTCGATTGTAAGTACTATAAAAAATTATAGTGAAGATAGAAGGGAATTACTATAAGCCGCTATCATGCTTTCTTGGGCACTTTTTCCTAAATTTTTTCTCATAATTCCCAGCAAGAGCAGGAGGCCATGAAGGAAGAAATATCCTTCTATTTTCTGATAAATACATCTTTATAAAGAGGAGTTAAAGCAGTCTGGTACTGTATTTAGGCGGTATTTCTGTAATGGGTCTCAGCTGTAAACTGATGGTAAAAAAAGCTATATGAGAAGGCTGTTATTTTGGCTTAGTCTATCAATAGTGGTAGTTTTTGGTCATTGCGGTGAGTGTTGGAATTATCATTTAATAGGAGTGGGAGGGATGTGAAAACATGAAAAAGCAAATACTTAGCCTCGCTATTATTGGATCTTTACTTGGTACAGCTGGTATCGCAAATGCCAGCACGACGTGGACTACGTCAAGCGCAGTAAGCAAGTACAATCAATACATAAACGCCGATAGCTATGTGAAGGACGAGCTCTATAATGTGGCTGATTTCCACTCAAAGTATGGCAGTCAGTCGAACACTCTTGCTTACCAAATTGTCGATCGGGCAATCTGGTATATGGAAAATGGGTACATGGTTTACGGCAGTGGTTCGGATGCTTACGGTAAATATGGCTACGAGGATTGCTCGGGCTTTGTCCGTTTTGTGTTTGGAGATTTTGGATTCAATATAACAGGCACATCTGCAAACTATAACACAGTTGGTACAAAAGTTGCCGGTGTAAGCAAGCAAAAGGTTAATGGCAAATGGAAGCTGACGGGTATCGAAAATCTGCGGATTGGTGATATTCTGACTTGGCAGGAAACAGATCATATTATGCACGTTGCGATTTATATGGGAACAAATCGAGATGGGCAGCCGGTAGTGATCGGCACACGTTCAGATGGCAATCCGACAGCACTTGGCACGGTGGACAGCTGGGAATACTGGTGGGGCGAGAACTTCAAGGAAGCACGCCGTGTAGTTCCAACAGCTGGATTCAGCGGTATGGCGGGGAAAACCATCAAGGCTCCTACTATTCCAAGCTCGTATGTGTTGCCGCCACAGAAGAAGGTACCGGCATGGACAGGTCCTAATCCTTCAAACGGTAATTCGGGTACGGTAACGCCAATTCCGGATCCGACACCTACAAATCCGTCAACACCGTCGGATTCAAACACTACATATGTGGTAACGGTAAAAGGCTGGGTAAGCCTGAAATCGGCCGCGAGCTCCAGCTCATCGACCATTGGCCGCCTCGAGCTTGGCCAAAAAGCTGAGCTGGTCAAGAAGACAAACAGCTATTGGTACCAAGTGAAAGTAAACGGACAAACCGCTTACATCACAACAAGCAGTACTTATACGAAGACAATAACGGAGTAGAGTTGGAATAGGGGGAACTCACAACTGAATGAGCATGACCGCGTGAAACCTGGTGCTTTGGGAAGGGCTGCTTGGACAACGAGGATAATGTTCATGAAGGGGTGAGTTCCTCAAAAGACAAACTCAAAAAATAGCGTTGCAGGGATAGCTCCCTGCAACGCTATTTTTATTAAGAATTACTACATTAATTTACTAATGCGAGCTGTTTCACCAGTGAGCGAACCTTTTTTTGTTGCAGATGTGTGCAGGCCTATCCACATCAGCACAAGTAGTAGAAGGCGGCGGTTCATACACTGCATTGGAGGGTGAATGCAATGTACGATAAAAAATATAACAGTCGCAGTATATATGGGAAGCTTAAGGTGTGCCGGTATTTGAATTCGCATAAAACGCTAAAAAAGCTCGTTCCTCATACCGTTTCGTTCAGCCGCGAACATATGGAATCGATGCTGGCAAGCCACTCTTCCATCTATGTAAAGCCGGATTCCGGCTCGCAAGGGATGGGGATTTTCAAAGTGAAGAAGTCGGAAGGCTCAGGCTATACGGTGAAGCATATCGTGAAGAAGAAGCAATTAAGCCATCATTTGAATACGACTTCAGCGGTCTACGATTATATAAACAAGAAGTCGGAAAAAAAGCTTATTATCCAAAAAGGCATCAAGTTGGACCGGGTGAATGGCAGAGCTTATGATATCCGGGTGATGGTGCAGCGTAAGCCGGACGGACCATGGACGGTGAATTGTTACTCCGTTAAAGTAGGCGCATCAAAGAAGATAGTGACCAACTATTATCAAGGCGGTAAGCTGTACACAATGGAGAAGCTAGGTAAACAACAAGGGAAATCAGCGGCAACGACCTCACAGCGGCTGTCCGATTTGAAATCGATGTCCCTTAAGATCGCCGAGCATCTCAGCAGCAAACGCGAAGGGATGCATGAGATGGGAATCGATTTTGCTTACGACCGTAATCAAAAGTTATGGGTCATTGAAGTGAACTCGAATCATCCGCAGTTTTATCCAATGAAATGGCTTGATTCAAAGGCCTTTAAGAAGATGAAAGAGTTCGCGAAGAGTTACGGTAGGAAGGATGCGTAAGCAGCCAGAAGTAAAAAGACCGGGAAGAAGCAGCCAAAGCTGCTTTTCCGGTCTTTTGCATGCCTACAAAATCCCTTACACATAATGAATTCTTCCAGTCGTTAGTGAATGTAAGAACTGCGTACTCAGATTTCGTAGCCATTTGTGTTATAATTCAAGTACACGCGACCAGATTTTCATAAGTCCATTGAAAGAGGTTGCGGTGTGGGACAACAGACGAGATCATCAAACAGATTAAACAAAAGTGAGTTATAGATAAATGGTAACAGGTAATAAATCCGAAGGAGGTAGATCCAAGTGTCGAATCCGGATGATAAGAAGCTGCACACGTATCAAGACTGGTTGTCATGGGACGGAGTATGGGAATTAATTAACGGCAAGGCATATAATATGTCCCCGGCGCCTACAGCCCTTCACCAGTTTGTTGTAGGAGAGCTGCATTTCGCGCTAAGAACACACTTGCAGAATCAGAGCTGCTATGTGTTTGTCGCTCCGTTCGATGTGTTCTTCAGCGAGAGCGAACAATACGATAGACCTGATCATGTGACACAGCCGGACCTGTCGGTGGTCTGCTCCAAAAATCAGATTTCCAAGAACGGCTGTCATGGCGCCCCGACGATGATTATCGAAGTGTTGTCGCCATCAACGGCGCTTAAGGATTTCAATGAGAAGTTTAATCTTTATCAGAAATATGGCGTTCAGGAATATTGGATCGTTGACCCCGGTAATCGCACGGTTCATGTATATGCGCTGCAGGATGGTGTATATCAGGTGCGGGATTTATATACGGAGCAGGATAGCGTGCGGTCGAACGTGTTCAAGGATTTTCAGATATCACTTGGCAAGCTGTTTAACTTGGAAACCTGATATATCTGATTGTAATTGGACAATCTGTCATAACCATATCTTGTTGTAAAAAAGACCGGGAAGAAGCAGCCAAGCTGCTCTTTCCGGTCTTTTGCATACCTACAAAATCCCTTTACACAAACTTCCGACTCGTCTTTTTCCCATCGCAGCTGAAAACAATCTTTTTGTCCTCGACAACCGTTTCGAGATGGACATTCTTGCCCCATAGCTGCACCACATAAGGGAGGGTACGCTCGACATACTTGAGGTCCAGTTCGGTTCCCTCATAGTTATGCTTCATATAAAGCTCGCCAACCCGGTTGAAGTCGCCGTCCGTTACAACGAGACTTGGGAAACCGCCGTTTACCTTAGAATAGACGAGCTGCTCACGGATGTTTTCCCAGGATTTATCGGTAATTTTCCACTCAGGACCTTTCTTCTCGAAAATATAAAGGTCAAGCTCATCTACCAGGTTCTTCGTCAAGTAGTTGCGGAGGAAGGAGATATCCGAATCAAATTCACGGACTTCGAATATTTTCTCACGGCCTTTGCCGGGTACACGTCCGAAGCGTGCTTGTTCCTCTTTCGTAGGATTATCCCAACGTTTCTCAATGTCCTCAAAGATCTTTAGACCTAGATAATAGGGATTAAGGCTATGCTTTGAAGGGATAACAACAGAAGAGTTCAGCTTGGCGAACTCAATGGTCTCATCGCTTGTAAGCGGCAATTCGCGGATAATACGCTGATGCCAATACGAAGCCCAGCCTTCGTTCATAATTTTCGTCTCAATCTGAGGCCAGAAGTAGAGCATCTCGTCGCGCAGCATGGACATGATATCGCGCTGCCAAGGCTCAAGCTTCGGTGAGAATTCCTCAATGAACCAGATCAGGTCCTTCTCAGGTTCTGGAGGGAATTGGGTGACAGCAGGGCCTGATGCGCCGTCGGAGTCCTCGGCCGCTTCAAGGGACCAAAGATCTTCATAATCCGATTTGGCGGATTGCTTCGAGGAACGTGATTTCTCCTTAGTCAGCAATTCAATATAGCGGGACTTATCGAGTTGGTACGGCTTAATAATGGTAGGATCAACATGCTCTTGAATAGCAAGAACGGCATCAATGAATTTCTCGACGGCCTCCGTACCGTAATCCATCTCGTATTGGGAAATGCGATCGGCTGTAGCAGACATACTTTCGACCATATTGCGGTTTGTTGCGCCAAAACGGGCGTTATTCTTGAAGAAATCACAGTGGGCAAGAACGTGAGCGACGATCAGCTTGTTCTGAATAAGCGAGTTACCCTGGAGCAGGAAGGCGTAACAAGGGTTCGAGTTAATAACAAGCTCGTATATTTTGCTTAGACCGAAGTCGTATTGCATTTTCATTTTATTGAACGTTTTCCCAAAGCTCCAGTGGCTGAAGCGTGTCGGCATACCGTAAGCGCCAAACGTGTAAATGATGTCCGCCGGACAAATCTCATAACGCATAGGGTAAAAATCGAGCCCAAAACCTTGCGCGATTTCTGTAATTTCATCAATAGCTCGTTCTAGTGCACGGATCTCATCCTGATTCATTCCGCTATCCCCCCGTACTTAATAAATACCGTTCATACCATTTGTATGCCTATGCCACTAGTGGATATGCCCTCCTGGTTCAAGTAATCTCCTATTTATTTATTCGAAGAATTCGTTTATGATTTGCCTAATAATTAACGATAGGACCAGGAGGGCCGCCGCACCATGGACAAGCGGATGAGAACGTTTATGCCTTTTACGTACAAAATGATGATTTCCTATCTGCTGCTTGTCTTAATTACAGATGCCGTGATTGGCTATTTCTCGTACACGATGCTTGTGCAGTCCCGTACGGAAATGGCAGAGACGAATATAAAGACTGCGATGCAGCAGACGGAAAATAACCTCAGCTACCAGCTGGATGAGATTCAGCGGATGTCGGATACATTGTTTGGAAGCCTCTCCTTTCAACGGGCCTTGCAGAAGGAAGGCGACCCGTTCCAAACCTATCTGACGATGCTCGATGAGATTGTTCCGCAGATTCAGGCGCCGCTGCATTTGTACGGCAATCATATTAGGCTCCTTGTCTACACGACAAATGGCTATTTGAACGAGGTTGACGGGGACAGCATGTATGAGGAGATTAAGGACAGCGACTATTATATTTTGCCATACAGCGAAATTACGGACAGGTCGTGGTTTAATGCCATCGAGGATTCGGACCGTGATAACATATGGCTGCAGGTCGATACGGATCAAAGCCTCAACAATATCTCGCATTTCCGGAAGCTGGTCTCATACAACGACTATAAAACGATTATCGGGTATGTCCGTATTACAACAAGGCTGGATGATTTATTAGGTGATTTTAAAGCGTTTCCAACCGAAGAAGGACTCATCCTGCGGCTGCTGGATACAAGTTCGAACACGGTTATGTTCCAGCGAGGCGACAATGGGCAGGAAAAAGAGGCAGCAGCGGGTTCCAGCATGGAAGAGGATGATGCGACTTATCTCGTTTTGGAAAATAAGATTCCGAACACCAGTCTCGTCATCGAGACGCTTGTACCACGTACTTATCTGAGCAAGGATGCTGCCAAGCTGCGCGGTGTCATCTTCTCTGTATGTCTCATCAGCTTTCTTGTCATGTCACTCATCGGATTCTTGGTAGCTAGATTATCAGGCCGGAAAATGCGGCGGATCGTTACGTTCCTCCGCTCCTTCCAGCAAGGAAGCTTCCAGAAACGTCTCCGCTTTAGCGGCAATGACGAATTTGTTCATATTGCCGGAGCTTTTAATGACATGGCAGAGAACATTCAAGATTTAATCAAGAAGGTGTATGTCGAAGGCATTCAGAAAAAACAAGCGGAGCTTGAGGCCCTTCAGGCGCAGATTAATCCGCATTTCTTGTACAATACCTTATCGACCATTGGCAGTCTTGCGAATCTGTCCGAGACGGAGAAGGTGACGGGGATGGTCGAAGGGCTGGCGAAGTTTTACCGGCTGACGCTTAATGATGGGCATGTCTTTATCCCGCTGTCTAAGGAACTCGAGCAGGTAGAGTCGTATCTCGACATTCAGCGTATTAAATATGCAGGGAAGTTTGATGTGCATGTTGATACGGATCGGGAGCTTGAAGACTGTAAGGTCATTAAGCTGATCTTGCAGCCTTTTGTGGAAAATATCTTTAAACATGCTTGGTTTGGTGAGCATATCGCCATCCGTATTAGCGGCAGAGTGATCGGAAATAAAGTGGAGCTGAAGGTGATCGATACCGGTATCGGCATGAAACCGGATGTGCTAAAGGCTGTGCTTGCCCAGCCTGGCCAAACGGGAGGGTATGGTATCCGCAACGTGGATGACCGTATCAAGCTGAGATACGGCGATGAATATGGAATAGAGATCGGAAGTGTGTTTGGCGGAGGTACAACGGTCCGGATCCTGCTCCCAATTGACAGACAAGGTATAGCATACGAGGAAGAGCAAAGGAGGCATCTGGCATGATAAAGATATTATTAGTGGATGATGAAGCGGTTGATTTGGAGTGGCTGCGGCGCAGAGTTGCAGGCAGTCCGCTGCCTTTGCAGGTTATTGGAACGGCTAGCAGTGGTTTTAACGCCTTAAAGCTGATGGAAGATGAACGTATTGATGTTATTTTATCGGATATTCGGATGCCTATTATGTCGGGAATGGAGTTCGCACGGAAGGCAAAAGAACTGAACCCGCATGTTCAGATTGTCTTTATTAGTGGTCATGAGGATTTCGGCTACGCAAAGGAAGCGATTCAGATGAACGCTTCCGGCTATTTGCTCAAGCCTGTTAAAGATCAAGAGCTGCAGGACATGCTGGAAACCGTCTGTTCGCAGGTCGAGAAGGAACGCAAGCGACACACCATTGTATCGGAAGCCTTATCACTAGTGAATCGGGAGCTTCTGCTTCGCTGGCTCGCGGATGCCTCGGAGGAACATGAACGTGAGCATATTGCACCATTCTTGACCACTTTGCTGCAATATGGAGCAGCAGCGGCTGTTATTGAAATCGATGATGTGGAATGGAAAATTCCTGAGCAGGAGCGGCGCAGCCAGATCCGCAGCATCTCCTCCTTTGTTGAACATTTTGTTGGCGATAATAATGGCGGGACAGTGCTTGCAAGTCACGATCAACGGATTGTTATCCTGTCTCCAATCTCGGATGAACGGTTTACCGCGATGCTGGAGGAGCTTGTAGAAGAAGTTCGGCAGAACTTCCCGGTTACGATTACAGTCGGAGCAGGCAGCTCTGCCCGGGATACCGAGGAGCTTCGTGAATCGTATCGGCAGGCGCAGGCTGCACTTAGCGCCAAATGGCTGCTTGGCAAGAACCGGCTGATTAAGGATGTGTCAGGAACAGCAAGAGAGGATATGCTGGAGCCTAATATTGAAGCTAATGTTGAGCAGATGCTTACGGCTATCCTGGAGTATGATCTTGTTGCCATTGATGATCGGCTTCTCCAGCTGTTTGATAAGAATGAAATTGTATCCCAGAAGCAATATGCTTACAATCTGATCATTCGCATCACCTCGAAGCTGCATGCCGATTTGTTGCAGCAGAATGAAAACCTGTATGAGCTGCTCAAATGGGATGCACAGGTTCTCTTCCAGTTCGAAACGATAGATGATATCTTATCTTGGCTGAGAAGAAGATTCTTTGAGCTGTCTGAGCTCTTATATGTCAAACGGCAGAAACAAAAGCGCAAGTTATTCGATAACATTATGACCTTCGTTGATGAACGGCTGGAGCAGAAGATTACGCTCAAGGAAGTGGCGGCTCATTTTGATTTTACACCCAATTACTTAAGCACCCTGTTCAAAGAAGAGATCGGCACTTTGTTCAGCGATTGGCTGAATGAGCGGCGGATGGATCGGGTCCGGGAGCTGCTTGCAGATCCTTGCCTGAAGGTGTATGAGATTGCAGAGCGTGTTGGCTACAAGAATATTATTTATTTCAATCGGCAGTTTAAGCAATTTACAGGAATGACACCAGGAGAATACCGGAAAAAGCATAAAATTTAGTCCGTTTGATCTTATATCAAAAGCCTGCGGTCTCTTTTTTTCGAGTCTGCAGGTTTTTCTATTTTCTCTTCTGTAAACTAAACTTTCTTAAACGAATCGTAGATTAAGTATTACTTTTTGTAGTTTGGCTTAATTTTGGAGTGCCTGTGTGGTTTATATAATTAACTTATACGAGAGAGAGATCATACAGGAGGAGAATTCGAATGAAGCAACGCGGATTTTGGGGCTACGCCCTCCAGAACAGAACGCTGCTGCTCATGCTCGCGCCAGCAGTAATCTTTTTTATACTGTTCGCTTACATCCCAATGGCCGGCATTGTGCTCGCATTCAAACAATACAACAACACGGGAGGCATCTTCGGAAGTCCGTGGAACGGAATCAGTAACTTCCGCTTTTTCTTCGAGTCAGGCAATGCCTGGATGGTAACGAGAAATACGGCGTTGTATAATATCGCGTTTATTATCGTGAATAACTTGCTTCAGATTGCGGCGGCAATTCTGCTGTTCGAAGCAGTGGGTAAATGGTTCCGCAAGTTTACACAAACGATGCTGTTCCTGCCCTACTTTATTTCCTGGGTTGTCGTAGGAGCGATTGCATATAACCTGTTCAACTACGATGTTGGTACGCTGAACGTTATGCTGAAGGGACTTGGACTTGAACCAGTTGATATTTACAACACCCCTTCGTATTGGCCAGTTATTCTGGTGCTTGTATCGGCATGGAAAACGCTTGGTTACGGCTCGGTTATGTACCTGGCGGCAATTACGGGAATTGACAACGAGATGTATGAAGCCGCTGAGATTGACGGAGCAAACGTGTTCCAGCGCATTCTGCATATTACGTTGCCGAATCTGTTCCCTACCGTTATTATTCTAGTGCTGCTTGCAGTGGGTAATATATTCAGAGGAGATTTCGGGATGTTCTACAATATGGTCGGTAACAACGGTTTGTTGTTCTCCTCGACCGATGTCATTGATACCTTCGTATTCCGGTCGCTCACGACCTCGAACGAAATCGGCTTATCGGCTGCTGCTGGCTTCTATCAGTCTGTGCTTGGCTTTGCAACGATCTTGCTGGCAAACTATGCGGTACGCAAATACGACAAAGATCATGCTTTGTTCTAAAAGCACATGCTTACGAAGCAAGAATGATCACAAATACCCGATAGAAGGCTATTTGTGTAAAAATTCTTAAGCACATGCTTACGAAGCAAGAATTATCACAATTAGCTGATAAAGGGCTATTTGTGTGACAATTCTTTTCAGGAGGGATTACGATGAGTGCAATTGCCCAAACGGCAAAAAAAGGGATCAAACGACAGGCGGACATCATCCTGCTGCGGATTATCGGTTATGTGTTTATCGGCCTGCTCGCCATCATTTGCTTTATTCCTTTCCTGTTCGTGGTATCATCCTCGTTATCGCAGGAAAGCTCCATTGTGGAGAAAGGTTATCAGCTCATACCAGCGGTTTGGTCTACCGAGGCCTATAGCATGCTGTTTAAATATCCGGAGCAGATGCTTCGGGCGTATGGGGTCACGCTTAGTGTGACAGCAATCGGGACGCTTGTCGGACTATTCATAACGGCCATGACGGCTTATGTCCTGCAGCGAAAAGATTTCAGATGGCGTAACCAATTTGCTTTCTTCTTCTTCTTTACGACACTATTCAGTGGAGGCCTGGTTCCATGGTATATGCTGATCGTCACGTATTTGGATTTGAAAGACAAATTGATTGTTCTTATCTTGCCGATGCTGTTGAACGTGTTCTATATTATCGTGATGAAATCATTCATGAGCAGCATTCCCGAAGCGATTACCGAATCGGCCAAAATCGACGGAGCAGGCGACTTCCGCATTTTCGTTCAGCTGATTCTGCCTCTGTCCAAACCTGTACTTGCCACCATCGGGCTGTTTATCGCTTTGGCTTATTGGAATGACTGGTACAATGCGCTTCTGTTTGTCAGTGATGATAAGCTGATGCCGCTGCAATATTATTTGTACAAAATGCTTGGCAACATGGATGGCATGCGTAAAGCAATGATCGCATCCGGAGCTGTCGTAACGACGAACGTTCCAACAGAAAGCCTCAAGATGGCAATGACGATTGTTGCAACAGGGCCAATCCTGCTCGCTTATCCATTCATTCAACGTTATTTCGTGCAAGGTCTTACGCTTGGCGCAGTGAAAGGATGACCTCAGGGCAACCTGGTTATCATACATTACTACCATTATTAGGGGGATAAACATGCCAAACAAAAAATCGGTCATGATGCTGGCAGCAACTTTTGCCTTATCTGCTACAGTTCTAGGTGCATGCGGCAGCAACAACAATGGTAATAACAACTCGAATTCGGCTGATGCTACACAATCGCCTGCTGCTGAATCGGCAGCTCCATCGGCCTCTGCTGATGCAGGTGCAGTTGATACATCAGAAGAACTAAAAATTAAAATGCTGATGGTTGGCGGCAAACCGGTTGATTATGACACTGTATTCGGCGAATTAAACAAAAAGCTGAAAGAAAAAGTAAACGCTACCGTTGAGGCTGAATTCCTTGATTGGTCGGATTGGACACAGAAATATCCTTTGAAATTCGCGGCAAATGAAGATTTTGATATTGCATACACAGCTAACTGGGCGTTCTATAATGACCAGGCACTCAAAGGCGGCTTCATGGAGCTGACCGACAACATGCTGAATAAGTTTATGCCGCTTTCGATGAAAGCAATGCCAGCAGTAGCTTGGGAACAGTCCAAGGTTGGCGGCAAGCAATATCTGGTACCAAACAATAACCCTGAAGTAACAGACAAAGCGGTTCTGATCCGTGAAGATCTTCGCAAAAAGTATAACCTGGAGCCGGTTAACAGCCCAGAGACTTATGCGGCATATTTGAAGGCGATTGCTGCTAACGAAAAAGGCGTCAACGCTTTTAATGCAAAAGGCGCTGACGGCTGGAAATGGCATGAGCTTGACCAAATCCTGCTCGAGCAGGCAAATGATTTCAACTTAGTCGATTACAGCATGCCGCTTGCTTACAAGCTGGATGATGCAACAGGTAAAGTATTCAACATCTATGACACACCTGAATTCAAATCACTTCTTACTTACTATAAAGATCTGGCTGACAATGGCGCTTGGTCCAAGAACATTGTAAGTAACAAAAATGACGTATGGCAGGACATGAAAGCTGGTAAAACCGCTTCTTACGCTCAAAACCTGGGTACGGTAGCGATGAACCTTGCAGAACTGAAACGTGAACAGCCAGAGGTTGAGTTGGCGATTGCGGATTTGACGCCTAACAGCAAGAAAATCGCGGCAATCTCGACACAAAACGGTTTCGCGATCCATGCAACTTCGAAGAAAGCAGAACGTTCGCTGATGGTGCTTGATCTGCTGCAAAATGATAAAGAGATCCATGACCTGTTCATGTATGGTATTGCTGGTACAAACTATGAGCCAGTAGGCGATGATAAATTTAACGCTCTGCCTGGTACACCTAACTACACTGGTTTCTCTAACTGGGGTTCGAACTCCCCGCTGAACCGTATGGATGCATCGTATCCGGCTGAAGCGGATGCTATTGCAACAGCTTGGGAGCAAAAGGTATTCCACTTCAAGCTTGAGACGTTCGTATTTAACGATGCTAATGTGAAAAACGAAGTGGCTAACGTAGGTAATGTGATGCTCCGTTATGCAATTCCGCTCGAATACGGTCTGATCAAAGATATCGACAAAGGCCAAGCGGATCTAATTGCACAGCTGAAAGCTGCAGGTATTGATAAAGTGCAGACGGAATTGCAAAGCCAAATCGATGCGTTTTTGGCTGCACAATAAGGGGAGACTATTGTCTCTCCTTGCTAGAAAATGATTCATTAAGAGAAATGAGTTTTACGACGGAACGGGGTATCCCCTTCGGCCACTGTTGTCTGCAGGAAATTTGAATTAGACTTTCAAAGGAGATTTCCTGCAGACAAAGGTGGACGCTGGCGCTCCTCAGGGGACACCCCTTCTCCTTACGTAAAACCATTCTCTAATCATTAACAATTTTCACAGCAAAGGAGGAGACATAAGTCTCCTCCTTATTTATAGCCAAAGTGGGAGGAAGAATAATGAAACGAATGGCACGTAAAAGCATTCTTTTATTTTTTACATTTACGTTAGCGCTTACATCTTTGTTGGCGATTGGACCGGCCAAGCAAGTGGCGGCGGCTGCGGAGACTTTGTCTGATCCGGATACCTTTATTAAGGGGGTAGATATTTCGACGCTGCAGGCGCTGGAAGATCAGCATGTAAAGTTTTACGATAAGGGGAACGAACAGGATCTGCTGACGATTATGAAAAATCATGGCGTCAACTACGTTCGGCTTCGTCTCTGGAATGATCCGGAGCAAGCCGATGGCTACAACGATAAGGCACATGTGCTGGCGATGGCAGAACGAGTGAAGGATGCGGGCATGAAGCTGCTTCTTGACTTCCATTATTCCGACTTCTGGGCAGATCCGGGACAACAGGTGAAGCCGGCAGCTTGGAAGGATCTCAGCTTTGCAGATTTGAAGACAGCGGTTTATACCTATACGGAAGATGTCATGAGTGATCTGGCTGCTGCGGATGCTTATCCGGATATGGTGCAGATCGGCAACGAGATTAACAGCGGCATGCTGCTGCCAGATGGTTCAACAACAAATATGGATAATTTGGCTGAGCTGATTAAAGAGGGTGCCAAAGCGGTTCGGGATACGACACCGGACGGCCAAACGACTCAAATTATGCTTCACTTGGCGGAAGGCGGCAATAACAGTAAGTTCCGCAGTTTCTTTGATGCGATCACAGCGCGTGGAGTAGATTATGATGTGATCGGCATGTCGTATTATCCATTCTGGCATGGCTCTTTCCAACAGCTTAAATCCAATATGGATGATGTAGCTGCCAGATACGGCAAGCAAATTGTCGTTGCAGAAACCTCTTATCCGAATACGCTTGAGAACGGCGACGATCACCCGAATACGGTCGGAGAGACTGAGACCAAGCTGGTTGGTTTTGAAGCGTCGGTCGAGAATCAGAAGCTTGTAACCGAGACAGTACTCAACACGGTTGCTCATGTGCAGGGTGGTCTTGGTCTTGGCGTGTTTTACTGGGAACCGGCTTGGCTGCCTGGTGTAGGCTGGAAGCAAGGTGAAGGGAATGCTTGGGAGAATCAGGCGATGTTTGATTATGACGGTAATGCTCTGACGTCGCTGGATGCCTTCCAATATGAGCCTGGCAGTATTACCAGCGTAGATCCGATTCTCGTCTATCCGGCAACATCAGTGACACTAGCAGCAGGAGATTCGTTGGTACTGCCTGCTGATACGAAGGTGCTCTATAACGAAGGGACAATTTTAGCAAAGACAGTTGAATGGGATTCCTATAACGCTGAGCTGCTGAATACGCCAGGGACGTTTACTGTTCAAGGTGATGTAGCTGGTACAGATCTTCGTACTTCAATTGAAATCACGGTTACAGGTAATCCGAATCTGATCCATGACGGCAGCTTTGAAAGCGGTACGTTGGCTAATTGGTCAGTAACAGGTGATGTGGGAGCCGTGAAGATTGACCAAAATGCAGGCAATGCAAAGGCTGGCGAATATTCCTTGAATTATTGGTCGGGCTCGGCTTTTGCTTATCAAGTTTCGCAGACGGTTACAGGCCTTGAGAACGGAAAGTATGAGCTAAGAGCGTATGCTTCCGGTGGTGTGTATGATGAGCAGGTGATTACACTAAACGCAGAGACGGGCGGTCAGACGTACAGTACTCCTATTACGAATGCTGGCTATAATGTTTGGAAGCAGTATACGGTTGGAGATATTCAAGTTACTGACGGTCAGGTCAAGGTAGGTATTGATGTGAACGGACCAGCTAATGCGTGGGGGTACTTCGACAAGTTCGAGCTGGTGAAGGTGGAAGCAGCAGCGGTTAATGTCGTGCAAAACCCAGGCTTTGAGAGCGGTGCTCTTACGCCTTGGGAGGTTGCAGGAGAAATGGGAGCGGCAAAAGTTGCGCAAAACGCTGCGAATGCCAAATCCGGTGAATATGCGCTTAATTATTGGTTTGGCACAGCGTTTACTTATACGATTGCACAGACGATTGAAGATCTCGAAAATGGTATTTATGAGCTGAGAGCATCGGCTTCCGGCGGTGTGTATGATACGCAAAAGATCGCCCTGTTTGCGAAGTCAGGTGAGAAGACCTTCAGCACTGATGTGGTGAATACAGGCTGGAATGATTGGCATTCATATACGGTCAGCAATATAGAAGTAAGAGATGGCAAAGTGACCATTGGATTTGATGTAGATGCTCCTGCTGAGGCATGGGGCTACATGGATGATATCGCACTTGTAAGAGTAGGCGACCTGCCTTCCACTGGCGATGGTGACGGTAATGGCAACGGTGACGGTAATAGCAGCAATAATGGTAACAGTGGGGCTTCAAGCAATAATGGTATAGCTGCTATTAGCCGTACGCAATTGACATCGGACGGGAAGGGCGGCTACTCCGTTGCCTTGCCGGCAGGCACAACAACGGCTGTACTTTCTTCTGATACTTTTGATACTTTGAAGAAAGCTCCAATTACACTTGCCGCAGGTGATTTGTCTCTCACGATTCCTTCCGAAGTGCTGGCTGAACTGCTAGGTAAGTTAAAGACAGAAGCAGGCAGTAAGCTTACGGTTAGTTTTGTACCGGTAACGAGGGAAGATGCGGATAAATTAATGGACAGCGCTGGAGGAGATGCTCGTTCACTTGGCACTATTTATAATTTTAATTTATCTATTACTGATGCGTCTGGAAATGTGGAGAAGCTTTCTAATTTTTCAACCCCGATAACACTCAGGCTGAAGCAAGGGGTAACCAGCAATGCTGATCTGACAGGCATTTATTATATTACAGAAGACGGCACCATTCATTATGTTGGAGGACAATTGGTTAATGGCGTCTGGGAAGCTTCTGTCGAACATTTCAGCAGCTATGGACTGCTCGAAGTAAGCAAGTCCTATAAGGATGTGCCAGATAGCCACTGGGCTGCAGCATCTATCGCTTCTCTTTCTGCCAAGCAGCTTGTAAATGGTAGTTCGGATACAAACTTCGAACCGGAACGACAAATCACTCGTGCGGAATTTACCGCTATCCTTGTTCGCGCTTTGAAGCTTACAAGCAGCGCAGATCATTCACTTCACTTTAGCGATGTACCGGCTTCGGCTTGGTATGCAGAGGCTGTGTCGGCTGCACATGAAGCGGGACTTATACAAGGCCGTAATTCGGAGCAATTCGCGCCGAATGCTCCAATTACCCGCCAAGAGATGGCTGTTATTCTGGCAAAAGCCTATGTGATTGCCCATGACGGTACTGGAACTGCAGTTGGTACAGAGCTTCCTTTCTCGGATAAAACGTTCATTGCAACATGGGCACTGCCTTCTGTACAATGGGCATACGAGCAAGGGCTGCTGAAGGGTCGCAGTGGTGATCGGTTTGCACCGGCTGCATCGATGACTCGTGCAGAGGCAGCAGAAGTGGTGTATCGCTTGCTGAAATAGGCAAAGGAGTTTTACCGGTATTATGGATGTTAATCAAATTGTATTTGTATTTTTGATTGTGCTGCTTGCAGGTTTTGTACAAGGGCTCACGAGCTTCGGTTTCGCACTAATCTCAGTGCCGCTGCTCGTGAAGCTGATCCCGATGCAGGAGGCTGTTCCGGTTGTTGTTGTATTAAGTTTGATGACGAACATTGCTGTGCTGTATAGCTGCCGGAAGCATGTCCGAATGAAGCAGATTTGGCCGCTTCTGACAGCAAGTCTGATTGCGGCACCGCTTGGAACCTATGCTCTGCTATATGTTCCCGCTAGTGCGTTAAAATTAGGAGCTGGCCTGCTGGTTGCAGCCGTATCCATGCTGATGCTGAGCGGCAAGACTTTTCCGCTTGGTCGTCTAGCGTATGCGCCTATTGGCGCAGTAAGTGGTTTTTTGAACGGAAGCATCTCAATGAGTGGACCACCTGTTGCTCTCTTTTTGACCAACCAGGGTGCTGATAAGATGACATTCCGGGCCAATATTACGGCGTATGGTCTCATTCTGAATATTATCACGGTGGGGACTTATGTATATGAAGGGCTGCTTAACGAGACGTCTATGCAAACTATTGGATGGGCGGCTCCAGCACTGATTATTGGTGTCCTAATTGGCATCAAGGCAGTCGGAAGGCTTAATGAACGGTTGTTCAAAACGATCGCATTATGGCTCATATTAGTTACAGGAATCTGGACGGCAATTAACGGTATGATCGGATAAACAAAAAAACCTTGAAGTTACAGCGCCTAAGCTAAGGCATTGTTGGCTTCAAGGTTTTTTCTTGTATTTTTCATGTGATACATCGCTTGATCTGCATCCATAATAAGCTGCTTAAGGCTGGCGTATCTTCCTTGATTAGAGCTGACTCCAATGCTGGCAGATATATGGACGGGCTGACCGTTAATGACAAAAGGATCTAGGAAAGAGGCATTAATCTTGTCCTGCACGGCTCGAACGCCGTTGTCCTCGCTTAAGTTCTGGAAGCAGATGATAAACTCATCACCGCCATAGCGGACAATTCGATCGAGCTGACGGATTTGCTGTTTGAGCCGTTTGGCAATTTCGATGAGCAGCAAATCTCCAAATTCATGACCATAATTATCATTTATCCGTTTAAAATCATTTAGATCGATGAACATGACGCCAAGTGGAGCATCGTTATTACGCTCAAATAATTCATCTAGAAATCTTCGGTTATATAAACCTGTAAGACTATCGGTAACCGTCGCATATTCCAGATCAATGGTATAACTAAGGAGCGCAGACATTGAATTCACAATTGAAAGTTCGTCGTCACTTAACGACAAGGTGTCCCTGTCAACCAAATAAATACCGCCATGAACGACACACTCGCTTGTAGAGATGGGGATGGCAAGATAGGAACGTTGTCCAATGATCGTGCTGACATCTGATCGGAAGGTCATTCCGGCCTGTACGAGTGAATCTTTGCGGTTATAGGCTTGTACAATCCGATGTGCTAAGCCTTCTTGGATCGCGATGAAAAGAGTATCGATCGGAAGAAATCGGGCCAATAGCTGTATGACATGTCCGGCTGCATCATCCAATGAGCGAATTTTGCTGGGCATACGTATTTCATCTCCTGCAATAAATGGTGAAGCATTCAAAAAATTACCTTCTGATTCCAGTTTAGACGAAATACACGGGGGACTCAACAAAGAACTTCTTAATAATGGGTATTTAAGGAACGAAAAGGGGCTTTTCTGTATTTTGATTAATAAAAATGTTAATTCAAAGATATATGAATTCGCTATTGAATTATTGCAACGGCTGGTGTTTAATAAGGATATTCTTCCTTACAAACAATCCTTATGAGGTGATTCTTTTATGGCGAACAAAGCGAAAATGATCGTTGACAAAGATTTTATTGTTGGAGAAGTTGATAAACGAATTTATGGCTCTTTTATCGAGCATTTGGGCCGTGCTGTTTACGGTGGTATTTATGAACCAGAGCATCCGTCAGCAGACGAGCAAGGTTTCCGTTCTGATGTACTTGAGCTTGTAAAAGGCTTAAATGTGCCGATCGTTCGTTACCCTGGAGGCAACTTTGTATCCGGTTACAACTGGGAGGATGGGGTTGGCCCGGTAGCGGATCGCCCAAGACGCCTGGAACTGGCATGGCGCACGATTGAGCCGAATTTGGTAGGCTTTAATGAATTCGTAGACTGGTGTAAAAAAGCAAATACAGATGCGATGATGGCAGTCAACCTCGGAACACGCGGCGTTGAAGATGCTCGCAATCTTATCGAATATTCCAATCACGCCTCTGGCTCTTATTGGTCGGATCTGCGTATTAAGCATGGCTATAAAGATCCTCATAACGTGAAAACCTGGTGCCTTGGCAACGAGATGGACGGTCCTTGGCAGATTGGTGCGAAGACAGCTGTGGAATATGGCCGCATTGCCAATGAAACCGCGAAAGTGATGCGCTGGGTAGATCCAACGATTGAACTGGTGGCTTGCGGAAGCTCGGCGCTTGGCATGCCTACCTTCCCGGATTGGGAAGCTACGGTGCTGGATTTAACATACGATAACGTTGATTACATCTCCCTACACCAGTATTATGGCAATAGAGACAAAGATACGGCGAACTTCCTCGCCCAATCTATGGGCATGGACTCGTTCATTCAGACAGTGATCTCTACGGCAGATTTTGTGAAAGCGAAGAAACGGAGCAAGAAGAACATTAACCTGAGCTTCGATGAATGGAATGTCTGGTTCCACTCTAATGAGAGTGATCGTAAACTCGAGCCATGGTCTATTGCGCCGCCGCAGCTTGAAGATATTTATACACATGAAGATGCGCTTGTTGTTGGCTGTATGCTGATTAGCCTTCTGAAGCGTGCTGACCGTGTGAAAATGGCATGTATCGCTCAGCTCGTGAACGTTATTGCACCAATTATGACCGAGAATGGCGGAGCAGCATGGAAGCAGTCCATCTACTATCCATACATGCATGCAAGTGTGTTTGGCCGCGGTACCGTGCTTGTTCCGCTGCTTAAGTCGGATAAATATGATTCGAAGGATTATACAGATGTTCCTTATGTGGAAGCAGTAGCTGTCCATAATGAGGAACTCGGAGAGGTAACGGTATTCGCCGTAAACCGTGATCTTGAGAATGCCCATAACTTCGAGATTGATCTTCGCAGCTTTGGTGCTTTCCGGGTAATCGAGCATATTGTCCTCGAGAATGATGATTTGCAAGCCGTTAACACAGCTGCTAATCCGGACAATGTGAAGCCACATACGAATGGCAATGCGAAGCTTGAACAAAATGGCACGATTGAGACAGCGCTTGGTAAAGCTTCCTGGAACGTTATTCGTATCAAACTTCAATAGCAGGATGTGAAACATGTTAATCAAAGCCGATACAGACCATGCCTGGCTTCCGCTATATGAAGCGCTGGCTAGTCCTGTACGATTAAATATTCTGGATCTGCTCGCAGCAGCACCTGAGCCGATGAACGTGAAGGAGCTCGCAGCCTCACTTGGATTAAGCAGCGCCATCGTGACGATGCACGTCCGTAAGCTGGAGCAGGCCGGGATCATCCAGACGAAGATGATTAGAAAGCAGGGGGGGACGCATAAGATTTGCGAGATTTCCGCCTCCCGCATTCAGATTGATCTGCCTCAGGCTGGATTTATTCCGAAGAAGACACATGAGATCAGCATTCCCATCGGGCATTATACCGAGTTTGAAGTCCATCCGACCTGCGGTATTGCCACCACGGAGAAGGTCATCGGTCAATTCGATGATCCGAGATATTTTATTGAGCCGGAGCGGATGAATGCCGGAATACTCTGGTTTGGCAAAGGCTATGTGGAGTACAAAATTCCGAATTACTTATTGCCTGGCCAGCGTCCGGAAGAGCTGGAGATCGTTCTTGAGATCAGCTCGGAGGCACCAGGTTACAACGAGAATTGGCCATCGGATATTGTATTTACCTTAAATGGTGTCCGTATCGGAATGTGGACGAGTCCCGGGGATTATGGCGATGTGAAAGGCAAGTATACACCGGCTTGGTGGCAGGACTTTGTCAATCAGTATGGCCTGCTCAAGATCATCCGCGTCCAGAAGAACGGCACCTATATCGATGGTCAAAAAATTTCAGAGATCGGAATCGATCAAATCGAGCTTAACCGCAATCAATGGGTGTTCCGTCTCGCCGTCGAAGACAACGCCGTCCATGTCGGCGGCCTAACGTTATTCGGCAAAGGCTTCGGCAACTACAATCAGGATATGATTTTCCGTGTATTGTATGTGGAAGGGCTCGCATTGTAGTGTCGCTGCGTAATTAAATGTTCTTCCGATTGCTGTGCTCTTCCGGTTCCATTAACAAGTTGTTATATAGGTAAGAACCGAAAGAGCAAGGCAAGCGCTCCGCTTCTCCAGAACATTTAATTACTACGCTCCAAAGTTGCTCGCCCTATTGGGGAGGGCAGTTTAGGCCTGCTGAGTGTCTTCAGCAGGCTTTTTTTAATCCGTTCCTGGGCTGTCGCCAGGAACAACCTGCAATAGTGCAGTTTATTTTATGTAAAGTAATGCGATTCCTTCGTCCAGATGCAAAAATGCAGGTAAATCTCGCTATTTACGCCTATAAGGCATAATAGCTCGGATTTACCTGCATTTTTGCATTTTGTTTGGTGTTTCAGCCTAGTAGTTGGTCTTTTACATGTGTTTTTTTGCATTTCGTTATGCCGTTCCTGGGCTGTCAGCCAGGAACGGATCCCTGTTGTACAAAGAGGGCTATACCCGCAGGCTTTTAGCCTTGGGTATAGCCCTTTTGGTTGGTTAGTCGAACGGAGTGGTCTAATGTTCTGGAGAAGCGGAGCGCTCGCCTTGGTTTTCGGATTCCAACATCGTAAAAGTTGAATCAGGGAATCCGAAAAGCACAGCGATCGTAAGAATATTAGACCACGTAGTGAGATGAACGAAACAAAAAAACAGGCTGTACCCAAGGGTACAGCCTGTCCTATTAGCCCTCCAAAAGAAGGGTTTCTGGATCTTCAAGCATTTCTTTTACTTTTACCAGGAAGCGTACAGCTTCCGAGCCATCAACGATACGGTGATCGTAAGTGAGGGCAATGTACATCATTGGGCGGTTTTCCGAGCGCTCAGCGTCGATTGCTACTGGACGAAGCTGAATTTTGTGCATGCCCAGGATACCAACTTGCGGCGAGTTCAAGATCGGCGTGGACAGAAGGGAACCAAATGTACCACCGTTTGTGATCGTGAACGTACCGCCTTGCAGATCGTCCAGCGACAGCGAGTTGTTACGCGCTTTGCCAGCAAGGGAAACGATTTGTTTCTCGATTTCAGCGAAGCTCATACGATCAGCGTCACGAACGACTGGAACAACCAAGCCTTCTTTTGCCGATACTGCGATACCGATATCGTAGTATTGTTTGGCAATGATATCACCGTTGTTAATCTCTGCGTTAAGGAGTGGAAACTCTTTAAGCGCGCCAACAACTGCTTTAGTGAAGAAGGACATGAAACCAAGACCTACTTCATGTTTGTCGAAGAACGATTGTTTACGGCGTTTACGAACATCCATGATCGCAGTCATATCAACTTCGTTGAAAGTTGTCAGCATTGCTGCTGTGTGTTGCGCTTCAACAAGGCGATTCGCGATTGTCGCACGACGACGGGACATTTTCGTACGAACGTAAGGCTTGTTCGATGTGAACTCAGGTTGAGCAGCTTTTGCTGCCGGAGCAGGTGCTGCTGCTTGTGCAGGAGCAGCCGAGCGAAGATCAACACGGCCGAGAGTCGATTGTGCTTCGTTAATATCGATACCTTTTTCTCTTGCAAGCTTACGAGCTGCAGGAGAAACATTCAATTGGCTGCCAGCTGCAGGAGCCGTAGCCGGCGCAGCTGCAGGTGCAGGAGCAACTGCTACTGCCGTAGCTGGAGCAGCAGTTGATGCAGGTGCTGCTTCAGCTGCAGGAGCGGCCGGTGCAGGAGCAGCAGCGCCGCTGCCAGCTCCGATTGTGCCGATGACTTCACCGATTTGAACGGTGTCGCCTTCGTTGCGTGTAATTTCTTGCAGAACGCCGTCTTGCTCAGCGCTGATTTCAATGTTTACTTTGTCTGTTTCAAGCTCAAGAAGCACGTCGCCTTGTTTAACAGCGTCTCCTACTTTTACTACCCATTTGGAGATCGAGCCCTCTGTAATTGATTCACCCATTGCCGGTACTATAATTTGTTGCACGTGAGCTTACCTCCCAGTGTTATATGTCAACGAAGGACTATATTTTAATGTTTGCAATAAAATGTGCTGTTGCTCGAAGCTGTGAACTTGTTGGAAGCCGCTTGCTGTACTCGAGCGCTCTGGACGGCCGATGTAGCTTACGCTTGCACCTGCTGGTGCAACTTTGCGCAGGCGTGGTTCCATGTAGAACCATGAGCCCATGTTTTGCGGCTCTTCTTGTACCCAAACAATTTCTTTCAGATTCGGCATACGTTCAAGGATTGCTGCGATTTCTTTATCAGGGAACGGATACAGCTGCTCAACACGAACCACATGCAGCCAATCCAGCTCTTTATCGCCATTTTTCTCAATCGCTTCATCGATATCAATCGCCATCTTGCCTGTAGCGAGAACGAGGCGTTCTACGCGGTCAGGATGAGTGCCGAGACCTTTTTGTTCTACAACCGTCTTGAATGTACCATTGCTAAGCTCGGAAATTTCCGAAGCAACACGCGGGTTACGAATCAAGCTCTTAGGTGCCATGATGATCAGTGGACGAGCAGCATCGCTCTCTGTGATCGAAGCCTGGCGGCGAAGCAAGTGGAAGTAGTTCGCTGCACTGGATAGGTTCACAACCGTCCAGTTCTCTTCAGCGGACAACTGCAGGAAGCGTTCCAGACGAGCGCTGGAGTGCTCTGGTCCTTGACCTTCGTAACCATGCGGAAGCATCATGATCAGGCTCGATTTTTGCTGCCATTTTGCACGGCCAGCCGAGATGAACTGATCAATCAGAACTTGCGCTACGTTCGTGAAGTCACCGTACTGTGCTTCCCAAATAACCATTGTTTCCGGAGCGTGTACGTTGTAACCATATTCGAAGCCAAGTACAGCAGCCTCGGACAGCGGGCTGTTATGAATCGCGAAAGATGCTTTAGCTTCAGGCAGATGATGAAGCGGGCAGAAAGTATCGCCAGTCTCAGCATCATGCAGCACAAGGTTACGGTGAGCGAATGTTGCACGTTCAACGTCTTGACCGCTGAGACGAATTGGTTTGCCATCTGCCAGAATCGATGCAAAAGCAAGCGTTTCGGCATGGCCCCAATCCATTTTCTCACCGTCGTTCACAGCAGTTGCACGGCGTTCCAAGATGCGCTGCAGCTTCGGATAAACGTTGAATTTCTCCGGCCATTTCAACAGGTTTGCGTTGATTTCGCGAAGAGTTTCAACGGACACAGGAGCTACTGCTTCACCAGTTGAAAGCTCATTTGGCAAACCTTGCGTCTGGTGGACAGGCTCTTGGCCTTCGCGGCTCTTCATTTCCTCGTAAGCTGCTTTCAGGCGGTTGATTACTTCTTGCTTCAAGCCTTCTGCATCTTGCTCGGTAATTGCGCCCTCAGCTACAAGTTTGTCGATAAAGACACGGCTTACAGTTGGATGAGCTTTTACCTTTTTATAGATGGTCGGTTGCGTTGTTTCCGGATCATCTGTTTCGTTATGTCCGTATTTACGGTAACCGATCAGATCAATCAGGAAGTCCTTCTTGAACTTCGTACGGTACTCACTTGCCATACGAGCTGCCATAATTACCGCATCCGGGTCATCAGCGTTTACGTGAACGATTGGAATCTCATAGCCTTTAGCCACGTCGCTCGCATAATGCGTCGAACGGGAATCATGGCTTTCCGTTGTAAAGCCGATTTTGTTGTTGACGATAATATGAAGCGTACCGCCATGCGAGTAACCGTTCAGCTGCGACAAGTTCAATGTCTCTGCTACGATACCTTCACCAGGGAATGCAGCGTCGCCGTGCATAATGATCGAAGCAGCGGCATCCATGTTTTGCTTCGGATAACCTGTTGCTGTGCGGTCATCTTGTGCTGCACGTGTGAAGCCTTCGACAACTGGGTTAACGAACTCCAGATGGCTCGGGTTGTTCGCCAGCGTAATGCGGGTCTTAACGGTCTCGCCAGTTCCGATCGAGCGGTTAGCGCCAAGGTGATATTTTACGTCGCCGGTCCAACCGTAGTTGATACCGATAGAGCCTTCGGATGGGCTCATTTTTTTGTTAGATGCGTTATGGAACTCCGAGAAAATCTTGCTGTAAGGTTTGCCAAGCACATGCGCAAGAATATTCAAGCGGCCGCGATGCGCCATGCCCATCAAAATATGTTTAACGCCGTCATTAGACAGCTCGTGAACCATTTCATCGACAAGGGCAACGAGTACATCATTACCTTCCACCGAGAAACGCTTCTGGCCGACAAATGTGCGCTGCAGGAAATCTTCGAATTGTTCAGCTTCGAACAGCTTCGTCAGCAGCTTCTTGCGTTCATCCGTGCTCAGCTTGCTTGATGGGTTTTCTTTCTCTACACGCTGCTTGAGCCATGCACGTTCTTCTTCGTTATGAACGTGGCTGAACTCATAAGCAATGGTTCCCGTGTAGGCTTTGCGAAGTTTTTCGATTGCATCCCAGCCGTTCTTAACATCAGCAGGTGCTTTCGTCCATACAAGCTCAGCAGGCAATGCAGCCAGATCAGCTTGAGTTAAGCCGTATGTTTCAAGTTCAAGCATATTGGTGCTTACTTTCGGGCTGATACCAAGTGGATCGATATCCGCAGCTAAATGGCCGAAAGCGCGTATGTTCCATACAAGCTTACCAGCCGCTACTAGGTTTTGAAGAACTTTCGCATCGATTGCCGCGCCGCCAGAAGACTGTGCCGCAACGATAGGTGCTGTTTGTCCTGCGTATTGAGGCGGTTCACCATGAAGTTCGAACAGCTCACGATACTCAGCGATAACAGATTCAGGGTTTTGTTTGAAAAGCTCATATTGTTCTTGGACATATCCAAGATTGGGTCCGTAATAGGAAGCCCAAGGGTCTTGCTTGTGCAAATTGCCAGATGACATCGACAGATACCTCCGTCTAGGATTTTGAAGTTCAAGGGACGGAAATTAGAACTTTCTTATACAACCATTATATTATAAACATGCCTCAAAACTTAAATAACGAATATGTATCATTATTATCTTGAATATAGATTGATTCAGCACTGCGAGCGGCATTTTTCATTCTTATTATGCTCATATCGTCAATATCCAACACATTATTCCTGTGGAAAGCTGTCGTTTCTAATAAAGTTGTATTCGGATTCGAGAACGATTGGGTTTGACCAATAGAAATTTCCCCCGTTTCGTGGAAAAAAGTAACCCTATTCCTTAAGTTATAAGCTCTATAATGGAATGGGATGGACATATTGATCAGCGGGAGTGAGGAATCGTGAACGTATCAATTGGAGGCTATTCGTTTAACAACACGAATCTAGAAGGCAAGATGGATGTATTTGGTTATTTGGAAACGGTTAAATACCGCTATAAGCTGAATGTTGCCGATTTATGGAACGGGTTTTTCATCGATCGGAATACAGGTCCAATCTATCAGCTTGCAGATGAAAGCTATATCCGCAAAATCCGTGAAGCGCTGGATGAGAAGGAAATGTCGGTTGTCAATTTTGCAGTTGACGGTGCTCATCTATGGGATCCGAATCCCGATGTTAGGAAGAAGCTGCATGAGAATGCGCTTGTGCATCTCCGCGCATCGGTTATTCTAGGCGCGAAGACTGTCCGCATCGATACAGGCGGCAGCTATCATGACGTAGAAACAATGACGGACGAACAATTCGAATATACGGTACGGATCTATCAGGAGTTCGCACAATTTGCTGCAGATAACGGGTTTCTTATCGGCCCGGAAAATCATATGGGAGCCTCGCTCTTGCCGCGCGAAATGAAGCGGATCGCCGAAGCGGTTGATCATCCTGCCTTTGGTTTTCTTGTCCATCTTGGGCGCTGGAGAGCGGATCAGGAAGAGGGCGATAAGCTGGTTGCACCATGGGCGTACCACACTCATTTTGATGAGCAAACCGCCGTTTCTGGCAATGCCTTGGATACGATCGCAATCTTGAAGGATGCAGGCTACAAAGGGTATTGGGGGATCGAATACAATGCGCCTAAGCGGCAGTATCTTGAGACAGAGAGACTGCTGGGCATGGTTAAGAAGCTGCTTGCAGACGAAGCGGACAGAGGGGGTAATGCGTAATGGAGACGATTAAAGTCGGGATTATTGGTGTTGGGCAAATCGGCAAGCAGCATATTGAGAAATATCGTCTTATTGCAGGTGTAGAGATCGTTGCGATCTGCGATGTAAATGAAGCAGAAGTAAGACGTGTGGCAGAGCAATTTGGCATACCAAACAGCTATACAGACTTCCACCAGCTGCTCGATCAGGAAGATATCGCGGCCGTTGACGTATGCTTGCATAATAACTTCCATGCTCCGGTTACGATTGCTGCGCTCAAAGCCGGAAAACATGTTTATTGCGAAAAACCAATCGCCGGTACATATGAAGACGGCAGACGAATGGTGGAAGCAGCGGAAGAGACAGGCAAAATGCTGCATGTTCAGCTCTTTACACTGTACGGTAAAGATACGAAAGCAGCCAAAGCATTAATTGACGCCGGCAAGCTGGGCAGGCTGTATCATGCGCGGTCTACGGGCTTCCGCCGCAGAAATCGTCCTTATGTGGATGGCTACGGCACACCATTTTTCACTCGTAAGGAGACGGCTGCTGGAGGAGCTTTGCTGGATATGGGGGTCTACCATATTGCTCAGCTTCTTTATTTGCTTGGCAATCCGGAGGTTGAACGGATCTCGGGTAAGGTCTATCAGGAGATGGCGATGCTGGAGGAACGAAGAGAGAGCAGCGGTTTTAATGTAGAAGAGCTGGCCACTGGCTTCATTCGTTTCAAGGGTGGTCTCACTTTGGATTTGATTGAAGCCTGGTCGGTTCATATGGGAGGCTTTGAGGGTAGCAGTATCCTTGGCTCGGAAGGTGGCGTACGGTTCCCGAATGGCTTGCCGGGAGAAGCCAGCCAGCCATTCAGCTATCACAGTACCGTATGTGATATCGATCTAGACAGTACGATAGATCTCGACATGATGGATTTGCGCTGGCATCGGATTCGCGAGAATGAAGATGCTTATGACTCCTCGCAGCATCACTGGATTGCGGCGCTGCAGGGCCGAGTTCCACTCTTGCCGACGGCGGCAATTGCTCTGCGTACGATGCTGATCAGCGAAGGGATTTATCTCTCTGAAGAGCTTGGCCGTGAAGTGACGGTGGAAGAAGTAACGGCATGTTCCAGCTCGACAGCTATTCCTGTGTAAACCATAACGAAAATGGCGGTGGACATCTTGAGTGAGGGAGATACCGATACGAAGGAAGCAAAGACGAGCTTTCGCTCAATTAAGGCTTTTAATTTTTTTAGTTATGGAACAATAGCGGTATACAGTACATTTTTTGCGCTTTATTTGCAATCCATCGGCATTACTCCTTTAAAAATCGGAGCAATGATGGCGGGTGGACCCATTGTTTCTTTAATTGCGAATCCATTGTGGGGTTATCTGAGTGACCGGACTCGGAATATACGGTTCATTCTCATTATGATGCTGGTTGGCAATCTAGCGGTTATGCAGCTTGTATTTCTGTCTCATTCTTATACGCTTATTTTTGGCTGTATGATAGCGTTTTTCTTTTTCCAAATGCCATTATTCTCGCAAAGCAACAGCCTTATTCTCAATAGTATCGAGGGGACACGTCATAAGTTTGGGGCTTTTCGGCTTTGGGGATCACTTGGCTGGGCGGTACTAGCCGTTATAACAGGACCTATTCTTGGACAGATCGGCATTGACCGGCTATCACTCGTGTACAGCTTAATGATGTTTGTGGCGATTGGCTTCGCTTTTACCTTGCCGCGAGGTGCGTCACCGAAGACAACGGTTGAAGTGAACTATAGGCGGATGCTGGGGAACAGGGCATTCCTTGCGTTTCTTATCATTGGACTGTTGATATCGATTCCGAATTCAATGAACACAACCTTCATTGGCTTGTATATGGCGGATCTTGGTGGTCACACGGATCTGATTGGATGGTCGGCTTTCTTGTCCTCGATCTTCGAGATCCCTGTCTTTCTGCTGCTGGACCGTTATCTGACGAAAAATGCACGTAGGATGATTAGCTGTCTGATTCTTGTAAGCTTGTTGTATGCGTTACGCTGGTTCCTCATGGCGGGAGCGGGCGATGCGATACAGATAATATTTATCCAGACGCTGCATTGCTTGACCTTCGGCGCTTTCTATTACATTGGCACGCAGCTGACAGCACTTATTGTGCCAGCCGAGCTGCGTGCTTCGGGGCAGGCGGTCTATGCATTGACTTGGGGTGGTTTGTCCGGAATTGCTGCTGGCTTTCTGGGCGGATACCTTTTTGAACAGAAAGGTCCGGAGACTATTTATTGGGCAGGTACGGGCATGGCGCTGCTTGGTATAGCAGGTTTCTCATTGCTCTATGTGTATATGAGAATGACTGCGTCAAAGGAGACGAATCGAGAAATAAGTGTTTAGCAACATTTTCCCCCGTACCTTCGTCCAAATCTCTGAACGCTACTCTACACATTCAGCTTAGAGACAGAAGGAGGACAATAACAATGAAACAACGTTTAACCGCTGCGGCGATCTCGGCCGCTGTCTTGTTCGGGTCTTTGTCAGGGCAGGCATTTGCCGCTGATTCAGGCTTCAAGGACATTGCGAATTCGAGCAGCCGGGTACAGATCGAGGCGCTTCAAGAGCTTGGAATTGTGAAAGGGGTATCCACTTCGGAATTCCATCCGGAAGAAAGCCTGACTGGCGCACAAGGGATCGAACTTATTGTTCGAACCATGCAATTAAGTCTTGCCGCTATCGATTTCAAGCAAGCTCCTACGGCAGAAGGATTCTTCACAAATGTGAAAAATGATGCTTGGTATGCAGAGAGCTTCGTAATCGCTCATTATAATGGGCTGGATATTCCTGCGGATATCGATCCGTCGAAGCCGCTTACCCGTGAGCAGTTCACGCATTATCTGGTGCAGGCTCTGGAGAAGACCGGCCAATATCCGCTCATTAAGATGTACATTAACATTCTGGATGAGAAGGATATTACGGTAGATTATCAGGGAACGATTCAGCGTGCGCTGCTGTATAAGATTGCAAAGCTTGATGAGGAAGGTAACTTCCATCCGCAGGAGATTGTAGATCGTGGAGAAGCGGCAGCAATGCTGTACGATGCGCATCAGTTTGTTGAGACGCACAAGGATAACGGTCAGGTTGACCCTGAGACTCCTGAAGCTCCAGATACACCTGAAGCTTCAGCAACACCGGAAGCTTTACAATAAATATGAACAGAGGCTGCCACTAGACTTCAGGTCTAGCGGCAGCCTCTTTCTTTTGCCGCTCCGCAATGCATGCTTTCATAGTATAATAGGAGCATCATGAACAGTTGGAGAGAGGAACACGAATGACGCAAATTAAAGATCTTCGTAATCAAGACGATTTTACCGGCTTCTATTTGCTCAAGGAGCTGGATGTGAAGCAGACCAATGCAACGACACCTAAGGATTATTTCGATATCGTACTAGGGGATTCCAGCGGGCAGCTGGGGGCAAAGTTCTGGGATGTCTCACAGCAGGATAAAGAAACCTTCTTCCCGATGGGGCTTGTTAAAGTACAAGGTAATGTCCATTTATATCGGGAGAAGCTGCAGATCAAGATTTCAAGGATGCGTCCTGCAGCGCCAGAAGATGGTGTTACACTGACGGATTTCATCCGCTCGGCACCGGTTGCTTCTAATGAACTCATTGATACAATTAATCAAGCAAAAGACAGCATACAGGATGCAGAGATTAAAACTATTGTGGACTATTGCGTAGCAAAGGTGGAAGAGAAGCTGACGCATTACCCAGCCGCGAAGACGCATCATCATGCGTATTTTGCGGGTCTGGCCTATCATATGGCGAGAATGCTGGAGATTGGGGAATTCCTTTGCAAGCAGCGGCCGTTCCTAAATGCGGATCTGCTTAAGGCAGGTATTATTCTTCATGACATCGCAAAGCCGGAGGAGATGATTGCGCAGCTTGGCATCGTATCCGACTACAGCCTTTCGGGTAAGCTGATGGGACATATTT
Organism: Paenibacillus sp. YAF4_2; assembly: GCF_052113225.1. Classification (NCBI taxonomy): domain Bacteria; kingdom Bacillati; phylum Bacillota; class Bacilli; order Caryophanales; family Paenibacillaceae; genus Paenibacillus; species Paenibacillus sp. YAF4_2. The sequence continues at coordinate 328,763 of NZ_JBFRCT010000003.1, forward strand.
CGCTAGCATCGACATGGATTACGGAGGCAGCGATTCGCTGCGATATAAATTTACAGTCGGAGAAATTGCTCGGGCTGCAACATATGGTGCTGTCTCATCATAATCTGGGAGAGTGGGGAAGCCCCGTTCAGCCGCAAACGGCCGAGGCGGTAGCGCTGCATCATATTGATGCCATGGATGCCAAGCTGCAAATGGTTGAGGATGCTCTTCTGACGACACCGGAAAGTGAACCATGGACCCCTGTTATACGTGGACTGGAAAATAAGCCAGTCTATCGGATGAAACTGTAAGTATCCGTATTATTATAAACAGGTAATGGGGTGAAAAACCGGTGATAGCACCGGTACAGCCGATGACCGATAACGAACCAATCAGATATAAGCAATGCGTGCATTGTATGGAGCAAAAGCCGGAAACGGACTTCCTGCGCCGAACGGGCAGGCGTTCCGGAACAGGCTCTCGGCGCGGCTCTTGCCGATCCTGCCGTAAGCATAGAAGCAGGATTCCTGCTGCGACGATATCGTATGCGGAATCTGAATTGCCGCCTAATAATCAGATAGAGCACTCGCCAGTATCTGAGGCTGCAGCTGCAAAACCAGTTAGCCAAGCTGCTCCTCTCACCGTACCTGATTTGGGGACGGCTGTTTCAGCACCTGCACCTGCAGCTCCAACTGCGCCTAGACGTCCGAGGCCAAAATCTTCTCCTAGGGGTGGAGCCAATATTTTAAAACCCCGCCCCCGTCCTTTGCCGGCGAACCATTCTCCGTCAGACGTTAGTCTGCTGAGGACAACACGTAAAGGAACGGTCTGGATGCGCGGTAGGACGGATAAAGGGCGGCGCTGGCATCAGGAGATTGAGCTGGAATTAGCCGTTACGCTTGTGAAGGAGCGGGCCGCTGTTATTGTAAACCGGACTACAATCCGGCGTTTGTTCAGCAACAAGGATTTCCGAAGCTTTATCTTGACGAGGGACAATTACACCTGTCATTTCTGCGGACAATACGGTGATACGATTGACCATATGCTGCCGAGGGCAAAGGGCGGCCATACAACACCGGACAATTGTGTATGCGCGTGTAATGATTGCAATCAGTCAAAAGCAGATAAAGATATTGAGGAATTTATGCGTGATCTGTAAACAAACAGGGAGTACGGAAACCGAAGTGGTAACTTCGTCCCGTACCCCTGTTCTGCGTTCTAGAATAAGCTCCAATCCATCTCACGAGAGAGTGTCTCGAGCAGATGAACGCCAGCAATGCTGTTACCCTTCGTGTTCAATGCCGGGCCAACGACACCGATGCCGAATCGACCTGGCACCATCGTGAGGATCCCGCCGGAAACTCCACTTTTAGCTGGAAGTCCAACCTGAATCGCAAATTCGCCCGAAGCATTGTACATCCCACATGTAACCATAAACGTCTTCGCAATCTGTACATAACGGCGCGGAATAAGGGGGGCTCCTGTGATGGGGTCTGTTCCGTTGTTCGACAGCACAAGAGCCATACGTGCAAGATCACTGCAATTCACTTGTATAGAACAATGATGGAAATAGACATCCAGCACCTCTTCGACTTGCCCTTCCAGAACCCCGTTATCCTTCAACAGATAAGCCATCGATCGGTTCAAGTTTGCCGTATCCGATTCCGACCGATAAACCTCCATATCATAGGTCAATGTATCGTTACCTGCGAGTGATTGGAAGAAGGAGAGAATTCGTGAAGTTTTCTCAGCAGCATTCTGGCCATGAATCAAAGACGAGATGGCGATAGCCCCGGCGTTAATCAGCGGGTTGAACGGAATTCCCGGCCGGACAAGCTCCAGCTTCAGCATCGAATTGAAGTTATCGCCAGTTGGCTCCATGCCGACTTTTTCGAACACCGCTTTTTCGCCATTGTCCATCAATGCGAGGATAAGCGTGAACACTTTCGAAATACTCTGCATCGTAAAAGAAAGGCTGCAGTCACCACTCGAAATGGTATTGCCCGTTGTATCGATCAGATGGATACCAAGCGCGTTTTGCGGGGCCTTCGCCAGCTCTGGAATGTAAGAGGCCGTCTTGCCGTAGGCGGATCGCACTTTGCTCGCTTCGACCCAAGTCGGGAGCTGGCGGTTTAATAATTCTTTTTCTTGCTCGGTAAATGACATAGCCACTCTTCTCCAATCCATTGTCCAACTCATTTTCTTTCAATTATATTTCATATTCCAAATTGCGAACAGTGCGAGCGAATCTCTAGATTGATTTATGATTTGGACTCGCTTAGACTATGATTTTACAGGCTGCTGACTGCCAAATTTGGCATAGAGAGATAATAAGCTAGCCGGATAGATAAAGCGGGAGGAATGGAAAGTGAGAAAGAAACGAACAGGGCTCGTCATGCTCGCACTTCTTGTGGCGATTATCGCAGGATGCGGTCAAAATAATAATGCAGACAAGCAGAACAATCAAGCAGTAAACGAAGGAAAAGATGGGCAGGAAGTAAACCTGAAGGTAGCGGTACTTATTCCGCCGATGAGTGAAATTCTGGAGCTGGTGAAGCCTTTACTGAAAGAGGACGGTATTAACCTGGAGATCGTGACGCTCTCGGATAACGTTCAGCCAAACACAGCCCTTCAACATAAAGAAGTAGACGCGAACTTCTTCCAGCATGTTCCGTATATGAATGATTTCAATGCCACAAACAAAGGTACGCTGGTGCCGGTCAAAGCGATCTATAATGCGGTATATGGCGGCTATTCGAAAAAGTATAAAAAAATCGAGGAACTTCCAGAAGGTGCAACAATTGCGATTGCAAATGATCCGTCTAATATCGGACGCTCGCTTGTTATGCTGGAGAACAACGGCTTGCTTAAGCTGAAAGACGGCGTTGGCATCAAAGCAACACAGGCCGACATTGTTGATAATCCGCATAAGTATAAGTTCCAGGAAGTCGATCTGTTAATGTTGGCCCGTGTTATCGATGACGTAGATATGGTCCTCATGACTCCGGCATACGCGAAGCCACTGGGGCTTACACCAAAGAATGATGCTCTAATTACGGAAGGCAAAGACTCCGACTTCGTCATCACGTTAGTAGCACGTGAGGATAATGTGGATTCTGCTCCGATCCAGAAGCTTGCTGAACGTATGACAGGTCCAGAGGTGAAGAAATTCCTCGAAGACAACTACAGCGATATTGCATTGCCTGCATTTGAATAAATGGAATGGCGTACAAATTGATGATCAATTTGTACGCCATTTTTTTGTTTTGTAAATGATGCAACAAATTCTATGCAACAGTTGTCTTCCTTGTCAGGAAGCTGAAGTTAATGGGCTGGGAGATGATCGTTGGTGAGATACTCGAAAGCTATATTTGTTGCAATAGGTTTGCTTTTCCTCTTAACAGGTTGTTCAGAATCCCATAAGCTCACGATAAACGATATCGAATCATCCTTTACTAAAGCTGGCGTGAAATACACGGAACAACTTGGCCCCTCTGAGGCGAAAAAGAGTATGGTGTATAATGGCACTGCTCCTGCTGTTATTCTGCATACAGATGGAGATTTTCGAGAAGAAGGACTTAAGGTATATCTATATACATCTGATGTTGAAAGGAAGAAAGGGCTGGAGCAATTCCAGGAGGAGCAGTCCATAGATCTCACCTATGGGATGAAAGAAACAGCGATGTATGCACATAATGTTATGTTTGTATCTTTCAGCTACACGGAAGCAGAATGGACAGCGATTAAGAAGTTGAAATAGCCTTAGCGATATCGCACATCGTTAAGACCCACTTAACGCGTCTTTGAAGTTTGCTTAACGATACCGCACATCGTAAAGCACAAGGATTTAGCTCATTTTAGGCTCGAATAGCTAGTTTGGACAGGTCTTAACGATGTAGCACATCGTTAAGGTGCAGCTTATACGTGGTTTTAGCCAGCTTAACGATATGGCATATCGTTAAGTTGGCTTGCCCTAATAAAAAAGCCGTCCCATCGAATGGGACGGCATACTTTGTACCAATAAATAAAAAAGTGGATGGGGATGTATCTCCTGGAGGAGCAGAGTAGATGCTTTCGAAGCAACTTTCTTGTCAGATAGCTTTTAAGCGCTCGCCTTTGCCAATGTGAAATCTCATTGAAAATGAGTTGGATCGGAATTTCACACTGGCAACCGCTAAACCGAATCTCTCAATTGGTGAACCTTCAGTTGAGATTCGGTTTAGCGGAAGGAGATACATCCCATAAACGACTTTTATAATTCCTAGCCGACTCTTTTCAAGAACTCTACAATCGTGAGCAATCCTTTATCAAAGTTCTCCAGATTAAAATGCTCGTTAGGAGCATGGAGATTCTCATCCGGCAGGCCAAAGCCCATCATTATAACAGGTGCGGAGAGAAGTCGGGAGAAGGTTTCTACAATTGGAATAGAGCCGCCGTCTTTTGTGAAGAGTGCACGAGTGCCGTAGACTGCTTCATACGCGTCCGCAGCTATTTGGAGAAGCGGAATGGATGGATCCATATCGAAGGCGCGGGCTTTTTCGCCTGGCTTCACTTTCAACGTTACACCTGGCTGAACATTCGCATGTAGGTGAGCAATGATGCGGTCAAGAGTAACCTGTGGATCCTGCTGGCCAACCAGGCGGCAGGTGATTTTGGCATGTGCTTCTTTCGGGATAACGGTCTTTGTGCCTTCGCCTTGGAAGCCGCCGTATACGCCGTTTAGTTCAAGGGTTGGACGGGCACCAGTACGTTCCACAAAAGAGTAGCCTTCTTCACCATATGTAGTGCTAAGGCCAAGCGTTTGCTTGAGCTGTTCTTCATTGAAGTTCTGCTTCTCGAATTCTGCATGCATATCAGCCGTCAATTCAGGCACGCCTTCATAGAAGCCTTCAACCGTAATACGACCCTGCTTATCATGAAGAGAAGCAAGGAGCTCAACCATAGCATGAAGAGCATTCGGAACGCCGCCGCCATAAGTACCTGAATGAAGGTCTGTATTCGAAGCGTTGATGGTCAGCTCCAGCGAGCACAGTCCACGCAGGCCAATGGAGATGGCCGGCTTACCTTTTTCAATGAGAGAAGTATCCGAGATCAGTACAGCATCCGTTGACAGCTTATCTTGCTGCTCCTGCAGGAACGTTAACAGACTTGGGCTTGAGATTTCCTCTTCGCCTTCGATACAGAACTTCACGTTTACAGGCAGCTGTTGCTCCTGTTTCAACAGTGCTTCAATCGCCTTGATATGCAGGAAAATCTGACCTTTATCGTCTGTTGCTCCACGTGCATACAGCTTACCGTTGCGTTCCGTTGGCTCAAATGGCGGCGTCTCCCATAAGTTGAGCGGATCAACCGGCTGCACATCATAGTGGCCGTAAATTAACACAGTTGGTTTGCCAGGAGTATGCAGATGCTCGGCATAAACGATTGGATGTCCGGCTGTTTGATGAATTTTCACGTTGTCGAGTCCAGCTTGCTCAAGCTTGCCAGCCACCCACTCAGCGGCTTTGATCATGTCCTGCTTATGCTCAGACAGTGCTGAAATGCTCGGAATAGTTAAAAACTCTTTAAGCTCCCCCAGCTGCTGTTCTCTTAATTCTTTAAAATACGTTTCATAACTCATGTGATATGTACCTCCTAAAATGAATTGTTACCCAATTAGCCTTGTGAAGGCCAATCGTAATGATTCATGCTTCGTAAGCATGGACCAAATGAATGATTACCCAATTGGCCTTCTAGAGGCCAATCGTAATGATTCATACTTCGAAAGCATGAACCAATGAATTGTTACCCAATTAGCCTTGTAAAGGCCAATCGTAATGATTCATACTTCGTAAGCATGGACCAAATGAATGATTACCCAATTGGCTTTCTAGAGGCCAATCGTAATGCTTCATGCTTCAAAAGCTTAGTTACAGTATACGCTTCACGGCAGCCAAAAAAAAGCAGCCCTGCCGATGGGCAGAAGCTGCTATACGATCCAACTTATTTATTCAGCATGTGGAACACTTGCTCAACGTCTTTGTCGCCGCGGCCGGACAAATTGACAATGATGATCTGATCCTTGGTCATCGTAGGCGCAAGCTTTTTCGCATGAGCAACTGCATGTGCGCTTTCGAGCGCAGGGATAATTCCTTCCGTACGGGACAGCTCCTGGAACGCTGCCAGTACTTCTTCATTGCTGATTGTTACGTATTCTGCACGTCCACTAACTTTCAGATGGCTGTGCTCCGGTCCAATACCCGGATAGTCGAGTCCAGCAGCGATGGAGTATGTTTTTCTAGGATTTCCTTCCTCATCGAGCAAAACGAGACACTTGAAGCCGTGAATAATGCCCGGCACGCCTTCGGTCAAGGTTGGAGCTTGATCAGGCTCAACACCAATGAGGCGTACGGAAGGTTCATCTATGTAATGAGCAAATGCACCAATGGCGTTGCTTCCTCCGCCAACGCAGGCGATAACGGCGTCTGGGAGACGACCCTCTTTGGCCAAAATCTGACGCTTCGATTCTTCACTAATAATCGATTGGAAATGCTTAACCATCGTAGGGAAGGGATGTGGTCCTACGGCCGAGCCAAGGAGATAGAATGTATTTTTATAGTTTTCAACGAGATCATTCAGCGCTTCGTCTACCGCGTCTTTCAGGCGGCCTTGGCCTTTGTGTACAGGTATAACGGTTGCTCCAAGCAGCTCCATACGGAATACGTTCAGCGCTTGGCGGCGAGTATCTTCCGCACCCATATAGATAACGCAGTCCATGTTGAACATGGCACAAGCCGTTGCCGTTGCAACACCGTGCTGGCCAGCTCCAGTTTCGGCAATCACACGTTTAGCACCCATACGTTTGGCAAGCAAAATTTGCCCAACAACGTTGTTGATTTTGTGAGCGCCGGTATGGTTCAGGTCTTCGCGCTTCAGGTAGATTTTCGCTCCGCCCCAAGCGTCCGTTAATTGCTACGCATAAGTCAGCGGATTCTCGCGGCCAACATATTCTTTGAGGTAGTATTCGAGTTCTTCTTTAAATTCTGGGTCGTCCTTAAACTTGTTGAACTGTGCACTTAAATAGTCTAATACTTCCTTCAGCTCAGGTGGAACAAAGCTGCCCCCGAACTCTCCAAAATATCCTTCAGCCACTTGTTCTTGACTCATTGAAAGCGCCTCCAATCGAATATGTACTCTACCAATTCAAGTCCTATCGTAGCATAAATGCTAGGAAATGGCTTGTTAAAAAAAGGCAGTTTAATAGTAAGACGTTCAATTGATATTCACAATATTTTACAAATTAAAGTTGCGCTTTAGAGTAACTATGATTACTATATAGAGTAAGGAGGTGTTAAAAAATGGATGAAGAGTTACAGCTTAACGTTCCGTTATTACGTCGTCGTGTTCCCAATCTCACCTCAGCGGCACGGGCAGCTGGTCTAAGAGCAGCAACCGTTTCTAATCTTTGCACAGGGAAGATTCCTGTTGGTCGTGCAGAAGTTCGAACGTTGGTCGCTTTAGCAACATTAGCAGGCGCAAGTCTTGATGAACTCATTATTAGAGGGAGCGGGATGAGGATGATTGAAACCGGAATTAAGGCGCTGGATTTATTAGCACCGGTCGTGCGCGGCGGAACGGTTGGTTTTGTAGCGAGGCCAAATATGGGGCAGCTTGTCTTACTTGCGGAGTTTATGCATCGGCTGAACAAACGTGGATATGCCACAATTTTCTGGGATCCTGGCACGGATGCACCGGGAATTAACCATGTGAAAGAACAATCTGAATTTGTTCTCTCGTCAAGAGATGATGTGTACAAACAGATCGTAAACCTTCGTGAAGAGAAGGATATTTTGCTTGGCGTTGACCGCAGTACGGTTCTATCGGGTGAATTATTGTCTTTAAGAGAAAGCTTGAAGGAAGCAGGGGCAAGACCAATCACAGTTGCATTAGTCGATATGGCATATGAGGCTGCGGATGGATCAGCAACAGATGCATATGGCCCGCTAGATACGTTCTTGCGTTTTGATTCAGATTTAATCAGCCGCGGTATTTATCCTGCTATTGATCCTATTGTTTCTACCTCAACCATACTGGAAGGCTCTTATCTAGATGCTGTACACCTTATCATACAACAACGTGCAAGGAAGCTGCTCCGGCGTTATCGGGAATTAAGATCGCTTGTGAGTGTACATGGAATTGAGAAAATAGCGGAATCCGATGTGCAGGTATATAACCGTGGAGAAAGACTGGAATCCTATCTAGCTCAGCCGTTTTTTGTCTCCGAGCCGTATACGCAGAAGCCTGGAGAGTGGCTGCCGCTCTACGATACGCTGGAGGACGTCAAGCGAATTCTGGATGGCGAATTGGACGATACCGAAGCTTCGGAGTTGTTTTTCAAAGGACGGCTCGAGGTTAGAAGTTAATTAATAGATATAAAAGGTTGGACCCTTGGGTTCAACCTTTTTATGTGCAAGCCGGGATACGAACGTCTTAAGCCCCAGAATGTAGACATTTGGCCAAACAGCGCAATACCTGCTGCATACAAGAGAAAACAGCGCGACGAACAGTCCATTTTCCGAGACGATTAGACAAAACAGCTTCTCGCCGGATAACTGCAAGTCCCAGTCTCCAAAGGCGAATACAGTGGTTGAGTGAATCGTCTCCTTGAGGAATACGGGGAATAACAGATCCAGCTGCATAAATGTCTGCGACAGAAGTACACCAGCAATGATAGGAATTATTGCGGAGGAGGATAACAGGACCTATAATTGTGTGAATATGGCAAATCGATGGCGAGGATGTACACATATCCAAGTAATAAAGGAGTGGAACAAATGAGCGTATTCAATCCAATTTTACTATCGATACCTGAAAGCTTCGAAAGTACGAGACTTATTATTCGTGCTCCATTATATGGAGACGGCGCAGCAGTTAATGAGGCGGTTATTGAAAGCAGGGAAGAGCTGTGGCCATGGATGCCTTGGGCCAAATCAGTTCCTACTATAGAAGAGTCTGAGATTACCATACGCAAATCTCGGCTGGAGTATCTAGAGCGGACAGATTTACGCCTTCTGCTTATTCATAAAGAAACGGGACAGCTTGTTGGCAGCAGCGGCCTTCACCGGATGGATTGGCAGGCGCGTTCATTCGAGATTGGCTATTGGGCACGAACGTCTTATGCAGGACAAGGCTACATAAAGGAAGCGGTTGACGCGATTACGAGTTTCGCTATTCAAGTTCTGGGGGCGAACCGAATTCAAATTAAATGTGATTCCCGCAATCAGCAGAGCGCCAAAGTGGCTGAACGGGCAGGCTTTACGCTGGAAGGTATTCTGAGAAATGACAAATGCGCAAATGACGGCTCGCTGAGGGATACGATGATTTTTGCGAAGGTTCGGGGAGCGGAGTTTTGAATATTGAGGATATAGTTTAATGGATATATTTCCCTCTATGATTAGCGGTTTTCTCATGCTATAAATCAGATTTGAGGGGATAGGTCTAATGCTATTAAAAATGTATCTTGTTTTTACAATAATCTGCCTTCTATACTTCAGAATCAGAAAGGTTAAGACAGCTGAACAAGCCTTGATGAGAGCGCTAACCTGGGTTAAGCTGTATCGGAAAGATAAGGCGCTCGCGTATCTCATTAAATCAGTAGATCTAATGAAAGATGATAAGGAAAAAGCCAGCTTGTTTAAAATGATTGGCATGAGATATTACCGAAAGAAAGAGTATAGCAAGGCGGTACATTATTTTAATCAATCATTCGAAATCGCATTGCTGTTAAAATTCTATTATAATTCGGAACTGCATCATGTTCTTATGGCTTATTTGCATCTTAATCAAAAAGATCGGGCAAAAGAGCTATACTACAATTTTCTCGAACGATGTACTTATGATAAGAAGTTCAATAAATTGAAGAAGCTCGAGGGTTATTTTTAAAACTAACCAACAAAGCACATAAACACAGCGGTGGACATAGTCCATCCGAAGCAGCCGAGAGGCTGCTTTTTCCATTAGCAGTCAATAAATGCGTCCAATGGCCTAGAAACAAAATGATATAATACCTCTAGTATATTCGACTCTAGAGAGGATTGAATGCCATCTATGAAAGGCTCGTTAAGGAAAATATTCTATCTGTCATTATGCAGCACCCTGTTGTTATCAAGTGGTTTTACCGTACATAGTAAGACCGCCTCAGCGGCTGCGACAACCGTGCAATTTACTGCAGATGACCCTGTACGATGGGCAGATGGAATAGCCGAAGATGGTGACGGCGGTTCAGTGAATCTGCCAGGCATTGATTTGGAAATCTATAATATTAGCAATGTGAATGGGACACCGATGTCAGAGGCATTGATTTATGGCAGTTCCCAATCCTTTTATGCATTATCTAGTTTCGATGAGGCCCTCTCAATTGGGGATGGGTGGAAAGGGATGGAGATCCGTGAGAAAAGCGGAAATTCATTCGATATTAATGGCTTTTTCTATACGAACTATGGTGAAACAGATGAAGAAAATCCATTAGACCTAACGGTAGATGGCTACAATGACGATACACTTGTCGCCTCATCTACCTTTAAAGCAGAAGACATGGTTGATTATTTCCTGTCCAAGCAAGTAATGCTTGATTCCAGCTTCGACAATGTAGATGAAGTACGCATCTATTCGTCTCATAACAGCTGGCATGGTATTAATCAAATTCAATTAAATGTTCCAACGGCAGCTGCGCCTGCTGCCACGCCTGCTAGTAATACGACGGTTAATCGGAATGACAGTGTGACACTGACATCTGCGACGCCTGGTGCGACCATTTATTACACAACCAATGGTTCTCAGCCGACAACAAGCAGTAATAGCGGTGGAAGCGGGACGAGCAGTGCAGCTGTTGGCATTACTGGTACTCCCGGCTCGACTGTAACGGTAAGAGCGATTGCGGTCAAAGCAGGGATGGCAGATAGCGCAGAGGCGATGTTTATTTATCCAGTTCTCAATCATGTCCCAACAGCAACGAATGCAACGTTCTCTACCCCAGTAAATACGGCATTTAATGGAGCGGTAAGCGGAGCGGACGAAGATACAGGTACGACACTGACATACGGATTAGTTACAGGACCTGCTAATGGCACACTCATCCTTTACTCAGATGGAAGATTTACCTATACACCTACCTCTAATTTTACCGGTACAAATAGTTTTAATTTTATCGCAAATGACGGTATCGCTAATTCAGCTGCAGCAACCGTTACGATTAATGTAATGCCTCCCAATCAAGCGCCTACGGCAACTCCAGCAAGTGAAACGATAAATGAAGATGCCCTATTAAACGGCAGAGTTAATGGTTCGGATCCAGACGGAGATTCCTTAACATTTGAAGCAGCAACAGGTCCTGCGCATGGTTCGATTGAGTTTAATACGAATGGGACTTACACCTACTCCCCTGAACCGAATTATTATGGAAATGACAGCTTCACCTTCAAGGCCAATGATGGTAAGTCGTTATCTGCTGCTGCTACTGTTTCTATTACGGTGAACGCAGTAAATGATGTGCCATGGGGTCTTCCTCAAGTTTTTTCCACCTTTGAAAATATTACTTTGTATGAAACGCTTAAAGGGTTTGATCTGGATACGGGAACGATATTAACTTATGCGAGGGTAGCAGCCCCCGTCCATGGTTTGCTTTCTATTAATAGCATGACAGGAGATTACTCTTATATACCTAATCCTGGATACAGCGGTACGGACAGCTTCTCGTATGTTGTAAATGACGGAATCGTCGACTCTCCACCTGCCGTTATTACGATTACGGTCAATGCCGTAAATGATGCTCCTGCAGCCAATACAGCAAGCGTGTCTCTTGATGAGGACACGGTATGGAACGGTACATTAAGCGGTACAGATCAGGATGAAGATGCTTTAACGTTTATTAAGACATCAGATCCTGATCATGGTACGGTGACGATTGATTCGGCGACAGGAGCGTATACCTATACACCTGAAGCGAACTATAACGGTCCGGATAGCTTCACCTTCAAGGTAAGCGACGCTTCATTATCATCAGCACCAGCTGCAGTAGGAATAACGGTAAATCCGGTGAATGATACGCCTGTTGCCTTATCTGACACGGTGACGACTGATGAAGATACAGCATATACGGGAACCTTAACGGTTACGGATCCCGATGCTGGTGAGGTATTTGCCTTTAGCAAAGGTTCCGAGCCGTCCCACGGTACACTAAGTCTTAATACTGCAACAGGTGAATACACCTATACACCTGAGTCAAACTATAACGGTTCAGACAGCTTCACTTATACGGTCAGTGATACAGCAAGCACATCTGTGGCTGCAACGGTTATGATTACGGTCGCTCCGGTAAACGATGTGCCAATAGCAACCGCAGCAAGCGTAACAACAAAGAAGGGTACAGCAGTAACGGGAACGTTAAGCGGTACAGATGTGGATACAGGAACAACGCTGAATTTTGCCAAAGTAACAGATCCTGTCCATGGCACGGTAACGATAGATGCTGCGACAGGAGCTTACACGTATACGCCAGCTGYTGGTTATACCGGTACGGACAGCTTTACCTTCACGGTGAGTGACGGTATGCTGACGTCAACAGCTGCTGCATTTAGTCTTACAATCGAATCGTTACCTGTGAGCGGCGGAGGAAACTCTTCTTCTTCTGGATTTATGATTTATATTAACGGCGTAGCCGTATCAGCTGGAACAGCAACACAAACCGTCGTGAATGGCCAGAAAGTAACGACAGTTGCGATGGATCAGAAGCTGATTGAAGCGAAGCTGGAAGCAGAGGGCAAGCATGCAGTCATTACGATTGTAGGAGATCTGAAGTCGGATATCTTTATTGCAGAACTGAATGGCGAGATACTAAGCCTAATGGAAGAGCAGCAAGCAACCTTTGAGGTGAAGACGAGTGCTGTAACCTATACGATTCCTGCTGAGCAGATTAACATCGACGCAATCGCTAAGCAGTTAGGCGTATCGACAGATGAGCTCAAAGGGATCGGGGTTCAGCTAGAAGTTGGAGCACCAACGGCAGACATGCTTCAGATTGTGGAGGACGCTTCAAAAGCCGGCCATTTCGAAGTGGTTGTTCCGCCGGTAACGTTCCAAGTGACAGCGCATTATGGTAATGCTAAAGTCGAAGTAAATAAATTCAGAGCTTATGTAGAAAGAACGATTGCTATCCCTAATACGGTGGATTCAAATCATATAACAACAGGTATCGTTATTGAACCAGATGGTACAGTCCGTCATGTGCCAACGAAGGTGGTACAAATTGGCGGCAAGTACTACGCGATAGTGAACAGCTTGACGAATAGCACCTATGCGCTGATCTCGTATTCAACAACATTTACAGACATGTCAAACCACTGGGCTGAAAAAGCAGTAAACGACATGGGCTCACGTTTTATCATTAATGGAATTGGTAATGACTTGTTTAATCCGGATAAAGACATTACGCGGGCGGAATTTGTAGCTATTGTTGTCCGTGCACTAGGCCTTCAATTGGTTGAAGGTGATTCTATTTATTCGGATGTCTCAGCTAAGGACTGGTATAGCCGTGCTGTATCTACGGCTGTTTCATACCAGCTCATTAATGGCTTCGAAGACGGTACCTTCCGTCCATTAGATAAAGTGACTCGTGAACAAGCCATGACGATTATAGCAAAAGCGATGAAGCTTACGGTTCTTCAATCCGGTACAGCTGGTAAGAAAGCAGATGAATTACTTCGTCCATTCACAGATGTGAAAGAGGTATCCAGCTGGGCCATTCAAGGCGCTGCAGAATGCCTGGAGTCAGGCATTATCACAGGCAGACAAGCAGCAATACTCGCACCTAAAGCAAACATGACTAGAGCCGAGGTTGCTACAATTATTCAACGACTTCTTGAAAAGTCAGAACTTATTTAATACAAGACAGCGGCAGTCCAGGACGTCAAGTCCTGAACTGCCGCTGTTTTTATTTTGCAGGGGGAATACTTTGCGGGTTGTTAAATACATTCTGCGGATCATACTTCGCTTTTACCCTGCGCAGTCTAGGATAGTTCTTCCCATAGTAGACCGGACCGGAGCATTTGATGCCCTGGTCAGGCACATTGATATACGATCCTACGATATAAGGCTGCAGCTTCTTGCGTGTATTGCGAGCTAAGGCGATATTTCTCGCAGCATGAGATGGTTTAACCCATGAGCTGTTCCATTCCACATAGAACTTCGCATTACGCCAATAGAATGCGGTAGCTCTAGGGGCAAGTTTGCTTACAGCTCCACCCCAGTTGAGGAAGTAGAACCCGGCTGGAGTTCCTTCTTCAGCCTTCTCCAAGAACTTACGCATAGGTTTAAAGGCCTTATCAGGGAATGGATGATATCCAAAACCGCTTGAGAATTGGTTGCTGTACTTTTGAGTAAGTACAGGGTCAGGAGCAAGTAGGAACTTAGTAGCTTCAAGATAAGGGAGATGCTTGATTGTACTCGTAGGTGTTCCAACGCTTAAAATAGGCTGCAAAAAGCGAAGGGCATCGGTTTTAGATCCCAGGAACAGCCCAAGCATGCTTACATTGCCGCCTTTTTTTGGACCGACGGTTAACTCGCTGCCAAGTTTGGTGCTGGTGCCAGGAGCCCACCTTTGCCATTTCTTGACGACTGCTTCGAACTGGTTCCATGGCCAGGTAACGCTGAATACGGTAGCCTTGGCTGGAGCACGCAGCACTTTGAATTTATATTTGGTATATACGCCAAAGTTGCCGCCGCCTCCCCCGCGGGTAGCCCATAGTAGATCGGAGTTGCGTTTTTTGCTCGCGCGAATCACTCGGCCCTTCGCATCAACCATTTCCACCGCAATAAGATTATCGCAGATTAGACCAGTCGTCCGTTGCAGCGGACCGATGCCCCCGCCAGTTGTGATGCCGCCGATCCCAACAGACGGACTGTCGCCAAAGGGAGCTATAAACCCTTGCCGCGCAAGCGTATCAACGATTCTGCCTACTCGATTGCCTGATTCTACCACTGCGGTTCTGCATTTTTTATTCAACGTAATTTTCTTCATTTCGCTGACATCGATGACGATGCCTCCGTTAACCTGTGAAAGATTAGTCTCCAGAGCATGTCTTCCGCTTCTTGGCCGGATAGGAACATTATTCTTGCGAGCCCATTTGATGGCGTTTGCTACGTCTTGTGTTCTTTGGGCAAAAACAAATACTTTTGGGAATCTGTCTGTATGAGGATCCCAGTTTTTACGAGCTGCATTATAACCTGGATCTCCTTTAAAAATCACTCGCCCGGTAAGCCCCGTCTTTGATTTCACGTGTCCATCTCCCTATAAGTAAATGACAATAATTTGAGATTAGGCAGGTACCGTATAGCGTATGAGGGAGATTAGCGGATGGTATAGGCAAAAGTAACGAAGATGTTTAAAAAATCATTCTAATACATGGACACCCTCCGGTATCCTAATGAAAGTAGTTCGTTACAATCATACTCACATGAAGAAAAATATGGTAACATACTCGGATAATCATAGATAAGATAGGAGTAATTATGACTTTTCGCACACGTATCCTTTCTGCAGCAGGCGGACTATTTTTTCTGACCATTCTGGTCTCATCACTCGCCAATACAATGAGTATCTATGCATCCGTATGGAAGATGCTGACTGCACTTGCTGTAACCTTTATTGTTGTTATATTCGTAATCTATTGGGCAACCCAACGGTTGAGCGGGAAAATGTTCCTGATTGTTTTTCTAACGCTTGGATTGGCCTGCAGGGTGGGCTGGATCTTATGGAATCCGGCATTACCTGAGTCGGATTTTCTTTTCATGTACAATGCAGCTCAAGAGGCGGCTTCGGGGAATTTTGCCTATAGCGATTCGCCTTACTATATCAGCTTTCCTTACCAGCATGGGTTTACGATGTATGAGGCTGCTGTTATTCGACTGTTTGGTAATCATCTAATTGTGTTAAAGCTGTTCAATGTCTTGTTCAGCATTGGGACGGCAGTCATTCTCTATTTTTCAGCTAAAAAGGTGTTTAATAACGAGAATTACGGTAGAATTACTGCACTTATCTATCTTTTTTATATTCCAAATATCATCATGTGCTCGGTATTAACGAACCAGCATATATCGGTGTTTCTGTTTTTGCTGGGATGTCTCTTGCTGCTGAAAGGCAAGGACTCGTTCATCTATTGGCTGCTTGCAGGGTTAGCAATCGGACTTGGGAATCTCATGCGTCCAATAGGAATTGTCTACTTGGCAGGGGCTGCCTTATTTGTTTTGCCGATGTTATGGCAGCTATGGCGTGGTTCCGCTAAGAGGCAGGCAGGTGTGATGGCGGGCAAGCTTGCTGGTGTGATTATTGTCTATTATTTGGTGCAATTGCTTGCTAGTGCATCACTGATCTCCTCCGGTGTCACCCAGCATTCCTTATTTGAGGGAGAGAAATATTGGAAGTTCATGGTTGGTTTAAATGCTGAAACGAACGGCAGTTGGAATAAAGATGATGCGAATTATGTAAACCAGTATCCATATGGGGAAGAGCGCTATCAAGCGGAACTTATTAAGATAAAAGAGCGTCTGGAAGATAAGTCAGAAGTCGCGGCACTCCTTGGCAGAAAGCTTTCCATCATGTGGGGTTCTTCGGATTCAGCCGCCTATTGGAGCTTGCGGGGATTGGACAACTGGGAGTTGGAACAAAAACTGCAACGATGGGAAGGCCCAATGTATGTGTTAATGTGCGCGTCTGGCGTGATCAGTATGATTGCTTTATGGCGGTCAGGCAAGGGGGAGAAAGCGCTGTTGTATTTGGGGTTACTGCTTCTCTACATAGGCGCACATTTGTTAGTGGAAAATCAACCACGGTATCGGCTGGATTTGATACCGGTGCTCATTTTGTTGCAAAGTTATGGGGCTTATCAGGTATTCAGCTGGTTAAGAACATTTCTGCCTTCTAGTGCTGGTCGTCGGAGAGAAAGAGAAATTGGGATGTAGATTTGAAACAAAGGAGGAATACTTCCTGTGATAAAGCCTATTAGAGTTGTTGTAGCTTGTTGTTTGATTGCTACAGTAATGCTGCTTGTTTTACAACGACACGAATATCAAGCATCTGCACCTGCTGTCGCTATAGCGACGGATTCAACAGATAAGCCTTCTGCATCGGAAAACGACGTACAATGGGTCTATATGTCATGGCCGATTCCTTCTGTATATGTAAGTGATCCCCTTATTGGATCAAGAGATCAGGACCGTATTGTTCAGCTTTTGAACTGGTTAGATGAAGCAAAGCCAATCGACGGGCAAGGATTAACTTCACCGATGATGGGACGAAGTATGGCTGTTAATGTAGAGTATACGAATCATGACATCCTGCAAATCCGGCCAGCGTGGCATTGTACAAGCAAGAGTGATGAGAAAGGCAATACAGAAACTTCATGTACACCGGTAGATCATATGATTTGGGTCTCTGATCCCGATAAAGGTGACTATTTCGCCGAATCAGAGAAACTCTTTGACTTTGTAAAAGAAGGGTATCTAGAGTGGCTCCCCAATGTGAAGCCTTATGAAGTACCTGCTGAATTGAAGCAAGGTGATGAATTTACGATTGTTGGGCATGGCGCACGAGTTGATGAGGTGGAGATATCACTATCTCAAGGGGATCAGATTATTTTGAAGCAGAATGTAGTGGTAAATGAAGGTGAATGGCAAGCGACAGGGAAGATTCCTGAAGACTTGCCTGTGGGTGATTATGATTGGAGAATTAATAATGGTGAGACTAGGTACGGTGTGGGTGTTCATGTTTTAAATAAATAAATTGTTTTGAAGAGGCTTCTTTCTACTTAATATTAAGGTACAGTGTCTTATAGGAGTATGGAGGGGAGATGAAAAACATGGAGTACAACCGCGGGATTCAACCATAACAGGTGGTTGTTTAGGACAGCCACCATTTCATTTGATGAGGGTGTAAATATGACAAAAAACAAATATGAAATCATTGAGCGTTTCCCTACTGTACTCGAACACAAGACATTATGGGAAGCTGTCGGGTGGGGAAACATTAATATAGAAATGTCTAAGCAATCAATTGAGAATTCTCTCTACGGCGTCGTTGTCGTATGCAAAGAAGAGGTTGTCGGCATGGGACGGATTGTTGGCGACGGGGCAATGTACTTCTATATCCAGGACGTAGCGATTTCGCCTGAGCATCAGAAGAATGGTCTAGGAAAGCTCATTGTAGAACGTTTACTGGATTATATAAAGGAACGCAGCCATAAGGATGGGCTTGCCTTTGTTGGATTATTTGCTTCTCATGGCAATGATAAGTTTTATGAGCAGTTTGGATTCAAGGATCATTCCCCGGGGATGACGGGGATGTTTACGGTGTTTGAATAGCTATGTAAATGAAAGATGGCTCTTAAAGGGTCATCTTTTTGTATAATATACAAATAAAGGATATGGCTTACTTCAATCTTCGGAGGTAGAATGGACTATTTCAATGAAGAGGTAGAGACAGAAATACGAAGAACAAAGAAAAAAGTATTAATATTTTTTGTTTCAATTGCCGTTCTTATTATTGGTGTGATTGGATACGGTGTTAATTTGGCCTTTTTCCAAAAGGATAGACTTCCAACAGGAAAGTTCATCACACAATCCGGTTCTCCAGATGGCCGGTATACGATTAAAGCCTATGTAACGAACGGTGGAGCTACAACAGATTTTGCCGTAAGAGCCGAATTGATTACAAACACAAGTTCCAAGCGAGCGAAAAATATCTACTGGAACTACCATGAACAAAATGCAAACATTAAGTGGATAGATGATGACACGGTTGAAATTAATAGACATGTCTTGAATTTACCACATGACAAATTTGATTTTAGAAATCAATAGTTTATTTTAATAGATAGGAAGCAGGGGGACAAATAGAATCCCAAATGTAATAAAAGAAGAGAAGGATGGTAGGATGACATCTTCTATATTATATAATGGAGAATTAATCGATGGTAATAAGATTAAATTGATCAAATTTAATTATGGGCAATCATTCAAAAAATGATTTTATAGCGAAGTAATAAATAGGAGCTCATGCAACACTTGCGGGAACCGCCGTAGACGATACTTCAAAACCAAAAAACCGGCCGTCCCCCTGAACGACCGGTTTCCTTTTACCCCACAACGCCTTCCCGTTTGCGGAAGAACGACTTGAGGGCGTTGTACACTTCGCCTTTTTCGCGAATGACGTAGTACATGAAATGGTTCATATTAATATGCTTGTATGCGGACATGAGGGTACTGGAACGGTTGTACTGGTTTACTTCGCCGTAGCCGAACAGGTTGGAGCGCTTGAGCAACTCGCCGATCAGCTTGACGCAGCGTTCGTTGTCGCTGGTCAGATTGTCGCCGTCGGAGAAATGGAATGGGTAGATGTTGTACATACTTGGCGAGAAACGACTATCGATAATCTCGAGCGCTTTGATGTAGGCGGATGAGCAGATCGTGCCGCCGCTTTCGCCGCGGGTGAAGAATTCTTCCTCGGTGACTTCCTTCGCTTCGGTATGATGGGCGATGAATACGATTTCGACCTTTTCGTATTGATGCCGCAGGAAGCGGGTCATCCAGAAGAAGAAGGAACGAGCTACATACTTCTCGAAGGAGCCCATGGATCCCGACGTATCCATCATCGCGAGGATAACGGCATTCGACTGAGGACGGACGATTTCTTCCCAAGTTTTGTAGCGCAGGTCATCCGGCGAGATACCGTGGATACCTGGCGTGCCGGATGTGGCGTTACGCCGCAGGTTTTCCATGATTGTCCGTTTCTTGTCGATGTTCGACATGATGCCTTTTTTCCGGATATCGTTGAACCGTATTTCCTTGGTCTCAAGCTGGTCCTTATCCTTCTGGCGAAGGAACGGCAGCTCCAGCTCTTCGAACAGCATCGTTTCGAGCTCCGCTAAACTAATCTCAGCTTCGATAACATCCTCGCCGGGCTGATCGCCTGCGCCCTCGCCTTTCCCCGGACCTTTGGCCGCCTGCGGATCAACGCCTAATACGTCACCGACTTGGCTGTCGCCGTCTCCTTGACCTACATGTTTATTTTTATTGTAGTTATACACAAATCGGAATTCGTCAAGGCTCCGAATCGGCACTTTGATTACTTGCTTGCCGTCAGACATGACAATGCTTTCTTCGGACACGAGGTCAGGTAAGTTTTGCTTAATAGCTTCCCGGACCTTTTGTTGGTGCCTGGCTTGATCCTGGTAGCCTTTGCGATGCAGCGACCAATCCTCCTGAGATACAACAAATAGTCTTTTATCTTCTGCTGAACCCATTTCGGAGCACCTCCTTGCACAGTTTTTTTGGGTTTGTTATTCAATATATTCAAGTCCTCCCCGGATATGTGAAGCAAAAGTTGCCCGATTCTAGCAAACTTCCAAATAATCCGCCAAAATCTAACATGGACATCCTGTTTATAATGGAGAGAAATCGGCTCGCTTTATCGGTTATAATGTACTTTACATATGTAAGTGCAGTGCTTACGAAGCAAGCATTGTCACAAAAAGCATGTAACAATGCTTTTAGGAGGTAATAAATATGTCAAATTACTGCAAGCTGCTGATCGTCGATGACGAAGCCTTAATCCGGCAAGGGATCAAGCACTACATGAATTGGGAACAGGAAGGCTTCCATATCGTTGGCGAAGCTTCGAATGGCAAAGAAGCGCTTGAGCTTATCGCAGAGCTGCAGCCGCATATTGTGCTGACGGATCTTGTTATGCCAATCATGGACGGCGAAGAGCTGACCCGGCAAATTAAGCTGCAATACCCGGATATTGAGGTTATTGTCCTTAGCAGCTTTGGAGATTTCGATTACGTACGTTCTACCTTTCAAAGCGGCGTACGAGACTATATATTAAAACCCAAGCTCGACACCGGTCATTTGCTGAGTGTATTAAAGTCGGCAGCCGAGAAGATTCCTTCTTTACAAGGGGATGTGCAGGTTGTTGATCAAGGGCCATCCATCGACTCCATTTTAGACAAGCTGTTGTCCGGTTACGAGATTGATGATCAAGAGGCCAAAGATGAACTTGCTGGCGAGTTTCCTCATAGTGCCTTCTGCCTGCTTGGTATTGACCTTCGAGGGCGGACCATGACTAAAGAGCAGGTGAATGCGATCCGGCTTACGATGCAGGAAGAGTTGGACAAGCAGGCTCAATATGCCGAACAGCTGGTGTACCGTGTTCTGAAGGCAGAAGCGCCGATGATTATGCTGCTCCTCAATTTGGACTATACGATGCTGAGCCTGCTGCCCTACTGGGCGAGAACGATGGCAAGCTCGATTGATCAATTGAAGCTGGATACGGCAGTCGTAGTCAGCGAGCCTTTCTCAGCTATTACTGGACTAGAGCAAGCGTACAAGACTAATCTGCTGAAAATGATGGACTACGCTTTTTATTTTCCGGACAAGCATCTGCTATTGTTTAATGAGTTTCCTGAATCCACGCAAGCAGCTGAGCCCTTTAACTTGAATAATTTCACGGAATCGTTCAAGCGGGAACGTTTTGACACCGCCTTTGACTATTTGCGTGATCATCTGGACGTATTTAAGACCAACTACACGACGGATGTATTCGAATATAAGTCGTTCTTAAGTAATGTCATCTTTAATATCACCGTGCTGCTGGGTAATATGAACTACAGCACACAACAACTCGAGACGAAGAAATACTACTATTTCAAAGCGATCGAAGAGTCCCGCAATGCAGGTGCTGCAGCGGAGCTGCTTAATGAATTTATCGAAGAGGCTAAACTGTGTATCGCCGAGAAAACCGAACAATCCGGCAATGCCAATATGAAGCGTCTGCTCGATTATATTCATGAACATTACGCGGAATCGCTTAATTTAACAGAGATGGCAAAACATTTTCATTTTAACCCTTCCTACTTGTCGAGCTACTTCTCTACTCATCATAATGAAGGCTTTGTAGATTATTTGCATCGGGTGAGATTAGAGAAGGCGTCTGAACTGCTGCGCGGTGGTGAAGCCTTAATTTCGGAGATTAGCGGGATGGTAGGTTATTCGGATCATAGTTATTTCTGTAAAGTATTCAAAAAGCATACCGGCTTATCGCCTAGCCGCTACCGGCAACAAAACATGAGATGAGTGAGTGAGAGCTGTGAGGAATGTACTAGATCGGTTGAAATATAACGGGTTATTCGTCAAGATGTTCATTATTATGGTCGTCAGCATTGTGGCGGTTTCCATTACAACGACATGGATGACGATTAATATTTCCGGGCGCGTCTTTATGGAGACGTTCAGTATTACGAATTCAAAGATTACAACACAAATAAGAAGCGGCATGGATTCGTTTAATTATTCCATCGTCCTTACCTCGAACAAAATCGCGCAAAGCGGTGTAATCAAACAGTTTCTTACCGAGGGGAGCGGCGATTCCAGCTCGATGGCGTCTAGTTATTTTCAAATGGGGCAGCAAATGAATCGGATCCGTTCGAGTGTCGATGCCTACGATATTGGGATTACGGTAACCGGCGTGAATGGCCGGAGATATTCGACGGACCGTTCTTATTGGCCGGTTCCTGACGATGCGCTGGGTAACCATCCGATTACGAAGCGTGCTCTAGCTGAGCCGCGTAAGCTGATGTATTCCTATGATGATGCGGAGACATCAGGTATTCCCGGCATTGATCCTACCATAATAGCCTCCAAGGCACTCGTGGACCGAAGCGGAGTTGTTTATGGGATGATGTATTTTGCCGTGCGTGAACCTTATTTTGCTCGATTCTATGACAGCAATACGAGTCTGGGGAATGACGTCGCTATTCTCGATAAGCGGGGAACGATTGTGTCTTCTAATCGAAATGATTGGCTGGGCCAACGTTCGCCGGAACTTCTCCATGACGCGGAGGCGATTGAGGAGAACAATCTGGATTACAAGAACGCTAATATTATGGGCAAGGATCATCTTCTCTTGTCGGAACAGATTGTTGGATTAGATTTGTACATGGTGAATGTGATTGATAAAAAAGAAGTGCTTGGCCAATTGACCGACACGAAGCAAATTGCCCTTGTTGTAATGGCAATTGTTATTGTTGCGGTCATTATTGTTTTCCTCATCTCCAGAAGAATGACCAAATCGCTCACAAGACTTGTGAAGCAGATTTCAACGATCTCGAAATACGAATTTGACCGCCATGTAAAGGTGGATGGCAGTTATGAGACGAGGCAGCTTGGCCTTGCTTTCAACGCGATGATGGATGAGCTGAATGATTATGTTGGCAAGCTCGTCGAGACGCAGAAGCAGCAGCGTAATGCGGAGCTGGAAGCCCTCCAGCAGCAGATTAATCCCCATTTTCTATATAATACGCTTGCTTCAGTTAAATTCATGGTGCAGCAAGGGAATAAAGAGAAGGCGGCAGAAACGATTAACGCCCTCATTTCTCTTCTTCAGAATGCCATCGGCAATGTGAGCGAAATGATTACCGTCCAGCAGGAGCTGGATAATATGAAGAACTACGTATTCATTAATCAAGTTCGTTATGGAGAGCGGATCAGGGTGAGCTATTTCATTGCGCCGGATTGCCTGGACTATCGAATTCCGAAGCTGATGATTCAGCCTTTTATCGAGAACGCGTTCTTCCATGCCTTTAATGAGAAATCAGAAGGCTATATTTACATTATGGTTGCTCAAGAGGGCTCGTCGCTTGTCTGTGAGGTTGTCGATAATGGTGACGGTATGAATATTAATGGTGGCATTCCGAAGCAGGTAAGCAAGCGTCAGTTGTTCAGCGGAATTGGTGTCCGCAATGTAAACGATCGTATTAAATTGTTATTTGGGGAAGAATACGGCTTAACGATTACAAGTGAAATTCGGGAAGGTACTCGTGTAAAAATCAGGATTCCGCTGTTGAAACCTAATAATGGTCCTAATTTCTAAAGATTGTCCTAGTACGAATAGACCACTTCTGGGCAACTCATAATAATATGACAATTCGTTGTAAAGATCGTTCTAACGAGGGGAATAGGGGTAGTGCTATCATTAAACTCGTAAGACAGAAAACGCTTACAACAAACATACAGATACGGAGGTCTTGAAGTGAAAAAACTTATCACAGTTCTTGCTCTTGGCGCAGTAACCGCAGCATCTTTGTCGGCTTGTGGTTCCAACTCGAACAACAACACAAACGACTCTGCAAACAGCGGCGGAGACAAAGCAAGCAAAATTACCGTTTGGGCATGGGATCCTAACTTTAACATTAAAGCAATGAACCTTGCGAAAGATGCTTATGCGACTACTAACCCTGACTTAACGGTTGATGTTGTAGAAAACGCTCAGAACGATATCGTTCAAAAGCTGAATACAGGCATGAGCTCCGGTACAACTAAAGGTCTGCCGAACATCGTACTTATCGAAGACTACCGTGCACAAAGCTTCCTACAAGCTTACCCAGACATGTTCTATGATCTGAGCAGCGTTATTACACCAACTGACTTTGCTGATTACAAGCTTGGACCTACAAGCGTTGACGGCAAATACTACGGCGTTCCGTTCGACTCCGGTGTTACAGGTCTGTATGTAAGAACGGACTATCTGGAGAAAGCTGGTTACACAATGGATGATCTTCAAGACATCACTTGGGATCAATACATCGAGATTGGCAAGAAGGTAAAAGAAGCTACAGGTAAAGATTGGATCTCCCTTGATCCTAACGACCTTGGTATTATCCGTATGATGATTCAATCCGCTGGCTCGTGGTACATGAATGAAGACGGTAAAACGCCTAACATTGCAAACAACGCAGCTATGAAAGAAGCATTCGAAGTATACAAAAACATGATGGATGCTAATATCGTTAAGCCTAATTCTGACTGGAGTCAATATGTATCCTACTTCAATACAGGCGATGTGGCATCGGTTCCAACAGGTAACTGGTTCACGCCTTCCATCACAGCTGAGGCTTCGCAATCCGGCAAATGGGCAATTGCTCCAATTCCTAAGCTTGCAAAAACACCTAATTCCGTACATGCAACTAACCTTGGCGGCAGCTCGTGGTACGTTCTGAACGTTCCAGGTAAAGAAGCAGCAGCTGAGTTCCTGAAATCAACTTTGGCTTCCGATTCTGATCTATATCAAAAACTGGTTACAGACGTAGGTGCTATCGGTACGTACAAACCAGCTACATCTGGTGAAGCGTATACGGCTACTAACGAATTCTTCGGCGGCCAAAAAATCGTACAAGACTTTGCGAAATGGACCAATGAAATTCCTAGCGTGAACTACGGTATGAACACTTACGCAATCGAAGACATTCTGGTTGTTAAAATGCAGGATTACCTGAACGGCAAATCGATTGACGATGTATTAAAAGACGCTCAATCTCAAGCTGAAGCACAAGTAAAATAGAGAAAAAATGACCTTGGAGCACGTCTCCGCGTTCAAGCCGTTAAATGATTAGTGGCTTGCCCTGTGGGGTTGTGCTCCAATGTCGTTATATAAGATCGCTCAGGATAGGAAGGAGCTGGCTGACGCTGTGAGTAAAGTAAAAACAAATAACATGAATATTAATGCGAGATCCAGCGCGATCGGCTGGTCGTTTATTGCGATAGCTGTCATTATGATCTGCGCCTTTTATTTCTACCCAATGATTAAGGCACTGATGCTGTCGTTCCAATCCGGGACAGGCACGAACTTGCATTATGTTGGCGGAGACAACTATGCAAGACTGTTTAAAGACCAGACATTTATTGCTGCACTAAAAAATACATTTATTTTCTTGATTATTCAAGTGCCGATCATGATTGTACTTGCCATGTTTATCTCGGTATTGCTAAATGACAGCAAACTGAAATTTAAAGGATTTTTCCGTACGGCGATCTTCCTGCCGGCTGTAACATCGCTTGTTGCTTACTCGGTTATTTTCAAATATTTGTTCGGTACTGACGGCTTGATTAATGCAGTGCTTACCAAAATGCATCTGGTTGATGCACCAATTCAATGGATTACCGACCCGTTCTGGGCTAAAATTACGATTATTATCGCCATTACATGGCGTTGGACCGGATATAATATGATTTTCTATCTGTCTGCCCTGCAAAATATTGATAACTCCATTTATGAAGCAGCACGGATTGACGGCGCTTCTGCATTCCGTCAGTTCAGCCAGATTACAATTCCGCTACTTAAGCCAATTATTTTGTTTACATCGATCACTTCTACAATCGGTACGCTGCAGCTGTTCGATGAGGTTATGAACATAACGAAGGGCGGGCCTGGTAACTCGACTACAACGCTGTCCCAATATATTTATAATCTGTCGTTCAAATACACACCTGACTTTGGTTATGCGGCGACAGTATCTTATGGAGTCGTAATTCTTATCGTTATCTTCTCGATTCTTCAGTTCAAACTGGCAGGTGATAAAAATGGCTAAACGGATATTCACCTATGTATTCCTGTGCATTGCAGCCATTGTGTCGATCTTCCCATTCATTTGGATGATCATCAGTGCAACCAACAAATCGGTTGACGTTACGAAAGGCTCGTTAATGCCGGGCTCTCACTTGTGGGATAACTGGCAAAAAATTATGGACCAGGTCGATCTTGGACCAGCCATGTTGAACTCGGCGAAAATCTCGATCTCAACAACCATTCTTGCATTGCTGATTGCATCGCTTGCAGGCTATGGCTTTGAAATTTTCCGCAGCAAGGCGAAAGACATTGTCTTTAACATTTTACTGCTGTCAATGATGATTCCATTTGCCGCTCTGATGGTACCTTTGTACCGGATGTTCGGCACAATTACACAAAATATTCCCGCTATCGGGATCAATATGATGATGGCTGTTGTGCTGCCATCTGTCACAACTGCTTTCTTAATTTTCTTTTTCCGTCAAAGTACGAAGATGTTTCCGAAGGAAATGCTCGAAGCAGGTCGAATAGATGGATTAAACGAAATTGGTGTGTTCTTCCGTATTTACGTGCCAACGATGAAAACGTCGTATGCGGCAGCAGCCATTATTACGTTCATGTCCAGCTGGAATAACTATTTGTGGCCGCTTGTTGTGCTGCAATCGCCAGAGAAACGGACAATTCCGCTTCTTATCTCGAACTTGGGATCTAGCTACTCACCGGATTACGGTGTTAATATGCTTGTTATTTTGATCGCGACGCTTCCGACGGCTATTGTCTTTTTCCTGATGCAAAAGCATTTTGTTGCGGGAATGACAGGATCGGTCAAGTAAAGTGTTATATTAAATTCATGCTTACGAAGTAATGAATCATCACGAAGACCCTATTTAGGGTCTTCGTGGTGATAATTCATTTTAGCTAATGCTTACGAAGTAATGAATCATCACAATAGCCTATACAAGGCTATTTGTGGTGATAATTCATTAAGCAAATGCTTACGAAGCAATGAATCATCACAATAGCCTATACAAGGCTATTTGTGGTGATAATTCATTTTAGGGGAGGAAAACGAAGGATGAAGGCAACAAGGGCAGACATCAATTGGCTGAGCGATCCGACGGTTTACCGGGTAAACCGTTTGGATGCGCACTCCGATCATCGTTATTATCACACGATGGAGGAAGCGGAGCGCAAAGCGCCAATGGCGATGCGCCATGATTTGAACGGCAACTGGAAGTTCAGCTACGCGGTTAATGTGGCTAGCCGGATCGAAAGCTTCTATACGCCGGATTATGATTGCAAGGGCTGGGATGATATTGAGGTGCCGGGTCATATTCAGATGCAAGGCTACGGCCAATTACAATATGTAAATACAATGTACCCTTGGGACGGTCTGGACGGCGTTAGACCTCCAGCAATTCCTGTGTCGAGTAACCCGGTTGGCAGCTATGTGAAGCATTTCCGCAAGCCGGAATCGATGACAGGGCCAGTCTATATTTCGTTCCAAGGTGTAGAATCTGCCTTCTATGTGTGGCTGAACGGCGAATTTGTCGGCTATGCGGAAGACAGCTTTACACCTTCGGAGTTTGATCTGACACCATTTATGAAAGATGGCGACAACAAGCTGGCTGTCGAAGTATTTCAGCGCAGCTCGGGCGCTTGGCTCGAGGATCAGGATTTCTGGCGTTTCTCGGGGATTTTCCGTGATGTGTATTTGTACACTGTCCCGGAGATTCATGTGAGAGATTTGTTTGTTCATACCGAGTTGGATGACAGCTATTCGAACGGTCATTTGAAGGTTGATCTGGATTTGCTGCAGGCTGATGCTGCGGCTTCGGTCAAGCTTGAGCTTAAGGATGCTGACGGTACAGTTGTTGCTGCAGGAGAAGGTACGTTTGTGAACGGCAAACTGTCGCTTGCTGTTGCTGCAGGCGAAGTGAAGCTGTGGAGTGCGGAGTCACCCTATTTGTACAGCATATACTTGTCCGTATTGAATGCTCAAGGCGAGCTTGTGGAAGCAATCGTACAAAAGGCGGGCTTCCGCCGCTTTGAAATGATCAACAAAATCATGCATTTGAATGGCAAACGTATTGTGTTCAAGGGCGTTAACCGCCATGAATTCAACGTTCGCAGTGGCCGTACGATTACAGCTGAAGATATGCTGTGGGACATCAAGACAATTAAAGCGAATAATATGAATGCTGTCCGTACTTCACACTATCCGAACCAGACGCTCTGGTATGAGCTGTGTGACGAATACGGCATTTACCTCATCGATGAGATGAACCTGGAATCGCATGGCTCGTGGCAGAAGATGGGTGCAGTTGAGCCCTCTTGGAATGTACCGGGCAACCTGCCGGAATGGCAAGGTTCCGTACTGGATCGAGCAGAGTCCATGCTGGAGCGGGATAAAAACCATCCTTCGATTTTGATCTGGTCTTGCGGGAACGAATCGTATGCAGGTGAAGTCATTCTGAATGCGACGAAATACTTCCATGCGAAAGATCCAAGCCGCCTTGTTCATTATGAAGGTGTGTTCTACGATCGCAATTACGAAGCGACTAGTGATATGGAAAGCCGGATGTACGCGAAGCCGGCCGATATTATTGAGTACCTGGAGAGCAACCCGTCTAAGCCATATATCAGCTGTGAGTATATGCATGCGATGGGCAACTCCGTTGGCGGGATGCACAAATATACGGAGCTTGAGCAAAAGTACCCGATGTACCAAGGCGGCTTTATTTGGGATTACATGGATCAGTCCATTATGACCAAAGACCGCTACAGTAACGAGTTCTTCGCGTACGGCGGCGACTTTAATGACCGTCCTACCGATTATAGCTTCTGCGGCAACGGCATTGTGTTCGCAGACCGTCGTGTAACGCCTAAGATGCAGGAAGTGAAATTCCTATATCAGAATGTGAAGCTTGTTCCTTCGCGGGAGGACTTAAAAGTAGTCAACGAGAATCTGTTTGTGAATACAAATGAATGGGCATTGTCTGTACGTTTATATCGCGAAGGCGTTGAAGTCTATAGCTCGATTGGTGAAGTATCGGTTGAAGCAGGAAGCGAAACCGTTGTACCATTGTCGCTGCCTGAAGAGGCTGTGAAGCTGCCTGGCGAATATGCCGTTCATACTGCGCTTGTTCTGAAGAAGGATGAGCTGTGGGCGGAAGCAGGTCATGAAGTGGCCTTCGGCGAGCATTTGTTTGAAGTTGCAGCAGAAAATGCTGAAGTGCCAGCTGGCTCGATCAGCGTAGTTGAAGGCGATGTGAATATCGGGGTTATGGGTGATGGCTTTACGATTCAGTTCTCGAAAGGTGTCGGCTCGCTGGCATCGATTCGATACGGCAAACGTGAATTTATCGCAGCACCTCCAGTACCACAATTCTGGCGTGCAATGACTGACAACGACAAAGGTTACGCGCAGGGCTATGATGCAGGCGTATGGTTCGCGGCAAGTCTGGCGCGCAAATGTCTGAAAGTAGAACTGAATGTTGCAGAGTCAGGCGACCGGGCAACTGTTGCGTTCGAATACGGCTTCAGCATCAGCGCTGAATTACGTGTTCGTACGACCTATACCGTGTTTGCGGATGGAAGCATTCAAGTACAGACGGATTACAAAGGTGCTGCAGAACTTCCGAATGTTCCGGTTGTTGGACTGACGTTCAAGCTGT
Organism: Paenibacillus sp. YAF4_2; assembly: GCF_052113225.1. Classification (NCBI taxonomy): domain Bacteria; kingdom Bacillati; phylum Bacillota; class Bacilli; order Caryophanales; family Paenibacillaceae; genus Paenibacillus; species Paenibacillus sp. YAF4_2. The sequence continues at coordinate 358,847 of NZ_JBFRCT010000003.1, forward strand.
CCGCTGATTATGATCAGACGGAATGGTACGCAATGGGGCCGGAAGAGAATTACATCGACCGTGCATTTGGTGCACGTCTTGGTACGTTCAGCCGTGCGGTGAAGGATCTGCCAACTCCTTATCTGGTACCTCAGGAGACAGGCAACCGTACGGGAGTACGCCGCGTTCGCATTACGGACAGCCGTGGCTTAGGTCTGCAATTGACCGCATCGGCTTCGGCACCAGTGGAATGCAATGTCTCGCCTTACACAGCGTTTGAGCTGGAGAATGCGGCTCATCACTATGAGCTGCCACCAGTTCACTACACGGTAGTAACAGTTGCTGGACGCCAAATGGGCGTTGGCGGCGACGACAGCTGGGGCGCTCCGGTTCATCCGGAATACCTGATCCCGGCTGACCAGGATCTAAGCTTTACGTTTACGATTTCGGCGATTGATAGCTCGTCGAAATAAGGATTGTCGAGATAGAGGTTGTCCCATTTGGGACAGCCTCTATTTTTTGTGATGCCGGTTGTGTAGCTGAGCAATATTTGACAAAGGAAAAAGTTCCCTTTACAATCTAGCTAATTGAATATGCACTGGGGGCTTGATGAAGTCAGGCTGAGATTGTGACCGTATGTCACTGACCGTATCTGATCTGGGTAATGCCAGCGTAGAGAATGAATATGCCGTTAAACAGGGATATGATATTATTGTTTCTTACAATTTTATCATATGTCCTTGTTTTTCTTTCCCCCGGTGCAATCCGTCTTGCCGTAAGGTGTAGATGGAAGTTCAGCGGAGGGAGCCAAACTTTGAACAAATCAAAGACCGCGTCCATTCGGAGCGGTCTTTTTTATTTTTAGTTGGATCAAACTCCGCATAATTACAGCCATGCTGAGGAGGAATAGAATTGTCCACTAAAGAAACGAACCAAACTGCAAATGAAGTATTCCCGAACATCCATGCCTTTCCGGGCAGCAAGAAGGTGTATGTGCAAGGCTCCCGCTCTGATGTGAGTGTCCCGATGCGCGAGATCGCGCTTAGCACGACGTCAAGCCCTGCAGGAGATCAGCCTAACGAGCCTGTTAGAGTATACGACAGCAGCGGCCTGTACACGGATAAAGATTATAAAGCAGATATTCATCGAGGGCTGCCGCAGATCCGACGCCAGTGGATTCTGGAACGCGGCGACGTGGAGGATTATCAAGGCCGAGCGATTAAGCCAGAGGATAATGGGTTCAAGCACACAGATCTATCAAGCTTAACAGAAACATTCCCTAGTTCAGGCTGCTGTCCTCTTCGAGCCAAACAAGGTTCTAACGTTACGCAGCTGCACTACGCCCGGCGCGGGATCATTACCCCTGAAATGGAATACATCGCAATCCGCGAAAATGTCGAACCAGAGTTTGTGCGCAGTGAAGTAGCCCGGGGGAGAGCAATCATACCATCAAACATTAACCACCCGGAAAGCGAGCCAATGATTATCGGGCGCAATTTCTTGGTGAAGATCAATGCCAACATCGGTAATTCCGCCGTCGCCTCGTCAATTGAAGAGGAAGTGGAGAAGATGAGTTGGGCAACACGTTGGGGGGCCGACACGGTAATGGACCTATCAACGGGCAAGAACATTCATACGACGCGCGAATGGATCATACGGAACTCCCCTGTACCGATAGGGACTGTGCCGTTATACCAAGCACTGGAAAAGGTCGGCGGTAAAGCTGAGGAGCTGACTTGGGAAGTTTACCGTGACACGTTGATTGAGCAAGCTGAACAGGGAGTGGATTACTTTACGATTCATGCAGGCGTACTGCTGCGTTATATCCCACTCACGGCAAAACGCGTCACTGGAATCGTATCACGCGGCGGCTCCATTATGGCGGCTTGGTGCCTCGCCCACCATCAGGAAAACTTCTTATACACACACTTTGAAGATATTTGCGAGATTATGAAAGCCTATGACGTTGCCTTCTCGCTTGGTGACGGTCTGCGGCCTGGTTCGATCGCCGATGCGAATGACGAAGCGCAATTCGCAGAGCTCAAGACGTTGGGTGAGCTGACACAGGTCGCGTGGAAGCATGATGTACAAGTCATGATCGAAGGTCCAGGGCATGTGCCGATGCATCTTATCAAAGAAAATATGGATCGTCAGCTCGAGGTGTGCCAGGAAGCCCCCTTTTATACACTTGGCCCCCTGACTACGGATATAGCGCCTGGCTATGACCACATTACCTCGGCGATTGGTGCAGCGATGATCGGGTGGTTTGGCACGGCGATGCTGTGCTATGTTACGCCTAAGGAGCATCTCGGACTGCCGAACAAAAACGATGTGCGTGAAGGCGTTATTGCATACAAAATAGCCGCCCATGCCGCGGATCTGGCTAAAGGCCATCCCGGTGCTCAGCAGCGAGATAACGCTCTCTCCAAAGCACGCTTCGAGTTTCGTTGGCGCGATCAGTTCAATTTGTCGCTTGATCCTGAGCGGGCGTTGGAATACCACGATGAGACACTCCCGGCTGAAGGAGCCAAGACCGCTCATTTCTGCTCGATGTGTGGACCGAAATTCTGCTCGATGCGGATTACGCAGGACATACGAGCGTATGCCATGCAGCAAGGTCTGAATGAAGCTGAAGTGTTGGAGAAAGGCCTGGAGGATAAGTCCCAGGAATTTAGAAATACCGGCAGCTCGATCTACCAATAATAGTTGAAAAGCCGCATAACTGCGGCTTTTTTATATGTTAGCATTCACAAGCTCTGATCCTCTACATGTCAGGTTTCATACAAGTATAGTAACCGAAGGCTGACCTAAATGGATGGCTTTTTCTCTGCCTCTATACATAACGTCTAACGTTTCAGTCATTTTATAAAACAGTTTGTATAATGTAATCCAAATTGCGTGTTATATAATATTACATATCAAGCAGAAGCGGCTCATGAATGGTAAGATCAAGCATTCTTCAGCACGAGGGGGATGGTATAGTGTCGCTTGGTAGGCAGAAGGAAACGGAAATTCGAGTAGACGATGTTTCTATGATTTTTGGCAGTAAAGGAAAGGAAGTTACAGCACTCACGAATGTTAGTTTTGAGGTGTATCGAAGCGAGTTCGTCTCTCTCTTAGGGCCATCGGGCTGTGGGAAATCGACATTGCTCCGGCTGATGGCAGATCTTCTTGAACCAACAAGCGGTAGAATCACCATTGGGGAAGAAGAGCCTCGTGAAGTTCGGTTAAAAAGAAAGTTCGGTATCGTATTCCAAAGCCCTACCTTATTCGAGTGGCGTACGGTCAAGGATAATATTGAACTGCCGATGGAGGTACTGGGCCTTAAAAAGTCAGAATATTCAGCTATATCGGAACAATTAATCGAAATGGTTGGTCTATCGAAGTTCAAGCATCATTATCCATGGCAGTTAAGCGGGGGGATGCAGCAGAGAGTAGCGATTGCGAGAGCTTTGTCACTTGATCCTCCAATCCTGCTGATGGATGAACCGTTCTCTGCACTCGATGAGTTTACGAAGGAGAAGCTTCAGCTTGATCTGCTCGACATTCAGAAGCAGACGAACAAGACGATCGTGTTTGTTACGCACAGCATACCGGAAGCTGTATTCCTCTCAGATCGGGTAATTGTCATGTCTGCACATCCCGGGCGGGTCCACTCCATTCTGGAGATGGAGAGGGAAGAAGGGAGTTACGCGCATATCCGCAATTCCGAACGTTTCCATGAGATGACGGCAAGAGTGAGGAATTGTTTTGTAGATGAGGAGGATTCTCTTAATGAGCGGATGGCTTAGAAAAGAAAGCCAAGGCGGGGTCATCGTCATTTGGGCGATAAGTGTTCTTCTCGTATGGGAAGCGGTAGCCTGGTACATAGCCGATGTTGCACATGTTCTGGCTCCAGCCTCCAAGCTTCCCTATCTTCACCTTGTTCTGCAGGCGATGCTAGACCACTGGTCGACTCTTGCTGAACAAGGATCAATTACGTTTGGCAATTCGATTGTTGGCTTTCTAATTGGTGCAGCCGTAGGAATCATACTGGCGATTGTGATGAGTCTGTCCAGAGCTGTTGAGCTGACGTTATCTCCTTACATGATTGCCTCTCAAATGGTTCCGATTATCGGGCTTGCTCCAATCCTATACGGCATTATCCATGATCCTTCCCTTTCGAGAGTGCTTATGGCCGGTTATGTAACCTTCTTCCCGGTAGCAATTAATATGCTGCGTGGACTCCAGAGTATTAAACCGGAGCAGGAAGAGCTCATGCGCTTGTACGCCGCATCCGTATGGACGACTTATACGAAGCTAAGGCTCAAAGCTTCTCTTCCGGGATTATTTGCAGGATTAAAATTATCAGCGCCGCTTGCAATCACCGCTTCAATTATTGTGGAGCTTATGGGAGCGCCGGATGGGATTGGCGTACTGATGCTTAGCTCTCTTTACTACGGAAGCTCGCAGGTGTATATGTTCTGGTCAACGATTCTCATTAGTGTTGTTATCGGCTTGATCTGGTTTCTGCTAGTCACGATGGTCGAACGGCTGATTACGCCTTGGCAGCCAGAGTTCCGCCCGCAAGGGAGGCGTGAAGGGTGAAGGATTTAACAGCTGTGAAGACGGAGCCACTTTCAACTTCGGTGGTGAGATCAGCGGGTGTAAATAAGCCAAAGAGATCAGCAAGTAGAAGATTTCCCAGTGCCGCCCTTTTGCCCCCTATCGGCTTTGGCGTTTTGTTCATTGTTATTTGGCAGCTTAAAGGTTTTCATAAACTGTTTCATCTGGAGCTCTATCAGCTGCCAATCCCATCTGCTATTGCGAAGGCGATTCAAAATAATAGTGTTGTTCTATGGAACTACTCGCTCTATACCGGCTCCGAAATGATAGGAGGCTGCATCATGGGATCAGCGATTGGTCTGCTTGCTGCGATTGCAGCCTCCTTCATTCCGAGGGCAGGCAAAGGTGCCATAACCTTGCTGGCAGCCCTAAACGCTGTTCCGATTGTGGCACTTGCGCCCATTATGAACAACTGGTTTGGTGATGGGGTCGCCTCCAAGATCGCGATCGTCACCATCATGACAATGGCCACGATGGCTGTCAGCGCTTATAAGGGAATGCGCTCCGTCGAGCCTGCTTACCTCGAGCTTATGCATTCATATGCTGCCGGAAGGTTGGCTATCTTCTCTAAGCTTCGTTTCCGGCTCGCTCTTCCTCATATTTTCACCGCACTCAAAATCAACATGGCAACCGGCATGATCGGGGCTATCGTTGGCGAGTTTTTCATTTCTTCTAGGGGGCTCGGGTTCCTTCTATCTGATCAAATCAAGCTGGGCAATATGCCAATCGCGTGGTCTTGTATCATTATCGCCGCGGTGCTTGGCATCGCGCTCTACTATTGTATCCAACTGATCGAGAGAATGGTTATTCCATGGCATGTCGCACAGCGCAATAAGCAGTAACCTTGAGCATCAGGGGATGGCAGTATCATCTTACAAATAGATAGCGATAGGGAGAGGAATGGTCTAATGAGAAAGAGAAACCGGGTCCTAAAGTCAGTATCCACACTGACGGTCGCCATGGCGCTGCTTATGATCGCCGCCTGCGGCAATAACAGCTCATCCGAGTCAGCAAATGAGGGAAAGTCTAATGAACCGCTGACGAAGGTCAAGATCCAGTTGAAATGGGTACCGCAGGCGCAGTTCGCTGGGATTTTCGTCGCCAAGGAAAAAGGCTTCTACGAGCAGGAAGGGCTGGATGTCGAGATTATTCCAGGCGGGCCGGATGTCGTCATTGAGCAGCAGGTCGTAAACGGAGCAGCCGATATAGGCGTTACGAGTTTTGACAGCTTACTGGTGAATCGGGATAATGGGCTGCCGCTCGTATCAGTCGCTCAAATACTGCAAAAGAGCTCGTACCGGTTCGTCGCAGATAAATCGTCTGGCATTGACACTCCGGAGAAGATGAAGGGCAAGAAGGTTGGTATGTGGACGGGAAGTCAGCAGTTCCAAGTGCTCGCGTTTATGGAGAAGAATGGCCTTGATCCGCAGAAGGATGTTGAGCTTGTGAAGCAAGGTTTTACGATGGATCAATTTTTTAACAAGCAGTTGGATGTGGCAATCTCGACCATCTACAACGAGTACCATGTCGTACTCGAAAGTGGTGTGAAGCCGGAGGATCTATTCGTGTATGACTTCGAAGATGCTGGAGTTGGGATGCTGGAGGATACGCTTGTTGTGAAAGAGGATTGGCTGAAAAATAACCACGATACGGCGGTCAAGGCCATCCGTGCAACGATGAAAGGCTGGAACTATGCGATTGCCAATCAGGAGGAATCCGTTGATATCGTCATGAAGGCCGTAACGGAAGGCAGTACAACGAAGGAGCATCAGACGACGATGCTGATGGAGATGGCGAAGCTTGTGAAGCCGGAAGGTTTCACGGACACGCAAGTAGGATCGTTTGTTGATGATGCGGTACAGCGGACGGTTGATATCTCCCTTAAATACGGATTAATCAAGGCCGCACCGGATCTTAGCAAGGCGATCGATAAGACGATTCTAGCGGATGCGGAAAAAAGCTAGCAGCAACAGTAGTGAGTTGAAGAAGCTTAAGGCCCCTAAAGGGCCTTAAGCTACTTGCGGATGGCGGAATCTAGTATCTATGTTGATCACAGCTAGGTGGTTGTCCTCATTTGGCGTGACTAGCCGTATAAATTCTAATATTGTACATACTTATATGTCATCGGAGACTGGACGGGAGGGAACGGGACATGAGTGTGGAGCAGCAAGCAAGTATTAATGTGGAGCGGTTGAATCGGCATATTGAGGAGCTTGCACAGATTGGGCGAATTGGGGAAACCGGCGTTTGCAGGCTGGCTTTGTCGAAGGAAGACCGGGCAGGTGTGGAGCGGGTTAAAAGCTGGATGGAAGAAGCAGGGATGCGGGCAAAAATGGATCCTTTTGGCAATTTAATAGGTGTGCTGAAAGGCAAGAATTCGGATCTCCCCGTGTTAATGCTTGGCTCTCATGTCGACTCGCAGCCATACGGTGGCCGTTATGACGGAGCCATTGGTGTTCTTGGTGCTATTGAAACGGTGCAAACGATGGTAGAGAGAGGCTTTACACCGGAGATGGATATTGAGGTAGTGGCCTTTTGCGATGAAGAAGGCTGCCGCTTCAACAAAGGATTATTTGGGGTTCGCGGGATGACCGGAAAGCTCGAGGAAGGAGAGCTTGATCGGACGGACAAGAATGGCGTAACTCGCCGGGAAGCCTTGCTGGAATTTGGCTGCGACCCGGCAGAGTTTGAAGGATATACATTTCAGGAGGGGCGAATCGGCGCTTTTCTTGAGCTTCATATTGAGCAGGGGCCCGTGCTGGAGTCGCTTGATTCCCCAATTGGCATCGTGACAGGTATTTCAGGACCACTTTGGTGGACGGTTGAGCTTAACGGCTTTGCCGGACATGCGGGTTCTGTACCGATGCCGATGAGAAGGGACGCGCTTGTTGGCGCAGCCAAGGTTATTGTGGCGCTAAATGATCTGGCCCGGCTGGAAGAAGGCGCGTCAACGGTTGGTACGGTTGGCTCGCTGTCTGTTTTTCCAGATTCCCGCAACATCATTCCAGAGAAGGTAACGTTTACCGTCGATCTTCGGGATATCGTCCTCTCCCGCAGGAACGAGAGGGAGCAGCAATTACTGGAGACGATTCAGGACATTTGTGATGAGCATAGCCTGCAGTATTTGATTCGTGAGGATACAAACAGTGAGCCGCGTTATTGCGCGGAATGGTTGAAGGATATTTTACGGAAAGAAGCATCCGGCATGGGGATGGCGCTGCCCGAGCTGATGAGTGGTCCATTCCATGACTCACTTACCATGTCGTATGTCTGCGACTACAGTATGATTTTCGTCAGGTGCAAGGAAGGGATCAGCCATAACCCCAAGGAGTATTCGTCACCCGAGGATATTGCGCTTGGTACGGAGTTGTTATATAGGGCAGCACTTCATATAGCAAGCGGAAAGCGGAGGGAAATCGATGAGTAAAGTTACGATTGGATTAATTCAGGCGTCCAACGATATTCATGGCGATGAGTCGGTGGAGGTGCATAAAAAAGCGTCGATCGACAAGCATATCCGGCTCATCCGCGAGGCAGCAGGCAAAGGAGCGCAGATCATCTCGCTGCAGGAGATTTTTTACGGACCGTATTTCTGCGCCGAGCAGACGACCAAATGGTATGACGCTTCGGAAGAAGTTCCGAATGGACCTACAACAAAGCTGTTCCAGGAGCTTGCCCGCGAGCTGGGTGTCGTCATTATTCTTCCGCTCTATGAGCGGGAAGGGATCGCCAGCTACTATAATACGGCGGCGGTTATTGATGCTGACGGTTCGTATCTCGGCAAATACCGCAAGCATCATATCCCCCATGTGGCGGCGGGCGACGGCGGATGCGGCTTCTGGGAAAAGTATTATTTTAAACCAGGCAATCTGGGTTATCCGGTGTTTGATACGGCCTTCGCGAAGGTTGGCGTCTACATCTGCTATGACCGGCATTTCCCGGAGGGGGCTCGTGCGCTAGGGTTGAACGGAGCGGAGATTGTATTTAATCCATCGGCAACGGTTGCGGGAACCTCGGAATATCTGTGGAAGCTGGAGCAGCCGGCTCATGCTGTGGCGAACGGGTATTATGTGGCAGCAATCAATCGGGTCGGATATGAGGCTCCATGGAATATGGGGGAATTTTACGGACAGTCGTATCTGGTTGATCCGCGGGGTGCCATTGCAGCCATGGGCAGCAGAGATCAAGATGAAGTCGTTATTGGCGTGATGGACAAAGAGTTGATCCGCGAGGTACGGAATATTTGGCAGTTTTATCGTGATCGCAGGCCGGAAACGTACGACAGCATCATAAACCTATAATAAGCGCTATTGGAAAGGGGGATGAACGGATGGCGGCAACGTTTATATCTGCAGAATCTTTAAGGCGTAATTTTGCCGAAGTGAAGGCCGGAATGAGACCAAAGGAAGCGATCGAGGAATCGAACCGCTGCCTGTATTGCTATGATGCTCCGTGTATTAAAGCTTGTCCAACAGGTATCGATATTCCCTCCTTTATTAAAAAGATCGCCTCCGGCAACATGAAAGGATCCGCTCGAGCCATTATGGAAGCGAATCCGGTTGGCGCTAGCTGCTCGCGTGTATGCCCAACGGAGGAGCTGTGCGAAGGAGCTTGTGTACTCAATCATTCGTCCAAGCCGATCATGATTGGCGATCTGCAGCGGTATGCGACAGACTGGGCTATTAAGAACGAACAGGTGCTGTTCTCGGCGGGACGCAGCAACGGGAAAAAGGTTGCCATTATCGGCGGTGGTCCGGCAGGCCTGTCAGCAGCTAGGGAGCTTGCGAGGTTTGGGTTTGCGGTGACCGTATTCGAGGCGAAGGAGCAGGCGGGAGGTCTGGACACGTATGGTATTGTCTCCTTCCGGCTGCCGCAGGAGATCTCGCTCTGGGAAGTTGAGCAGGTACGGCAGCTTGGCGTAGAAATCCGAACGGGGACTAAGGTTGGCGTTGATATCAGCGTCGAGGACATTTGGCAGCAATATGATGCGGTAGTGCTGACCATTGGCATGTCGAAGGTGCCGAAGCTTGGCATTGAAGGTGAAGGGCTCACCGGAGTATATGACGCAATTGATTTTGTAGAGTCAACCAAGACGTCCATTCGGACAGACATTGCAGGGAAAAAGGTTGCTGTTATTGGTGCAGGCAATACCGCCATAGATGCGGCGACATGCTCCGTTCGGCTTGGCGCAGAGGAAGTGACGATCGTCTACCGCCGTACTTCGGTAGAGATGACGGCTTATGAGTTCGAGTACGACTTTGCGAAGCAGGACGGTGTCGTTTTCAAATGGCTGACAGCTCCCAAGCGGATTATTGGAGATGCTGCAGGCAACGTGACGGCGATGGAGTGTATCGCAATGCGGCTTGAGGAGAGCGAAGGGCGAATCCAGCCGGTACCGGTTGACGGCTCGGAGTTTTATATGGATATTGATGCGGTCGTTCTTGCTATTGGCCAAACCCGGCATATCAGCCTGGTTGAGCAGTTTGGCTTGACGCACAAGCGCGGGATTGTGGCGATTGACCCGGATACGTTCCAGACCTCGGATCCAAGAGTATTCGCGGCGGGAGATGTGATTTTCGGTGACGGGCAAGGAGAGGCAATGGTCGTATCGGCAGCGCAGCAGGGGAAAAAAGCCGCATATGCGATCTATCAGCAGCTTGTGAAGCAGCAGGAGGAGACGGCTTAAATAATAATAAATCTCATGCTTACGAAGTAAGAATCACCACATATGGCTAACGTCAGCCATTAAGGTGCTAATTCTTTGGATCATGCTTACGAAGTAAGAATCACCACAAATGGCTAAAAGTTAGCCATTAAGGTGGAAATTCTTTGGCTCATGCTTACGAAGTAAGAATCACCACATATGGCTAAAAGTTAGCCATTAAGGTGGAAATTCTTTGGCTCATGCTTACGAAGTAAGAATCACCACAAATGGCTAACGTCAGCCATTAAGGTGCTAATTCTTTTGAGGAGGAACGCATATGGCTGATTTACGCATTAATCTGGCGGGTATCTCGTCGCCGAATCCATTCTGGCTTGCATCGGCGCCGCCGACGAATACAGGCTACCAGGTGCAGCGGGCGTTTGAAGCGGGCTGGGGTGGCGCAGTATGGAAGACGCTGGGGGATCCCATTATTAATACCTCGTCGAGGTTCGCGGCCGTTCATTTCAACGGGCAGCGTGTAGCGGGCTTTAACAATATCGAGCTTATAACGGATCGGCCGCTGGAAGTGAATCTGAAAGAAATCTACGAGACGAAGAAACGTTTTCCGAATCATGCGGTTGTCGTGTCCTTGATGGTTGAGCCAAAACGCGAGAAGTGGCATGAGATTGTGAAAAAGGTCGAGGCCGTTGGTGTCGACGGGCTTGAGCTGAACTTCGGCTGTCCGCATGGGATGGCAGAACGCGGTATGGGCTCGGCTTCCGGTCAGCAGCCGGATCTCGTCGAAGCGCAGACGATGTGGGCGAAGGAAGCCGCGAAGACGCCGGTCATTGTAAAGCTGACGCCGAACATCACGGATATAACGGCAACAGCAATGGCCGCCGTTCGAGGCGGCGCAGATGCGATCTCGCTTATTAACACGATCAACTCGCTGGCTGGTGTCGACATCGATACCTGGAACACGATCCCGCATGTTGGTGGAAAAGGTGCACATGGCGGCTACTGCGGTCCGGCGGTGAAGCCGATCGCGCTGAACATGGTGGCCGAATGCGCGCGTAACTCGCAGGTGAATGTGCCGATCTCCGGAATTGGAGGCGTCTCCAATTGGCGGGATGCCGTGGAGTTTATGCTTATGGGTGCGACAGGCGTGCAGGTATGCACGGCAGCGATGCATCACGGCTTTAGCATTGTCGAGGATATGATCGATGGGCTGAACAATTATTTGGATGATAAGGGCTTGTTATCCGTAACCGAGCTTATTGGCAAGTCTGTAACCCGTTATTCGGATTGGGGAGACCTTGATCTGAACTATCAAGTGGTCGCTAGGATTCATGAGGAGAATTGTATCGTCTGCAACAAATGCCATATTGCCTGCGAAGATACATCGCATCAATGTATTGAACGTCTGACGGATGGCGATGGCCGGGCTTATCTGAAGGTAAGAGAGGAAGACTGCGTTGGCTGCAACCTGTGCTCGATCGTATGTCCGGTAGAAGGCGCGATCTCGATGGTGGAGATTCCTTCAGGCGAGCTGCCGATGTCCTGGAATCAGCGTCAGAAGGCGATTCAATCGGTTGGTGATTCTAATCAAGCGCCGGGCGGCGCCAAGGAGGCGGTATAAGCGATGGCTGCAAAAATTATACGTAATGGCACAATAGTTACAGCGGCGGACACGTATCAGGCGGATGTGTTGATCGACAATGGTATTATTCAGCAGATCGGCCTTGGACTCACAGCTGATGGAGCAGAGATTGTGGATGCAGCTGGGAAATATGTTTTCCCAGGCGGCGTAGATCCGCATACCCATCTGGATATGCCGTTCGGCGGTACAGTGACAGCAGATGATTTCGAGACGGGGACTCGAGCTGCGGCGTTTGGCGGGACAACAACCGTAATCGATTTTTGCTTGACGGATAAAGGGAAGCCGCTGAGCGAATCACTTCAGAAGTGGCATGCCAAGGCGGAGGGCAAAGCAGTTATCGACTACAGCTTTCATCTGATGATCAGTGAGATTAATGATGCAGTGCTGGCGGAGCTTCCCTCTATCGTGAAGGATCAGGGGATTACTTCGTTTAAGGTGTTTATGGCTTATAAAAATGTGTTCCAAGCGGATGACGGTACGTTGTACCGGACGATGCTGTCAGCCAAGGAGCTTGGCGCGATGGTCATGGTGCATGCCGAGAACGGCGATGTCATCGAGTTTTTGGTAGAAAAAGCTTTATCGGAAGGGAACACCGATCCGATCTACCATGCGTTGACCCGTCCTTCGGCCATTGAAGGAGAAGCAACGGCACGTGCTGCTGCTCTTGCAGAGTTGACTGGCGCCCGGCTTTACGTTGTACACGTCACCTGCGCAGAAGCGGTGAAAGCGATCAGCGAGGCGAGAACCCGTGGCGTGGATGTATGGGGCGAGACCTGCCCGCAATATTTGATGCTGGATCAGTCGTACCTGGCATTGCCGGATTTTGAAGGAGCCAAGTATGTATGGTCACCTCCGCTGCGCGAGAAGAAGCATCAGGATGTGCTCTGGAATGCGCTTATTACCGGCCAGCTGCAGACTCTTGGCTCCGATCAATGTTCCTTCAACTTCAAGGGACAAAAGGATCTTGGCCTCGGCGATTTCAGCAAAATTCCAAATGGCGGACCGGTCATAGAGGATCGATTTTCGATTCTTTATTCGGAGGGCGTATCCAAGGGCCGCCTAACCCTTAATCAGTTCGTGGATATCGTCGCGACTCGTAATGCGAAGCTGTTTGGACTATTCCCGCGCAAAGGAACGATTGCGGTTGGCAGTGACGCGGATCTTGTTATTTTTGACCCAAGTGTGGAAAGAACAATCTCTGCGGAAACTCATCATATGAACGTGGATTACAACCCGTTTGAAGGGATTCAAATAAGCGGGGTGCCGGAAAGCGTGCTGTCACGCGGCGAATTTGTCATTAAGGATCAGACGTATGTTGGGCATGCGGGGACGGGGCAGTTTCTGAAACGGTTGACGTATAAGCAGACCAATTCAATCGGTACTGGTGCGAAAGAAACGGTAGAGCAGCTGTAGAAACCATTCCATGGAGGTGCACGCTTATGTCCGCTTACCAAGAGTTTATGGAAGAGAAAGAACGGCTGGATGCTTATATCAGCAGGCAGTTCAGGATTCATAGCGTGGTCGAGAACTTAAGCGGAGCTACCATTGAGCTTGTACATCCCGGCGGGGAGAGTGCTGTCCTGCAGCTGCTCTCCGCAGATGCTCGAAAATATATGTCCAATCTGGTGGTAAAGCAGCTCACTTCATCAGGCTGGAATGACGCTGGATAACGGAGCTACTGAATGGCTCCATGGGTATATTCGTAAGCATTGAGTGCAAGCTCAATGGCCAGCCTTTTGTCCGCGACAAGGAAGTCTTCTCCAAGCAGCGCAGCTATTTTCTCCAGCCGGTGGTAAAGGGTCTGCCTGACAATAAACAGCTCCCGGGCAGCATCCTGTTTGGAGCCGGACAGGGCTAGGAATACTTTGAGCGTCTTGAGGAGCTGTCCATTTTTCTCCTGATCGTATCGTGTTAATGGTCCGATGTATTCCTCAATAAGAGCGGGAAGCATGCCGGTCTTCTTCAGACCTGAGATGACCCGGTACGTATGCAAATCGTTGAAAAAAGGCGAGCTTAAGGGGCCAATATCCGTCTGAATGGCGACTGTTTCTTGTGCAGATTCGTAGCCCTCCGGTGCGCGGGAGAGGTCGGTCAAATATTTACCGATGCCAAGTGTGCCGGAGAAAACGGCGGTATCTGGATTATGCTCTGTTCTTCGCAGGCGTTCGACAGCCCGGAGCAGCCGCTCCTTCCACTTGAACTGCTTCATCTGGTCAATCAGAACAAAGACGATATGGTCATGCTGGGCGGCGGGAAGCAGGAGATAGCCTTCGCCTTCGAAGATGGCGCGGGCGACCATATTTTTTTGCATAAGCAGCTCTTCACCATCTTTCCATTCCGCCAGCTTGACGTTTAATCGAAACACGCAGACGGTAAGGCCATACAGCTTGGCAGCCGGCTTAATGGAGCTGATATACTCCCGTACCTCTTTGTCCGCATGCTTGCCGCTCAGCCAATCCGTTACCCACATTTCGTCCTTGTAGCGCCGTCTCTCTTCCATATACTTGGTGCGCATCATCTCTTGAGCGATGGCAGTAGCACAGCGGTCGAGAGCTAGTATCTGGAATTCACTCAGTTCCTGCTCAGACTGCAGCAGCAGATCGGCAAACAGGTGATCAAGGGCAAGAATGGGACGATGGGCGAGACCACGTTTTAGGACAGGTGTAGCGAACATTTCGCCGTAAATCCACTGCTCGTAGAAAGCATCTGCTTTGGCACGTGGCATATGAGGCATAAACTCAGCTTCAGCGTTAAGAGGGAAGAAGGCGACTTGGGCGCCGGTCGTGTGGTGGAGAAGCTTGAGCAGCGGCATAATGCCTTTTCCTGAGAGCAGGAGCTGGTTCAGCTTGGTTGAAAGTGCCTCTAGTTCATAGACCATACGGTGATGCTGATGAATGAAGTAAGCGTGCAGGTCTTGGGTAATGTCGATATAACGAACCTCCTCGTGGAAAAAAAGGAGAGGAAAGTTCTCGCGTTTAGCCAGCTCGATCATGGTGTCGGATGGCTTTTTGGTGTAGGTGCCAAGCTCGATGCAGAGGCCGGATGCACCGGAGTCAATGAGCTGCTGCAGGAAGGATAGACTTAGCTCTTCGTCATCATGCCAGCCTATGCCGGTGGATAAGATCAGCTCATTACCGCTTAGAAGCTTGCCAACCTGGGTAACTTCCATTATGTGGACCCAGCGAACGGTTCGATTCAGTGCTTCTTCACTGGCGATTGTTTCAGCCTTTTGAAACAGCGGGCGCTGCAGGATGTCTCTAACGGTTAGCTGCATCAATGTTTCAACCATGGACATTCACCGCCCTAGCGTGGAATAGTGGGGGAATCTAGTTTTCCTTCATTATACAAGAGGATAGATTTCATAGGCAATGTTCGTGCGGCGTAGAAAGGGATAGGAGAAAGGGAGGGAGCGTATATGGAGATAGGCGTTCCAAAAGAGAGAAAAGGATCGGAGCATCGTGTTGCCTTAACACCCGGTGGTGTATATGAGCTCGTCAGGCATGGGCATAGCGTTTTTGTGGAGACCGGAGCTGGGTCTGCTTCCGGATTATTGGATGAAGAGTACCGGGCAGCAGGTGCGGTTCTTGTTCCAGATGCAGAAGGAGCTTGGTCAAGGGATCTTGTTGTAAAGGTAAAGGAGCCACTCAAGGAAGAATACTCCTATTTCCGTGAAGGGCTAGTGCTCTTCACTTATCTGCATCTTGCTGCGGAGCGGGAGCTGACAGAAGCACTGGCACGGCAAAAGGTAACGGCGATAGCCTACGAAACTGTGCAGTTGGCAAATGGTCAACTGCCGCTGCTTACCCCGATGAGCGACATTGCCGGCCGAATGGCGGCACAGGTTGGCGCACAGTTTCTGGAGAAAGCACATGGAGGCCGGGGGATTCTGCTTGGTGGTGTGCCCGGTGTGAAAAAAGGACGTGTGACTATTATCGGAGGTGGCGTAGTAGGGACAGGCGCAGCCCAGATTGCGCTGGGACTTGGCGCGGAAGTGTCTATTATTGACCGAGATGCCGACAGGCTTCGGGCACTTGAAGATCGGTTCGGCGGACGCGTCCAGACATTAGCCTCGAATTCGAGGCAAATCGCGGAAGCTGTATCAGAGTCGGATTTGGTCATTGGGGCCGTGCTTATTCCAGGCGCTAGAGCGCCAAAGCTCGTGACGGAAGAGATGGTCCGCTCGATGCCAGCGGGTTCGGTTATTGTAGATGTCGCTATCGATCAAGGCGGCAGTGTCGAGACGATTGATCGAATCACGACGCATGCCGAACCAGTATTCGAAAAGTTTGGCGTTCTGCATTATGCTGTAGCCAACATGCCAGGAGCCGTGCCTTATACGGCCACGGCGGCATTGACCAACGCGACGCTGCCTTATGCACTTGCACTCGCCGACCGCGGCGTCCGCGAGACGCTCGCTGCCAGCGAGCCGATCCGCCGAGGTGTCAACGCCATGGCCGGCTTCATCACCCACGAAGCCGTCGCCGCCGCGCATCAGATAGAATACACAAACGTACGCGAACTGTTGAACTCATCGATTGCCTGAGATAAGCCCCGCAAGGCTGGTTGCCAGTCTTCTCCGCCATGAGCTCCTAACAGGGGCTCTTTTTCATCTCCATTCAGTAATCTCAACAATTTCTTAATCTATGATTTACGTTCTATAAACAATAGAACTCTATAATCACTAGGTATGACTTGTCATTCGCTAGATAGAGAGAACGAAACCAGAGAATAGGGAGAAGGGAGACATAAGTGAAAATTCGCGTACAAGCAGGGGCAATGCTGGCTGCCATTTGGGTGTTTTTCACCATATTTGGTGGGACGGCTGAAGCCCATTTCAGTTCCACGGGTTTTTCGGACATTACCATTAAGGACAAAAGCCTGGAATATAACGTGTTCCTGTTGGAGAAGGAGCTTATCGAAGCACTACCTGCGATTGATCAGGACGGGGACGGTAAAATTTCGGAAAGCGAGTTTGCAGGCAGTCATGAGATTCTGACCGCGCTGGTTCATGACCGACTGATCGTCACGGGCAACAGTAAGGTTGGCACCGGAACAGTACTCGTAGCGAAGAAGACGGAAAAAGCAAAAATGCCGATGATCGAGATCGACATCAACTATGATTTCGGAGAACCAGTCGACCGGTACATGGTTCAATATAATTTTTATGATGGCACCAACCCGGATCATCGCAGTTATGCAACGATCCGAATGGGACAGCAGTCCATCGTGCAAGTCATTAACAGCTCCAACAACATCCTTCAGATGGAGGGCTATCATGGTGCGGACGCCGGTACAACGGATACAGTAGCAGCCGGCGATTCGGAACAGAAGCCTATTACAACTTCATCCTCTTGGACAAGCGTACTGAAAGCGTACACCACAATGGGCATGGAGCATATCTGGTCAGGTGCTGACCATTTGCTGTTCCTATGTGGTCTTATCCTTGCAGCAGGTGCAAGCGGCTGGACGATGCTGAAGCTGATCTCAGCTTTTACGATCGGACACAGCATTACACTCGTATTATCTGCGCTGGATCTGGCGTCGTTATCACCGCTTATTGTAGAGCCTCTTATTGCATTAAGTATCGTATTCGTAGCCTTTGAGAATATTTTCCGCAAAAAAGATGGCGCGAATACCGAGAATAAGCGACTAGCTGTCACTGTTCTGTTCGGCATGGTGCATGGATTCGGTTTTGCCGAAATCCTGCATGGGACGATGTCGGGCAATATTGCTCTGCCGCTCTTCTCCTTTAATCTCGGGGTAGAGATTGGACAATTGGCTGTACTGGCCATTGTTATTCCGCTTCTCTGGCTGATCCGAAAGGTGATGACCGGCAACCGTCAAACATGGTGGGCATACGGAACCTCATCCCTAGTGGGCTTGATGGGACTTTATTGGCTCATCGAGCGCCTTATTTCAGATTTTAAAATGTAATTATGCTTCATATTCAATCAGAAGGAAGTGTTTCCTATTATGTTAAGCAAGAGTTACAAAAAATGGATCTCTAGCATTCTATTAGCCAGCTTGCTGATGAGTATGCTGTCAACGGTAGGTATTGCTGCTGCGGCAGAAGAGAATACCGTGCCGGAGCTGTTCGTTTCGGAGATTCACCCGGATGTGCAAGGTACGGATGATTTTGAGTTTTTCGAAGTATACAATAACTCGAATAAAACACTCCATTTGAACGATTACACATTCCTGTACCGTTATCCGGATCCAACAGCTTCACCGGATCTCACTTTCACCTTCGGCGAGAAAACGCTGGATCCAGAGCAGGACATGGTGTTCTGGTACAATCCCAAAAACTTTGCTCTTACAGACTTCAATACAAAATACGGCGTAAACCTGACTGACAGCCAAATTGTCCAGGTTGCAGGAACAGGCTTTACAGGCTTCTCGAACTCGGCGGACCGCACGGTTGTTGTTAAAAACAATCAAGGTACCGAAATTTCAAAATCAACCTACACTGTTGCAACGGATGTAGGCGCAGGCCTCGGCGACCACTACATGCTGCCTGCAGCAGGTGGTGTGCAAACCGACAAATTTGCCTTCAAATCTGCTCCAACCCCAGGGACTCTGGCAGAAGGGCAAATCCCTGCTGTTCACTATCAATTCCCGGAAGGACCAGTTAATCAGACTCCGGTAATCACGCATACACCGGTTACAGAAGGCAGCAGTGAAGCGGACCTGACGATTACCGCGCAAATTACGGATGCTGACGATACGGCGACGGCGGCGGTATTTTACAAGAACACGTCCGACTCAGCCTTCACTTCGGCACCGATGACGAATACGGGAGGCTCGGATTTTTCCGCGGTTATTCCAAAAGCTTCGCTTACAAGCACCGAGCTGCAATATTATATTGAAGCTGCAGATGCCATCAACCATGTGAAGTCGTCCACTTATACAGTGGCGATTGAGCAGCATAACTTCGACTACACGAAAGTACCTGTCATGCTTATTACAGAGCTTGTACCGGATTCCACAAACGTGACTGGTGTAAGCTCGGATGCCTATGAGTTCGTCGAGCTGTATAACAATACAACTCGCCCGATCGCGCTCAAGGATTATCAGTTGATCTATCGCTACACGAATTCTTCCACTGCCGATGCGGCATGGGAGCTGCCTAGTACGGCGGTTATTCCACCGCTTAGCAACGTGGTGTTCTGGGTTATGAATGGCGCTACAAAAGATCTGAAAGCTGAAGACTTTAACGCTAATTATCATACAACACTTGTAGAGAATACCAATCTGTTCCGGGTTGATGGCGGCGGCGGTATGGCTAATGGCGGCCAACGCAAGATCGTTATCGCGTCGAAGACGGGCAAGGAAATTGCTGAAGCATTCTATGAGAATGATGCCCAGACTTTACCGGACAAAGGGATTTTCTATCAATATCCAACTGACGGCACGAACCAAATGAAGCTGAACAGCGCTGGCGTAAACGCAGCTACTCCGGGCACTGTGGAAGCCGCATTGCTTCCGGAGCAGCCTGCTCCAGCTGTGAATCAGCTGCCAATTATCGAGCATACGCCGCCCGCATCAGGCAGCATCGACAATGACCTGACTGTGCAAGCAACGATTGCTGATCCTGACAGTGACATCGTTACAGCATCGTTGTTCTACAAAGTAGGCGATGCAGCGGACTACACTTCCGTTCCAATGACAGCCGGAGAGAACAATGTGTTCTCGGCTAATGTTCCAGAGGATGCTTTTACCGATTCGCAGCTGCAATACTATATTCAAGCTAATGATGGAACCGACACGGTAAAATCAAACAATTTCACCGTAACGATCGAGCTTGGCAATGTTGACTTTAATAAGCTTCCACCGCTCATGGTAACGGAGATTGTTCCGGATTCCACAAACGTAGGCTCAGCGGATGGCTATGAGTTTGTCGAGATCTACAATAATACAGATAAAACCATTAACTTCAAAGACTACAAAATTCAATACAGATATACGGCCTCGGGACCGGATGCTGATGTCATTTGGCCATCAACTCCAGAGGAAGTATTGATTCCTTCGAAAAAAACGTTGGTGTTCTGGATTATTAACAGCCAGAATAAGCAACAAACTGTCGATGACTTCAACGCCCTCTACGGCACTAATCTGGTAGAAGGCACCGATATCGTGAAGATCTACAGCGACGGTATGGCAAACGGCGGTGGACGCGGAATTGTTATTGCGACCAATACGAAGACGGAAATCTCGGCCACTTATTATGATACGGATGCGGAGACTGTTGCAAACAAAGGGATTTTCTATAAGTATTCACAGGCTGGCAGCACGCAAATGATCAAATACAGTGCCGGTTTAGAAGCAGCAACACCAGGTTCTATAGCTCCGGTTCAAGTGCCGATTATTGCGGTTAAGACACCAGTGGATGCAATAAATCCTACCTACAAGGATTTGACGAATACACCAGAAATCGATAAAGCACAAAATCTCTCGATTACAGCGGAAGCGCATGACGAGAATAATGTGAAATCGGTAGCTCTCTATTATAAGAGCAACCTTGATACGCAATATACGAAGCGCTACTTGGCAGAAAGCTTTGACGATACGCTGTATCATTACACGGTTTACTCCCCTGAGCTGATCGGCCGCGAATATATCGAGTACTACTATGTAGTATCCGACGGCCAGAACGAGGTAACATCAGACAAGTACCGCACTCAGGTGAAGGGGAATACGGATCATTCGCCGTTGCGTCTGAATGTGAAGGATGGAGACTTCCTTGCTGGAATTAAGGTGCTGAAAGCAACTGCGGAGGAAGCACCAGCCTCCGAGCTTCATCTGTCGGTTGACCAAACGGAAGCGACAGAAGGAACGTATACAGCTGTTGAGCAGGATGCGTATTTCGCTTATGAGGCAAACGGCGTCAACTATTACTTCAAGAACGGCGTTACGATGGGCGACGAGATTTTGTCGATCTTCCTGGATCCAATCAATACGTATACGACTCTGACCGTACCAATCGCTGCTGAACGCCTGAAGAGCGGAAGCAATATTATCTCTATCCGAGCGGGTACAAAAGCCTCGCCGTTTGATGACCGTCCGGAAGAGAACAAAGACGATTTTACTGTTCGTAATGTAAGACTTGTTTTTGCAGATGGTACGGAAATCTTTGACGATCGTTACAAAAACCGGGATACCGTTATCCCAATGGGCGATAGCGCTGGTAAAAATCCAGTGATGGACTTCAATTTTGTTATTCCGGATGAGCTGCTTGCATCCAAGGCTTATGCCCTGGATACGACAAAGCTTCCTGACGGAGAACATACGATTAAAGTCAGCCATTCGGTGGCTGGCGAGAAAACAGCCGTTGTTAATGTAGATAATACTGCGCCGGCTATTACAGCTTCCCTTGAGGAAGGTAAAGAATACCGCGGACCATTCACGATTACGGCTTCGGCTGATGATGCTTTGTCCGGCGTAGATAAAGTACAAGTGTGGCTGGATGAAACGCCAATTACACTCCCTTACGCAACATCCTCCAAGGATTTGACAGGTGGAGAGCATGTATTCAAAATCCAGGCAACTGATAAAGTTGGAAACGTGGCTGTGAAGGAAGTTAAGTTCTCTGTACCGGACGAGAATCCTCTGAAGCCGGAACTGGTATCGCCTGCTGATGGCGCAACCGGTGTTGACCGCAATTCGGTTCTTGCTGTCAAGGTAAAGGATCCTACAAATGACAAGATGGATGTATCCTTCTACCGTGGCTTTAAGTATGACGGGGCAAATAAAGACGGCTTTATGGGCTTCCGCAATGCGGCAGATGTGGAGCCTCCGAAAGAGGCAGCTCCTGCCGGGGAACAAGCCATGACAGATGAAGATTATTCGTTGATCAGTAAAGCTGACGGCGAATATCTGACCGATGATTCCACGGAGAAATTCCCTTATCAGCGGTTCCAGGTACAGCTTGATCCATCCGTGAAGGATACGGATCAGATCGAACTGAGCTGGAAAGGCAAGTCGCTGGAAGGACGTAAAGTCAGCATGTATGTGTGGAGTCCTACCGAGAAGAATTGGAATAGCGTGGACAGCACGGTCGCGGGAACGGAAGATTTTGCGCTTGGCGCCTTTATGACTGTTGGGGATTATGCAGACAATCAAACGCTGCAAGTGATGGTGCAGGATGAGCTGCCTGCTGCTCAAGCGGACCAAGAGGGGCAGGAGAACTATGACTTCTCGTTTGCTTGGATGTCCGATACGCAATATTATTCGGAAAGCTATCCTCACATCTACGAAGATATTGTGAATTGGATTGCCGATAACAAAGAGAAGGACAAAATCAAATATGTGATCCATACCGGCGACATCGTCGACGAAGCGGATAAAGAAATTCAATGGCAGCGTGCAGATAAGGACATGAAGGTGCTGGAAGACGCAAACATTCCTTATGGCGTACTCGCCGGCAACCATGACGTTGACCATCAACTAGGCGCTTATGATTACTACTGGAACTACTTCGGGGAAGACCGGTTCAAGGATCAACCGACTTACGGCGGTTCCCTTGATAACAACCGCGGTCACTATGACCTCGTGTCATCGAACGGCAATGATTTTATTATGGTGTATATGGGCTGGGGTATCCGCGACTCGGATATCGACTGGATGAATGAAGTGCTGGCGAAATATCCGAATCGTAAGGCGATTCTGAACTTCCATGAATTCCTGCTCGTATCCGGCAACCGAGCTCCGATTGCAGATAAGATTTTTGAGGAAGTTGTGCAAAAGAATAAAAACGTATTTGCCGTCTTATCCGGCCATTACCATGATTCCAAGCTGCTTGTCAGCGAGCTTGATGACAACGGTGACGGTGTAAATGACCGTAAAGTCTATCAAATGCTGTCCGACTATCAAGGTGGTCCGGAAGGCGGTCAAGGCTACATCAAGCTTCTTCAGTTTGATATTGCCAACGACAAGATGTATGTAAAAACATACTCGCCGTATATGGACGACTATAATTTCTACGATCCAAGTGATACGACGAAACAGGAAGAGTTCACTCTTGATGTTGACCTGTCACCGCAAGTAAAACGTGTGTCGACCGACTATATGGGCGTAAACGTCTATTCCGATCAGCCGATTGGGAAGGTGGAGCAAGTAGCAAGCGGCGAACAGACCTCCGTAACTTGGAGTGCTCTGAATGCAAATACCAAGTACCAATGGTATGCGGCTGCCGAGGATGCCTATACAGGTAAAACCTTATCGGATATCTGGAGCTTCTCTACCGGAATGAATTCTGATACCGGAACCAATCCTCCGGTAGAGACGCCGGGCGGCTCCGGCAACAACGGACAGACACCGGTGAAAACGGCCAATGGAGTCAGCCTTGAAGGTACAACATCAGGTTTAACATTGACCGTACCGGCTAAGACGCTGAACCAAGCAATCGATATGATTGCGGGACAAAGTGGTCAAACGATTGAGATTACGACAGATTCGACGCAAGCTGTAAGTGCAGAGCTGCCAGCACGAGTGCTGCTTGATGCATTGAAGCAAGCTCCGAATCTGACGATTTCGGTTAAGATCGGTGACGCAAGTTATGATCTGCCGATCAGTGCGCTTAACCTGCCATCGACAATCGGTACAGATGCGTCGCTGATTATCACCATTAATCCGGTAGACAGCACTCTGTCGGCAACGATGAAGGATAAAGCGACTAAGGATGGCGTCAAGCTGGTTGGTACTCCAGTTGAGTTCAGCGTATTCCTTCAATCGAACGGCAATAAGCAAGAGATTCATGATTTTGGGACAACGTATGTTTCCCGTACAATTGATATCAATCATTCCTTGGATGCTTCGAAGTCAACAGCTGTGATTTTCAACGAGGCGACCGGCGAATTTGCATTCGTTCCGGCAACCTTCAAGACGGAAAATGGACATACAGTTGTGACCATCAAGCGTACTGGCAACAGTGTTTATGCAGTAGCTCAATTCAGCAAGACATTCAGCGATCTGAATAACCATTGGGCAAAAACAGACGTTGAGCTGATGGCCTCTAAGCTGATTGTCAAAGGCATGAGCAATGACAAGTTTGCTCCTAACGCTGTTGTAACCCGCGCAGAGTTTGCTGCTATGGTTGTACGTGCGCTTGGTATCTCCGAAGATCAAGCTGCAGCTTCCTTCAAGGATGTAAGCAGCAAAGATTGGTTCGCAGGTGCAGTAGGCGCAGCGGTGAAGGCAGGCATTGTAAAAGGCTATGAAGATAACAGCTTTAAGCCAAATGCTTCGATTACTCGTGAAGAAATGGCTGTTATGATCTCACGTGCCCTTACCTTTACAGGTAAGCAGCCAGCTGGCAGCGGTACAGAACTGCTGAATGCTTTTAAAGACAAAGCTTCTATCGAAGCTTGGGCGAAGCAAGCTGTCGCTCAGGCCGTTGATGCCAAAATCATTGAAGGCACAACAGGCGGCAACTTTGCTCCAGACAGCAAAGCTACTCGTGCGGAAGCAGCAGTTATGCTGAAACGACTATTGGAATTTGTAGATTTTATTTAACTTAATTAGGAGATGCCTCTTCGCTTGGTGAAGAGGCATTTTTATTTTTTTGGGCGAAAAATATGATATACTTTCCTAACCTAACGATTTCGGAAAGAAGGCCATTTTCGTGAATAATTCGATTCAAATTAAGGCATTAAAGTACGGCAATATCTTACATTATGAATGGAATACGGAGCTGCTTGAGGAAGGGGACGGCTATGTATTTGTCCTTGGCCAGTACGGCAGAAAGCTTCAGCATCATACGAAGAAAGCTGTGTTTACGGTGAACAACTGGTCGATCGAATTTTTCTCGAGCAAGCTTTGGTTTACGGTTAGTGCAGCCATTGTTGATGGCCAGATTAACGAGTATTATTGCAACATCAATCAGCCTGCGGTGATGAGCGGGGACGAGGTTTCTTTTGTAGATCTGGATTTGGATCTCGTTCAGCGCGGCGGCGAATGGATGGTTATAGATGAAGATGAATTTATCGAAAATGCGGAAAAGTTCGGGTATCCGGAGCCGCTGATGAAGCAGGTAAGGGCTGAACTGGCCGGGCTTCAGGCACGTGTGGCAGGAAGGCAGTTTCCTTTTGACGGGACCATTGAACGGCTGATGGCGAGAATTCCGAAGCAAGAGCTGGAAACAATAAATCCGACAAGATAAGAAGGAATTCAGCGCAGCATGTAGAAGTATACAAGAAATCATTCCACTACTACTATAGACGCAAGGATGAAAAACGAGATGCTCAAAGATAAAATTTTAAATAGACAGGCGGGAATCATCACTTACGGCATGACCCCGCCTAAGTCGAGCCATACCCCTGAGAAGCTGGCAGAAATATCGGAAAAGCAATATGATCGTTTGAAGGATCTGGATATTGACGGATTAATCTTGTATGACGTGCAGGATGAAGCGGACCGGACGGATGAAGAAAGACCATTCCCGTACTTGCAAGCGATGGACCCAACCGTCTATAGCAAGAATTATTTGAACTATTGGAAGGTCCCTAAGATTATTTACCGGGTTGTTGGCAATAACACGGAAGATAACTTTACGAATTGGCTGAAGCAGGATTTGGAAGAGGATCGGTTCTCGGTCTTTGTTGGTACTTCCTCGAGCAATCAGCAGACGACAATGAAGCTGCCGGAAGCGTATGAGCTTAGCAGTAAGCTGAACGATCGGCTGATGCTGGGCGGCGTTGTTATCCCAGAGCGGCATATGAAGAAGAATGACGAGCATCTCCGGATCAAGGATAAGGTGGACGGAGGCTGTAAGTTCTTCATTTCGCAGGCAACGTTTAACGTAGAAGCATCCAAGAACATGCTCTCGGATTACTATTATTACTGCAAGGAGCAAGGCATTGATACCGTACCGATCTTGTTCAACCTGGCCCCTTGCGGCTCGCAAAAAACGCTGGAGTTCATGAAATGGCTTGGCATCAGCATTCCGAAATGGCTGGAAAATGACCTGCTTAAGTCGACCGATATTTTGGACAAGTCCGTATCTCTTGCGCTGAAAATCTTCGAAGAGCTGTTCGAGTTTGGCATCGAAAAAGGCATTCCAATTGGCTGCAGCATCGAAAGCGTCTCGACACGTAAGGTAGAGATCGAAGCTTCCGTGCAGCTTGTAAAAGATATTAAAAGCGTGATCGACCGTAAGCTTGGCATTCATGCTTAAGTTAAAAATGTAAAGCCGCTGTTTACACTGGAGCTGTTAGAAGCCTGGTGTGAACAGCGGCTTTTTCTTTTGCCTGCTACAGTCGTTGTGACTTTAGTAGGTTTTTTAATTATAATGCAAGACTATTATCCTGAAAGATATATGAAAGTTATAATACAAACGATTAATAAATAAAAATAGTAAAAGATAAATCATTTAATTTATCGGTTTATTATTTATTTTTACAAAATCTATACAACTTATTGACACTCTATGAATGAAACTACTCTATTATGATGCAGTACTGTGAGCTAGAGTAGGAGGGAATCAGGAGTGAATAGAAAGATTAAGCTTACAAATCGAATGTTAGCCGTGGTGATGCTTTGGACGTCAGTTGTTGCGTCCGGAGGTTATTTCATGGTGCATCAAGCCAGTGCCGGAACGGCAGCCAAGAACGTGTTTGCAGCAGAGGGAGTTACGGCTACTGCTAATGGGTACGTATCGGATGAGTTTGCGCCGTCCTTGGCGATTGACGGAAATCGAGACAGCGGTGAGTGGTCGTATCAAGGTGATGTTAACCTGCCAACCACAGAACAGCCGTATTGGCTCGAGGTAGATGCTGGCTCGGAGGTTAGCGTGGAGCAGTTCGTCATCGGACATGCAGGCGCGGGCGGAGAGGAAGCGCAGTATAATACGAAGGATTTCATAATCGAGACGAGTGATGACAACATCACCTGGACGCCGGTCGTAACGGTGACTGGCAACACGGAAAATACAACGACGCATGATCTGGCTGCGCCAGTGACGGCGAGATATTTTAAACTGTCGATTACAAATCCGGGCGAGGTGGATCTAGAGACAGAAGTTTACGCTGCCCGTATTTATGAATTTGAAGCCATCGGCTTCGTGCAGCAGAACCCGGAGAGTCCGGAGGCTGTTGAACCGGAGGAAGCACCAGAGTCGCTTGCAGTTGAAGAGTCAGCTCCAGCTCAAGGATTGCTTGGTGAATATTACCTGGGCACCGGCTCGGGCACCAACTTTGCCTATGGCGATTATAAAGCAACAACGGTTGATCCGCTGATCAACTTTACAGACCTTAACCCGATTTTAAAAGGGCTGACGGGCGTCGAGGATGGCGCGAATGTGCGCTGGACGGGCCAAATTATTCCGCCGCAAACGGATGACTATACGTTCTATATGATGGGCGATAACGGCTTCCGCGTGTGGATTGATAACAAGCTTGTTATCGATCATTGGGTGAACGATTGGGATAAAGAACAGACAAGCAGCCCAATTACACTGGAAGGCAGCCACAAGTACGATATCAAGATCGAATACTTCGAAGACTTTGGCGGCTCCAACCTGTATTTGCGCTGGTCGACGCCAACGCTGACGAAGGAGATTGTGCCAGGTAATGCCTTCTATCTGCCAGCGGATTATACGGGAGCAAAAGCAGCAAGTGTCGCTGCGGATGGCAAAAGCCTGTCCCTCTCGATGATTGCAGGCTTGGGCGAACTGCCGGCAGACCTGAATAGTCACGTCACTGTGACGGCAGCCGGACAAGCAGTTCCCGTTCAGGCTGCTCAGCAGGATGCTGATTCCAGTAACCTGATCTTGACGCTAGGGAAAATCATTTTGCCTGATCAAACGGTGAGCCTCTCTTATGATGGTCAAGGCAGCCTGTTGTATGCGGACGGAACAGCTGTGAAGAGCTTCGTGTTCAGCCCATCGAACTTGTCTGAGGTGACCGATTACACGCCATATGCGATCGCTATGTCCTTATACGGCAGTGCAAAGACGAACCGTTCATTCGCGTGGTATACCACGTATGATCGGCCACAGAATGCGCCAACCAATGCGACGGACAGTATCGTAGAGATCGTGCCGGCGGCGGATTCTTTTGACTCGCCAGACAAGCTCAGAGTCGAAGGCAAGCCGGAAGATACTCGGATTCTTAACAACCTGAAGATTACGAGCAGCACAACTGGATCGTTCATTAGCCATAAAGTGCTGGTTGAAGGTCTAACACCGGGAACAGCATACAAGTACCGCGTGGGTACTGACGGATACTGGAGTGAAGCAGGTTCTTTTACAACCGAATCGGAGAACGAGAATAATTTCAACTTCTTGTATATGACGGATTCGCAAGGCTCGAACTCGCAGGATTACGATGTGTGGGGCAATACGATGCAGCAAGCCGTGAATCATTTCCCGGATGCGAAATTCCTGCTCATGACAGGTGACCAAGTTGATGCTGGTGCGTTGGAATCGCAATGGCTGGACTATTTTAAAAAGCCGCAATCGCTTCTGATGAACCTGCCGCTTATGGCAGCAGTGGGCAATCACGAAGGTCCGTACAACGATAACTATTACTACCATTTCAATTATCCGAATGATTCGATCAAGAATCCACTTCCACCGGGCAGTGTGTACGCGTACGACTACGGCGATGCGCACATTATGGTGCTCAACACGATGGATATCGGATGGGACGATGCGCAGAAGGAAGCCTTCCGGCAAGAAGTGGAATGGCTGAAGCATGAAGTTGCAGAGACGGATAAGAAATGGAAGATTGTCGCGTTCCACAAAGCGATCTATTCCGTCGGGAACCATGCGAAAGACAGTGATATTCTGGCCTTGCGCGAAATGATGTACCCGGTATTTGATGAGCTTGGTATCGATGTTGTTCTGCAAGGACATGACCATACCTTCATGCGCTCATTCCAAATGTACAATAATCAGCCGGTACAGAACGTGCAGACGGACTCCCAAGGCAGAGCGATTAATCCGGCCGGTACGATCTACATGATCAATAACTCGGCTGCAACGAAGTTTTACGATGTGCAGGACGGTGTTGACCGTTTCTATGCAGCCGTGTATGAACAGCCGAAGAAAGCGATCTTCTCTGGCGTAAGCATGACGGAGAACAGCTTTACGATTGATTCGTTCCAATCGGGTGACGAGAATCCATTTGATACGTACACGATTGTCCGGGATGATGAAAAGCCGAAGCCGGTCGAGCAGCTGGCAGTAAGCAAATCGGAAGACGGCAAACGGACAATTACTTGGAACAAACCTCAGGATGAGGGGATCAGAGGATTTCGCATTTACGAAACAAATGGCAAGCTGGGCGCCAACTGGAATATGTACATTCCTACGGTAGAGGGTCAAGAGAGCTACCAGTATGTCGCAGCGGATACAAACCTCGACCAGTCCTACCAATTCGTTGTAAAAGCCGTTAATAAACGGGATAATTCCGAAGCGAAAGTAGTGACAAGCGCAGGTGATGAGCCAGCTGCTCCAACGGCACCTGTTCAGGACGACGCGCATAACACATTTGGTTGGACGAATGTACCAGCTTATCCTGCAATTTCGAATTATGAATATAGCGTAGATAACGGCACAACATGGCTGCCGGCAATCGCGAATCCGCAGCCAATTGGCGACGGTGACTATTCGGCAGGTACGGTTCAAGTACGCGTGAAGGCTGATGCATCGCTTGGTATTGCTTCTGGTGCGCCGCTCGTATCGACGAAGGCATTCACCAAGAACGATACCCGGGATACCTTCCTGCTGTCGGGCACGATTGATAGAGGCGAACAAATGAAAGTGAGCGTAAACGTTGAGCAGCTCACGGATTACAACGACGACGCGTATGTGGTATTCCAGCTGATGAAAGGGAATAACCCGCAGCCGATTCTCGTCAGCGCTGTTCCACTCAAGAAGACAAAGCTGGCCATGACGCAGTATTTCAATGAAACAGGTGCCGACTACAAAGTGAAGGTATTCGTCGTGGATCAATTCAACAGCAAGAATGAGACGCCGGTTCAATTGGCTAGACCAATGCTGTTCCAATAACGGCTGGAAAGAGAGGACAACCAAAGGTGAAAAAAGTTTTAGCAGCCCTATTGGCATTGTTTATAGTGATATTGCCGGCAACCGGCTATGCAGCAGCATCCTTCGCGCTTAATGTGAGTGCGAAGGAGGTGCTGCGCGGTGATGAGATTACGTTTTCTGGTACGGCTTCAGGCGATGTAACCTTGAAGATTATTCGTCCGAACAAAACCCTTTTCTATATGGATGTTATTGAGTCGTCGAATGGCAGTTATTCCACAACCATTACGATTCCGGATACGGAAGATTTTGCACCGTGGGGTGTCTATAACGTTGCAGCTAGCAGCGGCACCTCCACAGCATCCAAGACTTTCTCTGTTGTTGAGAAGCTGGGAGACGGAGGCAGTACGGACCCGGATCCGGATGAACCATCCAATCCCGGTAACGGAGGCGGGACAGTAACCCCTCCTGCGAATACGAGTATTCCATCTGATGCAGGCAGCGCGGCAGGCTCCGTTATTCAACCAGAACTGAGCAACGGAAGCTATATCTTTGGCAGCGGCACACTGGCTTCTGCAATTGCTAACGCGCATGGTTCCGTTACAGTAGAGCTTCCTGCACAGGCAAGCGATTCTGGCAACGCATTGAACTTCCCAGCTCAGGCGCTGAAGGACTTGAAAGACAAGAATGT
This sequence comes from Paenibacillus sp. YAF4_2, assembly GCF_052113225.1. Lineage (NCBI taxonomy): Bacteria > Bacillati > Bacillota > Bacilli > Caryophanales > Paenibacillaceae > Paenibacillus > Paenibacillus sp. YAF4_2. The sequence continues at coordinate 389,409 of NZ_JBFRCT010000003.1, forward strand.
GGATCTGATCCTTATTTCCGGTAACGCCACAATCCGGATTCCTGCAGGCTCCATAACGGCATCAGCTGCATCGGATGCGCAGATTCGCATCATTTTGAATACGACGCTGACAAGTGATGCTAAGAACATCATTAACGGAACGATTCAATCGAAACCGGAATATGTATCGACTGGCATTGTGATCTCGGTATCTATCCAGGTTATCACCAGCAATGGTGTCACCGAGATTCATAATCTGGACAAACCAGCTGAAGTCTCCATCAAGCTGACCGAGGAACAAGCGAAGAAGATCCATTCCAACCTTGCTGGTGTTTATTTTGTAAACGGGACTGATCTTGAATATGTGGGCGGCAAGGTTAAAGGCGATACGTTCACATTCAAGGCAAAGCACTTCTCTTCCTACACGATTCTTGAATATGGCAAGTCCTACGAGGATCTGGCTTCTGGTCATTGGGCAGAGGTGGCTGTTAAGTCGCTGAGTGCAAAGCATATTATCACCGGTGTAGACAATCAGCATTATGCACCAAACCGTAACATTACGCGTGCAGAGTTCGCCACGATGATGATGCGTGCGGTGGATTGGACAGGCAATGCTTCGGACGAGGCCGGCACGAATCCGTTCAAGGATGTCCCTAATGGTCTGTACTATACAGATGCGGTAACCCGTGCTGCTTCGCTTGGTATTGTGTCCGGCTATAGCGGCGCATTTAGACCAAACGATACGATTACGCGTGAAGAAGCGGTTGTTGCACTTATGCGTGCGGTTAAATACTTCGATTTATCTGCGTCCGATAAGGCAGCTCCTGTGTTCGCGGATGCGAAGCAAATCTCTGCTTGGGCGACGGATGCGGTTAATAAAGCTTGGTCGGCTGGATTAATGGAAGGCGACGGCAAGTTGTTCCATCCGAAGCAACAATTAACCCGTGCTGAAGTTGCGGTGATGATGAACCGGCTGCTGCCGTAAGGAAGAGGAATGAAGGAGGACAAGGTGCAAATGTTTAAACAGCTTTTTGCGGTAGCGATGACTGTTCTATGCCTTACCAGCTATTTGGTACCTGCAGCATCGAATACCGCCTATGCGGCATCAGATGTCGTAGGGATAGCAACTCAGAATGTAGCCTTGAACGCGACAGCAACAGCTTCCGGCCAATGCAACGCGAGCGAGGGAGCGAGCAATGCCGTGGATGGTAAAACCGATACCAAATGGTGTGACAATACATCCGCTTCGAAAAAATGGCTCAAGCTCGACCTTGGTAAGGTCTACATGGTTAATGAATGGGTGCTGCAGAACGCAGCCATTAATGAATCGAGCAATAGTCCGTTTTGGAATACGAAAAATTTCAGACTTCAAAAAAGTGACGACGGTGAAACGTGGACAGATGTTGACGTTGTAACGAACAACGCGCAGACGATTGTCGACCGGTTCGTAGAACCGTTTGCGGCTCGGTACATTAGGCTCTATATCGACAAGGCCGCTTATGATAATAACACGGCCCGAATTTACGAATTTGAAGTATACGGAGTTGATGCCGACCAGATTCCAGCTGTTCCAGAGACGGATCTTGCTCCAATCGATTACGTAGATCCGTTCATCAATACCCTTGGCGACAATGGGCAGACCAATCCTGGTCCTTCGACTCCATTTGGTCTGGTATCGCTTGGTCCAGACAGCGATGGTGGAGCATTCAGCGGTTACTATTACGAGAATAAATATTTGAAGGGCTTCTCGCATCTGCGGTTCAGCGGCGTGGGCTGCAGCGGCGCAGGCGGTAACATTTTGGTCATGCCAGAAACACGCGGCTTCACCAAGAATGTTGCGGAATACAAGCAGAAGTATGATAAAAGCAGTGAGGAAGCATCCGCAGGTTATTATGGCGTAACGCTCGCCTCCGGCATTAAAGCACAATTAACGTCTTCTGATAATGTGGGCTTCCATAAGTATTTATTCCCCGAGGGGACTAACACAGGCTCGGTTCTGGTCGACTTGTCCAATTCCTATGCTGGTATGGTCGATGCTAACCTGAAGGTAACAGGCAGCAACGAAATTACAGGGATGATCAAGTCCCAGAACGTATGTGGACATGGTTACTACACGATCTATTACTCGATTCAATTCGATCATGACTTCGACTCTTACAGCTCGTGGCAAGGTGATGCAGTTGGTGCAGTTGCTGAGCGTACTGGCTCGAACAGTGGCGTATGGCTGAACTTCAACACAGCAGACAACAAAACCGTTCAAGCAAAAGTAGGCCTGTCCACAATTAGTGTGGAGCAAGCACAAGCTGAACGCGGCGCGTACACGGACTGGGATTTTGACGCTCGTCATGAGGAAGCTAGAGATGCTTGGAGCAACGTTCTGAATAAGGTCGAAATTACCGATTCAGATGAAGAGAACAAGCGTGTGTTCTACACGCAAATGTATCACTCCTATCTGAGCCCGAAGAACGTGACCAGCTCGGCTGGCACATTCAAAGCGGCAAGAGACGAGAATACGATTCGTCAAGCTTCCGAGCTAGGTGATGATTTCGACTATTACAATGGCTGGACAACATGGGATGACTTCCGTAAATACGCGATGTTCTCACTCTTTGAGCCAGCGCGTTACAACAACATGGTGAAGTCGCTTGTGGATCTCTACAGTACACGCGGCTCCTATATGCAATGGGGCGATGGCTATTGGCCAAGCCCAACGGTTAGGAACGAGTTCAATGGTCAAGTTATTCTCGATGCTTACGCGAAAGGCTTTCAGGATTTCGACGTATATAAAGCATTAAAAGGGATGGCTGTTGACGCGGACAACTTCGCAATCAGCGATGGGGAAATCTCCGGCAAGCTGGAGAAAGCAAACAGCGCTTCGTTCCCGATGAAGCTGGCGCAGCTGATCGGAGACAAAGCAACCTATGATAAGTACAAGCCGCTCGCTTTGTCGTATAAAAACTTGTGGAATCCGAATCAAGTAGACGAGACTGGAGTAAAGACTGGCTTCTTTACGCCAAATGGAACGACCGTTACGAAGGATGATATTTTACCGGTAGACCGCTACGCTTATCAAGGTAACTTGTGGCAGTACCGTTGGTCTGCACCGCAGGATATTAACGGCTTGGCTGATTTGATGGGCGGCAAGACGGAGATGGCGAAGCAGCTGATGCATTTCTTCGAGATTGACGAATATATGGCGATTAATGAAGAGGATATTTCGGCGCCTTACTTGTTCGACTATCTGGGCTACCCTTATTTGACGCAATATTATGCAAGGGAGTATACGACGGAAGTCGTGACGCAGAAGTATCATAACCACGGAGCTTACGGGTATCCGATTAAATCCCGAGTTTACCGTGATGATCCAGAGGGTTATCTGCCTTCGATGGACGATGACGCAGGCGGCATGTCCTCCTGGTTCGTCTATAGTGCACTGGGCTTGTTCCCAGGCAACCCTGGCGAAGCGAATTTCCTGATCGGCTCGCCGATCTTCCAAGAAGTGAAGCTGCATATGGGTAGCGGCAAGACGTTAACGATCAAGGCGAATGGCGTCTCGAGCGAGAATCGTTTTATCCAATCCGCTTCGCTGAACGGCAATAACTTCGATCAAGCTTGGATTAGCTACGAAGATCTGATGGCTGGCGGCACGCTGGACTTCCAGATGGGCAGTACGCCAAACACAAGCTGGGGTGCCAAAGCAAGTGCGGCTCCTCCAACAATCGATTATTCAGCAGATGTCGATAATGACTTGAACCATGAAGCGCTGATCGCCGAGAAATCGACGTGGAAGTATCTGGATAAAGGTGTTGCTGCAGGCAACGGCTGGACAGACGTAGATTTCGACGACAGCACCTGGAGCTCCGGCGAGGCTATGCTTGGTTATGACAGCTATGGCAAGCCGGCGACCAAGGTCAGCTATGGACCAAATGCCAACAGCAAGTATACGACGACCTATTTCCGTAAAACATTCGACGCGAAGGATCTCTCTGGTATTCTCGAGCTGGACGCGAGTCTGATCCGAGATGATGGCGCGATCGTATATTTGAACGGACATGAAATTATCCGAACCAACATGCCGGCAGGTGCCGTCAATTACGGTACATTTGCAAATGCAACCGTTGGTGACGAGCGGGATCGGAACGTCTATGTTATTGATCCATCGTTCCTCGTTGAGGGCAAGAACGTGCTCACGGCAGAGGTGCATCAGGTGAATGCAACAAGCTCGGATATCGCATTCGAATTCAGCCTTGAAGCGGTTCGCAAGCTGACAATTCCGGCTGCTCCAACAAATCCAATCGTGGACGACAAAGCGAACACGTTCGGCTGGACAGCTGTGGCTGGTATTGAGAAGGCATCGGATTATGAATTCAGCACGGATGGCGGCAAGTCCTGGAGACAAGCAACTTCCAATCCGCAAACCGTTGGTCCTCTTAACTATGAGCCCGCTATGGTTCAGGTGAGAGTGATGGCGAATGCGAGCGAGAACCGCGCAGCTGGCGATGTATTAAACGCTAATGAAGCGTACACATCCGATGTGAAGTGGGATGTGTACGACCTGAAGGCAGATATTCGTCAGGACGACAACATGGTTGTTGACGTCACAGGTACCTTGCAGGGTGATTATACAGACTCAGCAGTGGTCGTTTTCCAACTGATGGACGGTAACGAGCGCGCTTGGGTATCCAGCGCCGTGCCGGTTCAGACAGGAAGCTTCGACATTTCGCAAATCTATAACGTGGATGCAAGCAAGTACAAGGTCAATGTGTACCTTGTTAACGAGTTTAACGGGAATATCTTTGAATCGCCTTTGTGGCTGGCCGATCCAATTGTACAGCAGGCAGAGCCTGGATCGCTTCCTGATCCAGAGGGTCCGCCGGTTACGGAAGATCCGCTGCCGGTGCCAATCCCATTGCCGGAGCCAAAGCCGGACGAACCGGAAGAGCCGGAAGTGCCGGAAGTGCCGGATACCGGCCTGACGATCCAATTCGAGGATAAAGCGGAATGGACGTCGGCAGCACATCCGGATGCAAACGGTGGATTGAAAACGGAAGCAGGCAATGGCGGAACGGTTGTTGCTCACACGTTTAATAATGCATGGCTGGCCTACAACATTGACTTCGGCACGACCGGGTTCAATAACGTGACTGTCGAATACGATGCACCTACGAATAGGGTGCCAGCTGGTACCAAGCTGGAATTCAGACTGGGCAGCGAGACGGGTGAACTTGTAGGTACGGTCAATATGGAAGACAAGAATTCAGGTTGGGGAAGTTATATTGCAACTAATGCCAACCTGACAAGAACTCTGACTGGACAGCAGAAAATGGTTGTCGTGATGGTAGCGGGAGCACCATATACAACCGATCTCCCGTACATTGGCAACTTCGACTGGTTCAAATTCGGCTATGAGCCGGTTAGAACTGACTATGCCAAGCTGGAACTGGAGTCTTTCGATGATTGGACTTCGGAATTGAATCCAGCGAACAGCACTTCGATCGGAACGGAAGCAGGAAAAGGCGGAGTTGGCCAGCAAGTGAAGAATACGTTCAATGGCGCATGGCTTGCGTACAAACGTATGGACTTCGGCAGTGAAGGTGTTAACAAGCTCTCAATTGAGTATGCAGGTAACACGACAAACACCTATAACAACTCTGCTGTAGAAGTTCGTCTTGGAAGTCCAACAGGTACATTGGTTGGCACCATTGCAGCGCCTCCGACAGCTGGCGCTTGGGGAACTTATGCTACGGTTAGCGGCAGCTTGACGCAGAAGCTGACTGGTATTCAGGATATTTATCTGGTGCTTACAGGTACTGCGGCAACTGGAGAGACCGGTAAGAAATATATCGGCAACTTCGATAATGCTTCCTTCTCCTTAGGCGTAGAGGAACCGGAGGAGCCGGAGCAGTTAACGGTTCAATTCGAGGATAAGACCGATTGGAATACCGATCTTAATACGTTCAATAAACAAGCGATGAGAATTGAAAACAATAATGGCGGACAAACGATTGGTAATACGTTTACCGGTGCTTGGCTAGCTTTTAAAGACGTCGACTTTGGCTCGCAAAAGGGTAAGAACAAGATCTCGATCGTCTATGACGCTCCGAGCAATAGAGTGCCAGCAGATGTAAAAGCGGAGATTAGACTGGGAGACAAAGAAGGGACAGTAGTAGGCACGGTCGCACTGCCTACTACCGGGTCTAGCTGGGGGAATTACTCGACTGCTACAGCAGATCTGAACACGACAATCAAAGGCAAACAGGATTTGTACATCGTATTTACGGGAAGTACAACATTACCACTCCTGTACGTAGGCAACTACGACAGCGTAACGTTTGGTTACGAGCCGGTACGCAGCGATTATGCCAAGCTCGAGCTGGAATCATATGACGCCTGGACTACGGAACTGAATCCAGCAAACAGCGATCCACTCGGCACTGAAGCAGGAAAAGGCGGAGTTGGCAAGCAAGTAAAGAATACGTTTAACGGCGCATGGCTGGCGTATAAACGTATGGACTTCGGCAGTGAAGGTGTTAACAAGCTCTCGATTGAGTACGCAGGAAATACGTCCAACACCTATAACAACTCTGCAGTAGAAGTTCGTCTTGGAAGTCCAACAGGTACATTGGTGGGGACAATCGCGACGCCCCCGAAAGCTGCAAATTGGACAACTTATGACACCGTCAGCGGCAGCTTGACGCAGAAGTTAACGGGCATTCAGGATGTGTATCTGGTGCTTACGGGTACTGCTGCAACTGGCGAGACAGGCAAGAAATATATCGGCAACTTCGATAATGCGGCGTTTACGCTGGGCGAGTAGGAGTAGTCGGAAATAAACAACAGCCCCCAATCCGTTTGAAGGATTGGGGGCTGTTGTGGTTTGTAAGTAATGCGGGCGGTAATAGTAAGCTAGTTTCTTCGTGCCGCTGTAAGCTCAAAGGAGACTGACAGGCGAGTTATTATCCCAGTAACCATGTGTTAAGCATACTCAATTAGGCTCTACAGCACGAAAAATCACAGCCACCAGACTGTACTTCCTCCAACAGAATGGTGTATTCGTGCCAAGTAACTATAGCTGCATTGGATTGTATCCAGCAGGATCCAGCATATAGGCGGAATACAGCTCATGATGCGTGAAAGTTACTGGAAGGAATCCAACATAACCCTCAGCCGTATACGCTCAAGATCGATTTCGTTGGATTAGATCCAACGAAAGGACGAACTAGACCACTATGCGAAATTCAAAAAAGCCAGACTGTACTTCATCCAACAGAAAGGTGCATTCGTGCCAAGTAACCATAGTTGCATTGGATTCTATCCAGCAGAATCCGGTGCATAGGCGAATTCAGCTCATTGATGCGTGAAAGTTACTGGAAGGAATCCAACATAACCGCAGCCGTATACGCTCAAGATCGATTTCGTTGGATTAGTTCCAACGAAAGGACAACTAGACTACTACGATACGAAAAATCACAGACGCCAGACTGTACTTCATCCAACAGAATGGTGCATTCGTGCCAAGTAACCATAGCTCCATTGGATTCTATCCAGAAAATTCCAGCGCATAGGCGGAATACAGCTCATGATGCGTGAAAGTTACTGGAAGGAATCAAACATAACTCGCAGCCGTATACGCTCAAGATCGATTTCGTTGGATCAGAACCAACGAAAGGACGCCCGGAGCGTTGGGGTAGCGCCTGATTAACCATTTGTGTAAAAGCCAAAGGCGTAAAACAGATGGGCGAGGGGTTAGAAAAGCAAAAACCACTTTTCACATCGCAGCTTTTTGGAAGCTTGGGATGAACAGTGGCTTTTTTCTCAACTAGGAATTCATATGCGCCTCGCGCTGGCGAAGCTCGATCCGGCGGATTTTGCCGGAGTTTGTTTTCGGCAGATCGCTGATGAATTCGATTTTGCGTGGATATTTGTAGGGAGCTGTTACCGATTTGACATGATCCTGCAGCTCTTTGATCAGCTTGGGAGAGCCTGTCACTCCCTCTTTCAGTACGATAAAGGCTTTGACCACATGGCCGCGGATCTCATCGGGACTTGCAACAGCCGCACATTCCTTCACAGATGGATGACGAAGCAGCGCTTCTTCCACCTCGAATGGTCCAATCGTATAGCCGGAGCTGATAATAATATCGTCGCCGCGTCCTTCAAACCAGAGATAACCTTCCTCATCTTTGCTCGCCCGGTCACCAGTGATGAAGTACGACCCAACGATGCTGGCACCTTTGCGTTCGGGATCACGGTAATACGATTTGAACAAAGCGGGCATGTCGGTATGTACAGCGATACTTCCGACTTCACCCATTGGTTGAGGACGACCTTCTTCATCAATAATCTCCACTAGACCAGGAACAATCGACTTGCCCATGGCACCAATCTTGATCGGAGAATCCTTCAGATTACCAATGAGCAGTGTGCTTTCTGTTTGGCCGTAGCCGTCACGTATGGTAAACGAAAATGTTTCCTGGAACTGTTTGATCACCGTTTGGTTCAATGGCTCGCCTGCCGATACCGCACTTCGGATCGACGACAGATCATACTGTCCAAGTGAATCTAATTTCGCTAGAATTCGGTATTCAGTTGGCGTGCAGCAGAGCACATTGATTTGGTTCTCCTTAATAAGCTCGAGATACCGTTCCGCGCTGAATGACCCGTTATAGATGAAGCCTGTAGCGCCGTTGCCAAGTACGGATAAGAACGGAGTCCAGATCCATTTTTGCCAGCCAGGTGCGGCTGTTGCCCAGACCAGATCGGTATCCTGAATGCCAAGCCATGCTGAAGTAATACGCAGATGCGCATAGCCCCAGCCGTGGCTGTGAACAACACCTTTGGGATTACCGGTTGTGCCGGATGTATAGGCAAGAATCGCCATATCATCACGGCTTGTTGGCTCAGTAAGACGTTCTTCCGGTTGTCCTTCCATTAAGGACCGGAGGGACACCCAGCCATCAGCTTGTCTGCCACTGGCGTCAATTCGGTACTGCAGGGCAGGCAGCTCTTCCGTAATGTTGTCCACTTCCGCTGCACCTTCCGCCCATGCAATTACAGCACGCGCTTCGGAATGCTGAAGACGGTATGACAGATCTTTGGCCCGGAGCATTTCGGAGGATGGAATAATAACAAGTCCAAGCTTGAGGCATGCGACATAGATGATATACGCCTCGATGGTTCTTGGCACCATAACAAGGACGCGGTCGCCCTTTGTAAGTCCTAGTTCGTTCAAACCGCCAGCAAGCTGGTTCACTTGCTTTAGCAGTTCCTTATATGTAATCGTAGTCGTGTGGCCTTGATCGTCCAGCAGCTGAAGCGCGATTTTATCAGACTGGTGACGCTCAATCTCAGAGCTAATATTGTATTGTTCTGGAGCTACCCATTGATCAAAATTCATCCAACCTACCCCTTTGTCACACTCGATTATCTTAGCTAGTTAGCGACAGTATAGCATAGGTTGTGAACATGAAAAAAGGATGACTCTGCCATAGACAGAAGTCATCCTGGTGCTGCTGAAGCTTGGCTATTTGCAGTTAAGCTTCTTCGTCGCCGAGTTCTTCTTCGAACTCCGATACGCTTTCTCTGCGGCGCTCGTTCTTCTCTTGCAGCTCGTTTTGCTGTGAGCCGCTGATCTCCGAGCTGAACTCATTCAGGTATTGCTCAGTTTCATTAATGTTCTGCTGCGTATTTGCAATATGCTCCTGCAAATGTTCCGCGTTATCCGACCGATTGTCCGGCTTTGCCATACGGATATTCCCCCTTATACGTCTTGGTAGTCGGGCACCGGTTTAGCACCCAAGAGCTATTGTGACCCAAGGGCTGGGGTTTTTATGCAAATGAATTAACTAAAGTTAATTGTCTAAGCTTTGTTGTTTTATTACATTTAGAGGGTAATAATGGTTATCTAATCATATTCTAACGTTAACGAATAGAGGATAAATTGAAACTTTTGGAGGGATAACGATGTCTGTCATTATTGTTGAATGTCCAAACTGCGGGCAAAAGAACGAGGTAGAAGCTCAGAAGCTGAGGCTGGCAAAATGCGGAGCATGTAATGAGAGTCTTGCTCAGGACGATGTGATTCCGGCAAGCTTTTCAGATGAAGAAATCGCCACTGTTGTAGAGTCGGCTCCAGCAGAAGTAGCAGAGGAGGAAGTGGATACAGACTCCTGGATTTCTAAGATCGGGGACCATGAGGAGCAAGTGAAGTACGTAAACAACGGGTTCTGGTCAAAAGTTAGAAAAGTTGCGTCAAAGGTGCCATTTTCCAAAGAAGCGGTTGCCATGTACTTCTGTGCCATGGACCCGAATACTCCGGCCAAAGTAAAAGTAACAGCCATTGGTGCGCTTGCATACTGGATTCTGCCAATCGATCTTGTTCCGGATATTTTCCCTATAGTCGGTTACGGGGATGATGCTACTGCCATTTTCCTAGCGTACAAGGCAATTAGCTCGCATATTACGGATGAACATCGTGACAAGGCAGAGGAGTTTTTTGTGAAATAAGGGATTTAGACAGAGTGGGGGAAACGATAGCATGAACATGATGGTAGTGGAATGTGACTGTGTTGACGGGGATGCAGAGGTAGCACGGGAAAATGTCCTCACCTACATCCATTCCGAAAGTAGCGGCTCAGAAGAAGCGAAGACGAATGAACAGATCACCCAAGTCTATAATCTACATCGTCCATTGAACTATGATATTTATTTGGATTTGAGCAAAGGTGAGTGGCTTGCCAGAGGTGAGGTCATGGAGCTGTCTGCCGATGATATTCATGTGTTGTTCGTTATGATTACCGAAGGGCTGTCCTGTACTTCTCAGATGATCTTTAAAGCTAGATATAATCAGGAGCTTGAGCCGGGAAGCAAGAAAGATAGAGGCAGACTTAACAGCTACTATAGGAGATTAAAAGAACGTTTGAAGCTATACGGTATTACAACGGAGCACTATACCGTGAAATTTGGGACAAGGTATTTTGTTGTTTATTCGGGACAAAAGGTAGATAAGATCGAGAAGCGTTGACCTTCCTTTCCAGCGGGTATATGCTGACCATAGAGGCTATGCCGGTTGCGAAGGTGGGGAATATATGAGTACGAACAGCTTTTATGATGCGAAGTGGAGAGAGTCTGGAGAGTTCCGTCCGAAGATCGTCGCGTATTACTACAAGCAGTGGGAAGACTTCCATATGGGATTCCATCAGCATGATTGGGCGGAGTTCATGTACGTCATTTCCGGCAACTGCACGGTGGAGACGAATAAAGATGTCATTGCCATGCGTAAAGGCGATCTGATTATGCTGGATGCTGGAGTGCCGCATAGGCTGATCGTTGAGAGCGGGAGTCCGTGCCGGATGCTGAACGTGGAGTTTGGATTTCAGCCTTGTGAGGGGATTTATCCATCTATGAATCAGCTATCCACTCATAATCCGATGTTTGCAAAGCTGATGGAGCAGCGGCTGGATACGATCGTACTGAGGGACTATGAAGATATTCAGGTGAATCTGAGGAATCTGGTCTTTGAGCTGGATCTAGGCGGTGAAGGCGCTGAACGAGGCCGTGAAATGATGACGAATCTGCTCATGTCTCAGCTGCTGGTCCGTGTTGCCCGGCTAGTTGCCGTTGAGTCGAAAAATAGCGCGGAGCGCCAAATCCATCACTATGTGCGCCACGCGACAGAATATATCCATCAGTATTATGATACCGCTATCCTAGCCAAAGATATTGCAGCTGCTGTTAATCTGCATCCTGTCTATCTTCAGCGCATTTTCAAATCGAATATGGACAAGACGATCAATGAGTATTTGGTCGATCTGCGCATAGAGAAGGCAAAGATGCTGCTCGCCCGTACAGACGTGCCTATCATTGAGATAGCGGATCATATTGGGCTCAACAGCCGCCAATATTTCAGTATGCTATTCAAGAAAATGACAGGCATGTCACCAGCAGAATACCGTAATTCCAAGAAATCAATCACAAGCTGGACCGACTATGAAGTTGAAATAGTTGACAAGATATAAAGCAATCCGTTGCGAATGTGGAAACGCCTTCTTTTTCAGCCTGCTAGAATAAGGGTAACGAACGACCAAACCCTTATAGGCGAAGAGGAGGCTTTATTTATGAGTTTTAAGGTGGCTTTTGTAGGCGCAGGCAGTATCGGTTTTACACGCGGCTTGATGAGAGATTTGCTCGCTGTGCCGGAGTTTAAAGATATTCAGGTTGCTTTTACAGACATCAATGAACATAATCTCGATATGGTGACCCAGCTGGTGCAAAGAGATATTCGTGAGAATGGTCTGGGGATTGAGATTCAATCAACGACCGATCGCAGAGAGGCGCTGAAGGACGCTCGTTATGTGTTCTGCGTTGTGCGGATCGGCGGCCTTGAGGCCTTCCAATACGATATCGACATTCCGTTAAAATACGGCATCGACCAATGCGTCGGCGATACCCTTTGTGCAGGCGGAATCATGTATGGTCAGCGCGGCATTGCCGAGATGCTGAATATTTGCAAAGACATCCGCGAGGTAGCTGAGCCAAATGCGCTGCTCCTCAACTACGCGAACCCGATGGCGATGCTGACTTGGGCTTGTAATAAGTACGGCGGCGTTCGTACGATTGGCCTCTGCCATGGTGTTCAAGGTGGTCATCATCAGATCGCACGTGCGCTGGGTCTTGAGAAGAAAGATGTGGATATTATCTGTGCAGGTATTAACCATCAGACATGGTATATCTCTGTTAAGACTAACGGCGTAGATAGAACGGGAGATTTACTTGAAGCTTTCGAAAATGTACCAGAGTTCGCTCAGACCGAAAAGGTCCGCATCGACATGCTGCGTCGATTCGGCTATTACTCCACCGAATCGAACGGTCACTTAAGCGAATACGTGCCTTGGTACCGCAAACGTGCGGATGAAATTAAGGACTGGATCGACCTTGGTTCATGGATTAACGGCGAGACTGGCGGCTACCTCCGTGTCTGCACGGAAGGACGTAACTGGTTCGAGACCGACTTCCCGAACTGGATGAAAGCTGATCCATTCGTATACGCAGCAGAGAATCGTGGGGAAGAGCATGGTTCCTATATCATTGAAGGCCTCGAGACAGGCCGTGTCTACCGTGGTCACTTCAATGTCGTGAACAATGGCATTATCACCAACCTGCCTGACGATGCGATCATCGAAGCGCCAGGCTATGTCGACCGTAACGGTATCAACATGCCAGTAGTCGGCGACCTGCCGCTCGGCCCTGCAGCCGTCTGCAACGTCAGCATTTCCGTTCAGCGTATGGCCGTTGAAGCTGCCGTCCACGGCGACGACAAGCTGCTCCGTCAAGCAATGATGATGGATCCGCTTGTTGGCGCGGTGTGTAATCCGAAAGAGATCTGGCAGATGGCAGATGAGATGCTGGTTGCCCAGGCGAAGTGGCTGCCGCAGTACGAGGAAGCTATTGCAGCGGCAGAGAAGCGGCTGGCAAGTGGTAACTTGTTGCCAACTCGTGAGAATTATCAAGGCGCGGCAAGGCTTAAGACGAAGTCGGTTGAGGAGCTCAGCCAGGATAGAGAGGCTGCGACTCGCAACGCGATTGAGTCGGATAAGGCGAAGGAGCGGCCTGCGGCAGAGGTTTAAATATTATTGTCAACTCGCTCGTATGAGCGAGTTTTTTTGTTTGGAATTTTTCTAAGATTCATTTACCTTGAGCTATACATGTTTCCGCATACCGTTCACGTAGAATCGGTGGTCTTGTTGGTATGGAATGGTACAGAAGGCTGAGAATGCTGTGCGGGAGCGGGTTTTGGGAGTAGTACAGATGAACTAAAAGTGTGAAACAGAGGCGAGGAAATAGTAGAGTTGACTGATTGTTGACGAATTAATAGATTAATTGGGAGATGCCTGACTCTCGAATTGGGCGTTTTCAATTATTGGGACAGGGGTTCAAATGCCCTCGGAAAAGTGAACCCTTGTCCAGACAAAACCACAACGGTCAGTGATGGATAGAGGTTCAGCATGGTGAATACTGAGCCTTATTACATAAATAAGAATTATAGTACCGTCAATGCGTCTCTGTGACGTTTTTGACGGTACTTTTGCTTTCTTAGGAATTTTCCGACTTTAGTCGTAACCAATAGACATGGGGCTTTAGTAATATTTTATCAGGTGAATAGACAGGAATTTAGTTGTAGTTATCGAAATCATCAGTTCAAGGAATGAGTGTGAGATCCACCAAGGTTGAAAGTATCGCATTTCGGAATAATAATAGTAGAGGTCAACACAAGGGGAAACAAACCCGTTGAGTTGGAAAATAACAAAGAACAGAATGACTGTTTGCTATATTATATGGGATGCGGTAATTTGCCAGAAGCGGACATTCTTTTTCTTGGAAATGAGGAAGGAGCTGGTGGATATAACATTGAAGCAAATGTTGAGGCGAGATACCAATGTTATGGTACTGAAAATGGTGAACTTACTTATGCTGTTGACCCAGGCGACTACTCGAAGGGGTAGTGGGAGCCTTCGGGTATTACTGGCAGGGGAAAAAACAATCCAGTACATGAGAGATAAGGGGACTCTCCTGAAGTCTTGGAATATTTCTTAGGGCATGTGCTATTCTTTGTAACGCACTTGAGAGCGGTGACGTCGGATACTGGAACCAAAAGTTGGTGCGAGGTACAAGACATTACGAAGACATGAGATCCTATATCCTTAATCAGATGCTACGTCCGAGAAAAGGCATACAATCTGCTCTGATTGATCTTCACCATCTTCCTAGAGAAAACGAAAAAATTTGGTATCCAGTTGAATACGAACCAATTTGTTCATTATCATCTGAAGATGGTGGATTGAGTAGTAAAACAACCGGTATCTTAAAGCATATTCATTACTAAAACGAAATTGGAACTCGAAAAATCATTTTACAGATTATGCGGAAGATGTCGAAACAAGACTTCGAATCATTAAGAAAGCTTTTTCATTTACGAAAGCAGAAATCGTTATTGCGCTTGGTGTGCTTATGGTTTTAAGAAAGCAGCGCTTAAACGTATCTATCAATGATATATTTAGCCGACTTCCCATGCAGACTGAACATACAAGTTATCGTGCAACTGTGAGTCTTCCAAAAAAGGAGTTAAAAATTTACTTGATCCCCCATGATTTAGATAGAAACTTATGCTACCTCCCTAAATAGTTTCAGCATAACACTCTGGCGAATATTATTTTGCACAGCCACGGTTCGGAAATGAACCCTTATCCATACAATCCGACAGTGGTTAAGTTGGACGGGGGCGGCTCTTACAGGGTAATTCGATAATATGGAATGCAAAAATGCAAACCGAATTAAACGGAATGTCCTTGCCTCTGTACATAGATTCGGAAATAGTAAAGATCTAACTAAAATCTTATTCATGTGAAAGGTGTGCTACTATGCTTTATGATTTGGATTTTATTCAAAACTTACCGGAGCCAGAGGAAGGTTGGAAAGCTCCTTTGGTTGCATATGTTGCGAAAAGTAGTACCGATAAACATGCATCTTTTAAAGAGTTTTTGGAAAAATGTTTTAATAATATTCCTGATGACCAAAAGCCGAACTACTATAGTAGACTTAGGAGCTTGGATGATAAAATATTTATTGCTCAAGCTAATGAATTTTTAGTTGCAGAAATGTGCTCAATGCATGGTGAAGTTGATTTCAATCCGACTCTTACTAATGGTCAAACTCCAGAGCTTTTGTGGACAATTAATGAAAGCATTGGTCTTTTAGATGTGGTCACAATATTTGAATCGGAGGATACTGGCCAAGAAGGGGAAGAAGTAGACCGGCTGCTTAATTATCTAAGTGATGTTGAACATTTTTTTGATGTTGGTCTATGGTATCAAAATATTGATAGAACTAGTTTGAAGCCTAGTTCGATTAAAAAGAGGCTTATACAATATTTGGATAATATTGATCCCGATAATATTGATCCTGAGGAGGAGCTTATTATCGAGGAAGATGGGTTTTATGGAGGCTTCTTCATTTCTCCTAAGAGAGATAATACAAATAAATCAAAAATCAATTTTGCGCTCCTAGGTCCTGCACAAGATGTAGAACCTGTGAAAGCAATTGAGAAAAGGATTAAGTCAAAGCTTAGGAAATATAAATGGGATGGACCGATATTTGTAGCTGTTTGCAAAGCAGCAGATTTTGGAGTGGATTGGGAAGAAGTTGCAGAAGTATTATATGGTCCCTCAGTTATTCATTATAATTCGAAGACCAGAGAACATGAAGAAGTGCTTGGTAGGGGAGGATTAATAATGCCAAAAGGATCAAATCCTCCTCTTAATAGTTCGTTGACAGGGATTCTTCACTGTGAACAGAATTGGAATGCGGAGCTACCAACGTTAACGGTTAAGTATTTAGTTAATCCGTTCGCTAAATATCCTATTCAGTTACCCTTACCAACTTATCCGAATGTGGAGAATTCATTAGTTAGATTCGAATGGAAAAATCGAACAAAGAATGATAAAGGACATCATTGATTTTGTGTTTGGTTTTATCTACACCATATCTGATGTTCATTTTAAAGAACGGATAGTTTAAGGCAACCTCACCAAACAATCTCAGCAGCATGTTAGCAACTTGTTTTCCGTGAGGAGCCTTATTATACATATCGCAAAATATGAAATACAGTAAAATGCAATTGGTGTAATAGATGAGTATATGTTACCGAGTGGGGATTGCAATTATATGAAAGAGCCTAAATTTTCAGGTGAGATAAACTCATTTTTAAAGTCTAAACAACTTGGAAAAGGAGATCATACTCCGGTATTAAAGGATCTTGTTGGGGTATATAAAAGACAGCTCAGGAGGTCTTCAAAGTTCAACTAAATCCTCGATACAATTAGAAAAGCAATTATTGAAATTTAAGCAACCTCCCCAAATAACTGAATCATCACCCCCCGGCGAATTGTGGTTTTGCACAGCCACGCTTCGGAAAAATGAACCCTTCTCCTTTCAAAACCACAATGGTTAATGTAGGGAAAGGGTTCTTCAATTGGACAATTAAAGCACACAGATAAAGATGGCTTGCTTATTTGCAGTATGAAGCTGATATCCGACCTTCCCGGAGCCACAACTTGAATTTTAGCCATATCAAAGAAGCATAAAATTACATTCCACTCATAACGATTAGAGAGACTAATCTTATGGGGGAATAAGAATGTTGCCGAATCCATTTATTATGTATAAGCTAGATAAGTTTTTAACTCCGGAATTACTTTTGACAGCAACCGGGCAACAGAGGGTAAAGAGATACCCTGGGTTAGGAAATATCTT
This sequence comes from Paenibacillus sp. YAF4_2, assembly GCF_052113225.1. Classification (NCBI taxonomy): domain Bacteria; kingdom Bacillati; phylum Bacillota; class Bacilli; order Caryophanales; family Paenibacillaceae; genus Paenibacillus; species Paenibacillus sp. YAF4_2. The sequence goes on from NZ_JBFRCT010000003.1 coordinate 406,695, forward strand.
GGCGGGTTATAAGAGAAGACTTAGTGAAACATGCGTAATGACATCAATACCAAATAATGTAAGTTTTTTACCCGGTCCAAGCGATACAGAAGCAAAACTTAGACAGTTGCCTTCATATATTTTTAACGATGAGACGTTTACACAGGAAGTAACATTTTCAATGGGGGATTATTATAGAGTAACCTGGAACATTGAAAAGGCAAAAGAAATAATAAAACGTGATAATATACTTGCCGAGGAGTTTAACTGTGAATTCATTAGTCAAGATATCGACTTTAGTTCTGTTGAAACGGAGAGATTAAAATTTGCTTCAACAAATAAAGATCCAATTATCGTGGTTGACTATCACATTACTAATAATTCTACTGGTGGTCTCATTGTCGTAGATGGGAACCATCGTGTAGTTAGCAGAACACTACGTGGGGTAAAGGCGATCAAAGGATATAAGCTGAACCGAGATCAACAGTTTGAAGCATTGGCAGACGAGTTCGATAAATGTATTTATAAAATTCACTCGAATATTCATTACATAATGGATTACATGATTGGACGCGAAAGTTCATCCGAATACACTTTCTCTCCAGAAGTTTAATTCATGGTTCTAGGCGACATCCCCGAATAGACTGAGGCAATAAGCTGCGGCGAATTGTGGTTTTGCACAGCCACGCCTCGAAAAACGAACCCTTGTCCATACAAAACGACAATGGTTAATGTAGGACAAGGGTTCTTCAAATGGGTGATTAATCTTTCGGAACTACATACTCTGACAATTTTATACCTTTGCTGACTTCGGTTGCATATGAAATATTAATGCCAGAGGCTGCTACTATATCTTTAATGCTGTGATTGTTTCTTTGGATGACATTCGCATACTTAACACCGAATAAATGAATTTTGGCAACTTGTTTTCCGTGAGGTGCCTTCTTATACATGTCGCTAAGAATTCTTCCTAACTCCTGAACATTCATATTATGTCCCCTTTCGCTAATCATTTATCTATTTTATAACCTAAAACACATAGATAAATCCTGCTAGTTTTTGATCACAGAGGGTGTAATTATTCCCTGGATGACCCGGTATCCAATCTTTCCAACGTCACCTTCAGTTTATCGAGCTGAGTAATAAGCCATTGGAAGTGCTGTTGGTATAGCTCTGGATTATGGATATCGGCATCTAAGGAGTGCAGAATCCTTTTTGCCGTACTTTTTTCACGGCTGGTATACCATTCAAGTTTCTCGCCATATGCTTCCTCTATTTCAGCCTTAAGTGAATCTAACCTCGCGAAGCTCTCCGGATGATAGACATAAAGGCCGATGCGGAGAATTTTCTTTCGAACAAGTTGGAAGAAGATAATGTAGTCCCGGCTTCCGATTGTTACATCATACCAATCATCATAAGAGGGCTTTCGAGATGCGATATCCTCCCCTCGTCCATGTGTCTTGCAATATTCTACAAAGTTGCTCCAAAAATCATAGCGTAGGTAATGGCGATCAGACAGGTCACGTGTAGTATCCGGAAGTGAACGCTGTTTTACGGGCAAGGCTTCCTCAATTGTTAGTTCTGGGACTTCTGCACGTTTGTCACCGACAAATTGGACATGGAGCAAATGGGTCTTCTGCTCATCAGTAAATGAGAACCGCCATCTTGACTCCATAAATTTAAGTAACAGCATCCCTCGATCCAATATGTTCTGTGCCGTCCAAGCATCTTCTGAAGCTACTTCGATTTCCGAGTGTGATCCGTTCACGTAACCTCGGCGACCAGAAGACGAAGGGTTTTTCTTATCTGGAAAACCGTCATTTTGCAGAGAGGAGTTTATACTCTGAGCAAGCGGAAGCAGGTTGCCCAATGAAGCAGACAGCAGCTTTATTTCATCCGCGGTGTATTGTCTGAACTGATTACGCCAGTAACTTTTTGTTGGGGTCTGCGGTAGTATATGTTCAATAGTTATCTTCTCTTTTTCAACCTTAGTAAACATATTCCAATCTACTTTCTGCAGATTGTTTCGGGTTGCCAGTTCATATTCATACTCGTACAGGAAGTATCGAAGTTCGCGCCAGCCGTAGAATCCCTCACCAGAATCGAAACGTCTATCGGTACGTGTGATGAAGCTTGCGATAAGAGCAGCCAAATCCTTGTTGAGAGTTGTATTCAAGTCATCAGTAACTGATGTTAGTGTAGTGCTATTCCAAAGAACGTCCCTTGCCTTATTATAATAATCGCTGCTTTTGTAGCTTGCATTAAATCCGCCAAAACGAAATGAGAGGAAAATAAATCTCTCTATTGCTTTAAAAAGCGTGATCCGTTCGGTAGGGGATGTCGATGTTGCTGAGGCAAGTGAAGCTACTACCAGTGGTCGGAAATATCCAATCCCTACACGGTTCAATTTGTCAATCCATACCTTTTCACCATCGGTAAGACTAGTACTATCACTTGGGAAATAACTGTAGTACCAAAACTCTGCTAGTTTCTTCAAGCTGTTGACATAGTCATTGATCTCCTTTGGTGTGAGCTTGCTGACCAGAATAGATTCTAGTTCGGGCATAACGTCTGTTACATCATCATCATCATCAGAGGCTTCAAAATCAGTCAAAGGTTCGGATCCTTCAACTTGTGTGGTGATAGTAAACTTCTCAAAGACATTTTTCGCGGAGAACTTGCTCAACAGGAAACGAATATAATCGTCTCCACGTTTCCGTGAATATTGGAAATATGTAATCCAATGTGCTCGGAGGAAGTCGTCGTCAGAAAGCGACGCGTCTTGGTTCCGCCCAAGCTGATAGTACACCTCTTTCCATGCGTCATTAATGTTATTCCGAAGTTGTTCTTTATCCCTTGTATCCAGTTGATCGTTATCGAACAGTGTGGTCAGGTAAATAAGACGGTTTTTTAAAAGTTCCAGATTAGTCAACTTTTTGCCACGGTTGTTCATTGTTTCAAATGCAACGAAAACGTCATAATCATCTTCTATTTCATGAAGATTGAACATCAGACGCAGTGTGAGTTTCTTGTATAAATGCTCAATGCCGTCAATACCTTCGCTTTCGCATATTGCTCTTAGGTTATTAGCAAAGAACGATTTCGCGTATTTCAAATTCTTCGTATAGAAGGTTTCAAATACCGTTCCGCCGAAAGGTTCCTCAAATACTTTGTATTTTAAGTATTCGGAACTTGGATTATCAGTCTCATAACCGAACAGATATGTTGTCACGATTTTTTGGGGTGGTCGCTTCCGAAGGACGTACTTCGCCTTGATGTCCTTCAATGATTCATAACCAAGGAAAATTCCTTCATCTGGCTTGTCCTTGTTTTCTGGAGCATTTTTTACAATAGACACTATTTCGTGCATCAGAATGGAAAACGTGGTGAGACGTTGCTGCCCGTCCACAATATGATACGGCTTATAGCCGATATCTAGTAGCCACTCGTCCTCGTGCCACTGGTGCATTTCCTTTCGGCTAACCGCCTTAAGTGAGAGTAGCCCAGTGTAGTGATATCTATCCTCGTGGAGATTTAGCAGGTCTTCCCAGAAATCTACAAGTTGCTCGTGTTTCCACGCATACCCACGCTGATAATCAGGTATGCGAAACAGCCTGTTTTGAAAAAGCACGGATAAAGATTGAAGTTCATTCGGCATTTTCGAATTCTCCTTAGCGCATTTTATGGTCACTGAAAGCTGATTTCAAATACATCTATTTATATCTCTCGGTTAGATAGCATCGCTTGCTTCCAGTACTGAAAGATGGTGATTACATATTTCGACATGGGGAAGACAAAGTCCTATTGGATCCGGCTCATCCGTGGAGAGGGGAAGGTTTCCCGAATTTCTTACCTGATGGGAATACAGTCAGGATAGTCGTGGAAAGCTATCCTTACTTTACGAAAGGGAGGCGAGCATATTTTAAAGGAAAGAATGAGTGGAGCTGAACAACAAAAATTCATTAAGCAAAACGGTGGTTTGAATTTAATGTTAACGACGGCGTATATGGAAGGGTATGCAGAAGGCTTCAGAGATGGCGAACGTAGCGGAGCTGCTAAAGCTCTTGTGTATGTATCGAAATTATTTGAAGATCAACAAAAACGTCATGAGTAGCTAAGCGACTTCACCAAACAGCTTTAGCAATATGTGGCGACGAATTGTGGTTTTGCATAGCCACGCTTCGCCTCCACCAAAATTAACAAAAAACTCACCTTATTAGGTGCGAGAGCCAATCAGTTAATGATTGGCTCTTTTATCTTTCTTACGATCAGCAAAACCATTCCGCTCGAAAGAGGAAGCATTAGATATTTACGATATCAGCTACAAGGAAAAATTATCCATAATCGAGTGTAGTAACTGCAGGTAAAGAAGTTAATGAAGCAGTACAGAGTTCGCATTCTGAGTTCTGTACTGCTTTTTCTTATGCTCAGAGATGATTTCTGATTCGGCAGTAATTACATCACAAAGTTCATAAGTACAGGACATACTGTCTTAAACCTTGCTTTCAGAATAGTTGCTTTAGACTTTTCTTAATCTCGATATTGAAATATTAAAATATTTCATATTATTGTTTGACAAAATAAATACAAAGTGATTTAATGTGTAATATAGAAATATTTCGAAAAATAGTATCCGAAGTTTGGAGGTGATTTATTTGGAGAAAAGAGGATTAAAGGAGTTCGTAACATTCGTTCCAGGTATAAATCCAACAAGGGCGCAAAAACAGTTTGGAATCCAAGCAATAAATTATTACGACCAGTCGTCTTTTGAAGCTGATTATAATCATAAGGACGTATTTGTTAAAGATGAGGAAAAATCTTTATCTCAAAATAACCTATCATTAAATGAAGGTGATGTTGTTATCAGTAACTCATTACAACTTGCAACGATGGTCGGTAAAAATAATGTTGGTAAAGTGTTGTCTCTCAACTTCATAAAAATAGAGTTTGATAAAGAACAACTTGATAAAGGATATTTCCTTTTCTTATTTAATGCTAATAAAGATGTTAGGCGACAAAAAGAAAGGGAGTTGCAGGGGAGTGGACCTGTTCTAAGAATTCCACTTCGTTCTCTTGAGGAGATTATTATTCCCGTTGTTCCTCTTGAGGAGCAGCACAAAATAGGTGCTATTTACGTAGAAACATTTAAGCTACAAAGTAAGCTAAACAAATACGCAGACTTGATCGGACAGTTTACGAGCTCAATCATAGAAGAAACTTTAGAGGGGAAATAATCAAATGAAAAGCCAATCGGAATTAGCATTTGAAAATGAAGTCATCGATTATTTGACTAAAATCGGTGGAGTAAAACAATGGGAATACAAAAAAGACATAAGAACAACCGAGCAACTCTGGGATAACTTTAAAATGATCCTAGAACAAAACAATCGTGCCCGTTTAGATGAACCATTGTCTGTCACTGAATTTAACCAGGTAAAGAAAATCATCACTGGTATTGAATCACCTTACCAGGCTGGACAATTTTTGTATGGTGTTAACGGTGTTTCTGAAATTGAAGTTGACCTTGATAATGGTAAGCATGTGTTTTTAACAGTATTCGACCAAGCCCAAGTAGGTGGCGGGAACACTATTTATCAAGTGGTAAATCAAATTAAACGGCCAAAAGTTATAGATGGAAAGCCTGACCGTCGATTTGATGTAACGTTGCTCATTAATGGTTTACCAATTATTCAAATCGAATTAAAGAAGGCACTTCACAGCACTACAGAATCCTTGAACCAGATGGAACAGTATATTGCTGAGAAACAATACAGTGGTATCTTTTCAACTTTGCAGATTCTAATCGCAATGACGCAGTTTGATATTCGTTATATGGCAAATACGCCACTCAAAAGCTTTAACAGAGCTTTTGCTTTTAACTGGCAAGACGAAGATAATGCTCGCCCTATTCGTTCGTGGAAGACGTTTGCGGATAAAGTATTATCAATACCAATGGCTCATGATTTGGCCACACGCTACATGGTACTAGACGGTACTAAAAACAAAGAAAGTATTAAAGTCATGCGTCCATATCAAGTCTATGCCACAAAGCGTGTGCTTGATAAAGTTAGAAAATTCGACTTCAAATACGATGATGGTAAATTAGGATACATTTGGCACACTACAGGCTCAGGTAAGACAATCACAAGTTTTAAGACAGCGTGGCTTGCAAGTCGTCTATCTAATGTAGATAAAGTTGTCTTTTTGGTTGACCGAATTGCTCTTACCAACCAAACTGCAGATGCTTATAAAGCCTATGATCCTGTTGCAGGTTTTGAAGGGAAAACTGGTGTGGTAGGTGACACAGCCAATATCTCAGACCTTCATCGCAAATTAACGAAGAAGAGCGATAAGAACATCATTGTGACAAGTATTCAAAAGATGTCACGTTATGTAGAGAGAGAGAGCTTCAAGCTACTTAATGAAAGTATTCTTTTTATCGTTGATGAGGCTCACCGTTCAACTGGTGACGGTACTGAAAATGAAGGTATGCTTGAAACAATCCGAAAAGCTATTCCAAATTCTGCTTGGGTTGGCTATACTGGTACGCCAAAATTTCCAGAAACTCGAGTAATATTTGGTGATATTCTACATGCTTATACCATCAAAGAAGCAATTGCGGATAAAAACGTCTTAGGGTTTAACGTTGAATTCAAGGAAACGATTGAGGCTCCCGAAAATCCAACCGAAGATGATATTGACGATAATGTTCGTGGGAGTGTTTACGACTATAGTCCTGAACATGTAAATTTGGTAGTCAAGGAAATATTCGATAACTGGAAGAAACGTTCAAATGATCGCAAGTATAATGCCTTGTTTACAGTCCACGTTGGAGGTAACAAAGCAAGTACACCAAGAGCGATGGAGTACTTCGATAAATTTGCTGAAGAAAATGCGAATCTCTCACCAGATGAACGATTAAAAGTTGCGGTGAGTTTCTCGGCAGATACATCCAATAGTATTCATCAACTTAAATCGAATGAAAACCTGCACAGAGCCATCAAAGTCTATAACGAAATGTTCGGCACAGCTTTTGATATGACGACAGTTAAGGCCTACACAGAAGACTTAGCAAGACGTCTTAACAAGACAGCTGATGATGGTAAGTATTTAGATTTGGTTATCGTCGTTGATCAACTATTGACCGGTTTTGATGCTCCGGGGATGAATACTCTCTATATAGACCGAACGCTTAAGGGAGGGAACTTGATTCAGGCATACTCACGTACAAACCGAATGCATAACCTTGTCGATAAGCCTTGGGGAAATGTCGTTAATTATCGTTGGCCAGAACAAAACGAGTATGAAATGAATAAGGCTTTTGCTATCTATTCAAATCGTGATTCTGCCGCCGAACAACTTACACTTGAAGACTTGAAAGAAGGCAATGAAGAGGCGGGTATCATTTCTAAACCATTTAGCAAGGTTCAAGCTGAGATGCAAGAAGTCATCAAAAAACTTTCAACGCTCACAGATGATTTTGTACAATTACCACCAAGTGAAAAGGCACAGGATGAAGTCTTTGAAAATTTGAAAGAGTATAATCGCTTGCTTAGTCAATTGAAACAATATACAGAAGATGATGACAAAAATCCTGTTTCAGCCTATGATCATCTTGAAGAGTTCTATGAACGATTAGGGATTACGGAAGAGCAGGAAGTTATCTTAACAACTGTAATCGCCGGTGAGCTGAAGGAACGACGCGCTAAGCGAGAAAACATTGATATTTCGCAAGTCAATCTCTCTATGGTTCATATTCACGATGTTACCATCAACTATGATTACTTGATTGATTTGATCGCTCGAATGGCTGACGAAGTTCACACGAATGATATGTCGAAAGCGGAAAGCACACGGGACGAAATCCATTTTGAAATTGCTAAGTCAGACAATGATAGAGAAAAATCAAAGATGCGCAACTTTGTATCTAAGATTTTCTCAAAAGAGTTTGAATTCGATCATTATCCAGCACCTCGAAGTGTTGAAAAAATGAACCAAGCTATGGATAGAGCACAAAAGGATACCTATATCCAACTTGTAACGAACTTCATCCGTACTTGGGGACTTGATAACAGCACAAAACCTAAGGAACTTGAAAGCTTGATTAAGAAACACCGATTAGGTCAAGAGGATATGGATAAACAAGGTGAGTTAACAGCAATCATGAATGACGCAAAATCTGATTATAAAGAAATTGCAGATAAAAAGATCGCAGAATTAACTTGGGTGCGATATCGCATTGAATTCCGTAAGGCATTTTACGAAATGGCCGACGAAATTAAGAAGGGTGAGTAGTCGAGTGATGAAATTATGCAGACTAGAAAAGGAGAACAGAAATGAGCGATAACATAACAAAACCACCTCAAATAAGATTTGCAGGATTTACAGATGCTTGGGAACAGCGACCCTTTAAAGAATTGACAGAAATCAGACGCGGATTGACTTACAGTCCGTCCAATGTTCGTGATACAGGTGTGCGTGTTTTGCGTTCTTCAAACATCAACGAAGATACTTTTGTACTAAAAAATGATGATGTTTTTGTTGTACCATCAGCGATAAATATTGATTTTGTAAAAGAAAACGACATTCTTATAACATCTGCAAATGGTTCAAGTAGATTGGTTGGAAAGCACGCACTAATCAAAAACGTTAGTGATAATGCTGTTCACGGTGGCTTTATGTTAGTTGCATCAGCTAATGAACCTGAATTTGTAAATGCTTTAATGAGTTCGCCTTGGTATGACAAATTCATCAACGTGTATGTTGCAGGTGGTAATGGTGCGATTGGGAATTTGAGTAAAAGTGATTTAGAAGAACAAAAAGTATATGTTCCAGATGTTGCAGAACAGAAGAAATTAGGAGAATTTTTTAATAACCTCGACCACCACATCACCCTTCATCAGCGTAAATTGGAACTGCTGAAGGAGACAAAAAAGAGTCTACTTCTTAAAATGTTCCCGAAAGATGGAGCCAATGTTCCTGAAATTCGCTTTGCAGGATTTACTGATGCTTGGGAACAGCGTAAGTTGGGTGATATAACTAATTATATCAAAGGCTTCGCATTTAAATCTGCAGATTATCAAAAAAATGGTGTACGTATTATTAGAGTTTCAGATTTAGATAGAGATAGTATTAAGACGTCAAAAGACAGTATTTTTGTTGGTAGCAAAATTGCTAATGACAATAAAAGATATAGAATCAAGAAAAATGAAATAATAATAACTACTGTGGGTTCAAAGGCTGAAATGAAGGAGTCAGCTGTAGGAAGACCTATTATTATAAGTGAAGATAGCGAATATTTATTAAATCAAAATTTAGTGAAAATAACTCCATTAGACGACTGTGATAGCTATTTTATTTATTCTCAATTATTACAGCCTAAGTATACCGACTATATAGCTATGATAGAACGTGGTAATGCCAATCAAGCTAACATAGCAATTAATGATTTATGGGAGTATAGGTTTGAAGTCCCATCTATGGAAGAACAAAAAAGCATCGGCAACTTCTTCAAACAACTCGACGATATTATCACCCTTCAACAGCGTGATTTAAATTCGCTTAAAAATTTGAAGAAATCAATGCTTCAACAATTGTTTATATAAGAAAAGGAGATTACACAAATGAGTAATGCAACAGATATTACATCAAAGCTATGGGAAATGGCTAACAAACTGCGTGGGACAATGGATGCAAGTGAGTACAAGAACTATATTTTACCATTTATGTTCTATCGCTATTTATCAGAAAATCAAGAAGAATATTTAAAAGTTAATGAGTTGGAAGAATTCTACGAAGTGAAAGATGACACAGAAAAAGAAGATTACCTTGAAGAAATCAGTAGGGGTATCGGATATGCGATTGACCCATCCTACACTTGGGAAAAAATCGTATCAAAAATTGAAAATCACAAAATCAAAGCTAGTGACTTCCAAGACATGTTTGACTCATTCAATACAAATGCCAAACGTAACGTTGTCGCAGAAGCTGACTTTGCAAACGTATTCTCAGATGTTAACCTTGGGGACACGCGTCTAGGTTCAAATACAAATGAACGTGCAAAGGCTTTGAATGATATCGTTTTGATGATTAATGAATTTACTTTCAAAGATGATTCAGGACGTGACATTTTGGGTGACGTGTACGAGTATTTGATTGGGCAGTTTGCTGCCAACGCTGGGAAAAAAGGTGGTGAATTCTATACACCTCATGAAGTTAGTCAAATCCTAGCAAAAATTGTAACGATTAATGCAGATGGTACTGTAGATCAATTCCGTGTATATGACCCTACAATGGGATCAGGTTCACTTCTTTTGACAGTTCAAAAAGAATTGCCAAATGGTGATGAAGAAGGAAGCGTTGATTTTTACGGCCAAGAGTTGAATACTACGACTTATAACTTAGCTCGCATGAACTTGATGATGCATGGTGTTAACTATCGCAATATGGAGTTGAATCGTGCAGACACACTTGATGCTGACTGGCCATTTGCTGAAAAAGATGGCACACAAATTCCTTTGAAGTTCGACGCAGTCGTAGCTAACCCCCCATATTCTCAAAATTGGGATACAAAAGACGTTGACCGAGAAAAAGATATACGTTTCAAGGGTTATGGTGTAGCACCTGCATCTAAGGCAGATTATGCTTTTGTTCTTCATGGACTTTATCATTTAGATAAAGCTGGAACAATGGCTATCGTATTGCCACATGGGGTACTATTCCGAGGTGCGTCTGAAGGTAAAATCCGTAAGAATATCATCGACAACAATCTGTTAGATACGGTAATTGGATTGCCAGCTAACTTGTTCTATGGGACAAACATCCCAACATGTGTACTGGTGTTCAAAGGTCGTGAAGCTCGCAAGAATAAAGATATTTTGTTTATTGATGCTTCAAATGAGTTTGAAAAAGGAAAGAACCAGAACAAACTCTCTCCTAAAAACATCGACAAAATCATCGAAACTTACAATAACCGTGAATACGTTGAGAAATATGCTCGTGTGGCATCTTTGGATGAAATCAAAGAAAATGATTACAATTTAAACATTCCACGTTATGTCGATACGTTTGAAGAAAAAGGAGTTATTCCACTTTCACAAGTTGCTCAAGAGTTGACAGAAGTACAAGCAGAAATTGCGAATTCATATGATAACTTGTTTGGGCTTTTGAATGAGTTGAGTGGGACAACCGATGAAGCCAAAGAAGAACTGAGCAAATTTATCAGTCTATTAGGTAAATAATAGTATTAGAGAAGAGCTAAGGAGAATTTTAACCTTGGCTTTTTTCACAAGCGCGTGGAACAGTGTAGGCGGGGCTCACGATGATGATATGTATATATACCTTTACATTACAGTGCTGCAGCATTCGATATGTGCGTGCAACTGGATATGCTTCATACGGAGTTATGCAAATTATGGTCAGAGCTGTTTGTATTGGACAATGAAGAAGAAGTTGAAGAAGCTGTTCTACCTGGAGAGATTGAGCGCTTTCAGATAGTGAGAAACATCCTTGCTAAAACTCTTGATGAATATATAAAAGATTATGCATCAGAACGCATCTCTAGGAGCTTAAAGATTATCTTGAACAATTTGCAAAAGAAATTGAGTCGGATAATGAATTTTGTTTTGGCTTCGTCTGGAGATCAAAAAGCGATGAAAATCGTGATATACACTCCGTATGAAATGATAGGCTCATTTTGCTTCTCTAGCTGATTCAGAGAGGTTTGCTCCTCGTTGATAAGTTGTTTCTGCTTTTGAAATTGTTCCAAGCTATTGACGTTCTAACTGTAAGCTTGGAAGATCGTTAGAAATACGCTTTGAAGCAGTGAGAGGCGTTATTCGCCCATCTTAATTCTGATGTATGGTCTATAATGAAAAGACTCGGTCATGCCGCAGGCGGTCTTATTTACCTTCGCTAGCTTGACGTAGTTTGTAGTTAGCTCTTTAAGATCATTCTTTACAATCATAAAAAGTTCATGCGTGTCAATGAAATGAGACAAGTAGTATTTCGAAGTAAGTTTCATGTAGCCACTACATAAATGTATGACCCGCAATTTGTTTTATCCAAAATCACATTCCGCACAGACTGCTACATGATCAAAGAGGCACACATGACCGTTGATTTTGTTCGTACCTTTAATTGTAATTCGTTTTAGAACGACCAAATGCTCGTTCTTTGTATGGCAGGATGAGTGTTTTCAAGGACAATTTGCCGATCGGATTCTACCTGTCGGAGCTTCTTCGTAATAAAATCCACAGTCTCCTCGCGATGAAAGTATGAATTCTCCGTATAACTTGAGTTCATTAGTCTCAGGCTGATACTGCTTTCGTGCAAAAGCTTCCCCGCATTTTTTAAGCCCGTCTCAGTGCACAATGTAGGGATTCCTTTAGTTGTGAGTCGTGCTAAATTAGCAAGCCAATTTTTAAAGACTCTCCATTAAATGTGAAGAAAAACAATGGAATTATTGACTAAAAGTGCTTATATTTTAGAGATACATACTTTAAGGGGAGAAATAAATGACTCTGATGGAAAATAGAGAACAAGAGCTTAATAAGTTGGGTATACGAAGTATCCATGTTCTTCGGGACTCAATACCAATTTTGGGGTATCAGATTCGGTTAAAAAGATATTATTATCCTCACTTATCACCGGGAAGTAGAATACCGGCTCAAATTTATGCCGAAAAACACAATAACTATGTCACTAAAAGGGCAACTCATCCATTTCTATTTCCAGAGCATGACTTAAACCAACTAACTCCTTTATATTTTTTTAGCAATGCTGACAGAATATTTAGAACTACAGGCATGGCTGCGATTCGTAGGCCATTACTAGAAAGCGGCGTAGACATCAACCCAAATAGTAGTGAAATTTTTTATATTGGTCAAACGCTTGGTCAGAGCCGGTTCAAAAATCATGATGCAATTCAAAAATTGACAGACCCAATCTATGACGGAAAAGAAAAACAAATTTGGTTTGCTCAAATTTGGATATCCCTTGCTATTGCCCCAACTTCAATAATAACAGTTCCAATCGAATGGTTAAGTGAAGAGCAAACAGTCATAGATATAGTAGATTTTTTAGAAAGCTTTCTTATTTACTGGTTTAAACAAAAGTTGAATGAGCCACTAAAAAACAACCACTATATTAACAGTCTGAAGTCTGCCTATGCCTCTTTTACAAATGTTAGAACATTGGCACACGTACAAAACGGAATAATGTTTTATAACGAGTGGTCAATGCCTATTCCAAGAGATAGGGACACTTTTAAATTCCAAAATTTAAATATCACTCTTACTGATATTAGGAGCGTAATTTCATAGGCTCTTATTAAGTAAAAAAAAACGCCTTTTAGTTACAGATAATTCATTTGCACGTATTATTAAACTCAGTAAAACTAATTGGATGTATCATTCAGCAAGTTGGCGAAAAGCTAGTGAGGAATTGCGGATAAAACATTGTCAAGGTTGGTTTAAAACTGGTGAAAGAGCCTCTCTCAAACGAGACTAAACCAACATAATGCGAACGTCCAGAGCCCAGATATCTGAGGAAGGTTTACGTATCATTGGAATAAAAAAATTAATTCAAAATCGGAAGGAACATTCATAATGCTTGAATATCCCTTCCGATTTTACCTATTTCGTTTTTTTCCAATACACACCAGTAATATCAATCACAACAAGCGGATCCGTAATATTATGCGCCGCGCGGAAATCATGTACAGCTGCGGCGCAATAGCCAATAGAATAGTCATCAATGATGACATATCCACCAACACTCACCTTCGGATACAGATTATTCAGTGCATCCATCGTTGAGGAATACATATCGCCGTCTAGGCGGGCAATGGCTATCTTATCTGTTGGTGCCGTAGGCAGCGTGTCCTTGAACCAGCCTTTCAGAAAGACAACGCTATCGTCTAACAAATCATATTTACGGAAATTGTCCTGTACCTCAGGCAAGGACACTCTCAAAAAGTCCTGTTCGTGGAATTTCGACGTTGCATCGATCGGATAAAGAGGATCCGGTTTAGGCAGTCCTTCAAAGGAGTCAGCGACAAGTACTTTGCGGTGTCTTACACCGTGTGCTTTTAGAAAGCCACGCATGAAGATACATGCACCCCCGCGCCATACTCCTGTTTCAATAAAATCTCCTTGGACGTTGTTTAGGATGACGTCATTCATAAGCTGATGTAGGCTATTCATGCGGATACGCCCGATCATGCTATGGGCAATGATTGGCCAATCGAGGCCTTGCAAGCGGTTCTCCTTCGTAGCACCTGGTTCATGCTCCAGCCAAATCTCAAATAATATTGTTTTTTTCAATAATTCCAAATACAYCTCTGTTGCCGTATTATTGCGCATAATCACAGTCCCTTCCATTTTTATGGATAACTATGAATATGAATCTAGCAGGAAGGTGGCTTGTGTGTACGACCACTGTGTGCTTTTCTTGTGCTACAATAATGTTAGAAAACTAAACTTGCAAAGGATGACCCATCCATGCCGGTCTACAATAAACTCGTTCGCGATCTTATCCCTCAAATCATTGCAGACAAGGGCAAAGAAAGCCATACTCGTATTCTAGAAGAGGAAGAGTATACTAGAGAATTAGTGACCAAACTGAAGGAAGAATCCGAAGAATATTTCTCCGCGCAGAACCCACAGGAGTCACTGGAAGAGCTTGCAGATATGCTTGAGGTTATTCGTGCGTTAGCTGTTGTACATGGTGCCTCATGGGAGCAGCTTGAAGCGTTGCGGGAAAAGAAAGCAGAAGCACGCGGCGGATTTCAGGATCGGGTGTACTTAATCGATGTCAGTGAAGGAGTATGAACAATGACGAATACAACCTTTGTTTATGTGACTTATATTGCAACGACACCAGAGAAACTATGGGATGCTTTGACAAGAAGCTAATTCACGGAGAAATATTTTTTCGGCAGCCATATTCAATCCGACTGGCAAGCAGGCTCTAACATTACTTTTTCAAGGAATGGAGAAGTAACCGATTACGGCGTCATCTTAAAGTGCGAACCGCATCGCCTGCTTTCCTTTACATGGACCTATGTGGCCGATCAAGCTGTTCGTGAACAGCCATCGAGGGTGACTTTTGAAATAACACCACTGGGCGCGACAGTGAAATTAAAACTGCAGCACGAGGACCTTATTCCGGCTGATCTTGTAGATCGAGAGGATACTTTCGAAGGAATAAATAATGGCTGGCCAGCTATACTGAGTAACTTGAAAAGCTTACTGGAGACAGGGAAGACCTTGTCGGCCGTTTCGATTTAACTAGCTTAAGTCAGGCGTGATCATCACCTATAACCACAAGGACTGTGATATTAACAATGAAACTTCAACTAGACAACCATACCATAGAACTTAACGTCCTCTACGGAGTCAGAAAAAAACTCTCGCTCCAAATGGATGCGATGGGTCATATCACGGTCAAAGCTCCTAATGGAACAAGCGACGAGTTGATCCTACAGGCTGTGAAGCAGCATGAGAAAGAGATCTTACGCAGACTGCAGGCGCTAGATGCTGCTGCCGAGGCGGCCCCTAAGGTCAGAGAGTATGAAGAGGAAGGCAAGTTCCTTCATCTCGGCAAGTTTTACTCCCTTCACGATCTAATCGACACCAATGGACTGAGTGAAGAGGAGCTCAAAGTAAATCTCAGGAAATTCTACTTCTCCAGCTGCAAGAAGGTTATTGGCGAACGAATCAAGCCGTATCAGGACATGCTGAAGGTGAAGCCCAAGACCATAGACATTGTAGAGTCAGCGACGAAGTGGGGAAGCTGCAGCTCGAGCAAAAAGCTGACCTTCAACTACCGCCTAGCCATGGCTCCGCTGGAAGTGATCGATTACGTTATTATCCATGAGCTGTGTCATCTCACGCATATGAATCATGACCGTTCCTTCTGGCGCCTGCTTGGAAGTATCATGCCGGACTACAAAGAGAAGGAAGAGTATCTGGCCCGGTATGGGCAGGCGATGACGCTCTAATTTCCAACTTTTTAGGTATAGACATAAATGTGGCTATCGGCCAGTATAGTGTTGGAGCACTCTGTTATAGAGGGAGAATTCGTTCTCTCTCTTTTTTATGTTATCAGAGTCTATTTTTGTGTCGAAACTAACAGAAATATGGATACTTTAGTGCTATGATAAATATTGACAGCATTCGACTGTAACGGAGTTAGGAGGTCATATTCGTTTGAACATATACTGCGATTGGTCATATAGTGAGATCGTCAATTACGGCATTCAGCAGAATCATGTGCCGGTTGTCAGATCGATAGAAATACATAATTCATCCGATACGGATCTTCAAGATTTTACGGTGAAAATCACGTCCGAGCCGGACTTTGCCTATGAATGGAGCAAGACCTACGGACTGCTGGCCGCCGGCCAGTCAATGAACCTAGGGACAATTAATCTGCAAATGTCGGCGTCGTTTCTGGCTAATCAGTCGGAACGACTGACAGGGACACTTACTTTATCCGTCTTGCAAGGCGGATCTGAAATCTATCAGCAGCGCGGAACTATCTCCGTACTAGCCTTCGATGAGTGGAGCGGCCTTGCCGTGCTGCCGGAGTTGACGGCTGCTTTTGTCATGCCGAATCATCATCATATCGCTCAAGTTGTTCGTGAAGCGGCAGATATCCTCACCAAATGGAGCGGGAGCTCTTCTTTCACAGCTTATCAGAGTAAGGATCCGAATAAGGTGCGGCTTCAAGCCGCTGCTATTTATGCTGCCTTACAAAATAAAAAAATAGTGTACTGCGTTGCACCTCCAAGCTTTGAGGTGATTGGTCAGCGTGTACGCCTGCCGGAGACGATCTTTGCCCATCGGATGGGGAACTGTTTCGATCTATCCCTGTTATATGCGGCGTGTATGGAGGCCGTTGGTCTGCATCCTCTGCTTGTGTTTACGAAGGGGCATGCCTTCGCAGGGTTGTGGCTGGAAGAAGAGACATTCGCAGAAAGTCTGCAGGATGATATTTCGGTATTAACGAAAAGAATCGCGACAGGCATGAATCAGATCTGCGTGATTGAAGCGACAGCTTTTGTGGAAGGGGATCCCGTCAGCTTTGACAAAGCTGCGTCCCTTGCCGAAGCCCATCTGCAGGACCCGGATAACTTCGATTGTGTGCTGGATATCCGTCGAGCACGCTCTGCTGCGGTAAGACCTCTGCCTATTCGAACGGCTACACCTGAAGGCTGGATTATCGAGCAGCAAGAAGCAGCACTAGCTGATCTGGACGCCGCAGCTCCTGAGCTCGTGGATATTTTGGAGAAGCCGCTTGAGCTTACTGCCTTGCCGAAGTCTGCTAGACAAAAGCAATGGGAACGCAGGTTGCTTGATCTAACACTCCGGAATTCGCTGCTTAACTTCCGTCTGTCGAAGTCCAGTATTCCTATTATTACGACACAATTGGGAGATTTGGAGGACGCGCTTGCTGATGGCGAGGAGTTCCAATTGTTAGCGAAGCCTGGCGACTGGCAGAATAACGGCCGTGATGCGAATTTGTACCAGAGCATTAACAATGATCATCCGCTGTCCCAGCTTCTTCGTGAAGAGTTTAACCGGAAGCGGCTGCGTGTGGAGCTTGATGGGGTTGAGCTGGAGCGCAGAATGGTGCATCTCTATCGGTCAGCGAAAGTCTCGCTTGAGGAAAATGGAGCCAACACCCTTTATCTAGCCCTTGGCCTATTAAAATGGTACGAGACGCCGGTCAGCGAGCTGCCGCGTTATGCTCCAATTGCTTTGATTCCGGTTGATATTATTCGGAAGTCTTCCCGTCAAGGATATGTGATTCGGGCGAGAGATGAAGAGCCTCAGATGAACATTACCCTTCTGGAAATGTTGAAGCAGGATTATGGCATCGGTATTGACGGCCTGGATCCTCTGCCTAGAGATGAGAAAGGCATTGCCCTCAAGCAGGTGTTCCATGTATTCAGGCATGCGCTTATTCAAGTTCCTAGATGGGATGTTGAGGAGACGGCTAATCTTGGCTTGTTTTCCTTCGGCCAATTTGTCATGTGGAATGATATCCGTACGCATGCGGATAAGCTGGCGCAGAACAAAATCGTTGCTAGTCTGATGGAAGGCCAGTTGAAATGGGAGGAGCCTTCGGAGGAAACGCCGCGGCCGCTTGATCTGGATCATCCAACAAGCTTATCTGTGCCGATTAGCGCGGATTCTTCACAGTTAGCCGCGATTCGTGCAGCTGCAGATGGTCAAAGCTTTGTTCTTCATGGACCGCCGGGAACAGGGAAGTCCCAGACGATTACGAATATGATTGCGAATGCGCTGGCACAAGGCAAACGGGTATTATTTGTTGCTGAGAAAATGGCAGCCTTATCCGTCGTGCAGCGCAGGCTGGAGCAGATTGGACTAGGTCCGTTTTGCCTCGAGCTGCATTCCAATAAAAGCACCAAAAAATCCGTCCTGGATCAATTGTCTGCCGCTATTGAAGCAAGAAGGATTCCCTCATCGGCATCCTGGAGCAGCCAGGCTGACCGTTTGTTCCAATTGCGGAATGAGCTGAACGGGTACGTTGAAGCTCTTCACTACAAGCATCCATCTGGGCTGACTCTATTCGAAGCGATTGCCGGATACGAACAGGCGGGAGAAGGATCGGATATTGTCTTGTTCAATGATGCTGCAATAGAGGGCTTGTCCCCGGATAAGCTGACGGTCTGGAAGGACCTCGTGGCACGGCTTCAAATTGCTGGGGCGGAGTGCGGAGATCCACATCTTCACCCATGGCGTGATGTTGAGCTGACTTCCTACTCGCAGGGAGTGAAGACGGAAGTAGATCAGGTGCTGAAGAGGTATATTCCTCTGTTGGAGGAACAACGTATCGCTTTGAGCCAGGCTGCTGATCGTCTGAAGCTTGAAGCGAGCCATCTGGATTACCGTCATGTTGAGATCCTGGTTAAGCTTAGTGAACTGGCCAGCCATGTTCCTGACATGAAGCCAGCCTTGCTGCAGGAAGCAGACCTTGCTGAAGCTCTAGTACTGATCAGAGCAACAGCCGAGCAGGGTAAACGGAGAGATCAATTACGGGCGAAAATATTCGCCAGATTCACATCGGACATCACGCGCCTTGATGCTAGAACGATTTTATCGGAATGGGATAAAACAGAGCTGCAATGGTTCCTGCCTAAGTGGTCCGGACAAAAACGCATTTTCAAAATGCTCAAAGGTTTATCTCAGCCTTCTGCCGCATTATCCAAAGATCAAGTGAAATCGGCCTTGGCCGAGATTGTAACTTGGCAGGAAGAAGAGCAGAAGCTGAAAGATAAGAAAGGAAAGGTCTCGCCGTATTTCGGTCAGGCGTGGGCCGACGGAGACGATGGCAAATGGGATGAGCTTACCGCAATCTGTGATTGGGTAGAGAATCTTCAAGCCTTGCTCGTGCAATGGTACAACAATCCAAATTCGGCTAGTCAGGCGAGAGCACAGTTATCGGATGTGCTCCTGAATGGCCGTCATGATCAAGGGCAGCTGCAGCTCTTCCAGCGTATTGGAGGTCATGATCTTAAGATCAAAGCCGAGGAGAGCGAGCTATCCCGCTTTTTGAACGTATCTTTCGCTAAGCTCCAAGTCTCTTTGGAAGATGGAGAATGGCTTGCAGGTATGGTGGACAAAGCGAAGCTATGGTCGCTTCATCTGGATCGTCTGCGCGACTGGAGTACATGGTGCAGAGTCCGTGCCGAAGCGGCGGAGTCGGGACTTCTGCCAATTATTACGCCATATGAGGAAGGTCGGCTTTCCAATTCTGAGCTTATTGCCGCTTATGAGAGAGGTTTGTACAAATCAGTTGCCAATTACATTATTGCCCGGGATAAAAGCCTTCTCGCATTCTCTGGCAAGTTGTTCGAAGATACGATCGAGCGGTTTAGACAAGCGGATGAGCAATATTTAACCTTAACTCAGCAAGAGATTGCTGCCCGGTTGTCTGCCAAAATTCCGCAGATGACGGTCGAAGCGGCTCAAAGCTCTGAGGCAGGTATTCTGCAAAGGGCCATTCGAAGCGGAGGAAGAAATCTCTCGATCCGCAAGCTGTTTGAGTCTATTCCTCATTTGCTGCCTAGGCTGACGCCTTGTATGCTGATGAGTCCAATCTCGGCTGCGCAGTATTTGGACACGAATAGTGCGAAGTTTGATCTCGTTATATTTGACGAAGCTTCCCAAGTTCCTACCGCTCAAGCGGTTGGTGCTCTGGCAAGGGGTCATCAAGCAGTCATTGTAGGCGATCCGAAGCAGCTACCACCAACGAGCTTTTTCTCAAAGAGCACTAGCGAAGAGATGGATGAGGAAGAAGCACTGCAGGATATGGAAAGTATTCTGGACGACTGCTTGGCGCTTGGCATGCCGCAGCGGCATTTGACCTGGCATTACCGAAGCAGGCATGAGAGCTTAATCGCCTTCAGTAACGCTCATTACTACGATAACAAATTGATGACCTTCCCTTCACCGGATGAACCGGTATCCAGTGTGACCTTAGTTCCGTTGGAAGGGTTTTATGACCGTGGCCGTTCGAAGCAGAACAGGGTGGAAGGCGAAGCGGTAATAGGAGAGATCATTCGCCGCGTCAAGGATCCGGTATTGCGGAAACGCAGCATTGGTGTTGTTACCTTCAGCTCTGTTCAGCAGACCCTAATTGAGGATTTGCTGGAGGAGGCGCTCAAGAAGGATCAGGATTTGGAGCTGTTCATTGGACAGCTGCCTGAGCCGATCTTCGTGAAAAATCTGGAAAATGTGCAAGGGGACGAGAGAGATGTAATCTTGTTCTCCGTCGGCTATGGACCAGATGCAACTGGCAAGGTTAGTCTGAACTTTGGCCCTCTGAACCGTCAGGGAGGCTGGCGCCGTCTGAACGTCGCTGTGTCCAGGGCAAGGCATGAGATGCTGGTCTACTCGACTTTGCTGTCTCATCACCTTAACGCCAGCCGAATTAATGCACAGGGTGTTCTTGGACTGAAAGCTTTCCTCGACTACGCGGAAAAAGGGCAGCGGGTGCTGCCAGCCAGCGCTTCGTCCGAGCAAATCTCGCTTGTGTCCAATCTTCACCGGAGCTTAGCGTCAGATCTGAAGGCGCTTGGCTATGAGACGGATCTTCATGTTGGAGCATCCGGATACCGCGTAGATCTTGGGGTTCTGGATCCTGCGAATAAAGGACAATATGTCCTTGGTATTGTACTCGACGGACCGATGTACAGGGATGCTGGGGCAGCGCGTGACCGTGATCTTTTGCGGGAACAAGTGCTTAGTCAGCTTGGTTGGAATCTGATTCGGGTATGGAGTCCGGAATGGTGGGAGAACAAGAATCAGGTGATTCGCCAAGTGGTTGCAGCGATTCAAAATGCGAAGGATAGGAAGCAGGCGGCTCCACCTGAGGGGCCCTCTACTGCTGCTGAGCAGATTGTTGTAGCTGAATCTGAGCAGGTCGTTAAAGTTGCTGCAGCAGCAGTGCCGATGGAACAGTTAAGTGCACCTAGCAAGTCTGAGTCTGATGTACCTGTGTATACGCTTTGTCAGCTTGAACCGGTAACCTTGGGGACGGAAATGTTCTATTCTCCCGCATCAACCGAGTTGATCCTCGGACAGATCAAGCGGGTTATTGCGGAAGAGGGACCAATCAGCCGCAGCTTGCTTGCGAAGCGGGTGCTGCAGGCTTGGGGAATCACCCGCCTTGGAGCGAAGCTGGATCAGCGGTTAACGGATCTCCTTAGTCGGCTGAAGCCTCAAGTCTCGGAGTCGGATGGAGCTGTATTTTATTGGCCGGAAGGAACGGAGCCTTCTCTCTATGGGAAGTTTCGTACTGCGACAGAAGAATCGGAACGCCGTTCGGCTGAAGACCTGCCTGCTGAAGAGATTGCTGCTGCTGTGCAAACCATTTTGAAAGCACAAATCAGCCTCCCGCAGGATGACCTGGTGAAGCAGGTTGTGAAGCTGCTTGGCTATGCTAGATCAGGCAATGCGCTTGATCGGGTGATTCGAAACGGTATCCAGAAGGCGATAGAGCTGGATTACGTACAACCGGATGAGCAGGAACGAATTGTTTTAAAATAGCGAATAAGAGAAATGGCCGCATACAACTCGTATGGCGGTCATTTTCTTTTTTTACCAAAATGGACTTGAACATTTCTTTTGATTATGTCATATTGATATTATCAAAACGATAATATGAGTTGTGAAGGAGGCTGCCCTCTCTTGAACCTGAACGAGAACGAACATAACTATTCAGCCAGTAATTATCGCACCCCGGATGGTGCGCCGTCGGATATTGTGATTTTCACGATAACCTCACAAGAGAAAGAAACCTCAAAGAAAGCTCTCCCGATGAGGGAGCTGCAAGTGCTGCTGATTCGCCGTAAGGTATGGCCTTTCGAGGGGCAATGGGCATTGCCTGGCGGCTTTACACGTGAGACCGAGACGGTGGAGGAATGTGCCATTCGGGAGCTGAAGGAAGAAGCGGGTGTCGAGCATGTACACATGGAATATCTGAAGACGTACAGCAAGCCGGGGCGGGATCCAAGGGGCTGGATTATCAGCCATGCGTTCTGTGCCTTGGTGAATGAGAGGTACTTGGCGGATCGGAAGGCATCGGATGATGCTTCAGATGTCAGGCTGTTCCCGCTCTCTGAAGTGCTTGAGATGAATTTGGCTTTTGACCATCATGACATTATTCAAGATGCTTACCTGCGCATTCAGCAGCAGATGATGACGCAAGCCATTGCGAGTGCGTTTCTGCCAGAGGAATTTACGATTGGGGAGTTGTATCAGATCATTCAGACGGTTGTCCCTGCGTTCGAAGAGAAGAACTTTATCCGTAAAGTGACCTCCACTCAGAGCCGAAAAGGTCTTATTGAAGAGGTCCGCCTTCCAGACGGAAGTCTGAAGTTGTCTAATCAGTACTCACAGCGTGCAGCGCAGCTGTACCGTTTTACCGGTTTTGTACCGGAGTTGTCTATTTATAGTTAGGAGTGATCAACATGAAGCAAAACGTAACAATCGCAGGCCTGCTTATCGCCATACTAGCCGTTGCCTATTACACCTCGTCCAGCACCATCGAGATTGCCGCTACAACAACGGGTCTAGCAGCTGTCTGGCTGACGGCGAAGGAGAAGATCTGGACCTGGCCGATTAGCATCATCAATGTGGCCTGCTTCTTCTATATGTTCCTGGACGTCAAGCTGTATGCGGATATGACGCTGCAGGTGTTCTTTTTCATCCTCAGTATTTACGGCTGGATCATCTGGATGACGAAGCGCGGCGAAGCGGCTGTTCGCCCAACTAGGGTCTGGAATATGAAGCTGGCGGCGCTGCTGGGTGGATTTATTGTTATTTTTACAACAGTATGGGGTCTTGTTCTTGATGTCTACACCGATGCTTCGATTCCTTATTTGGATGCTTTTATTGCAACGTTAAGCTTGACGGCTCAATTCCTGCTCTCTTATAAAATTCTTCAGAACTGGTACTTCTGGATTCTCGTAGACGTGTTATCGATCGGTATGTACTTCTACAAAGAGCTGTACACGACTTCATTCTTGTATGTCATTTTCCTTGGCATAGCGATTATGGGATTGGTGGATTGGAAGCGAGAATACACTCGGACGGCTGCAGCTGCGGTGACACAGGACGAGGTGAACCATTATGTCGGATAGAAAAATTGGACTCACGCTCGGCAAATTCGCACCATTCCATCGTGGTCACCAGCATGTCGTCGAGACTGCGCTAGGTGAGGTTGATCATCTCATCGTGGTCATCTATGACAGTCCGGAGGTCACCCGAGTGCCGTTATCGGTGCGGGCTCGCTGGATTCGAGAGCTATACCCGAATGTAGAAGTGCTGGAGGCTTGGGATGGCCCATCGGACAGCGGCGATACGCCTGAGATCAAGCGCAAGCAAGAGAACTATATTTTAGGCCAGCTGGGTGATAGGAAGGTTACGCATTTCTACTCCAGTGAATTCTATGGCGAGCATATGAGTGAGGCTCTAGGGGCAGTCAATCGTCAGGTGGATCGACTCAGGGAGACGTTCCCTATATCCGGTACGAAAGTAAGGGAAGCATTGTACGAGAACAAAGACCTGGTGCATCCGATCGTTTGCCGTGATCTCATTACGAATGTGGTGTTCCTTGGGGCTCCCTCCACGGGGAAAACAACCCTTGCCGCCCAGATGGCGGAGGAGCAGCAGACGGTCTGGATGCCCGAGTACGGCAGGGAATATTGGGAGCAGCATCAGATTGAACGCCGATTATCGCTTGAACAGCTGGTGGACATCGCAGAAGGTCATCTTGAGCGGGAGGAATGTCTGCTGCTGGAGGCAAAGGATGTACTGTTCGTTGATACGAATGCCATTACGACGTTTATGTTCTCCCACTATTATCACGGTGCAGCTCATCCGAGGCTGGAGGAGATGGCAGCTCGCTGCGCTTCACGCTACGATATTGTCTTCCTATGTGAAGACGATATTCCTTACGACGATACGCCGGACCGCTCTGGGGATGTAGGCAGACATATTTTCCAGAAGCAGATTATTGCTGACCTTATTACTCGCAAGATTCCCTTCATTCCGCTTCGCGGCAGCTTGGAGGAGAGGGTGCAGCAGGTGAAGGTGGTTCTTGGGCGCTATGAGAAATATAGCAATCCATATGAATGGATGGGGATGACCAAATGATGAGGAATCAAATTCTCGGAGGATTATTTGGTGTTGCAGTTGGTGACGCTCTGGGTGGAACGACCGAATTTATGAACGAAGCGGAGATTAAGCGCGAGTACGGCTGGCTCGACCAAATCATTGGCGGCGGCGTATGGCAGCTTGAAGCGGGTGAAATCACCGATGATACGGCGATGACGATAGCAGTAGCGAGAGGCATTCTGCACAATCCAGCGGAACCGATCGAGGCTATTGGGAACTATTTTCTCAAGTGGAAGGCAACAAATCCGAAGGATATCGGCAACATCATCCGGACGGTATTTGATCAATATGAAGGCGATTGGTTCGAGGCTGCACGCCGGGCAAAAGTGCGGTTGAACGAGATGACTGCCGGGAACGGTACACTAATGCGCTGTCTGCCTATTGCTCTAGCATATCCTGACTTTGTGTTTATGGAAAAGATCACGAAGCGGCATTCCGAGATGACCCATGATGATGAATCAGCGACAGAAGCATGCCTGATCTACAACCGCATCGCCCGAAGGCTGCTTCAGGGTGAAGCTTTAAAGGCTTCCGTCCGCACCGAAATAACCGATACCCGCTATGAACAGCTGCTGAACGGCCACGCACCAATTACTCCGCCGGATGGCTATGTGGTTCATACGATGCAATGGGTTGTCCATCATTTGATGGTTGCAGATTCCTTTGAGGAAGTCGTTCAGCGTGCCGCTAATAAAGGCGGAGACTCGGATACGATTGGAGCAATCGCAGGCGGGTTGGCCGGCATTTATTGGGGGTATGATGGTATCCCAGAGAGATACACGGAGAGTATCTTGTTGCGGAAAGAGTTAGTTGAGATTGGTGACAGGCTGGTTACTTTGCGAGAAATGGCTGCTTAATCGAACACCGACGCTAACTAGGCTGTATTCGATCCAACGTAGGGAGATGCATGTTACTTAGACAGATGGCTACGTTGGATTCTGTACAGTAGAAAAGTCCAATTAGGAGTATCCCAGTTCATTAAGCAAGAATTCTACTGTACAGAATACAGGATAGACTAGGATGTTGGACAATAAGGCATCCATATGCTGTACAAAATACAGTGTAGCGAGATGTGTGCTGGATGAGATGAGAGTTCGGAGTAGAGTGCTTGGAGTAAGGTGCTTGAAGCAGTTTGGAGTAGAGTGCTTGTGGTAGAGTACTTGGAGTAGAGTGCTTGTGGTAGAGTGCTTGGAGTAGAGTGCTTGTGGTAGAGTGCTTGGAGTAGGGTGCTTGTGGTAGGGTACTTGGAGTAGAGTGCTTGTGGTAGGGTACTTGGAGTTGAGTGCTTGAGCTGAGTGCATGAGTAGAGTGCATGAGTAGAGTACTTGGAGTAGAGTGCTCGGAGTTTGAGTACTTGGAGTCGAGTGCTAACAGCAGAGTGAGCGACCGAACGACACAAACGACACAAACGACACAAAAAGGCTGACGGTTTAAGTTCAAACTCGTCAGCCTTTTTACTCATTGACATAAAATTTAATATAGCATTATAATATATCCATTATAACAAATGAATATATTAAAGGAGTTGTTTTCTTAATGAGCGCAATTCGTCCTTCTGCAGTTCCATTAGTAACGGTAGACCCTTATTTCAGTGTTTGGTCGCAGGCTGACCGGTTGACCGATGATCATACCCGTCACTGGACGGGGCAGCGGCATGGAATGACAGGCTTGATCCGAATCGACGGTAAGGTACAACGGTTTGCTGGTCTGGTTGAGCCAAGAGCTGAACGGTATTATACAGAACCGGTAGCGATGGAGCAGAAGAGTGTGACGGTGTCTGCTTTGAGCACGGTGTACACGTTCCAATCTGCAGGAATCGAATTGACAGTTCGTTTCACTTCTCCTTTATTACTGGATGATCTGGATGTATTGTCGAGACCTGCTTCTTATGTGGCATTCGAAGTAAGCTCCCTGGATGGCCAGGAGCATGACGTACAAATTTACTTTGATGTGACAGGCGAATGGTGTGTCGATCAATCGAACCAAGCGGTTATTAGCCAGAAGCTGGAGAACGACGGACTAATCTCGCTGCAGATCGGTCATGAGAAGCAGGACGTAGTGAACCGTTCGGGCGACGATCATCGGATTGACTGGGGTTACTTCTATCTGAACACGGAGAAATCCGATCAAATAAGCGGATACATAGGTTCTGCCGATATCCGTAAGCAATTCGTGCGAAATGACAAGCTCACCGAGTCGACTTCACCAACAGCAGCTCAAGTGGTGGCAGATGTTCAGCCAGTTATGGCGCTCATCTACGATCTAGGTCGTGTTGGAGCTGCTCCTATCAGCAACCTTGCCGTACTTGCCTACGATGATATCATTGCCATTGAATATTTTGGCGACAAGCTTGAGGCTTATTGGAAAAGAAATGGCCAATCTACACCAGATATGATCGCAACTGCATTCTCGGAATACGAGAGCTTGCTCGAGCGTTGTGCTGCATTTGATCAGCAGATTATCGCGGAAGGCGAGAAAGCCGGCGGCAGCCAATATGCGGATCTGCTTTCCTTGTCCTATCGTCAAGCGATCGCTGCGCATAAGCTTGTAGCGGATACAGAAGGCCAGCTGCTATTCCTGTCCAAAGAGTGCTATAGCAACGGCTGTATGGCTACCGTTGATGTGAGCTATCCATCTGTTCCAATGTTCCTGCTCTATGCACCTGAGCTTGTAGAAGCGATGATCCGCCCGATTCTGAAATATTCGGAGATGGATGCTTGGACATTTGAATTTGCACCACATGATATCGGACAATACCCGATTGGTAATGGTCAAGTGTATAGCGAGAATCAACGTGAAGGGCAAATGCCGGTTGAGGAATGTGGCAACATGCTCGTTATGGCTGCTTCCGTAGCTCTTGCAGGGGGCAACCGTGATTACCTGTTCAGCCATATGGACACTCTCGGCGAATGGGCAGATTATTTGACGGAATTTGGTCTCGATCCTGAGAACCAGCTATGCACCGACGACTTCGCCGGCCATTTGGCACGTAACGCAAACCTGTCTGTGAAGGCGGTTATGGGCGTAGCCAGCTACTCGATCCTGAAGAAGCTTCAAGGGGAAGAGGAAACAGCTGCCCGTTATATGGCCAAAGCCAAAGAAATGGCTGAGCAGTGGGAAGTACTTGCGGCTGACGGCGACCATACAAAGCTTGCTTTTGGACAAGAAGGTTCCTGGAGTCTCAAATATAATCTGATCTGGGATGTACTGTTTGGCACAGATCTGTTCTCCAAAGAGATGATCCGCAATGAGATCAGCTGGTATAAGAAGATGAAAAATGATTACGGCACGCCGCTCGACAACCGTGCTAATTACACGAAGAACGATTGGCTCGTATGGTCGGCCTCTCTGGCGGAAGATCAGAATGATTTTATCGAGCTGACCACTCCAATCTGGGATATGCTGAACGAAACGCTGGACCGTGTTCAGTTCTCAGACTGGACAGATACGGTTACAGCGCGTCAGATTGGGTTCCAGCACCGGACTGTCGTAGGTGGTATCTTTATGAAGGTTCTGAAGGATAAAGGAATTATGCAGGCGGAGCTTAAAAGTGCTTCTGGCAGTTTGCAGGCGTAATAAGACTGCGAAATCGCGACATATGTAATAATGGGATAAAGGGGGGCGCATGCTGCATGCGCTCTTCTTTTTTAAAGAATAATGGCTTTAATAAATGGACATTTGTTCAACTATTACTTTGTTAAGCTCCTTCCATATGGTATATTTGTTATAACGATTAATTTGGTCCGGATAGGAGGATTTAGAAATGAGTCAAGATAGAGAACCCCTGTATATTAAGATTCAAAATCATTTTAAAGAATTAATAACGTCCCGGAAGCTGGTCGAAGACGATAAAATTCCGACAGAGAAAGATTTGATGGAAGAATTTGATGTCAGCCGTATTACGGTAGTGAACGCCCTTGCCGAGCTGGCGAAGGATGGCTGGATCTACCGAATTCCAGGCAGAGGCAGCTTTGTTAAGGGGATTCCCGAAACCCAGATGGCTCCAAGTCTATTGAATGAACCTCGTGGAGGGCAGACAAGGCCAAGAGTGAAGATTGGACTCGTATTCCCGGTGCTCGGAGATTACTTCGCCATTCGATTAATTGCAGGTATTACAGATGGGCTGAAAGCAAAAGGTTATCAGCTAGTTGTAATGCTGACGAATAATTCCAAGGAAACCGAGAAGGAAGTCATCCGGGAAATGAAGAACAACGTGGATGGACTTATCATTTTCCCGGTTGATGCTGAGGTCTACAACGAAGAAATTATTGCACTCAAGATGCAGAACTATCCGTTTGTTTTGATCGACAGGCATCTGCCTGGGGTGGAGACCAATGTCGTGTCTTCAGACGGTGCACATGCGTCGATGCTTGCTGTAGACCATCTATGGAATCTTGGTCATCGGAATATCGCAATCTGCTCGGACTCGGCATTAATGACAGTCTCTGTAGATGAGCGGATTCAAGGCTATAACGAAGCATTGAAGCAGAAGGGCGCCTTAATCAATCCTTCGCTGATCTTAAACGATATTCACGCTAACGGTATCCTTGATGACCCTGCTAGTCCTCCGCTGCCTGCGACGGATCCGAATCATCCGTTATACCGCTTTGTCAAAAACCAAATGGCAACCGCCTATATCGCTTTGAACTGTTCGCTTGGCGTTCAGATTTTATCGATTGCGAAGAAGGTAGGACTTCGTGTACCCGAGGATATTTCCATCATCTCCTTTGATAACCCGACGCCGCTCCTCGAGGAGTTCAGCCTGCTTACTTACATCGATCAATCCGAGTATGAGATTGGTACCGAAGCGGTGCGTCTGTTACTTCAGGTGATCGACAATCAAGGTAAGCTTCCAATCAGGTTCCATAAAATGATTCTGAAGCCTAGCTTAGTCGTCCGCAAGACAACCGCTGAGGCCAATGTTCAAGCAAAGGCTTAAACAACCATAACATTTGTCCAATAACCCGATAGCCAACTTTTGGCTGTCGGGTTATTTTTGTTTGCATTTATCAATTGACTAATTTGATATAACAAATATAATCTATATATAGGGTTTTATAGCATTTGAGTAAGGCTAAAACAGGCAAGGAGGAAAATGAACATGAATGACAGGAAAGCAGTAGAAACAGCACCATTGCATCTGCCAGTCACTAACGTATCAACAAGGTCCTCTCTTAAGAAGTTTGCGGTCAGACACAAAGATGCATTAATTGCAGCAGCCATCCTGAGTCCAATGATTCTTTGGTGGCTGGTGTTATCGGGATTCCCAACGCTGTTTGGCTTTTTCCTCGGTTTTTTCGAGTGGATTGGTATAGCCGACAGTCCGAAATTTGTTTGGTTCGACAACTATGTACGATTTTTCCACGATCCTCTTTATTACGAAGCCTTGTGGAGATCGATTTGGTTAGGGGGACTGGTTACCGGAATTACCCTGATTGCCGGATTTGGCGCAGCTATTCTGATGAATATGCCATTGTTCGGTAAGGGCATATATCGGTCAATCTGGTACATTCCGGCAGTGACCTCAACGGTTGCTACTACTCAAATCTTCAACTTGCTGCTTGATACGAACAACGGTGTTATTAATAACTTTTTGAAATCCATTGGCAAAGAGCCGATTGTCTGGCAATATTCCGTGTTCTGGGGCGTGTTCTGGATCGTCGTCTACTCGGTATGGAAAGGGGTGGGCGGTGCAGCGCTCATCTGGCTTGCGGGACTGCAGTCCGTAGATGTGTCCTTGTACGAAGCAGCGGAAATCGACGGCGCGGGCCGCTGGGGCAAGATGAGGTACGTCACGCTTCCAGGCTTGAAACCAATTGCAACCTATATTGTGATTACTAGTCTGATCGGTGCTATTCAGATCTACGAGCAGGTATTGTTCATGACAGGCGGCGGCCCTTACGGGAAGACGGAAGTACTCGTGTTCCGTATTTACCGTGATGCGTTCTGGGACTTCAATCTCGGTATGGCCGGTGCGTCTTCGCTCATTATGGCAGTAGTTGTCTTTGTAGGTACGGTGTTCTACTACCGCTGGTCAACCAACTCGGATAGAAGCAGCACCATTCCGATCAAAAGGAGGTCCTAGAGCATGAAAGATACATTGTCTAGAAAAGTAGCTGTGCAGCTGAAGCCGGGTAATTTGTTTGCCCATATTGTTCTGCTTGGTATCGGGCTTGTCTTGCTATATCCCTTGATCTTTATGGTTCTGGCCGGCTTCTTCACGAAGAATGAATTTACAACAAGCATCATTGGATTATTTCCAATTGCCAAAGCACCAACGCTCCATAACTTTACCGTGCTGTTTAACGTGTCGGCGGACAATTCGATACAAAAGTATTTCATAAACTCCGGTTATCGGACCATTTATAACACCTTCTGGGCGCTGCTGACCTCCTTGCTGGCTGGTTATGTCTTCGCAAGGCTCCGTTTCAAATGGAAAGACCAGCTGTTCCTGATCTTGCTGGGTACGCAGATGATCCCGGGTACGATTGCGCTGATTCCGACTTACCTGGAGTTTGCAAGATGGCCTTTTGCAGGCGGCAACGACATTTTTACAGGTGGTAAAGGGATACTCGATACTTGGTGGGTTTACTTCATAGGAGGACCGAGCCTCAATATTATGGGTGCATTCCTCGTGAAGCAGTCCATTGAAAAAATCCCCTATGAGCTTGATGAAGCGGCGAAGGTAGACGGAGCGGGAACGCTGCGGATTATTTTCCAGATTCTGCTGCCGCTGCAGATGCCGATTATGGCGTTTATTGCGATTACGACGGCACTAGCAACATGGAATGATTTTGCTACGCCGTTCTTCTATACCTCATCGGATAAGCTGCAGACATTGCCTGCTGCCATTACCCGATTGTCGTCAGCTGCTGCCAGCCCGGGAGCTATTCCGAACTGGCCGTTAATCATCACGCTTGGTCTTGGCATGACAATACCAGCGCTCTTGATCTTCTTCTTCTTCCAGAAATATATCGTTCAAGGTCTAGCGAACACAGGAATCAAAGGTTAAAAATATTTGTCATAACATATTGAATATAACAAATAGTCATGATATATTAATTGCGACAGGTCAGTTATCCTAAATTGGAGGGGTTTATGTGAATAAAACAAAGATCACATCCTTGCTTGTAACTGCACTCTTAACGTTCTCATTAACAGCATGTGGCGGTAACAACAATTCTAACGGAAACAATCAGCCTCAGAACTCGGCAGAGCCGACGGAGTCTGCTTCAGCAGAGCCGGCTGAATCAACCGGGGCTGCAGCTTCAGGAGATCCGGTAACGATCACTGTACTTAACGAAGGTGCTGTAGGCATCGGTGTTGGTAAGATGGATGATTTGTTTGCACCAAAAGAGAAGGAATTAAAGGGACAAGGTGTTGATATCAATTACACACCGGGTACTCTTGTAGAAGCTTTCCCGCTTCATTATCAGAAGATCATGTCCGGCAAGCTGAAAGAGAAAAACATCAGTATTAAAGCGGAAGACTGGGGTTGGGGCGAGCCGCTGATTCAGAAGGAAACAGCAGGATTCCTAGCCAAAAACGTTCCAGATATTATCGTAGGTGAAACACAAATGCCGGGCTTTGCTCAGCAAGGTCTGCTCGAGCCGTTCCCGGATGACATTGCTGATGAGCTCCGTAATAACGTCTCGCCAGCTGCTTGGAAGCCGATGGAGTATGAAGGTAAAATTTACGGTCTTGCCCTGCAGCCTGGCGTAAGCAGCCTGTATTGGAACAAGAAGCTGGTGAAGGAAGCTGGCATTGATCCTGAGAAACCAATTACTACCTGGCAAGAGCTGGCTGACAACGCGAAAAAAGTAACAGAAGCCGGTAAAGGCAAGTTTTACGGCGGTGGCGTTTATGGCGCTCCGAACTTCGGCGGATACTTGCGCTATGGCGCTCTAATTGGGATTAATGGCGGCAGCTTTGCCGATGCGAATGGCCTGCCAACCTTTAACTCGGATGCGAATGTAGAGACGATCAACCTGCTTCGTGAGCTGAATGCAGATCATCCAGCTGGCTTGATGGTTAACAATAACGAAGGCACGTACTTCGATGCTTGGAAAAAAGGGCAAACAGCTTATCTGATTGATGGTCCTTGGCAAGTACAGCAGTGTAAAGATAGTGGACTCGATTGCGGTATGTCGCCGATTCCATTGTCCCCAAGCGGCCAAGCTGCAAACGTAACGATTGGTGCTGCCTTTAACTCGGTGCCAAAAGATGCGAAGAATAAGGAAGCAGCATTTGAATACATCAAAGCGATGTACAGCAAAGAAGTTCAACAGCTGGTTGCGGACTCCAATGTACGCTCCCCGATTCTGAAAGAAATCTCTGAATCGCCGGAATACAAAGAGAAGCATCCAGAGATGTACCTGCATTATCAAGCCATGTCCGGTAACGTTTCAGGCTTGCCAACTTTTGCGAAAGACAACTCGAAGGTATGGCAAATCTGGGGTGACGCGGTCGTGAAATCCCTGATGACCAAAGGCGATGTAAAAGCAATCCTTGACGACGCCCAAAAGAAAGCAGAACAAGTAACCAAATAATAAAAAAAACAAAAAAAGAGGACTTTCTTAACACGTCCTGTATGACTTGGAAGTATTGTTTACGCAGCAGAGCAAAGGGAGTAGGGGTAGCTCTTGAAGAGCGATAGCGCCCGCCTTTGTCTGAGGGAAACATCAAATTGATAATCTAATCAAAGTTTCCATCAGACAACCCCACCGAATGTGTTACAGGGTAACATAGCTGTTCCACATTCGGTTGGGCTGAAAGAGGTACCCCGTATCCCGAAAGCTCATAGCCAGTATCCAATCACCTTCCAACAACAGGACTGTTAATCAGTCCTCTTTTTTTCAAACCGGGAGTGACTAACATGCCATACGAAATAAATCGATTAAAACTGCACAAAGCAAAGGATTTATTGCCGAGAATACGCGATTCCATCTATGAACCCGTATCGGCAATGAAGGTTACGGCATGGGTGACGAAGGAACCGGTGCCTTATTCCGAGCGGAACAGCGGTACGCGTCTTGAGCTTACACCTGGAGATAAATGGGGGAACTTATGGGATTGCGCATGGTTTCGGTTTGAAGGGATTGTTCCTGATGCCGTGGCAGGATACAAAGCTGTTCTGCTGATCGATATTAATGGAGAGCTTTGTCTGGTTGATGAGGAAGGCTCACCCAAGCAAGGTCTCACCAATATTAATTCTGAATTTGATTTCAGCCTAGGCTTGCCTGGCAAACGTGTTGTAGATCTGGGAATGTCGGCTGCTGGAGAACAGATTGATCTGTGGGCAGATGCCGGCTGTAACGATCTGTTCGGCAAGTATCGCAGCGGCACTTTAAAGGAAGCGGATATCGCGATTTGTTACGAGGAGATTCGTCAGCTGTATTACGATTTCGAGGTGCTTCTCGAGCTGGCGGAGCATGTGGCGGAGAAAAGTGCAAGACAAGAGCGTGTCATTCAAAGCTTGTATGATGCAGCACTTATGCTTGAGGTTATAAATGAAGAGACTGCTCAGCGCGCCAGAGAAGTTCTTGCCAAAGAACTCTCCAAGCAAGGCGGAGATCCTGTCCTGACGGTTAGTGCTATTGGTCATGCTCATATCGACCTTGCCTGGCTGTGGCCGATCCGTGAGACGATCCGTAAGGGCGCACGTACTTTTTCCACTGTTCTTACGAACATGGAGAAATACCCGGATTATGTGTTTGGCGCAAGCCAGCCGCAATTATATCAATGGATGAAAGAGCATTATCCAAAGCTGTATGACCGAATCAAGGAACGAATTACAGAAGGACGCTGGGAAGTGCAGGGAGCTATGTGGGTAGAGCCTGACACGAACATCTCCGGCGGGGAAGCCTTGGTGCGGCAGATTTTGTACGGCAAGCGCTTCTACGAGCAGGAGTTTGGCCAAGAGGTGAAGATTCTTTGGCTCCCGGATGTATTTGGTTATTCGGCAAGTTTGCCGCAGCTGCTTAGAAAATCCGGTGTTGATTATATGATGACGCAAAAGCTGTCGTGGAACGTGTACAATACTCATCCTCATCACAGCTTTGAATGGGAAGGTATTGATGGCAGCAAAGTGCTGACACACCTTCCGCCGGAAGATACGTATAACAGCCCAAGTGCGCCAAGATCACTTGCGAAGATTGAGAATAGCTATCTGGATCGTAATGTTTCCGAGCATGCCCTGATGTTGTTTGGTATTGGC
This sequence comes from Paenibacillus sp. YAF4_2, assembly GCF_052113225.1. Taxonomy (NCBI): domain Bacteria; kingdom Bacillati; phylum Bacillota; class Bacilli; order Caryophanales; family Paenibacillaceae; genus Paenibacillus; species Paenibacillus sp. YAF4_2. The sequence goes on from NZ_JBFRCT010000003.1 coordinate 441,603, forward strand.
GACGGCGGCGGTGGACCTGGAGAGGAGCATCTGGAGCGGTTAGCGCGTGAGCATAATCTGCTTGGACTGCCTCCTGTCGTGCAGGAGGATTCCTTGTCCTTCTTCCGTAAGCTGGAGCAAGAGAAATCCCGTTTCCAGACTTATCGCGGGGAGCTGTATCTGGAGAAGCATCAAGGAACATTGACGACGCAGGCGCGCAACAAATGGTATAACCGCAAGATGGAAAAGTCGCTCAGAGAGCTCGAATTTGCTGCTTCTTTATTGCTGGCGATGGGCGAGAATGCCTATCCGTCGGAAGAGCTTGAAGAAATATGGAAAGAGACACTTCTCTATCAGTTCCATGATATTTTGCCTGGCTCATCGATTACCCGTGTGTTCGAGGAATCGCTGGAACGTTATGCGGCGATGCATAGCAGAACGCAGCAATTACTTGCACAAACCTATGCCAAGGCTGCTAGATTGGCCGGGGCAGGGGAAGGTCAGGCGGTTGTCTTTAACTCTTTGCCGTGGGAGCGTAACGAAATCGTTGCTCATCAAGGTAAACGTTATGCCGTGAAGGTTCCTCCAATGGGATTTGCCTCCCTTGCAGAAGCGAAGCTTAGTACGGGAGCAGGAGAACAATCCGGACTCCATGCTAGCGAACGTCAACTGGAGAACCGTTATTTGCGCGTCACGTTTGGACAGGACGGCAGTATCGCGTCTCTCTATGATAAAGCGGCAGGCAGAGAGTCTATCGGACCAGGTGCAGCGGCTAATGTGTTTACGATATATCACGATAAAGGCGATGCTTGGGATTTCCCAAGAGATTACCGGGATGCAGTGGCTGGCCGCATGAAGCTTGAAGAGAGTTCTTATTCTATTGATGGTCATCAAGCGGTGATGGAGCAGCAGTACAAGTTCGGGGAATCGACACTCGTGCAGCGTATTGTGCTGGATGAAGAGGGAACAACGGTACGCTTCGAGACGAAGGCTGACTGGAAGGAAGCAGAGAAAATGCTCCGCGTTTCATTCCCGGTACAAGTGATGACCGACCATGTGAACTGCGAGATTCAATTTGGTTATTTGAAGCGTCCTACGACCCGGAATAATATGATCGAATTCGTAAGAGACGAAATTTGCGCTCATCAATATATTGATCTTTCACAGCCGGATTACGGCGTAGCGCTGCTCAGTGACAGCAAATATGGCTACAGTGCAGAACGAAATGTGCTGGATATCAACTTGCTTCGAAGCCCAAGCTATCCGGACCCGGTTGCAGACCGCGCAGAGCATCAATTCGTGTATGCGATTTATCCGCATCGCGGCGACTTCATTCAGGCTGAGGTGTACCGCAAAGGATATGAGCTTAATACGCCATTGACGGTAGCGGAGTCTGATCAAGGCGCTGCAGGTCATACAGCCTCGTTTGCTTCGCTTATTCAAGTGGACAATCCACATGTCATGGTGGAAGCGGTGAAGAAAGCAGAGGATACGGATGATCTGATTATCCGCCTGTATGAAACATCCGGAACATTCGCCGACACATCGGTAGCCTTTGGGGTGACAGGCGTGGAGATTGAAGAAGTAGATCTGATGGAAAATCCGCTCGGTAAAGCGGTAGATAGATTAACATTCCAGCCATTCGAGATTAAGTCTCTTCGCGTAAAACTAGGATAATTAAGCAAGGGGGTTAGCCGGAAAGCTTCCCCCTTTTTTTCATTTAATCAGTTATGGGGAGGACTAACATTCATGATAAGAAGAGATCGCCGTGAAGAACTGACAGGCTTTCAGGAAGGCGGGTCTTACGATCCGTCTTACGATCTGCAGACAGACTTTGTAATGGTGTACGGCATTCATGGGGATTTTCAAGAGCGTATTCGAGCTTGGAAGGAAAAGGGCTATGTCGTACATCTGATGACTGGCGTATCATGGGGCGGCTATCAGGATTACTTGAATGGGAAAATCGACGGCAGAACGCATTGGGATGAAGCCCAGAAAAACCGTAAATATGAGAATATCATTCACGGCACCTCCGTGGATATTCCCTATATGGTACCAACAATCGCTTATGCCGATTTTTTGACCGAACGGATTCGGATCGCGGTTGATGCCGGAGTGGAAGCGATCCATCTGGAAGAGCCGGAGTTCTGGGTAGAAGGCGGATACTCGGACGCGTTCAAGCGGGAATGGGAGATCTACTACCGTGAGCCATGGCAGGCGCCGCATGCTTCGGTAGATGCGCAATACCGGGCTTCGAAGCTGAAAGCTTATTTGTACACGCGGACGTTGGACCGGATCTGCAGCACGCTGAAGGAATATGCGATGCAAAAATACGATCGCCGTATTCGCTTTTATGTACCTACTCATAGCTTGATTAACTACACGCAATGGCGTATTGTCAGCCCGGAATCGAAGCTGCTCGAATTGCCTGGTGTGGATGGTTACATCGCACAGGTATGGACGGGAACGGCACAAACGCCAAATGTCTATAATGGTGTCCGCAAGGAGCGTACGTTCGAGACCGCTTATTTGGAATACGGCATTATGCAGGAGCTTGTCCGCGGTACGGATCGCAGAATGTGGTTCTTGCATGATCCCATTGCAGATGATCCGAAGTTTACTTGGAAGGACTACCGTACCAACTATATTCGCACATTAGTTGCTTCCCTGCTGCATCCACATGTCAGTCGTTACGAGGTATGTCCTTGGCCAAGACGGATCTATAAAGGTGAATATCCAAGAGAAGGCGGCGACGGAAAAGAAAGAATCCCAGCTTCTTACGCAACGGAGCTGCAAATTGTGCTAAATGTTCTTGGCACAATGGAAGGCCAGGATGCCAAGTGGCTGACAGACAGCCTGCAGGTAGGACTTTTGCTGGCTGATTCCGCGATGTACCAACGGAACCATCCGGACTGGAGTGAAGAAGCGACCTCCTTCAAATATGATGGAACCGAAGTGGCTTCGGCGTTAGGAAATGAATTCATGGAACTGCTGGACTGGTCTCCTTTCTATGGCCTTGCGCTGCCGCTTCTTAAGCATGGCGCAGCTGTCCGCCCCGTGCAATTGGACAATGCGGGAAGATTCCCTGGTTACCTGGATGATTACCGGGTACTGGTGCTCAGCTATGAATATATGAAGCCGGAATCATCCGGATTACACAATGTACTTGCGGAATGGGTGAAGGAAGGCGGCACTCTCATCTATGTGGGAGACGGCAGTGATGACTTCCACGGCGTCCGCGAATGGTGGAATCAGGGAAGCAAGAAATATGCTTCTCCGATGGAGCATCTATTTGCCAGTCTTGGGCTGGACACAGAGCTTGCAGCAGGCGAGTATGCCGTTGGCAAAGGCTGTCTTGCTCACTTGCCGCTGCATCCGTCGCAATGTGCAATCTCACCGGAAGCAGGCGAGCAGCTTAGACAAACGGTTGCATCTGCTGTTGCAGCAGCAAACCTTACCAATGGTACGAAGCTCCGCTGGGAGAAGCAGAACGGTATGGCTCTGCAGAGAGGCCCTTATATCATAGCTGCTGTCCTTGATGAATCGGTGAGTGATGAGCCGTATACAATCAGCGGGAAGCTGATTGATTTGTTGGATGCTAATTTACCTGTCCTTGATCAGGTGACCGTGAAGCCCGGCGAGCAGGCTCTGCTCTATGATTTGAGTAAAGCAGGAGATGGCGTGCAGTTAATTGGGGCAGCTTCTCGTATTGATGAAGTAGAAGAGAGTGCAGACGGCTTTGGATTTGTAGCCTTTGGACCAGCAGGTACACAGGCGGCTGCCCGTTTCCAATGTCCTCGCAGACCTAGAACAGTAACATTCGGGCAAGAAGGTGCGTCGATCCGTAGTCAGGTCGAATTCAAATGGGATGAAGGCAGCACGACGCTTCTGCTGCGCTACGCGAATGATCCGTCAGGTATGGCGGTAAAAGTTCATTGGTAATCCAATCCTATATAAACATGGGGGGAAGTCTGGTTGAAAGTTAAAATGATAGGGATATCGCTTGTTGTCATTATTGCGGCAGCCGTATCGGCTTATTTCGCTTGGCCGGATAAGCAAGAGGCAGGCGTTCGCTGGCCGGAGAAGCAGGCGCTGCCTTCCTTCCAGACACCAGCTGAAACACTTGATATGATCTACACAACCGATTACTTCTACTATCAGGCAGAGAATACAAACTTCGGACATGACACCGGTAAAGCGGATGGAAACGGCTGGCTGGCGACAGCAGGTACCGATACTGCTGATAAAGCTATGCTGGATGTAACAGGACGTAAGGAAGTGCCGGCTGGGGACATAAAGGCTGTATTTAACTTGCAGGTTGATAATTTCGCCGATGAGGATGGGGTTGTAGCATCCCTTGAAGTCCGGGATCAGACAGCAGATAAGGTACTTGCCTCTCAGGATGTTCGCAACTGGGATTTCAAATTGCCAAATGCATCGCAAAGCTTCGAGCTGGCTTTTACAGCTCCGGGTGAAGGGCATGAGCTGGAGTTCCGAGTCCAATGGACCGGCAAATCGACAGTGAAGCTGTTTGATGTTGGGGTGTTTTGGCCGCTGCGGAAAGAGGAGAACTTGCTATTCACATCCTTGAAAGGGGTAGTGAATCAGAAGCAGCCGCGTATTTATTCGTATACCGATAATGTACGGGGTTCAACAGATACTTCTTGGCTGGATGCGTTAAATCAGAAATATACCGAAGTGGATGACAGCTGGAAGCTGCTGGACAAATACCGTTCGGAGCTGAAAGGGATTATCGTATACGATGATCAGCAGCCGGATACCATTAATCTTGCCACTACGATGGCAGGCTTAAAAAATGCGCTTGTTGCTCCACCGAGTCTTGCTGACAAATTAACGAGCGAGCCTTACAATCTTCCTGTGCTGGAGGATTTGCGCGGCAAATTTAAATCCAAGCTTGAGGTGTATGGCTATCTGTACGACCACTACTGGAAAGATGCGACGCATAAAGCCATCATTGGCCTTGATCCTGGAATCCAGTCGTATTTGCGGGATTATGCAATCGGAATTGATGCTGCTGTCGTTTGGCTGAATCCAGCCGATGCGGATGAAGATGCGATGCTTAGTAAATTCATGAAGGATATGCCTTATGGTACCGGGCTGTATCTGGGATGGTGGCCGGATGAAGGAGCAGGCGTCAAGAAAACCTCGGATTACGGACTGGCAACAGTAGCGAGTGACTTTTCCTCAAACTTAAGTGTATTCAGCGGTACATCACGTACAATCGAGAAGCCGCAAGTACCGGAAAAGCCTGCGCTGGAGAATAAAGTCTATGTTTCCTTTATTCTTAGTGACGGTGACAATCTGCAGTACATGGAGCATTTCTTCAAGACGGTATGGGATTCTCCGAACCGGGGTGAAGTTCCGCTCGGCTGGACAGTCTCGCCGCTGATGCTGGATACGATGCCGGGGATCCTGGACTATCTGTACAAATCCGCTACTCCTAACGATGCCTTTGTGTCGGGCCCTTCGGGTGTTGGGTATACGTATCCAAACTTCTGGGAGAAGGAAGAGGGCTTGGACAAATTCTTCGAACGTACGAATTCGTATATGAAGCAGACCGGTCTAAACGTTCTGACGATATGGAACTATGTGAAGGGAGAGATTAAGCCTGAGGTAGCTGAACGATTGGCTAAGGATGCTCCTGATTTGCTTGGTTTCACTTCCCAGTTCGGTACAGGTGCAATCGGGGTGTATGGCAACTCGCTGCCTGGCCAAGAGCTTAATGTAGCATACGGCAGTGCGGAGAGCGATCTTACGGACGGAGTTGCAGACGGCTTGAAGCGCTGGGACGGAAAGTCCCCGTCATTCGTCTCGATCCAAGCCAACCCTTGGCAGGTCAACTATCAGAATTTCGTCAATGCCATGAATTATTATAAAGATAACAAGGACGTTGTGTTCGTTCGTCCTGATGTCTACTTCGAGCTTATGCGCGAGAGTAAAGGGCTGCCGGTGCAGCCCGCTGCCAAGTAGTAACAAAAGTCAGCCCGTCATCTATCTGAGGACGGGCTGGTATTTTTTTGAGGCATTTTTAGTGAGGAAAAAGTCGGTTTTTTCCTCTTAATTTTAAACGGGAGCTAGTTCTCCACCTGAACCCCCGCCGTACGGAAGGCAGCTGCTGTTTCTTCCGTTAGCCCTTTATCCGTAATCAGAGCAGTCAGCTCTGACAGCTGGGCGAATGTACGCAGAGCGCTGTGGCCGAACTTGTGATGGTCGGCTACGCCGTAGCATTCGCGGGCGGTAGCCATCAGTGCTTGCTTGAAGTCGATCAGGTCGCCGGTGTAGACGGATAAGCCGTATGCCAGATGAACGCCGGTGGCGGAAATAAACGCTTTGTTGATGTTCAGGCTGCGGACGTAAGCGACTGCTTCCGGACCGGCAAGCACATTACGCACACGATAGCCGCCGGGGACGACGAGCTGAACGTTTTCTTTTGCAGCCAGCTCACTGATAATGTACACATCGTTCGTAATGACCGTCACTGGAATGGAATCAAGTCGCTTCGCGATTTCAAGTGTTGTACTGCCGCCGTCCAGAGCGATAATGTCGTTACTCTTAATGAACTTCATAGCCGTCTCGGCTATGTCGGTCTTCTCATCGGAATGCTTCACGAGTGGTTCCTTCACTGGAAGGATACCGAATTGGTCACTGTTGGCCAGCACCGCACCGCCATGAACTCGTTTCACCAAACCTTGCTCCTCCAGCTTCGTCAAATCCTCGCGGATCGTTTTACCGGTTACGTTAAGTCGTTCGCTGAGCTCAGTTACAGTCACTTCCTTCTGCGTAAGCAGAACCTCCATAATGCTCTCGTATCGGCGTAAATGGTTCATTTATTGTTCATCCGTTCTATAGGTATTGCTTTTATTTTAACGCTTGTCCTTTTGTCACGTCCATACAGTTCGTCCTACTATTAGGTATACCCTAATCAAGGAGGTTTAAATAGGTTCATATACAAAATATATAATGATTATTTCCTTTAAATGAACTAAAATAAACTCAAATGAACTTGTGGGATCGATAGAGGGGGCATTCATATGAATGGACAACAGCAGCGCCAAGCGGAGATTGTGCAGGCGATCGCTCTGAAAGCACAGAACCAGCCCTTGCTAGGCAGCGGGTTATGGTTTCATAGCGATATCCGGGATAACTATTATTATGCGTCTTATTTATTTGCTGCGGCAGTGGAATCATCAGCAATCCTTCATGACCCTGCTGATGCGAAAAAGAAAGCAGAAAGCGTACTTACTAAAGTACTTCACCTTCAGCAAAATGATCCGGACCAGCCTTTATATGGCCATTTTCCGTTGAATTTGAATCCTTCACCTGAACAGGCGCATCCTCATGAGCTTCCTGTTGAGTTGATGGGGAGCCTGATGGCTTATTTCTACAACCGTTACGAAAGCGAATTAAGTACGGAGTTAAGAGAAACGTTCGAGACAGGGCTGCGGCATATTTATCTGGGAGGCTTTTTCCGGAAACCGCTGCAAATGTTTAATCATCATGAGGCAAAATACACAGCGGCCAAAATCATATTCGGGCAGCGTTACGAAGATCGGGAGCTGCTTGAGGATGGCATCAATTCCCTGCGGAAAACGATGGAGAGGGTAACAACACAAGGCATGCCGGAGTACGGTGCTTTGCCATGGTTCTGGCATTGGGTTCAGGCGTTCACTTGTGCATGGGAGCTAACTAACGATAGCGGCTTAAAGCAGGAGCTTGCTGAACTTCTCGACTATCTGTGGAATGAAAGATCATTGTTTTATCTGAAAGGCGCATGGGTAGGAGCACATTCCCGCGTATGGCCGCATGATGCACCTGCTGACCGTAACGTGCTGCATGATTATGTGCAATTTGGCGATTTTCCGCTGAGTAAGGATATGCCTCGTACGGAATATGCAGGCTTCTTCTGTTATCCGGCGCCGGAAGCGACCCGCCAGCGGGCGTTGCAGCGCAAAGAGCCTATTGAAGTCCATAAGCAAATTATAAAGATTGATACCGGTGAAGAAATCCCTCTTCATTCCTATGTTTACGTGACGAAGGATTTTGCATCCGGCGGAATATGGGAGCGGGTTAAAGAGTTTGATAATGAGCAAATTCGGTGGCTGGTATCTTTCCCGGTAACGGCGGATAATAGCGTCAACCAGCTGACCTTTTTCCATCCAGGGGATGGTTACAGAGACGGCGATCCAAGGCATCAAAGCGAATATGCTGAGGTTTTGTACGATAAGAATCGGATCTTAACGGTATTCCCTGTTCCGGCAGACCATCCGCATCAAGAAATCATTGGTGTCCTTCCAAAAGGGACATGGATCATGGGAGAAGCAGGCTTGTTTGGTCAGGTGCAAAATTGCTATGTTTCTATCTTGGTGAAAGGCAACTATTCGGTCGAGGAATTAGATACTTATAATCAGGTTCGTCTACAAGGGGAGCCTGCGGCCGTTGCAGTAGAAGTATTAGGGCAGGAAGAAGCAGTGAAGCATGACATCAACAGCTTGTCTTCATTTGTTGAGCGAATGCGCGAGGCAAATCTCACCCTCCAGCATGGAGCTGATATCCCGACCAGACTAACGTATTTAGGCATTAGCAGCCAAGATAAACTTGAGCTTACTTTCACTGCCGAAAATTAAGCAAACAAAGGGAAGGTTTCCGATCAGGAATCTTTCCCTTTTTAACATTTGTTACTTCATAGCTTCAACTTCTTCTATAATCTGCGTAACCCAGCGGTAGCATTGCTCAAGCTGCTCATCGGTGACCTTTTCTGAACGATGCTCGAACATGATTTTAACGTTCTGGTTCTGTTTGCACACAATACGCATGTATTGTTCAATCGGAGCCCAGCCGTCGCTTGGATGCTGATCGGGCAGGACAGGGATCCGGCTCTGCGTAATGCTCCCGTCAACCATCTGCACATTGGAGAGATGAACCGTTGCGGCATACTTGGCATATTGCTCAAGTACGGTCAGCGCATTGAAATGAGGATCAATCTGATCCTGAATGAAAAGCCTCGCTGTATCTAGACATAGCTTAATCTCGCTGTATTGCTCTAACCTCTGCTGCAAATAGTCTTGTTCATAGACATATTTGTTCAAAGCATCAAACTCCAGAACAGGTGTAAAACCATACTCCACACTCTTCCAAGAAAGCCATTCGAACAAAGCATCGCTGCGCTGTTTAAACGCCTCGAAGGAATACTCACTTTCATACACATATTCCATCCGGTCATCAAACCGCCAGCTTGTCCAATCTACTCGATCATCAAGAAGGACCGGCTTCGGATAGTGAAAAAGAATATAGTCCGGGTTCATACGTGAAGTGATATAAACCAATTCTTGTTCAACAATCTCATAAGCATGAGATCGGACGGTCTCATCCTGCGCTAGAAATAGAGCATCCCGCAGATTTGATAGACCAGCCCGAAGCGGAAAATGAATGCCAATCCGGTAATCAGTCTTGTGGGATTCTTGGACTAAATTGGTAATATCCTGCTCTTCTTGAAGTAAACAAGCTTCTATCCCATAGAAGTCTGTTTTATAATCTCTATAGAATTTGTTGTAGTCAAAATGTCCGTATTGCCCGATTAGGAAGCGATTCATGAATGTTAACCCCTTTACAAGATGAGGAGAGATTCGTTATGAAACCAACAACGTACTATGCTGTCATCTTTACAAGCCAACGTCGAGATGGGGATGAAGGTTACTCCGAAATGGCAGACAGAATGGATGAACTGGCCAGGAAGCAGCCTGGATTTATTGATGCGGAAAGCGTTCGTGATGCTGCAGGTGTTGGTATAACCGTTTCGTATTGGGAGAGCCTTGAAGCAATCCGCAGCTGGAAGCAAAATGAAGAGCATCTAGTTGCCCAGGAAAACGGCAAGCAAGCCTGGTATGAGAGCTACAAAGTGCGAATCTGCAAGGTAGAAAGAGAATATTCTTTTTAAAAATAGATTAGGCAATATTCTCCATCCCCGAGATGGTTTCCTTTCGGAAAAAGGGGAAAGGCGGAGCAGAGATTTCTGCCTCGCCTTTTTGTGCTTTTACTTAGAGGAAGCAAGCTCAGCAAGCCGTTCCATAACCCTCGTATTAAATAACCCGCCATGATAACAAATGATGGTATCAATATCGAAATCGAGCAGCTTTGTGATAGATGCTTGTGCCGTGTCTGGATCAAGTGTTGTTGCAGGATCCGCTCCAAACAGCTGGTCATCCTTGACGATCAGAGCATCCCCGGCAATTACGGTACGGGATGGCTCATGATAAAGGCTGATATGTCCAGGTGTATGGCCTGGTGTATCGATAACGGTTATTCCTCCACACAAGGGAAAATGCTGACCGTCAGCGAGGTCGCAGTCGACATTCGCTTTTGGTGGATGGAGCATTAGTCTCTTTAGTCCATTACGGAATGATTCAGGCACCGAATCCGGCATAAGGTCAATACTAGCGATTGCTTCATCGGTAAAACGAATGAGCCTTTTATCGCCTTGAATATATGGTTTCTCAAGAGGATGTGCCAGGACTTCTGGCTTGGATGAGGTCTGTTCGACCAATTCCGGTAAGTTCCCGATATGATCAATGTCTTGATGGGTAATAATAATATGAGAAAGCTTGCTCCGATCCGCTCCTGTGGCATCAATAGCAGTATGAAGTTGTCCAAGCTGAGCGGGGTAACCGGTGTCTAGCAGAACAACGGATTGATCGTCCCATAGAAGGACAGGGTGAACGGTATCCATTTTCCCCATTACAGGGGTACTAATCGAAAGCATAGCAATTCCTTGATGAATAAGCATAAAGGTCACACTCCTCGTACAAAATGAAGGGACCCGGCCGAGGTCATGTGACCATTTTATAGACATCACAAACATATGTAAATAATAAAATTATATATTATAACACATAAATAAATATTTGTCAATACATTAATTATGGTATGAACAAGCCTAGAAAAGAGGCTGTTGACTTATGTTTGAGTTGTAACTACAATGGTTACAACGAGGAGCTATTGTGGTTGTTGTTATTGTTGTTCTAATTGTTGTTATTGAGGTTTTTATCTTTTCCATGTTTGCGGAGGTTATTTCGTGTTGAGTATGACTATTGTACGTTTGTTCCAACCTTTGAAAATTAAATCGAGGAACAAACTACAAGGAGCAATCAACATGAAATAATCGTAGCATCAATCAACATGAAATAACCATAGCATTGGAGGTAATGCGTTTGAAAATCAGCAGCCGCTTCTCTATAGCCGTTCATATTTTATCGCTGCTCGAGATTTCGAAGGAAGCTCACAACACCTCCGAATGGATTGCCGGCAGCGTAAATACAAACCCCGTTATTATTCGGAGACTATTAGGACAGCTCAAGAAAGCAGGTCTCGTACAGGTGCGATCAGGCACCGGGGGCGCTTACCTGACGAAAGAAATATGTGACATCACGCTGCTTGAGATTTTCCGCGCAGTAGATGTCGTGGAAGAAGGACAGCTGTTTCATATTCATGAGGAACCTAATCCGGATTGCGCTGTTGGCGCCAGCATTCAAGGCGTGCTTGAGCTTGTATTGAAGCGGGCGCAGCATGCGATGGAAAGTATTCTCTCTGAGATCACATTAGAAGACCTGGTCGCAGACCTTATCCAGGATAATCAAGCCAAATCAGAATCACACTAAGGAGGAATTTAGAATGAAAATTGCAGTTGTAGGAGCTACAGGTAAAGCAGGCCAGTTGGTTGTGAAAGAAGCTTTAAGCCGAGGTCATGAAGTAACAGCAGTGGTACGGAATCGCTCGAAAGTTACGACAGAAGGCATTCAAGTGCTCGAGAAGGAAGTGTTTGACCTTCAAGCCGCGGATTTGCAAGGCTTTGATGTTGTTGTGAACGCCTTTGGCGCACCGCTTGGTCAAGAACAGCTTCATGTTACAGCCGGTAAGGCGTTAATTGAAGCGTTGTCGGGTTCGGATACACGCCTCATTGTGATCGGTGGAGCAGGCAGCTTGTATGTGGATGAAGCAAAGACGGTCCAGCTCTTTAACACCCCGGAGTTCCCGGAGATGTTCCTTGCTACAGCGAAGAACCAAGGACAAAATCTGGTTGATCTTCGGAACTCGACAGGATTAAAATGGACGTTCATCAGTCCTTCGGCTTTCTTTGATCCGGAAGGCAAACGTACCGGTTCGTACACACTAGGCAAGGATCATCTGCTGGTGAACTCGAAAGGCCATAGCTATGTCAGCTATGAAGATTTTGTGATTGCTGTCGTGGATGAGATCGAGACTGCGAAGCATGTGAACGAGCGCTTTACTCTTACCTCGGAAAACTAAGCTTATTAAAAGAAGGCTGCTCCTATCATCTTGAAGATGAGAGAGCAGCCTTCTTTTATAATAAAGCACCGCGTTTTTTCAAATGACGGTACAGCACAATAGACATGATTGAGCAGAGCAGGGCACAAACCCCGATGAAATAATACCCCGCTTGAAGACCAGCAATCAAGCCAGCTTTCGGATGATCCGAATCTGCGAACCCATCCTTGAACAGTTCTGTAATAAGACCAATCAAGTAGTTCCCCGCAACTGTAGCAACGCCCATTAGCGTTACCGTAAACGTAATGGCGGTATCACTTTCCTTCGAATATCGTCTGGCGATTAGCGCCATAACCGTCGGATAGATTGGCGCGATACCAATGCCAGCTGCGGCGAATAGGAAGGCGCCTGGTTCTCCCGCGATAACGGCTGCTATAGAGCACAGTCCAGAGAAGGCTGACAATAGGATAAGAGACATCGTATAGCCGATTTTATCCGTTACGGGACCTAGTATAAGCCTCGCCAGCATGAAACAGAAGAAGAAAGTAGACAGCATTCCAGCCGATGCATCACTGCTCCAACCATAGGCCTTTTCCAGAAAGTTAACGAGCCAGCTGCCGATCGACATTTCGGACACAACTCCGAGCGAGAGGACACCAACGAGAAGCCATGCTGCTTTGTCCCGCATATATTGCTTCAGCGATAGACGCTCCCCCTGTTTTTCTTCCTGCTTTGGTGATTTGGCGAAGATCGTTGGAATCATCGGCAGCAGCGTCAGTGACAGCATCAGGCAATACATTCCACGCCAGCCAAGCTCAAGTCCTGAGCCAAACAAATGAACACCCATCAAATTAGCCGCCATAATTGGCGCTACCATTGAGCTTAGCCCATAGAAGAAATGAGCAAGATTCATCATCGTACCGGTATTGCGGGTGAAGATTTGAGCTGCCAGAATGGCTAGTGCAATCTCCAGCAGACCGTTGCCGATGTACATGAAGAAGTAAGACAACACCATCGTTGAATAGGTAGCAGAGAAATACAGGCAGAAGCCCGATACGACCATGGAGCCAAAGGCGAGAAGGGTTGTCAGCTTAATGCCGATTTTTTTGACTAACGAACCCGTGAAGCTGCATGCGATCAAATAACCGAGTGAATTTAAGGCGAGCAGCATACCAATCTGCGCTTCATTTAGCGAGAAATCAGCCTGCATACGTGGTATAGCGGGGCCTTTAATATTTTCCGAAAATCCAAATATAAGAAATCCGCCAAATACGACGGCCAGCAGCAGCGTATGGTTGCTGAATAAGGATCGCTTATGTCTTGCTTCTAGCTCTGTTTGCATGTTTTCCTCCTGCTTCTTAATCTATGAAGTCCGTCTACTAATGTACCATTGTTCGGGCATAGGGGAAATATTTGCAGGAAGGAAAATGCCGTCGAAACGCGAATATATGTACGGTTACGGTATCTAGGTACAGTAGGATAGAAAGGGATGTTCATAGAGTGAAATTTTTTCATACTGCAGACTGGCATTTAGGCAAGCTTGTGCAGGGTGTATATATGACGGAAGACCAGCGTTATGTGCTGGAGCAATTTGTACGTGCAATTGAGGAAGAACGACCGGATGCGGTCATTATTGCGGGCGACTTGTATGACAGGGCTGTTCCGCCTACGGAAGCGGTTGATCTGCTGGATGAATTGCTGGAAAAAATCGTAGTTGAGCTGGATACGCCAGTGCTCGCCATTTCAGGTAATCACGACAGCCCGGATCGGATCGACTTCGGAACGGCGATGATGGAGAGCCGGGGGCTTCATATTGCCGGAAGGCTGCGGGAGGAACATAAGCCCGTTGTGTTGAAGGATGCGGATGGCCAGGTGCATGTGCATCTTGTGCCTTATGCCGATCCTGCACAGGTGCGGCATGCTTTTAATAACGAGAGCATCCGGACACATGATGAGGCGATGCTGGCGATTACGAGTCGCATTTCCGGGCAAATGGATCCGGCGGCAAGACATATTTTGGTCGGACATGCTTTCGTGACGGCGACTGGTGCTGCTGAACCTAATACTAGCGATTCGGAACGCCCTCTAGCGATTGGCGGTGCCGAGCATGTTCGGGCTGCTTATTTCGAGCCCTTCCAGTATACCGCATTGGGGCATTTACATCAGGCGCATTTTGTCGGCAGTGAAAAAATCAGATACGCCGGTTCGCCTCTGAAATACTCCATATCCGAGGAGCATCACAACAAAGGCTATTTGGTCGTGGAGATGGATGCGGATGGGAATGTCTCTGTTGAAAAGCGTGAGCTGAAGCCATTGCGCGATATGCGGCGGATAACGGGTCCAATTGAAGAGATTGAAACGCATCCGGTATGTGACGATTATGTATTCGTTACGCTGCTGAATGATAATCCCGTGCTTTTCCCGATGGAAAAGGTTAGGGCTGTCTATCCAAATGCGCTGCATGTGGAACGCAGAGTAACGGCTGTCCGCGGAACAGGTGAAGCAGGGGATACACCGGAGGAGGCTGCACGCAAAAGTGATGCTGATCCGGTCAGCTTATTTGAATCATTTTATATGGAAGTGAAAGGTGTACCGCTGGATGAGCCGAAGAAAAAGCTGTTTGCAGATGCGTTTGGCGGATTGCTTCGAGAGGAGGGTGAAGTGCGATGAGACCTCTCAAAATTACGATGACGGCCTTTGGTCCATACCGGGACGCAGAGGTCGTTGATTTTGGCGAACTTGGCCAGCATCGGCTGTTTGTTATTTCCGGCAGTACGGGAGCGGGTAAAACGACGATTTTTGATGCGATCTGTTTTGCGCTGTACGGCACGGCAAGTGGTGAAGACCGCTCGGAGCCGCGTATGCTGCGTAGTCATTTCGCTGACGATGAGAAGCATACAGCGGTAGAATTGGATTTTGCGGTTGGGCGCCGTATGTATCGGATTTTCCGTCAGCTTCCTCACCGGAAAGGGACGAACAAGAGCGAAACGGGCGGTAAAGCGGAGCTGTATGAATTGACAGACGGCGAAGTGGTTCCAGTCGTTGACCGGTTCACGGTTGGGGATGTGAATGCTAAGCTGGAGACGATTATTGGCCTCTCGAAGGAGCAGTTTAATCAGATCGTCATGCTGCCGCAGGGTGAATTCCGGAAGCTGCTTACATCGGATACAGATAACAAAGAAGAGATTCTGCGGCGGATCTTCCGGACGGAGCTGTATCAACGGCTCGAGACACGTTTTCAACAGCAGAATCGGGAGCTTGGCGACTCACTGAAGGAAGCGAAGATCAGCGTTGACCATTTCATGAAGCAGGCTGCGGACAATCTTCCAAGGAGAGAAGGAAGCACGCTGGAGCAGACTCTTGCTCAAGAGCTGTATAGCGCTGCGCAGCTGTCGGAAGCTTTGGAGCAGGAGATTAGCTACTATCGCCAGCTCATGACGGAAGGCGAAGCGGGGAAAAAAGAGCTGCAGCGGATGCTCGATGAACAGGAGCTGACGCTGCGCGGGGAGCTGGCGCTGCAGGCGCGGTTTGCCGAGCTGACTAGCGAGAAGGCGAAGCAGGAGCAGTTAGCGGCGCAGTGCAGCGAGTATGCGGAGCGCGAGCACCGGCTTTTGCTCGCGGAACGCGCGGCGCTGCTTGTGCCGTACGCGGAGCAGGCAGGCCGAGCGGAGCGGGATGCCGCGGCGAAGCAGCAGGCACGCGATATGCGGCGCCAGGCGGCGGATGCCGCGAAGGAGGCGCTTGCCGCAGCCGAGGAGCGGTATCGCCGCGAGGAAGAACGCGGCGAGGAGCGGCAGGCTGCAGAGCGTGAGCTGCACAAGCTGGCGGAGCTGGCGCCAGCCGTGCAGACGCTGGAGGCGCAGCGCGTAGCGGTGGAGCAGCTTGCTGCTGCGGAGAAGAGCGGAGCCGCGAAGCTTGCTGCTGCAGAGGCACAAATCGCCGAAGCGAAGGAAGCGAAGCAGGCGCTCGCGGCACAGCTCAAAGCTTTCGAGAGTGATGCTGAGATTCTGCCCGCTATTATCGAGCAGCGGAGTCAGGTGCTGCAGATTGGCAAGTATATTTCCAAGCTGATCGAGCTGGAGAAAGAACTGGCTGTGTACTCTACCCTTATTGAAGAGAGAACCCAGTCGCTTTCTCATATACGTGAGGAACATGATCAATTAGAGCGGAGCTGGGTTGAAGGACAAGCAAGTCTATTAGCCGCTCATCTTCATGACGGTCAGCCTTGTCCGGTATGCGGAAGTGAGGAACACCCAGGTAAAACGGTTACAGCGGAAGCCGTGCCTTCACGGGAGCAGCTTCAACTGGCAAAGGAGCAGCTATCGCAGGTTGAACGTGAGTTGAACGAAGCCAAGCTTCAGGCTGCTTCTGCACGTTCGAGTTGGGAAGGCAGCGCGGCAGAGCTGGCGGAGTATGGCGCCGAGGCATCGGGACTCGCGGAGCAGCAGATTTCCTTGAGGCAGCGCTGGAAGCAGCTGAATGAGGAAGCGGAACGTCTGCAGAAGCAAGCAGAGCAATCCAAGCAGCTGAAGCTGAAGGCAGAAGAGCTGGAACAGCAGCTTGATCGGCTGCAGCAGGCGAAGGATCAGCTGCAGGCGGAGCAGCAACAGATTGCGGTTGAGAAAGGTGCTAAGCAGTCAGCACTATCGAAAGAGCTTGAGCGTATTCCGGAGTCGCTTCGCTCACCAAAGCTCATGGAACAGCGGCTGAAGGAGCAGCGTACCTTAGCAGAATCTCTTGCCGCTGCCTGGAAGGATGCGCAGGATCAATTGCTGCGCAAGCGTGCCAAGTTCGCAGAGGAGCAGGCACATGCGGAGCAAACTGAGCTGCAGCTGATTGATGCGAAGAACAACATGGCGCTTGCGGTGAAACGTCTGGAAGAAGAACTAGTCAAAGCGGAGTTTGATTCCATGACAAGCTTCCATGAGGCGCATATGCCGGAGCCGGAGAGCCGGACGCTTAAAGCTCAGATCGAAGCTTACAAAACGGCCGTCGCAGCTGTAAGGAAGCGGATTGACGAGCTCGAGCTGGAGCTTGCCGGCAAAGAGCAGGCAGATATCGAGCTCCTGAACGCCGAGATTGCGGACATGAAACGACGTATTGAAGCGGCAGGTAATGCTTTGCAGATCGCGGCACGTTTCGCCGATGATGCCGGAAGACTAAAAACATCGATTGATCAAGCTTCTGTAAGAGTGAAGGAGCTGGAGGCGAAGCTTGCGCATGTGCTTGATTTGTACCAAATGCTTAAAGGTGACAATGCACTCAAAATTTCATTCGAACGTTATATCCTTATCGAATATTTGGAGCAAATTTTGCATGCGGCGAATGCTCGGCTCCGTCATCTGTCCGGGGGACAATTCGTCCTGCAGCGCAGCGACAGACTGGAGACACGCGGCAAACAGAGTGGTCTTGGTCTTGATGTGTACGATGCTTATACGGGGCAGAATCGTGATGTGAAGACGATGTCTGGCGGCGAAAAATTTAATGCTTCGCTTTGCCTGGCGCTGGGGATGACGGATGTTATTCAATCGTATCAGGGCGGTGTCTCCATTGAGATGATGTTCATTGATGAAGGATTTGGTTCACTCGATGAAGACTCTCTGAACAAAGCGATCGAGGCTCTTGTGGATCTGCAGCGTTCTGGACGTATGATTGGCGTTATCTCTCACGTGCAGGAATTAAAGCAGGCTTTCCCTGCAAGTCTTGAAGTATATAAGACGAAGGAAGGCTATAGCCGAACGTCTATTTCGGTAAAATAATGACAGTACTTGACACTATCCTAGAGCTGACCGTATAGTGAAAGAACATATGCGGCAACGCGCAATGATCGTAAGGGAAGCACCCTTCGAACCAGCCTTTTGGCTTGGTTTGAAGGGTGCTTTTTTGCGTTTATTTACGTCCGCTGTGACCAATAAACAAGGAGGATTTATTCGTATGAAATCTCGAATGTTGAAGGCAGTTATATTTCTTACCTTATTGTTGTCTGCTCTGCTGCCTGCTGCTGTTACGGAGGCGGCTGTGAACACGTTGTCCACAACAGCGCAGAAGCAATTCGACAAGACGAAGGCGGCATTATCTTCTAGTGACTCGGCCAAGCTGCAGTCGCTGTACCAAAGCTTCATCCAGCAGCAGAATGCAATAGGGGAGCGCGATACGCGGCTAAAGGTGACGAGCAAGACAAACGACGACAAGGAATCTGAGATCCGGCAGAAGATCAAGCTTATTGATAAGGCCAAGCTGGATGCGCTGGACCGGAAGGTCACGCAGCTGAAGCAATATTACCAGCCCTTGTTTGATAAGTATGCAGTCGCTCAAGCTGAATTAAAGGCAGCTAGGAAATATGGGATTAAGGAGCTGACAGCGGCAGTTCAGCTGAAAGTTGATCTGCTCGAGATATCGGTGAAGGGTGCCAAAGAGGAAATACGAACGGCTCAAAATGCACTTAGCTCAGCGAAATCATCCGCAAGTGACAAAATGAAGCGAATGCGCACTCAGCTTGATGCGATTAATGCACAGGAGCAGCAAGTATCAACAGCAAAGTCGGCGATCAGCCAACTGAACAAGCAGAAATCTGCCGAGTGGAGTGACTTGTTGTATGCGCTTCGCAGCTATGACGGGAAGACAGCTATCCGTTCTCTTACAACACTGTTCAGTGTCGTCCAACAAATTTCTGCTCAGCAGATCAAAATAGAAGGTTATGAAAACAAAATAGCAGCCATTAATAAGAGCGTCTCGTATCAGCTTGTATAGAAGCTGCAAATACAAAGAAGAGGTCGTCCCTGAGAGACGGCCTCTTCTTTGTATTTGTTGCTAAATTGTCGATTGCGCTGCAGCAGAGGCAAGACCTATAATAACTAGGCCGACAGTTCCGAGCACGACTAGACCGTTTAACACAATTCCGATAATCGCGAATGTTTTACGCCGAGTCCTCGAAGCTGCGCCAATGATCCCAAGGATTAGACCGATAATAGCAACACCGACAGACGCGAGCATACAGAAGCCTGCAATAAGAATAGGCACAATGTTAGATGGAAGTGCCTCACCATTGATGTTTTCCAGTTCATTCAGGAAGGCTTGTGGATCATCCGAGACGCTGCTGGCGAAGACAGCCGCGCTGATGAAAGCACCAACAATTAAGAGTACCGTCACAAGCGCTAGGATGAAGGATGCTATACCTAAGCCTGATTGTTTCAGAGGTTGGTTCTCTCTTGGTGGTGGTGACTTGAATGAAGGCCTGGATGCGTAAGGGTTATCATAAGTCTGTTCAGGATTTTCGGTTGAAATCGCATCCTGGTCCGGCTGTATAGGATTACGTGGTTCCTCCAAGAAAGATCGACTCCTTTGGAATAAGTGGATTTACTTGTAAGATTATACACAAACATGAAAGGGATGAAAATAAGATGTCTCATAAATATTTTGCATACGGTGCTATTGGTGCTGCTTTGGCGGTTGCTCTTGGTGCCTTTGGTGCCCATGGTCTGAAGGATACCTTATCGGAAGATATGCTGGAAGTGTACGAGACCGGAGTTCGTTATCATATGTATCACGCCCTTGCCTTAATGTTGGTCGCTCTGCTTGCTGATCGGATTGGCGATACGAAGCTTGTAAGAGTTGGGGCTCGTCTTCTGCTCATAGGAATCGTATTATTCAGCGGAAGCTTATACGCGCTGGCACTCAGCGACATCTCCATTCTGGGTGCAATTACACCACTTGGCGGCGTGGCCTTCCTAGTTGGCTGGGGTTATATTGCAGCGGCAGCACTGCGTGCCCGGAAGAAATCATAAAACAGAAAGCCCACTATAAGGTAATAAAGAGGCCTCCTTCCCCACTTAACAAGTGGTGGAGGAGGCTCTTTTTTGTCTAACAGTAGTATAACTTTCAACGCTAACTATCATCTTAACTCGCCAGATTGGATTTCATACGAGGGGCTAGTTTGAAGTGGTGTGATAATGATTTGGCTGTTTAGTCCTGCTATTTAATGGTGTGCCTAGTGTCAGATTATTAATAATTATAGGTCTGAAAAGCTATTGGAATCATAATGAAACTATCGAATTACCTTACTATTCGACATAACTCGCCTAATTTCTACAAGTACTTTTTATCGTTTTAGTAAATATTTCTATACCGCAAAGATCATTTCGTTTATAATGTAGCTAACACTCGCTAGACCTGACAAGAGGAAGGAAGTTGGTGCGTGACGAAACGGATGGACGGCTCGCCTAATAGACGGCTTCGAATTTCGCAGTCATTTGCCATGCTGCGGACGGCTGCTCTTACGATATCAATTGCCGCGGCGCTGTTCCTTACAGCTGCCTTATATAGGAATGCCGCCCCCCTGTTGGAATGGACGGCTTCAATAGTTGCCGTTTTGGCATTGGCGATAACGATCTTCTTTTATGTTAAGGACCGTCGAATGATAGGGTTTCGGAACTTCCATACGCCAATTGTAGAGACATTGCTGCAATCGGAAGCTGTTCCGCTTGCGATACTTGATCGGGATGGCGTCATTATGGAAATGAATATTGCCTCAAGCAATACGCTAGGTTATTCACGATCCGAACTGCTTGGGACAGCTCTTGCTCCTTTAGTTGAGCCGGGAAGCCGGAACAGCTTGCAGGAGATGATGGAACAAGCCCTTCAAGGAAAGTCTGAGCAGCGCAACATTAATATTAAACATCGCTCCGGATTTCCGCTCGAGCTGCAGATGATTAGTGCACCGATGTTGAAGGAAGAAGAAGTCATTGGAACGATCATTGTCAGTCAAGATTTAAGTGACCGGAAGCGTAATATAGAGCGGATTCGGTATATGGCTTATTATGACGATATGACAGGACTTCCGAACCGGACTTTATTCCATATTCGATTAAATGAAAGTCTTGCACTCGCCAGAGAGCAAGATCAAATGATAGGTTTATGTTATTTGGATTTAGATCGCTTTAAGCTGGTAAATGCATCATTTGGACGTGAATTTGGTGATATGCTGCTTATGCAGGTTGCCGAGCGGCTGACTTCTGCACTTGGAGACCAAGGTATTATGGCGCGTATGGAAGGCGATGAGTTCACCTTACTGTTCCAGAATATTGAGTCGGAATCCGAGCTTCTCGAATTGGCACGTAGTCTGTTGCATGCCATTGATGAACCATTTGAACTAAAGGGCTTCCCTTTACATATAACAGCGAGCCTTGGAGCGGTAACAAGCATGATCCAAGAGGATGATGGATATATGCTCTTGAAGAAGGCTGATATTGCACTGGTGAAGGTGAAGGAAAGCGGTAAGAATGATTGTATGATGTACTCCGAGAGCTGGAGCAACTCTTCGTTCGAACGTTTGACCCTTCAGCATGAGATGTATCGGGCTATTCAACGCAGTGAGTTTATTCTCCATTATCAGCCGCAATATGATCTGGTATCCGGAATGATGGTTGGAGTAGAGGCACTTGTAAGGTGGCGGCATCCTGTCAAAGGAATGATTGCCCCAGGTGAATTTATTCCGATTGCTGAGGAAAGCGGTATGATCATACAGATTGGTGATTGGGTGCTAGAGGAAGCATGCCGACAGAATAAAGCTTGGCAGGATGCAGGGCTTCCACCGATGCCGGTATCCGTTAATCTGTCGATACGTCAATTTGTTCAACAGGATCTATCAAGTAAGGTAGCTTCTGTGCTGGAGAAAACAGGATTAAAACCAGAGTATCTCGATTTGGAAATAACCGAATCGATGACCATGGACACTGGACATGTATCACGTTGTCTGCTTGAGCTTACAGATATGGGCGTTGGCATCAGTGTTGATGATTTCGGTACGGGCTACAGCTCATTCCATTATTTAAAGAACTTCCCGATTGATCGCCTGAAGATCGACCGCTCATTCGTAAGGGATATTCAGCAGGATCCAAGCGATGCGGAGATTGTAGCGGCAATAATCGCTATGGCGCATAACTTGAATATTCAAGTCATCGCTGAAGGTGTTGAGAATGAAGAACAGATGGAGTTTCTGAGGAAACACCACTGTGACGAAATGCAAGGCTATTTCTGGAGTCCTCCAGTGTCTAGCGCGGCTATCGAGCAAATGCTTGGAGCGGCCTTTATTCAATAATGATAAGTTTGTACAAAACAACCCCCGTACGTAAATCCGTACGGGGGTTGTTTTCTGTTTCCATTAGTCTTGAAAGTCTTCAATTTCATTCATTCTAAAGGTGTACACTTGCTTCTCATCTACATGGTAGACCGTTATTAGATTCCCATCCTCATCAACATTAAGAATTCGGCAGGGGATGCTGAGCTTTATACCAAGCCCTTTATTGACGATCAATCGTATTAATTTATTACTTTTCATAAAAGCCCGGATGGAATCGAATCCGCTAGGTGGAGCTATAGGAACCGGCTGTCTGCCTGGTAATTCCGATTTACGCTGATCAATGAGCTGCCCCAGTTGGATACCATTTAATATGCGATAGTCAGTTATTGCCCCTTGGTTAAGCGTCTTAATAAGCTTCTCCAAAGCTTCACCATTGTTACCGCTTTCAATGAGCAATTCAACCTGGAATACATATGAGTTTGTGCGGGCCGATTGTGTTGGGTTCATAGTTCCTCCGGACTAAATAGTTAATAATATCTTAATAAATATAACATCAAATCAAGTGTCTATGTAGTCCTAAAATCAGCGTCTGACCAACACTGCTGAACAGGTTCTGCATATAATGTTGTTGCGGTTCGAACTGACCTGTCACGGCCTTGATGTGAAGGAGGTGTCCTAAAATGATGAGAATGGTTCCTGTGCCTCTTGGGGACGGGATTATTGCGCTTGGCGTTGAAGTTAAGCTGCCGAAAACGACACTGCTTTCTATATCCACTGATAGAGGGTATATTATGTGCGGTGCCTTGGATGTAGGGCTTCTTAATGACCGGCTGAAGGATAGAGAGATTATTGCTGGTAGAGCAGTTGGGGTGAAAACATTAGAGGAACTGCTTGCGGCGCCTCTAGAATCCGTAACAACTACCGCGGAAACGCTAGGCATCGTTGTTGGTATGAATGGCGCAGATGCGCTCCGCTTGATGATATAGCACTCGAGTGCATAACAAAGAGGCAGTCTCCGGCGTTCAAGCAGGGGACTGCCTCTAATTGATTTAAATATTGTTTGTAATGTTATTCAAACAGTTTCTTCAAATTCACATCAAAAGGCGCCTCAATAATTCCCTTTTCCGTAATAATAGCCGTGACGTACTCGTTTGGCGTAATATCGAATGCCGGATTGTACACCTTCACGCCTTGCGGAGCAGTACGCTTACCAAAGCCTTCTGTAATTTCTTCCGCATTACGCTCCTCGATCGGAATTTCAGCTCCTGTAGGCGTATTAAGATCGATGGTAGACAGCGGGCAGGCTACATAAAACGGAATGCCATGAGCTTTTGCCAATACAGCAACGCTGTAAGTACCGATCTTATTAGCTACATCACCGTTCGCCGCAACGCGGTCCGTGCCGACGATTACCGCATTAACCCAGCCCTTGGACATGACATGACCGGCCATGTTATCGCAAATAAGCGTGACATCTATACCAGCTTGATGGAGCTCAAATGCAGTAAGTCTTGCGCCTTGCAGAACAGGACGAGTCTCGTCTGCAAATACACGAATGTTCATACCGCGTTCTTTGGCAAGATAGAACGGTGCAAGTGCTGTTCCGTATTTCGCTGTAGCAAGGCCGCCAGCATTGCAATGAGTAAGGACGCCAATGTCATCCTGGAACAGAGAAAGAGCATGCTCGCCAATCAGACGATTGGTCTCTTCATCTTCACTTTGAATGGCGATGGCTTCTGTAATAAGCGCCTGCTTCATACCTTCCAGCGTCAAGCCTTCAGCCGCTATGGCCTCGGCACGAGCTTTCATCCGGTCTAGTGCCCAGAACAGGTTAACAGCTGTAGGACGGGAGGTCGCAAGATATTCTGCAGCTTTGTGAACAGCTGTCAGCCATTCCTCAGCGGATTCAGCAGAGCAGCTTCCCAGCACTACGCCGTATGCTGCTGCAATACCAATCGCCGGAGCACCTCTTACTTTCAGGTGGCGGATAGCTTCCCAGACATCTTCCGACGTCACGAGCGGTAAATAAACGATTTCTTCTGGCAGCAGCCGTTGGTCGAGCAAATCAAGCTTATCGTCATGCCAAATGACAGATTGCAGGCCTGTGTAGCTAGTTGTAGTCATCTTGTGAATCCTCTCTTCGCTCAGTATTGCTTATTGTTAATGCTTCGCTTCAGCAGTTAGAATAACGTCGATTGCTTGTTCAATAGAAACCGCGCTGCGGTTCAAATGGATAAGGGATGTACCAATCTCAAGCGCCAAACGCTGTGCGCGTTCGCGTGCAGCTGCATCTGGAATGGTAGCAATGTCAGCGACATGCGCAAGTCCTACGACACGACGGACAATTTTACAGCCGGCATAACCGATTGCATCTTGAAGCAGGCGTCTCATGTACAGATCCTGGTAACCTGGCGTCGTGTTAGCGATACGGTCAACACCATGCTCATTCCATAATGCACGGAACTTCTGGTCGAACTTAGTCCAAGTGTCGCGAACGGTTTCAATCAGATACCCGCGGAAATCAGCAAGCTCGTTCTCGTCTTTAATCCAATATCCTTGTCCAGTGTAATTCAGCAGCAGGTTAGCGATAACCGCGCCGATATCAAAGCCGATAGGGCCGTAATAAGCAAATTCCGGGTCAATGACTTTCGTCGATTCAGGTGTGGCGAACACGCTTCCTGTATGAAGGTCGCCATGAAGCAATGCTTGTGCGCTTGTCAGGAACTTCTCGCGGAGCAAGGCTACTTCGAGATGAAGCGCTTTGTCTTCACGCAGCGCAGCTGCAGCATCTTCAATGGCAGTTTCAATATTATTGTTAGCGGAGACCGTATAAGGATCGTCGAAAATGAGGTCTTCCGTTATTTTGCACAAATCCGGATTAATGAACTCTTTGACGCGCAGCTTTTTCTCCTGCTGGTTCATGCCAAGATCCGAAGTGAAGAACAACGTATTTGCCATAAAGGTTGAAATATCTTCAGCAAATTTCGGATAACGAATGCCATTAATCAGGCCTTGGCGCATAATCAGATGATCGCTCAGATCTTCCATGATTGTCAGGGCAAGCTCTGGATCGTATTTGTACACAGCAGGTACAAGTCCGGGAGAGAGCTTGTTCTGAAGGATCAGTGATTCGCTTTCGATTCGTGCGCGGTCGAGGGATAGAGGCCATGATTCGCCAACAACCTTCGCATATGGGAGAGCTTGCTTCATAATGAGGCTCTTGCCGCTCGCGGCATCAGTAATATGGAAGACAAGATTCAAGTTACCGTCGCCGATTTCACGGCAGTTTAGAGCTGCTCCTGCAGGGAAAAAGCCTTCGATGCTGCTTGCGATTTCAATCGCTTCTTGCTCAGTTAATGGATGATAAGCAGACATGTTTCGTCCACCTCCGGTTTCATATTTAAAAAAGGCCGTAAAGCCAAGTAAACTCCTCAACATAGTATAGCGGATATTATTTCGCCTTGGAATACCTTCAAATGATATAATGTAACGTGACAAAGGACAAGTATCGTTCAGCGATTGCTTGCGAAGTAAGAATTGTTTCACAATTCTTTGTAGGGGGTTCTTATATCATGGAGGCTAACTACCCGGTCGCATTAAAGGAATGGGCCGTAACGGTAAAAGCACTGCAGGAAGGGCATCTTATGCTTGTTATGCGTAAAGGTGGAATTATTGAAGAGACACGGGACTTTCAATTGGTAAGCCCAGGCTTCTACCTTATGCCGGCTTATGAGCATCAGAAGGAGCATTTGCTTAAAGCAGACTATCAGGGGCAGATCCCAGGAACGATGGAAGGATGGACGCCTGACATGGCGTCGATCAAGCTGAGCTCTTATGCAGAGGCTGTAGAGGATATCGAGATTACGGATCAGGCGACGCTGGACCGGATTCGAGAGTATCACATTTGGACGGATACATTTGCAGAGGAGCGGCTCAAATGGAAGCGTACGAAGCCGTTGCATTTGCTGCTGCTGAGAGTGTATCGACTGGAAAAGCCGGTAGAGCTGCCAATGCAGCCAGCTTATAATGGATGTAAATCTTGGGTAAGCCTGAATGAAGATATACCGCAGCCTTTGATGACTCCCGTATTGTCAGATAAGGAATTTGAGCAGCAGGTGTGGTTAATCAAACAAGCATTAATAGGAAGAGATTTTTCAGAGAGCTCATAATTTCCAGCCTAAAGGCGTTCCCGCATTGATTTATAACAAAACTTATAATAAAATAATTATTGAGAATCATTGAGAATCACTCTATAATATTCCCATTTGGAAATTCATTTATAGGGATGAGCCTAAAAACCGATTACCAACCTTGGAGGGATAACTATATTATGGCAACACATTTTGTCATCGATGGCCTGAAAGCAGAGATCGAAGGAAAAGAAATTTTGAAAGGCATTAACCTTGAAATCAAAGGCGGAGAAATCCATGCAATCATGGGTCCTAACGGTACTGGTAAAAGTACTCTTGCATCCGCATTGATGGGTCACCCGAAATATGAAGTAACAGAAGGCTCCGCTACAATTAACGGCGAAGACCTGCTGGAGATGAGCGTTGACGAGAGAGCACGCGCTGGCCTGTTCCTTGCTATGCAATATCCTAGCGAAATTCCTGGTGTAACAAACTCCGACTTCCTCCGCAGCGCTATTAACGCTCGTCGTGAAGAAGGCAGCGAAATCTCGCTGATCAAGTTCATCCGTCAAATGGAAAAGAAAATGAAGGAACTTGAGATGAACCCTGAGTTCGCTCACCGTTACCTGAATGAAGGCTTCTCCGGCGGCGAGAAAAAACGTAACGAAATTTTGCAAATGGCTATGATCGAGCCGAAAATCGTTGTTCTTGACGAAATCGACTCCGGCCTTGACATCGATGCACTGAAAATCGTATCCAACGGTGTCAACGCTATGCGTTCGGAAGACCGTGGATTCCTGATCATCACTCACTACCAACGTTTGCTGAACTACATCACGCCAGACTTCGTACACGTTATGATGCAAGGCCGCATTGTTAAATCAGGCGGTCCTGAGCTTGCACAACGTCTTGAGAACGAAGGTTATGACTGGGTTAAAGAAGAACTTGGTATTGTTGACGAAACAGTAGGTCAAGCTTAATCGGCGGAGAAGGGAGCATAACGGGATGAGTACACAATTAACGACTCCGACGGACCGCCAATCGGCCGAAGCGCTTGCTAAGAGCAAAGGCGAACCGCAATGGCTCGTCGATCTTCGCGGTGAAGCGGCTGAGCTGGCTGGCACACTTGAATGGCCAAAACCGGAGAAAATGCGCATTGACCGCTGGAATTTAACAGCTGTTGGCGCTTATGAGCAAGGCAAGGCGGTAAGTTCAGTTGCTGAACTGCCGGAAGTAGTCCGTGAGCTGGTTGCTGAAGGGACAGAGAACATTATCGTTCAGCACAACTCGAGCGCAGTTCTGAAGCAATTGTCGGCAGAACTTGCAGCGAAGGGCGTTATTTTTACAGATTTGGAGACAGCATGCAAGGAGCATGCCGATCTCGTTAAACCATATTTGTTCCAAGCCGTATCAAAGGGCGATAACAAGCTGACAGCGATGCATGCAGCACTTTGGAATGGCGGCGTATTCGTATACGTACCGAAAAATGTTGAAGTTGAGCTTCCGCTGCAAGCGGTGCTGTTCAACAACAAAGCGGACGCAGCGTTTGCTCCACATATTCTGATTGTTGCGGAAAGCAACAGCTCCGTTACTTACGTGGACTATGTAGTATCCGAACCAGGCACGATTGATGCACCATTCGTTCATCATTCGGCTGTTGAAGTGTTCGTGAAGTCTGGTGCACATGTTCGTTTTGGCTCTATTCATCATATGGCTGACAATGGCGTAGATATGACGCTCCGCCGTGCAGTTATTGAGAATGACGGTCAAATGGAATGGGTAATCGGCGATCTGAACGATGGCTTTACGGTATCGGATACGGTGTCTGTCCTTAAAGGCAACGGTTCGAACTCGGACGCGAAAGTAATCAGCATCGGCAGCAAAGAGCAAAAGATGAGCCTAACGACGCAAGCGGTACACTTTGGCCGCAGCTCGGAGAGCAACATGGTTACTCGCGCTGTAATGAGAGAAAGTGCAACAGCTATCATTAACGGCATCACGAAAATCGAGAAAGGCGCAACGAAAGCAAACGGCGTTCAAACAGAAAAAGTTCTGATGCTCAGCCCGAAAGCTCGTGGTGACGCTAACCCGATTCTATTGATCGACGAAGATGATGTTAAAGCGGGCCACGCAGCAAGCGTAGGCCAAGTAAACCCGGAGCAGGTATACTACCTGATGTCCCGTGGTATCAGCAAGCAAGACGCTGAACGTTTAATTATTTATGGATTCTTGGCGCCTGTCGTATCGGAGATTCCGATTGATGCGGTACGCGAGCAGCTTCAGCGTTTGCTCGAAAGGAAGCTTGAAGGATGAATATAGAAGCGGTACGGGAGCAATTCCCGATACTGCATCAGAAGGTAAACGGGCATCCGCTCGTGTACCTCGACAGCGCGGCGTCTTCCCAGAAGCCGCGTTCCGTCATTGATGCGGTTAGTCGTTATTACGAACTGGATCACTCAAATGTGCACCGCGGCGTTCATACGCTTGGATCGCGAGCGACAGACGCTTATGAGGGTGCACGGGAGAAGGTAGCCAAGTTTCTAAATGCGAAGTCGGCGGAAGAGATCGTGTTCACACGAGGTACAACGACGGCGCTTAACCTAGTCGCATCGAGCTATGCTCGCAGCGTATGCAAGGAAGGCGATGAAATCGTCATTACGCCGATGGAGCATCATGCCAACCTTATTCCTTGGCAGCAAGCAGCCAAAGCGACTGGTGCGACGCTGAAGTACATTCCGCTGCAGCCGGACGGTACGATTTCGCTTGCTGATGTTGAGCAAACCATCACGACAAATACGAAAGTCGTTGCGATGACTTATGTATCGAACGTGCTTGGCGTTGTAAATCCGATCAAGGAAGTTACAGCTATCGCTCATCGTTACGGGGCAGTCATGGTTGTTGACGGCGCACAAAGCACTCCACATATGAAGATCGACGTACAGGATCTGGATTGCGATTTCTACGGTTTATCCGGTCATAAAATGTGCGGTCCTACAGGTATTGGTGCTTTGTATGGCAAAAAATCACTTCTTGCGAACATGGAGCCGATCGAATTTGGCGGCGAAATGATCGACTTCGTTGATTTATATGAATCGACTTGGAAGGATGCGCCTTACCGCTTTGAAGGCGGCACACCGATTATTGCGGGTGCTGTTGGTTTAGGGGCAGCGATTGACTTCCTGGAACAGATTGGTATGGACGAAATCGATAAGCATGAGAAGCACATGGCAGCATATGCTTACGAGAAGCTGTCACAGCTTGATGATATTACGATCTACGGGCCTAAAGCCAATCGTGTTGGACTTGTCACTTTTAATTTAGGCGACATTCATCCGCATGATGTGTCAACCGTACTTGATTCTTATGGCATTGCAATACGCGCGGGCCATCATTGCTGCCAGCCGCTTATGCGCTGGTTGAATGTTTCGGCAACAGCTAGAGCAAGCTTTTATCTATACAATAACGAGGAAGAAGTCGACCGCTTAGTGGAAGGCCTCATCCGGACAAAGGAGTTCTTCGGTCATGCAATTGGATGATTTATATCGTCGAGTCATCATGGATCATTATAAAAATCCACGCAACCGCGGAACCTTGGACGCTGAATCTGTAACAATCAACTTGAATAATCCGACTTGCGGCGATCGCATTTCGCTTCAGCTTCAAGTTGAGGATGGCAAAGTAATCGATGCGAAATTCAGCGGAGAGGGCTGCTCCATCAGCCTTAGCTCTGCATCTATGATGACAGAAGCTGTTAAAGGCAAAACTTACGATGAGGCGCTTGATCTGGCTGAACGATTCTCCGGTCTTATGAAGGGTGAATCTGTCGAGTTTGATGAGAATGAAGATATCGAGGCTTTGTCTGGCGTTAACAAGTTTCCTGCACGGATCAAATGCGCGACGCTGGCGTGGAATGCTTTGCGCAAAGGGATCGAACAGCAGCACGTATAATACGAGTAAATAAGGAGTGTGAATACCATGGCAGGAACAATGCCTGAAATGGAAGATTATAAATATGGTTTCCGTGATGAGCATAAAGCCGTTTTCCAATCCGGTAAAGGTCTGACTGAAGAAATCGTACGTACGATTTCCGAGATGAAGGGCGAGCCGCAATGGATGCTCGAATTCCGTCTGAAATCGCTTGAGCAGTTCAACAAAATGCCAATGCCTAACTGGGGCGGCGACATGGCTGATCTAGATTTTAACGATATTCAATACTATGTTAAGCCGTCCGAGAAACAAGGTAAAACATGGGAAGAAGTACCGCAGGAAATTAAAGAAACTTTCGATAAACTGGGTATTCCTGAAGCGGAGCAAAAGTTCCTTGCAGGCGTATCGGCACAATATGAGTCCGAAGTTGTTTATCACAGCATGCAAGAAGATCTGGAGAAGCAAGGTGTTATTTTCACCGATATGGATACAGCGCTTCGTGAATATCCGGACCTTGTAAAAGAATACTTCAGCACCATCATTCCACGTACGGACAATAAATTCGCAGCTTTGAACAGTGCGGTATGGTCTGGCGGCAGCTTTATCTATGTTCCAAAAGGCGTGAAATGTGAAGTTCCGCTGCAAGCTTACTTCCGTATCAACTCCGAGAACATGGGTCAATTCGAACGTACGCTGATCATTGCTGACGAAGACAGCTTCGTACACTACGTAGAAGGCTGTACAGCTCCGATCTACAGCACGAACTCACTGCATAGCGCAGTAGTAGAGATTCTCGTTAAGAAGAACGCTCGCTGCCGTTATACAACAATCCAGAACTGGGCGCCAAACATCTACAACCTCGTTACAAAACGTGCGGTTGCAGAAGAGAACGCAACCATGGAATGGGTTGACGGTAACATCGGTTCCAAGCTGACAATGAAATACCCTGCAGTAATTCTGAAAGGCCGTGGCGCAAAAGGTATGGTATTGTCCATCGCTGTTGCAGGCAAAGGCCAACACCAGGATGCAGGCGCGAAAATGCTTCACCTGGCTCCTGACACGACTTCGACAATCGTATCGAAATCGATCAGTAAACATGGCGGTAAAGTAACGTACCGTGGTCTCGCATCGTTTGGACGGAACTCCGAAGGCGCGAAATCAAACATCAAATGTGATACGCTCATCCTCGATAACGAGTCGACATCCGATACGATTCCTTACAACGAGATCATGAACGACAATATTACACTTGAGCATGAAGCAACAGTATCGAAAGTTTCCGAGGATCAGCTGTTCTACCTGATGAGCCGAGGCCTTTCCGAAGCTGAAGCAACACAAATGATCGTAATGGGCTTTATCGAGCCATTCACGAAAGAGCTCCCGATGGAATATGCGGTTGAGATGAACCGTCTCATCAAGTTTGAGATGGAAGGCTCGATCGGTTAATCGATTTTTCAACAATAACAAGAAACGCCCGTCCTTCAGTGGACGGGCGTTTCTTGTCTATGTCGTACTGATTAAATTAGAAGATAATTTCTTTGATCTCATACTGACGATCAACTGTAAGATCGATAAAGCGGTCGCTGATTTGAATAAGCGGACGAAAAAACTCGGTTGGATGTGTCATTACGATCGTACCAACCTCACCGGATTCAAGTACTGCTTTTTTGCCAATAAAGTTAGGAATCATATGTTTAATAAAGGTATGTGTTGTATGGGCATCAAGCTCATTAAAGCTCATCTTGTACAATTCCTTCAGAACGTAGAACAAGTCGCGTCTCTTCTTGTAGACGCGCTCCGAGATCATAGCACTGTAAATATCTACCACGGCTGTAATTTTGGCAACAGGATGAATCTCCTCACCAGTAAGGCCATGTGGATAACCGCTGCCGTCATTACGCTCATGATGCTGAAGGGCGCTTATTGCAAGGTAAGGCGATTGATTTTCGAAAGAGTTAAGAATAATGTCATGACCATAAAGCGTATGTTTCTTTACTTCTTCAAATTCTTCGTTGGTTAAAGAAGCCGGCTTATTCAGTATGCTGGATGGAATTTTACTTTTGCCAATATCGTGGAGATACCCGGCTTTCGAGATTTCAAGCGCTTCCAATTCACTGTAGCCAAGCCATGAAGCTAAGTAGTAGGACAACATGCCAACTTGAACGGAGTGTTGATAGGTATAATCATCTGCTGTATTTAAGAGCAGAAGCATGGAAACGACATCGCGTTCCATTTGAAAATTTTTAAGAAGAGGCTGGAAGGCAGCTGCAACCTCATCTTGCTTGAGGATTCCGCCCGTGTTTGCTTTCACGAATAAATCCTGGAAGCCTTTGACGGCATTCTCATAATCAGGCCGCACATTGGGCAGCCATTTGGGATGAACCGAGGTTTCTAATGTACGATGAACAGGTTGCTCTGTAGTTGTTCGGTTCTCAATGTCAACATAGTCAACTTGATGTTGAAACAGCTTGGCAATATCTTTTTGCTCCAGAATTGTGCCTTTGGATAAAACATGCAGGCCGTATCCGTTAAAGGTGTCCTTGAGCAAAATATCTCCCTTTTTTAAATCCGATATATGCACCCTCATCGTTGCACCTCTATAGTTATTTATGAACGGTATGTATGAATTAATAGTAACAATGAATGATTAGGATGGCAATAAGAGGAAGGTGAATTCATGACTATTGTCCTATACTCTCAGCACCATTTCGCCTTGAATGCTGTAATATAATCCATTAATTGGATAATTGCTGAATGGGATTCCAAGGACTACCTAGTTGATGCCCTTTCCATTCGGAACCATCTTCCCAAATTTCTTTTTTCCAGATCGGGACGATTTGCTTAAGTCTCTCAATAGCGTAACGACTAGCATCATAACAGGCATCCCGATGGGGGGACGAAACGGCAATGATAACACTTGTCTCAGCGATATCAACTACACCGATCCGATGTGAGATCGCGGTTAACGTGCCAGGCCAGCGCTGAGCAAGCTCCTCACCAATTTGCTCCATCGTACGTACGGCCATTGGCGCATAGGCTTCATACTCAAGTCGAATAGTACGTTGTCCCTGTGTCCACTCCCGCGTCGTTCCGACGAAAGCAATTGCCGCACCATGCTCTGGTACGATTACTTTAGCCAGCACTTCATCTGAGGTCAGGGAATGCTTAGTAATGACATAGCGGCCGTCCGCGGATGTACAGTCTGGTGTATCTTCATTCTCTTCAGGCTCGCCTCCAGATACAGGTGGCAGGACGGCAAGCTCATCCGATGCTTGAATGATCGTATCATCAGAAGCATACGTTTGGTTACATGCGACAAAGGAAATACGCACGAGATCAGCTTGTTCCGGAAACTTTGCTGCGAGCAGCTGCTTTAGCTCACTAACCGTCACTGAAGGTGTGTCAGTCTCGATATGGATAATGGGACTTCCGAATCGGTCCGAGAGCCCGGCGAATAGTTGAATAGTCCAAGTATATGTCATGGCAGATAACCTCTCATTAGTTAAGGGTAAACACCGTATTAGCATACCATAATCATTTGAAAAATGTTATTCTAATAGAAGAGAAAAGGAGTGAGAGGCATGCCCACATTGATGGACCGTTTCGGGAGAGAACACGATTACTTGCGTATTTCGGTTACGGATAGATGCAATCTGCGTTGTTTGTATTGCATGCCTGAGGAAGGAATGGAGTTCGAGGACGCCAGTAATCTGCTGAGTTATGATCATATTGTCGAGGTTGTTCAGACAGCGGCGGAACTCGGTATCTCCAAGCTTCGTATCACAGGCGGAGAACCACTTGTACGCCCTGGCCTGGACGGCTTGATCCGCAGGCTGAAGGCGATTCCGGGTATCGATGATATTGCTTTGACGACCAATGGCATGCTGCTAGGCAAATATGCTGAGGCTTTGAAGGATGCAGGTTTAAACCGGGTGAATATTAGTCTGGATACATTAGATCCCACAAGATTCCGGTTTATTGCGCGTAGAGGCGAGCTGAAACGGGTTATTGAGGGCATAGAAGCAGCCGGTAAGGCAGGACTTGCCCCAATTAAGCTGAATTGCGTGCTTCTCAAGGGGATTAATGAGGACGAAATCGCAGCATTCCTGAAGCTTGCATACGAGCAGCCGATGCATGTCAGGTTTATTGAATATATGCCGATTGGCCATGCAGACGATAATTGGCGTAACCACTATCTGCCTCTATCGCATGTCCTGGAGACGGCAGAGCGTGAAGGATATACGATTACAAGACGATTGAATGTAAAAGGTAACGGCCCATCAGATGACTGGCATATGGAAGGCGGCCAAGGGTCGTTTGGACTTATTCATCCTGTAAGTGATCATTTCTGCAAAAGCTGTAACCGGCTTCGCCTGACGGCTGACGGTTCAATGAAGCCATGCCTGTACTGGGTGGATGAACTGAATGTGAAGGATGCACTTGGTGATCCGGAAGCTATGCGGAACATTTTCTATAAAGCGATGGATCTTAAGCCTGAGAATCATGAAATGGCGGCTAAGCTGGCGGATGAGGCGTTGTCCCATACCCCAACCGACCGTCGGATGTCTCAAATTGGCGGATAATGGACAGATTATTTCAGGGTGAAAAAGGAGGTCAGCATGACATTCTCTAATAGACAGATTGTCATTCTTCACAGCAACGATATTCATAGCCGTCTCGAGAATGCAGCGAGAATAGCCGCTTATATAGATGAGCAGCGTTCTGCTCACGGCAGCGGACACCTCCTTTGCCTGGATATCGGTGATCATATGGACCGTATTCGGCTGGAGACAGAAGGCAGCGACGGCATGGTGAATGTTGAGCTGCTAAACGCAGCTGGATATGATGCTGTAACGCTTGGTAATAATGAAGGACTAACGTATGACAAGGATACGCTTGAGCGTGTGTATCGCGAGGCAAAGTTTACGGTGCTTGGTGCAAATATGCTTGAGCGTGAGACGGGGAGGCTGCCAGAGTGGCTGCTGCCCAGTATGGTGATCGAGAAGGGTGGCATCAAGATCGGTCTTATTGCGGCTACTGCACGCTATACGGATTTTTACGAGCTGCTGGGCTGGGATGTGACGGATCCGCTAGAGGCGATCGAAGCGGAGGTCGCAAAGCTCAGAGGCAGCGTTGAGGTCATAGCCGTGATGTCTCATCTTGGGATTAACGTCGACAAGCAAATGGCGGAAAAGATTGCCGGCATCGATCTGATTATGGGCGGACATACGCATCATTTATTAGAAGAGCCGGTTATTATCGGCGATACCTACATTTGTGCTGCGGGGAAGTATGGTGAGCAGATTGGCCGCGTGGAAATTAGGATGGACACGCGGCCGATTATTCGCGCATCATGCGTGCCAATGGCCGCATATGCGGAGCAGCCAGCCGCCGCCGCTATTATCGGCGGTTACCGCGAGGCGGGTCAGCGGCGCCTCGGCCGGGTTATTGCCCGGCTGGATGCGCCGCTGCCCGCCCTGCCCGAGCGGGAATCACCGCTCGGGAACCTGCTGGCCGCCGGCCTGCGCCGCCATACCAATGCCGAGATCGGCATTGTGAATACGGGGCAGCTGCTTGGCGGTCTGCAGCAGGGCGACGTGACAGAGGGGCAATTACATGCCCTCTGTCCGTCGCCGATCAATCCGTGCCGCATGCTGCTCAGCGGCGCGAACATACGAGCAGCGCTCGAAGAGGCGCTGCTGCCGTCTTTTACCGGCATGCAGATCAAAGGCTACGGCTTCCGCGGTGAAGTGCTTGGTACACTGGCGCTTGACGGAATGATTGTAGAATACGATCCTGCGCTTCCGGAGCTTCAGCGAATCGTGTCGATTGATGTTAATGGTGGGCCTCTAGTGAACGACCGGCAATATGTGGTTGGCTGCATCGATATGTTTACCTTCCATATCGGGTATTTATCGCTGGGGCAAGCGACGGAGGTCTCCTACTTTTTACCTGAATTTATCCGTGATCTGCTTGCAAATGAACTAAAGCAAGGTTATGAGATTCCAGGCTGTCACCAAGAAAGATGGAGAATAATGTCGAAAATTTAGTATAAAATGGTTGCCAAGCGTTAATTTATCCCTTACATTAACATTACGGCTAGTTTTGTCCGATGTTAATTATAGACATAGTATTAAGGGGAAGGATCGAGAACATGCGCTTGGTACCTATATCGCAATGCCAGCCTGGCATGAGACTTGCCAAAAAAATTTTCTCGGGCGACGGCTTAGTCCTCTTAGGAGAAAACATCGAATTAACCAGTCGCCATATTGTTCGTTTGGAGCAATATGGTATTCAGTTTGTGTTTATTAAGGATGCGAGAACCGATGACATCGTTATACCGGAGATTATTAGCGAGAATACGATTAGTCTGGCCTTGAAGGAGATTAAGACTAATTTCCGAGCGATGATGGATTTGCCTAAGCAGAAGAAGGGTGCTGCACCGTACATCGCACAGCCTTTCAAGCAGATGATGAATATGATTATTGATGACCTGTCCAATCATAAAGACGCGATGATTATGCTAATGAACATGGGGATTGTTGATGACTATCTCTATCAACATTCGCTTAATGTATGCGTCTATACGACACTGCTGGGTTCAGCCTACGGTTATTCCAAGGATGAACTGATGAAGCTGGGCATGGGGGCATTACTGCATGATATAGGGAAAACGCAAATTCCGATGGATGTTCTCAAGAAACCCGGTTCCTTATCCGATCATGAATTCCAAATGATGAGGAATCATGCGAAGATTGGCTTTGAACTGCTGAAAGATGAGCCCAATATGCCGCTTATCGTGGCTCATTGCGCCTTCCAGCATCATGAACGGGTTGATGGCAGCGGTTATCCCCGTGGCATAAAAGGGGATGAGATACATGATTTTGCCAAATGGATTGGTCTTGTTGACTCCTATGATGCGATGACGACGAACCGGGTATATCGGGCGCCGATGCTTCCACACCAAGCGATTGAACTGCTGTATGCAGGTACAGGAACGTTATATGAACAGCATATGGTACAGCTGTTCAGGGACAAGGTGGCCATTTATCCAATCGGGATTACTGTACAAATTCACACGGGAGAGACAGGCGTTGTGGTTGACTTTAACCATTCCTATCCACACCGTCCCATTGTCCGTATGCTATATAATGAAGCTGGCGAGGCGTTAGCGTCGCCTTATGAGATTGATTTATCGAAGCAGCTAAGCACCATGATCGTCAGTGTGAATGGTGAGCAGTCCAGTGTAGGGCTTGCATCGGGAATATAAGAGGCAGAATGATACATAAGGGGGCTATTGTGCCTCCTTTTTCGTTTTTTATACCTATTTTCATTTGCTTCCTTACCCTTCGAACATTACAATAGTATAAGCTGTACCCATTCTAACCATGTAAGTCAGGTGCTGATATTAATAATGAACACAATAGACTTTGCTTTACAACAACCATCCAATCCGTTATCTCCTCATAATGATCCTTGGGACCCGATTCGTTCTTTGCAGCAGTATGGCCGGCATACGTTGACAAGTGTCGAGATGACGGTATCCAATTTATGCAATATGCGATGTGAGCATTGCGCCGTAGGCGATACGCTTGTGATGACGGAACCAGCGAAGCTTCCTTTGGAGCTTATGATCAAACGTCTTGATGAAGTGAAACATCTGGAGACGATTAGTATTACAGGTGGTGAGCCGTCGTTCTCGGATCGGACAGTCAAGGAATATATGGTTCCTCTCCTTCAATATGCAAGAAGCCGGGGCATTCGTTCGCAGATTAATTCGAATGTTACTTTACCCTACAGCAGATATGAGCAGCTTGCTCCTTATCTGGATGTCATGCATATCTCGTTCAACTATACGAATGCCGACGATTTCCATCAAATCGGGTTTGCAAAAGCTGGCCATCATGTATCTCATGAGGCAGCAGCTAAGCTGTATGACCGGATGATAGACAATGCACGGCGTTTAAGTGATGCAGGAGTACTTGTCTCAGCTGAATCGATGATCAACTATCGGACCCATAGTCAAATTGCTGAGATCCATAAGCTGATAATTGATATGGGCTGCCAGCGCCATGAAGTACATCCGATGTATCCAAGCTCGTTCGCGAAGGATCTTCCAGTGTTGTCGAGAGAGGATATGCGGAAAGCCATTGAGCGGCTGCTTGATACAAGAGATAAGGACGTCTGGATGCTGTTTGGGACTCTTCCGTTCTATCATTGCAGCGAAAATCCGGAGGAGAGAGATTTACTCAAGCGTCTTGCGGCTGAACCAAATGTGACAGTCCGCAATGATCCCGACGGACGCAATCGCCTTAATGTGAACTTGTTTACAGGAGAAGTGTTCGTGACGGACTTCTCTGATGTGCCAGCTTTCGGCAATATAGAGGGCGAGAAGCTGGATGATTTGTTCGACCGCTGGCTTGATCACTCGCTGGCTCGAAGTGTGAATTGTCATTGTCCAGCTGCCGCGTGCTGCGGTCCAAATCTGCTGGTGAAAGACATGTATTACAATGAGGTTGACTTCCACCAGAAGAAGGCAATCCTTTAATGATTTATGATGGAAAAGGGGACATTACTTTCTCGAACGGGCGTATGCTGATAGTGGACGCTAACCTTTGAAAGTGATGGCCCCTTATACATAGGTGTACCTCATATCTCTATGAGAAAGGAGGACTAAGCAAAAGTGTCGATTAAAACGTTAGTCATGCTTGGGGTTGGGCTCTTCCTGCTGTATTTGCTGTTTACAGTAGGGGCACCGTTTCTTCTGGCACTTGTAGTAGCTATCTTTCTAGAACCGCTTACACAATTTATTAGCCGCAGATTGAACACAAACCGTCTAGTCGCTTCGACTATTTCAAGCAGCTTATTCACGGTGATATTAATTGGGCTGATGGCTTTGCTTGGGGTAAAGGTTGTCGCAGAGCTTATCGCATTCGCACAGAAGGTGCCTAATTACGTTGGGGATGCCAGTGATTACGTGACTGACCTAATCGAGAACGCTAGATCGCTGTATGCTAACTTCTCACCGGATACTGTAAGCCAGATCGAAGATTGGCTGACCGATATGAGTAAGTCGCTCACGGGTATGGTTGGGTCCTTATCTTCATCCGTTATTTCCTTCGCTTCAGGTATTCCGAGCATGTTCATTTTTTTCATCGTCTTCCTCGTGGCTGTCTATATGTTCGGATATAGCTTGAATACGATGAAAGCAACATTCCTGACGTTATTCGAAGAGAAATCACGGTCTCAGGTGAATGAAGTATTGGATAATTTGAAGAAATCGATTTTTGGATTTCTACGCTCGCAAATTATACTTAGCGCATTGACCTATATCATTTCGTTTATCGGATTGTTGATACTGGACATCAAGTATCCTCTGGCCATTGCTTTGCTCATCGTTATCGTCGATATAATGCCAATCCTGGGTACGGGTACGGTGCTTGTACCTTGGGGGACTTACTTAATTGTCACAGGTAACTTATATGCAGGAATCGGACTGTACATCATGTTCTTGTTCATGACCGTGTTCCGTAGGATTGTTGAGCCGAAAATACTAGGCGATGCTGTTGGTATAGGTTCATTATCCGCTCTTATCAGCTTGTATGTCGGATTTAAGCTTGTTGGTGTTATAGGGGTATTCTTGGGACCTCTTGTTGTTATTATCTACATGGCGATCCGCAAGGCAGGATTGTTCAAGATTAACATTAAATTATAATGATTGTGGTCCGGCAGTGGATTTTTTCGCTGCTGGACCTTTTTTTGTCAAATTGTAATGATGAGATAAGCCCTACCAGGCATAAAGTGAATAGGAGATACCTAAATGTCAGGGAGGGATAGCTGGATGATCACCGAGAGAAATGCCCGAGCCGAGAATAATGCCAACATGGCGGTCCAAGCGGAGAACAGTGCTAATGCTGCAAATAACGTCAATGCTGCCAATAACGCGAATGCCGCCAATAATGCTCCCGTTGCAAACACGGCAGTTGAGGAGAACATGTCTTACGGCAAGGAGAATGCAGAGTACAAAACCGCAAACAATCAAAATCCGCTTAATCAGATTCATGTTTATGAGCCTTTTATCGGCCCATGTGATCCATGTCCTCCTATGAAGTTAAAAACCTATGTCGTCCCACCTAATCAATTCATTCACTTTCAACCACAAGGTCTGCCTCAATACTCGATTCATGAGGCACTGAGGCGAGGCACGTTATGGCCGGCTTTGTACAGCTCCTATCAATCGAAGTATTACTTGTAAGCTTTGAATCAAGAATTATTACAAATAGCCTTAAATCCAGCCATTTGTGTGACAATTTAATGCTTACGAAGTAAGAATTATCACAAATGGCCTTAAATCCAGCCATTTGTGTGACAATTCTTTTTAGGAGGTCGAATCCTTTGAACATTGTTCTAGATGAACAATATTATCGTAAATTGGAGGAGCTTCAGGCGGTTGGATTTGCTCTTGTCGAATTGACCTTATATTTGGATACCCATCCGCATGATGCACAGGCAATTCAGCAGTTTAATCAGCTTGGCATGCAGCTGCATCAGTGCAGGCAGCAGTTTGAGAGCTTGTACGGACCAACGCTGCAATACGGCAACAGTTTTTCGAAATACCCATGGCAGTGGTCTGAAAGTCCATGGCCTTGGCAGGTGTAAGGCAGGTTGAACTTCCACTAGGGGAAAGGGGAGTGTCATACGGATGTGGTTATATGAGAAAAGGCTGCAATACCCGGTACGGGTAGGCAAATGCGACCCGATGATGGCCAGATTCTTGATCGAGCAATACGGCGGAGCCGATGGGGAGTTGTCTGCTGCTCTGCGTTATTTGAATCAACGGTATTCAATTCCAGATCAAGTAATTGGACTACTTACGGATATCGGCACGGAGGAATTTGCCCACCTCGAAATGATTGCAACGATGGTGTATAAGCTGACGAAGGATGCGACGCCAAGACAGCTGAA
Source organism: Paenibacillus sp. YAF4_2 (assembly GCF_052113225.1). NCBI lineage: Bacteria > Bacillati > Bacillota > Bacilli > Caryophanales > Paenibacillaceae > Paenibacillus > Paenibacillus sp. YAF4_2. Next base: position 482,982 of record NZ_JBFRCT010000003.1, read on the forward strand.
GGAAGCGGGGCTTGGAGAGAATTTTGTTAATCATGATAATGGAATGATGTATGTGAATGCTTCTGGTGTCCCGTGGACCGCTGCTTATATCCAGGCTAAGGGAGACCCAATCGCAGATCTGTATGAAGACATCGCCGCTGAAGAGAAAGCGCGTGCTACGTATCAATGGCTCATTGATATGACGGATGACGTTGATTTGCAAGATGGATTAAAGTTTCTTCGTGAGCGAGAGATCGTACATTCAATGCGGTTCAGGGAAGCGGTGGAGATGATAAAGTCTGATTGGGGAACGAAAAAAGTCTTCAAAGTGTAAGGTAACTTTATAAGAGGAGCAGCCGAATGTTAGAAATCGGCTGCTCTTTTTTTTAGTAAAGGGTAGTCTTTAAATATGTATTTGTACAAGCATATTGGATCTATTTTGCATAGATTATTTTATCTTATTTATAAGGAGTGATGGTATGGCTCTAACTGTAGAATGTGCATTACGACAAATTGCCAGACTTTCGAGGAAATTAGCTAAGGATGTACCATTCCGAAAGAAAGTCGAAGATCTTATCGGAGACAATGATTTAACCAAAAATCAAAAAGTGATCAGAATGAGAGCATTGTTGAAAGCAGCCGGATTCAAGTCTCCCAGTCGTGTACGGTTCCTTAATGATCTTGAAACGGGTATGGTCGTCGTCTCTTATGATGCCCTTGATGCTAAATTGCAAATAAATACAACCGTTTCCTTCACTTTCGCACTGCAACCTGGACCATGAGAAAATTACCGTCATGTGGGTGATTGGACAAGTCCGGTAACAACCACTTCAATGTAGAGACTACTGAGAACGAAAAGACGTAAAGATGCTTTAATGGGGCAGGAAAGTATATTCGTATTGTTGGCATATAAGTATACCACCCAAGGAAACCGCGCTCTGCGCGGTTTTTTTGTTATGGATGCACAAATTATTTGAGATATAGTATTATAATCAAAATAGTACCTTGACAGTCGAGGTAATGTGTCTTATTATACGGATATGGAGGTGATTGCATGAGCGAGAACAAGATCACATCCGACCTGCTGAGAGGACATACGGATACGATGATTTTACGGCTCTTGTCCGAAGCGGATCGTTACGGATACGAGATTGTCAAGCTGATTGCCGAACGTTCGGACGGCGAGCATGAACTAAAGGAAGCTACCATGTACTCAAGCTTTAGACGGCTAGAAGCTGACGGCGACATCGAGTGGTATTGGGGCGATGAATCACAGGGCGGACGTCGCAAATATTTTAAGATTACCAAAAAGGGCAAGGAAACTTACGACCGCAACAAAAGCAATTGGGAGTATGCAAAACGCGTGTTAGAAAACTTATTATAAGGAGCGATTTGATTATGATGAATCCAAAATTGACAGATTACCTGAACAGTGTTTTTACACCATACGATGGGGTGAAAAGCGTTACCGAATTAAAAGCTGACCTGCTTTCCGATTTGCAGGAGCGTTACCGTGAACTCAAAGCTGATGGCAAAGACGATGAAACGGCGTTTAAGATGACGATTGAGGGGATTGGCGATATCGAGCAAACGATTATGGAGGTAGCCAACCTCTCCCGCTCGCTGGAGCGGCAAGTCGTGACAAACTTTAGTGCAAGTAATCTGGTGAAAAGCGACTTTGCAGGCGTTACCGCTCATAAAGGACAATTTAATAGCAGTGCGCTGCATGGTTCGGACTTTTCAGGCGCAGACTTGACCGGCAGTACGTTCAAGAGCAGCGATGTACGCGAAGCTAATTTTGACGGCGCGAATCTGACAGACTGCAGCCTGTCCACGCTTGACCTGGCAAATGCAAGCTTCAATAAGTCGATCCTTGTACGTACTAATTTCAGCAAGTCAGGGCTTGATGGAGCGAAATTCACAGGAGTTAGACTGACTGACGTGTCGTTAACGCTGACCGATCTTAGAAAAACGATTTTCGAAGGCTGCTTATTTGATGGAGTTGACTTCAAACTTTCCGACCTGAGCGGGCAGCGTTTTGACGGTCAGACGTTTATCGGTGTTAAGTTCGACAAAGCGGCCTTAACCGAAGCTTCATTCAAAGGAGCTACATTAAAAAATGTTTCCTTCAGTCCTGGGTTTACGTTGACGAAGAAGTACTATCGCATGCTCAAAACCATCTGCTTTGACGGCGCAACGATGGATAAACTGACCTTTGCACACCTCAAAGGCATGGAAGTCGATTTGTCTAAAGTTACGGTCGTTTAGTCTGTTCACAAATTCTTTTTAGGAGGGAATCCGATGCAAACCAAGTCCATTCAAGTAAAAGGTCTGCAAAAATCCTACAAGCAGCTCCAAGTTTTGAAGGGTGTAGATTTCGAGGTGGAAAAGGGCAGTATTTTCGCACTCCTCGGCTCTAATGGGGCAGGAAAGACAACGGTTGTCAGAATCCTCACTACGCTGCTCCAACCGGATGGCGGAACCGCCGCCGTTAACGGATTTGATGTCGCGTCCAAACCTGATCAAGTACGGCAGACGATCAGTCTCACCGGACAATTTGCCGCTGTGGATGAAATTTTGACTGGCCGCGAAAACTTGATCATGATTGCCAAGCTGAGATACCTCAAAAACCCGCGTCAGGTTGCGGACGACATGTTACAACGCTTCGGCCTGACTGAAGCTGCAGACCGCAGAGTATCTACTTACTCCGGTGGGATGCGTCGTAGACTCGACATTGCTTTGAGCATCGTTGGAAAACCACAGATTATTTTTCTAGATGAGCCAACCACCGGGCTTGATCCCGAGGCTCGGATCGAGGTATGGAAGATCGTCAAGGAGCTGGCGGACGGTGGTACGACAGTACTTCTTACTACACAGTATTTGGAGGAAGCTGAGCAGCTTGCTGACCGGATTGCCATTTTGCACGAAGGCAGAATTATCGCGAGCGGCACACTCCAGGAGCTTAAGAAGATGTTCCCGACCACAAAGGTAGAGTATGTGGAGAAACAACCGTCGTTAGAGGAGATCTTCCTCGCAATCGTCGGTAAAAAGGAGGCCATATAAATGGAAACAGAAATAGTAAAAAAGCATTTCTTTATTGATATTAGCGTCATGCTTGGACGTTCCATGCGTCACATTATGCGGAGTATGGATACCATCATCACGGTTACCATCACGCCAATCGCGATGATGCTGCTGTTTGTGTATGTATTAGGTGGTGCCATTGAAACCGGGACGGACAGCTATGTGAATTACCTGCTGCCCGGCATACTCCTCATGGCTATTGCCAGTGGAATATCCTACACGGCTTTCCGTTTATTTACGGATGTACAAAAGGGGATCTTTGAGCGTTTTCAAACGATGCCGATTTCACGTTCCGCTTTGCTTTGGGGGCATGTTCTGACTTCACTAGTATCTAACGCCATATCTGTTCTTGTCATTATCCTCGTAGCGCTCCTCATGGGTTTTCGGTCGTCCGCTGGAGTACTACCATGGCTTGCCGTAGCTGGTATACTTGCTCTGTTTACACTTTCCTTAACATGGGTCGCAGCAATAGCTGGGCTATCCGCAAAAACGGTCGATGGCGCGAGCGCCTTTTCCTACCCTCTAATCTTCCTGCCATTCATCAGTTCCGCATTTGTGCCAACCGATTCAATGCCTACCGCCGTTCGCGTCTTTGCTGAAAACCAACCAGTAACCTCTATCGTAGAAACCATCCGAGCATTACTGTCGAGTCAGCCGGTGGGTAACGACATCTGGATCGCACTTGCGTGGTGCGTCGGCATTATGCTCGTGGCTTATCTGTTTGCAATGAAGGCTTATAAAAAGAGAGTATAACCTCTATCTCCCGCAAATTCCTTTTGGTACATCTTCATACTTCTTCGTATAGTATTCCTTCTTGCGAGTGATCTGTTGTAACGCTTCTATTAATTGATCAACTTCAGCAAACGTATTGTAGAAGCTTAAACTAATTCGAACTAAGCCTGGGGAAGGAATACTAGCATCCTGTCTGATTTCATCTATCCTCTCATCACTCAACAGTAAGAGCTTCTGAACATAGGAATAAGCGCAGAAAAAGCCAGCTCTAACGGAAATGCCATACTCACTCGCTAAAATCTGGGCAATATCCTGGTGATGCAGCCCATCCATTGTAAAAGACAACACACTCACTTGCGGCAGATTGTCGTTCAACGCACGAAATAAGCGTAAACCGTCAATTGTCCGCAGTTTTTCAAGTGTATAATTCATAATCTGCTTCTCATATTCAATAATGGTTTCCATATTAGACTGCTGCAAGGTTCGAATCGCTGCATGTAAGGCTACAATTCCCATCACATTAGGCGTTCCACCTTCGAACCTTTCAGGTGCCTCATTCCATTGCACCAAGGACCTCAAAGCCATCCGAGCCGTTCCTCCTCCTTTAAGCAGCGGCTCTGCATCCTGGAAATCCTCCTTCCCACCAATTAAAACGGCTGTTCCAAATGGGGCATACAATTTATGTCCTGTAAAGGATAGGAAATCAATATTCTCTTCCGGGTTAAGCCGCGTCATTTTGATCGATTCATGTGGGATTAGCTGAGCAGCATCGATATGTATTTTTACTCCATACTGATGGGCCAGCTCAGCCGCCTCATAAATAGGGTTAATGCAGCCTGTTACATTTGATGCCCCTGTTATCGTGACTAATGCAACCTGCCCCTGTAAGGTTAGAAGCTTTGCTCTTAAATCCTCTAAGCTAATCTGGCCCTCCTTATTAACTGCGATGTAGACAACCTCAAAGTTACTCCTCCAAGGCAAGTCATTCGAAATATGTTCCATTTCTGATGCTAGAATATAGCGTTTAGCAGTGGTTTGATGCAGAATATGGGAGAGCAGATTCATCGACTCCGTACTATTTTTCGTGAAAATAACGGTGTGTTTGGCTTCCTTGCCATCTACAAAATGCAATACATTCAGGCGTGTTTGTTCAATAATTTCGGTCGAGCGCACGGACTTGTAGCCTTTGCCCCTGCCAACAGATGAATACCATGGTGCAAACTGCTCGATCGCCTTCAGAACACTCTTAAATGGCGGTGTAGTAGCCGCATTGTCAAAATGAATAGCCTTAATAAAACGCCCGTCCTCTAAAGGAATCTTTTCATCCACTCCAGCGATTAAATCTCTCAGCTTATTTTGCTGTTTGGATCGTGTACGGTTTGCTAGGAAATGTCTCATCATGCACCCCTTACTTAAAACCATAGGATCGAATAATTTTCGTAATCATGCTGTAGTTCGTCACACCAAAGAGAATCACTCCTAGTGCAATAAACGATGAATAGCTAATTCCCCACCAAGGACTTAAGAATGATAGGGGCAATGTCAACAGCAGTATGATCCCTAACACGAAATTATAGATCCTCTCCGCACTCCATGTACTGCCGATCATTTCCGCTTCTATTTCTCCTTGCCACTGTGCCATTCCGCCTTTGAAGTTAAACACCTTATCATGTGACTGAGCTAATCGCTCTGATGCCTTTCGACTTGCCATGCCGACATAACAAATAATCACTACCTCTTCATCAGCCGAAACCTTCGGCGGCATTGACCAGGATGGATAAGGAATATTGATCGCTCCTTTTATATGACCCCGTTCAAAGCTTTTAGGTGTTCGAACATCGATGATCTTTACGTTCCCTCTTTTATTTATCTTTGCTTGTAATTCATGGAAGGTTAAATCTGTATACGCAGTACCCATATTACATCCTCCTTAAATAGGTTTTCTCTCAAATCTAAAAATCACTTCCGGAGCAAGGAGGAGCAGTACAATCGCCCCGTAAAGTCCAATCATATAGCTGGTTACGTAGGATATGCCGATCATTCCGTGCAATAAGAAGGTGAGCAGATGAATCAGCATATTCGTAAAGCAAAAGACGTAGCTTCGAATCATCCACCGGCGATGTTGGAGCACCCGTTTCTTCCGGATATGGATAATTGCTGTTGTCGTTATGGCCAGCCAGACGAGATTAAGCAGATTAAAGCCCATACTGCTTATTTTTCCTCCCGTGGCATAGGGAGCCATGTATCCGGATGTCAGTACGACTAGCAGCACGGTCGATACATAAACGTAGCCGTTCAAGCGATGCAGCCGGCGGAGCTTCTCATACCTGCGGGTCCAGAAGTTGAGGAGACCCGATGCCATTGCGACGCAGGCGAACGCGATATGAATGTATAGGACTATTATCCAGCTTTGAGTTTTAAGCTCATGTGCTAGATCGGTCTTGTGACTAAGAAAGGCCTCAGCCCTCGGATCAACCATGTAATTGTTGACCACCGCATAAAGGATATAAATGACGCAAACGTACGAAACCAGCTTATAAAAGGATAGATGCTTACCCCTCATGTACTCATAACCTCCTTGTATCAATCTACTATCCGAAGGGTAACAGGAGAGTCTCTCGAATCAGGCGCACAAATGATCACAAAAGTATAAACAAACCGTCACAATATGCGAAGTGTTCGTTTTTTCGGGGATGAAGGTGATACACTTTGATCATGGGTACACTTGGAATGAAGGCGGGATCAACATGAATGAGCAATCGATAATCTTGGTCGTGGACGATGACCAGAGCATCGTTGAATTATTGAAGGACTTTTTGGAGAATGATCGCTTCCAGGTCGTTACGGCTAATGATGCGAATGAAGCATGGGACATGTTTCAGCAGAATACGATTCACTGCATCATCTTGGACATCATGATGCCCGGGCAAAACGGATTTGATCTCTGCCGACGTATACGAGCGGAAAGCAGCGTTCCTATTCTGTTCTTGAGCGCTCGCAGTGAAGATGTGGACAAGATTCGTGGTCTCACTCTTGGGGGAGATGACTATATCGTCAAAACCGCTTCGCCAGGCGAGATTGTTGCCAGGGTCAAGGCTGTTCTACGGCGCACGGGAACTCCACCATCCAGCATAAGCCAGGTGCTTGATTACGGTCGTATTAAGCTCGATTTGGTTACGAGAGAATTAGTCGTGGATCAAACGAATGTTTCCCTGACGCCAAAGGAATATGAGCTGCTTAGATTGTTTATGGAGCACCCGAAACAGGTATTTACCTATGATCAGCTGCTGGAGAAATTCTGGGATGGTGTCGGAGATAAACATACGATCCGCGTCCATTTGAGTCGGCTTCGTGAGAAGATCGAGCTGGATCCCGAACAGTCGCAGCATCTTATTAATATATGGGGCATCGGTTATCGCTTCGAGGGGGTATAACATGCAAAAACTTCGCCTTCGCACGCATTCCTTGCTCAGCTTAGGGCTGCTCCTGCTGCTGCCTTGGATTTTCTTCATCGTTGTATTTTTCATGACCACTCATTCGCTTCACATTAAAGAGGACAGGCCGGATTCCTATGCCCTTCTCATGGCTAGTGCCATTGCGGGGCTGCTGCTTGCTTTTGTTATTGTTGGCTTGCGAATGCGGAGGCTTCTTCTTAAACCCCTGGAGGGGCTAGGTCATGCAGCTCGGAAAATCGCAGAAAGCGATTGGGACGTTGAGCTTCCCCAATCAAGCATACGAGAAATTGCCGAGGTTCGAGAAGGGTTCGACATCATGGTGAATGGGCTTCAACACTCGCAATTGAAGCAAGCGAAGCTGGAGGAGGAGCGACGTTTCATTATCGCCGCCGTAGCCCATGACTTGCGGACACCGTTATTTGCTTTACGCGGGTATTTGGACGGATTGGAGCAAGGGATAGCGCAAACACCGGATCAAATCTCGAAATATGTGGCCGTGTGCAAGCAGAAGTCTGCACAGTTGGACCGGTTGGTTGAGGATCTCTTCACCTTTACGAAGATGGAGTATCAGGAGGCTGAGTTAAGTGAGAGTACGGCCGACTTTGGCGTCATTATTCAAAAATCGATAGACAGCTTAAAGCCTCAGGCAGAGTCCAAGCAAATCTCGCTTCTCGTCCATTCCACACCGGATGACTATACGATTCGAGCGGATCCGCATTTGTTAGAGCGTGCGATTAGCAATTTGCTCGACAATGCCGTTCGGCATACCCCTGAGCACGGTCATATTGTGATTCAATACTGGAGGGAAAAAGACCGATTGTCCTTCACCATTCACGATTCCGGACATGGCTTTACGTTAGAAGAGCAGGAGCAGGTGTTTGAACCTCTCTACCGGGGGGAGAAATCAAGAAATCGCACGACCGGAGGCGCCGGACTCGGGCTAACCATATCAAGGCGAATCATCAGGCAGCATGGAGGGGAGTTAGTAGCGGGCAACCATCAGGCGGGAGGCGCCCTTCTCTCGGGCTGGATTCTTGCTGCTGAGAGAAACGACCCTATTATTTAGATTGAATATGAAGAACACCCCTAATACTGCATCGGATGCAGTATTAGGGGTGTTTTGTTATAACCTTATTCTTCCTTTGGTATAAAATCAAATATTTTTCCTGACTCAAAGGCATCGATCAAACGATGCAGCCAGTGATAATAGTTAAGTGCATCATTAATTTTCTGCTCGTCGGTTGTTGTAATCTCCTGCAGGCTGCTGTTATCAGGATCGGATGCCTGAAGCATACGAATCTCCTTTAATGACTTCTCGAGCGAAGTCATATTACTCTCCACAGCTTTCCGCCATTTAATAGAAAAGAAATCAGTAAAGTTCTGATACCAGTCCGGAACAACCTCGTAAAAGTCCTTCCTCGACCCTTTACCCCAAACCTTTTCGATCATTTTCAAATCCATTAACGTCCGCATGCCCGTGCTCATGGATGTTTTGCTCATCCCCATCGTTTGGCTCATTTGGTCCAAAGTGATGGGTTCATTCTGAAAATACATAGAGCCGTAAAGATGACCAATTGATAATGTTATGCCGTATAGATCCATGTTTTTTCCTATCGAGTCAATCACACGCTGTCGCGATGCGTGCAGCGCGCGCGATTGCTCGGGCGTTAAGCCGCCTAAATTCTCGTCCATAATTGCCTCCTGGGTCACCTTGCTACACTTCATAGACATTGTAAGCTTATCTGAAATTAAAAGTAAAGGGCTCATTTCCATATGCATTTAGGAGGAAAAAGGAGGGATCCGGAGTATTCCTATCGTAAAGTTTAAACTGTACGTACATTACGTACGGATATTAGTGTTGACTAATTAAGGTAAAAAGGCCTAAACTGTCGTCAGTACGAAGAATATTCTTTTAGGAGGGAAGAAATGTCCATCATCGAAGCCAAACAACTGACAAAAATATTCGGTAACCATCCGGAACAAGCGACGCAGTTCCTCAAGCAAGGATGGACGAAAGAAAGGATTTTTAAAGAAACGAGAATGACTGTAGGGGTAAACCAGGCTAGTTTCAGTATTGAAGCAGGACAAATATTCGTCATCATGGGTTTATCCGGCAGCGGCAAGTCCACCTTAATCCGCCTGTTGAATCGTTTGATTGAGCCTACATCTGGTCAGCTCTTATTTGAGGGACGGGATATCGTGCAAATGAGTTCCTCAGAACTCAGACAACTCCGACGTAAAAAGATGGGGATGGTGTTTCAAAAGTTTGCTCTGTTTCCTCACCGGACGGTACTACAAAATGTTGAATATGGTCTGGAAATTCAAGGAGTGGAGAAACAAGCCCGCAGGCAAATGGCTGAGCAGTCCTTACAACTGGTTGGCCTCGGAGGATGGGAAAACAGCTATCCTGATCAATTGAGCGGAGGCATGCAGCAACGTGTAGGTCTGGCTAGGGGCCTAGCTAATGATCCGGATATTCTTCTTATGGACGAAGCGTTTAGTGCGCTTGATCCACTTATCCGAAAGGATATGCAGGATGAGCTCTTGCAGCTGCAATCCAATATGAAGAAGACGATCATCTTCATCACACATGATCTGGACGAAGCGCTGCGCATCGGGGACAAGATTGCATTAATGAAAGATGGCGTTATTGTACAGATTGGCACTCCTGATGAAATATTGATAAATCCGGCTAACCCGTACGTTGAGAAATTTATAGAGGATGTTGATCTTTCCAAGGTGCTGACCGCAGCTCATGTTATGCGGAAGCCCGGAACGATTATGCTCGAGCGTGGTCCTCGTGTAGCTCTTCAAATCATGAAGGATCAAGGCGTATCGAGCTTGTATGTGACCGATAAGGGGAAGAAGCTTCTAGGTGTAATAACCGCTGAGCTTGCCTCTGCTGCCTTAAAAGAAGGCTTACCGTTGGAGGATATTCTGATTAAGGATTTACCGGTTATTTCTCCTGCAACTCCTTTAAATGAATTATTTGAGCCAATGGCGGCCTCTAAAATTCCACTGGCCGTAACCGATGACACGAATAGGCTGCTAGGTATCGTTATTCGTGGAGCTGTCTTTGCCGCACTTGCCGGAAATACCATACCTGAGGCAGGGGGTGTAAGGTGAATATTCCGAAGCTTCCACTTGGTAACTGGATTGAATCGTTAGAAAGCTGGTTAGAAAATCATTTCTCCCCGTTGTTTGATTTCATACGCCTAATTATAGGCTCCATCGTTGATTTTCTACATAATGTTCTTCTCTTCAGTCCTTCAATCATTATGATTCTGATTATAACGGCTATAGCCTGGTATCTTGGAAAATGGAAGGTTGCTGCCTTTGCGTTTATAGGGCTTTTGCTTATAGAGAATCTAGGCTATTGGGAACATGCCATGGAAACCTTAGCTATTGTTCTTGCAGCGTCCCTGTTATCCATCATCATTGGCGTACCAACCGGCATTTTGTGTGCAAGAAGTTCTTTATTACAGGGAATCATTACTCCTTTGCTTGATTTGATGCAGACCATGCCCGCATTTGTTTACTTATTACCAGCGGTTTCTTTCTTCTCACTTGGTGTTGTACCAGGAGTTATTGCATCTATCATATTTGCGGTGCCGCCTACTATTCGTCTGACGAATTTAGGGATCAGGCAGGTTCCTCCGGAACTAGTTGAAGCTGCCGATGCCTTTGGGTCAACGCCAAATCAGAAGCTGTTCAAGCTGCAGCTTCCTATGGCGCTGCCTACGATGATGGCGGGTATTAACCAAACCATCATGTTGTCGTTGTCTATGGTTGTTATTTCCTCGATGATTGGTGCTCAAGGACTTGGCGCGGATGTCTATCGGGCTGTTACTCAGACCAAGACGGGCATCGGCTTTGAGGCTGGTATTTCCATAGTCGTGTTGGCTATTTTATTAGACCGGATGTCTAACCATATCGTGAAAAAAAATAAACGCTAGAGGTGAAACATTATGAATAAAAAATGGGGATTTACATTATCAGCTGTTGTATTAGCAGCAGCACTTGCAGGCTGCTCGAATTCGAAAGCAAATGACTCGAAAGAGATTAAGCTCGCATACGTCGCTTGGGATTCAGAAATTGCAAGCACGAATGTCGTGAAATATGTGTTGGAATCGAAATTGGACTATTCCGTCGATCTTCTGCAAGTTGATGCAGGTCCAATGTGGGCAGGAATGGCGGACGGCAGTGCGGATGCCATGGTAGCTGCCTGGCTTCCAACAACGCATGCATCCTATTTGGATAAATACGGCAGCAGCGTTGAGGATCTTGGTCCTAATCTGGAAGGAACAAAGACGGGTCTTGTTGTTCCCTCCTATATGAAGGAAAGCTCGATCGAAGATCTGAATAACGAAGCTACAGGTAAATTGGTGGATTATGAGATTATCGGCATTGAGCCTGGAGCGGGTATTATGCAGTCAACCGACAAGGTGCTGAAGGATTATGGATTGGAAAGCAAGTGGAAGCTGATTGAAAGCTCTTCAGCTGCCATGGCGCAGGAGCTGCAGAAAGCCTATGAGGCGAAGAAGCCCATCATTGTGACAGGCTGGACGCCGCATTGGATGTTCGCCAAGATGGATTTGAAGTATTTGGACGATCCAAAAGGTGTTTATGGCGGAGCTGAAAGTATTCATACGATAGCTCGTAAAGATCTGAAGTCCGATAAGGCCGATGCCTACAAGCTGCTTGATCAATTTACATGGACACCTGAAGATATGGCTCAAGTTATGGTTGCCATTAATGAGGGCCAATCGCCGGAAGAAGCGGCGAAAGCCTGGGCAGACAGCCATCAGGAGCAGGTTGAGAAGTGGCTGGATGGAATCGAATAATTGATGAGAATTCGAGTGGAAGAGCTGCCCTCTGAGGTTGCGGCATATCCCCCCTATCCAGTATGATAATGGCAGACTTTAAAGGGGGAAATGCCATGACGACAACATTCGAACGGCCAGAAGCCGTAATCTTTGATATGGACGGAACCTTATTTGAAACGGCTACCTTGCTGGAGACGGTACATGAGCGCTTATTCCGTACCTTACGTGAGGAAGGGCTTTATGATCAGACACCTCCGCTGGATGATCTGCTAGGCTGTCTCGGCATGCTGCTGGAGGATATCTGGCGCAAGCTAATGCCTGGCAGTTCGGAAGAAGCACGCCTGCGAGCAGATGAGCTTATGGTGCAATACGAGCTTGAAGAGCTGGAAGCGGGTAGAGGAGTACTGTACCCACAAACAGCTGAAACGCTGCATCGCTTGAAGGAACAGGGGATGAAGCTGTTTGTGGCAAGTAACGGGCTGGAAGTTTACGTGAAAGAGGTCGCTCGTTACAAAGGAATAGCTCATCTATTCGACGGCTTGTACAGCGCGGGAGAATTCCAGACTGCGAGCAAGGTTGATCTTGTTGCAAAGCTGCTCGCCGATCATCAGATTAAGACAGCCTGGATGGTAGGCGACCGCTCTTCGGACGTAGAAGCAGCTAAAGGCAATAATCTTATCGCTATTGGCTGTGCTTACGCCGGCTATGGACGCGACTCCGAGCTTGCCGGAGCAGATGTATGTATTCAGGAAATGCCGGAGCTTCTCACCCTGCTCAAATAAAAAAAAGGCGTCACAGGTAATTCGTCCTGTGACGCCTTTTTCCTATAACGGCTGCTCAGCAAGCCTCACAGCCTCTTCCTTCGACCATTCGAACCGCAGTGTAGGCTTGCCGGTTGGGCCGGTCGAGATCGCGACGGCCTTCATGCCGAGGCGGAAAAAGAGAGTTAGGCTCGGCACGTTGTCGAGCGCGACCTGGCAGGTCAGCTTCCCAAGCTGCTGCATCATCGCATTCATGACGGCGAATCCGATCCCGATGCCACGGGCTTCGGGATGAGTGACGATGATACAGCTTTGTTCTCCGGCTTCTGCTGCAAAACCAAGTCCAACAATCCGGCTGCCGAGCCTAGCGACGGCAATTACAGCGCCATCGCTCCCCTTAGCCAGCAGATCCGGCGACAGTCGCCGAAGGGAATGGATAGCTGCAACTGTCAGCCGCTTCTCCCCGAATCGGACAGCAAACTCAATCAGTCTCTTTCTTTCTAAGACCCATTGCTCGGGGGTAAGCAGCTGCAGTTCCATTATCTCATCGCCTCCTGCTTCATTCTCTCGTTCCTCATTCTTGCAAGATAAGTGCTGTATTGAAAAATTCGATCGAGCGATTTCTGCCGGATATGCGGCTCATCAAATTTCATTGGCTTGGAATTAGCTTCGAAGAACCAGATTTGGCCGGCACTGTCTATACCAAGATCCATAGACATTTCGCCAAGCATAAAGCCGGATCCTTTTTCAATTTGTCTTGCAATCATGATCGACGTTTTTTTTGCCTTAATAAGAATTCTACGCGCTTGATCGGCATTAAAGGAGCTTTTCAGCAGCTTCTCAGGGTCTTCTATTGATCCACCCCTGGGAACATGGGTCGTAATACTCGAGGAACCCGCAACGCGTGCACCTATACCGGTTAAATCCCATTTGCCCCGTTCATTCTTCTGCACGAGCGCCCGGAGATCAAATCTCCTCTCGTTAAAGGAAGCAAGCTGGATGCCCTGCTGGGCGATATAAGGCTCCCCGGCGCTTTCCTTCTTGATCCGGTTCCACAGCTTCAGAATATCCGTGCAGCCGAAGGTGGAGCTCTTCTTGTTCTCCTGTACTTTGAGCAGATAAGGAAGCGGTTTGTCGGGCTGCAATTTGACGGTCATAATGCCTTTACCGGCTTTGCCGCTTTCTGGCTTCAGATAGAGGAAAGGATGCTTCTGCAGCATTCTCTCCAATCTCACCGCTGTTACCAGCTTACGCGTAGTTGGAATAAACGGCTTGGTGGATTTGTTCCCGCGCAGCCATTCGAATAAATACCACTTGTTGAAAAAGGAAGGGTTAAACAACTTAATCCGCGGGTCCCGCATACAAGCGGCGATTTTGTTCCTGACGGCAGGAAGCATCTCGTCTTCGCGCAGCGGGATGCGGTTATAAATAATATCCGGGAAAGGCAGCAAACGCTGCTGCCACGAATCCGAATTCTCATTGTAGACAAAGCCACGTAGATTGTTACGCCCTAATACTAGGTTTTTTACCGTGAGCACATAGACTAGAAACCCTTTTTCTTGCCCGGTTCGAATAATATCTGCGAAGTTATGGCGGTTGCCCCGGAATAACTGTTCATCATTTTCAATTGTCAGTATCGCAAGAACCGGGCGCCCCGCCGGCCGTTCATACACCTCTTCTTTCTTAGCGGATCGAGTCTCCATTAGCTGTTCCCTCCTTGAAACTTGCTGAGGTACAAGCAATGATCAATGATGCAATCGACGGAAGCTTTGCCTTCCGCTTCAAGGGAAGGATGCTTGAAGATCGAGCGTCCAGGCTTCGCGTTTGCTTCGAACATCCATATTTCGTTATCTTTATCAATGCCAATATCAAGGCCAAGCTCGCCAAGCCGATGCGGATAGTTCCGCTCAATGGCTTCGGCCATCTTGATGGACACTTTTTTTGCTTTCTCCAGCACCTCTTTGCCTTGTGCGCCGAATACGCGATTAAGCGCCTGCTCCGGTGTCATCAGGGCACCGCCGTTTTTAACATGGGTTGTAACGCTGCCTTTACCAGCTTTTTTTGCACCGATTCCAGCAGGTACCCACTCGTTATTTCCATTTTTATGCATATGGAAACGGAAGTCGAGTGGACAGCCGTCTATCTCCACAAGCCGGATGCCTTGCTGCACGACATAATTGCTTAATGTTGCTCCATGTCGGGATTGAAGCATGCGGTATAGGCTGTTGAAGGTAGAGAAACGAAGCAGTACATTACGTGAGCCTTTCCGATAGCGCGCAAAGTAGCCGCGTTTAGGATGGTAGGTCAGCCGGTAAATACCTACTCCAAGGCTGCCTGCCGTTGGTTTGAAATAGAGAAAATGATGCTTTTCGAGCAGCTGCTTCATCTTCTCACTGGTTGGACCGGATACGGATTCCGGCAGATGGTGCAGCGCCTCCGGATCATTATCCAGTAATTTATATACATCGGATTTATTAAAGAAGCCCCAGTTGAAGAAAGGAATCTTCTTGCGAAGCAGTCTTTCTCGTAATGAACCGATGTAGTTTGACGTTTCTGCTTTGCGGCTTGGGAGCCGGTTGTAGATGACATCAGGGAGAGGAACGGTTTTACGGTACCAGCCGCCATGTGAATTCAGAAAATACCCGTTTACTGTTTCTTGCTGCCAATTAATATCTTGGGGAGTAAAGCCAAATAGAAAAGCCTTCCGGTCCCCTGAACGGACGATCTGCTTGATGAAGTTTGTTCTCATGCCAAAAGGCAGGTTCTCGGAATGGGCATACCCGGAATCACTTAGGACGCCGATGAGCGGACCAATTTGTACCTCATTGTCGCCGGACGTGTGAACGAAGATGCTGCCGGTTTTGGGAACCCGGATGTATTGTCTGACTCCGGCGGACAGATAGAGATGATTGCCTTGCCGCCGGACGGGCCTTACGGCTGTTGTAATCACTTCTTTGCCAAGCTTGAGGTGGACGGTTTTTTTGCCGGCCAGCTTCAGCTCCTTCAGAAGCGTATTGGATAAGTAAATGACTTTATCCGATTGTTGAGAGAAATGGACGTTACAAGTTGTCAAGCTCATGGGTGAACCTCCTGAACGTTGTCAGACCGAATCCTCTTGTCTGATGGATAGACAAGGATTGGGGCTGTTGCGGAGTCATTTATTACAAAAGGCTTATCAGACCTCTGCGTGAGCATCCGTGCATAACGCAGAGGCATCTCTACCGACAGCTGATCCGCCAGATGATCGCGAAACTGCTGGAAGGATGATCTTCCTGGCTTGGCGTTTACCTCAAGCAGCCAGTTTCGGCCATCAGGCTCAATTCCGAAATCAAGGCCAAGCTCGGCTAATCGGCCGAAGCTGTTCTCAAGCCTCTCTGCTGTGTATATGCTGATGTCTTGTATTTTGTTAATCATTCGCTGGGCTTTGGCAGATCCAAACAGATGTGAGAGCTGCTTGGATGTTTCTGATGCTGTTCCACCACCGTGAAGATTTGAAGTCACGGAATCAGGAAGACCGATGCGGACAGCTGTGCCCGTAATGCCCCAGCGTCCATGGCCATCCTTCTGTACGAGTACTCTTAAGTCAAATGGATTGCCGCTTTGGTCAATCAGATGCAAATAAGGCTGAGCTATATAAGACGCATGCCCAATGAATGTGGTGATCCATTGCGTAAGCGCAGAGTAATCTTCGAAATAACGGTGGAATGGGAGGTTTTTTCTCGTTCGGCCAGTCGCTTCCCATTGCTGTGATAAGGGAAGGAATCTAATTCGCATCGCACCTCTCCCTTGCATGCCGGCTGATGGTTTCAGGAAGATATCTTTGCCATGGTGTGTGATCAGCCTTGCGAGGCTGCCCTTTTGATCCACCTTAGTCGTCTGTGGGAGAAGAGGCAGCAATTTGGGGAATTGGCGAAGTGCGTTATACACTTCCCATTTGGCTGGAAGGCTGCCGCTTAATGATCGAATGGGATGTTGTTCCCGTATAGCAGCGAGTACCGCTTGGCAGGCAGCTCTCTCCGCAGCCTGCTTATAGAAGCAGCGGTCATAGAGGATATCCGGCAGCAGACATTGCTCCTCGGCCCAGCTTCCGCTGCGGAAGCGGAAGCCGGTTAACTGCTTGGTGTGCTTGTTGTATTGATTAGGTGAAAATACGAACAAGTCAATGCCAAGCCTCTCCGCCGCTTCGCTCAGCTTCTGATAGAACAATGGTTCGGGCAGCTTGATCCGGCCAGTTTCTTCGGTCTTTTTGTCAGCCGGGACTGTTTCGATCGAAGCAACGAACACTCCCACTCTTATAAGCGCAGCCTTCATAAGGCCCTCCGACTAGAATCCCGATAAGAACCGGGAGTATTGGATAACATTTCGAACCGACGGCCGGATCTTGTTGTCGTTTTCCTGATTAAGCGGCGTATTATCACTCTTTGAGGGCTTGGAGTTGACCTCCAGCAGCCATACACGCCCATTCGTATCCAGCGCCAAATCAATGCCAAGCTCGCCAAAATGTGCAGGAATCTGCTTATCAATGCCTTCGGCAATAGTCAGGGCAGCGGTTCGCAGACGTTTGGCGGCTCCTTCTTTGCCTGCGAATATATTAGAGCGTGCAACGGCTTCACTAACCGTGCTGAGAGTTCCGCCTCGAGCGAGATTGGAGACAAAGTGCTGGCTGCTGGCAGTACGTGCCACGACTGAAGTGAGTGTCCATTTGCCCGTTGCGTTCTTCTGGACAACCGCGCGAAAGTCGACAGGGCGTTTCTGAATTTCAATCAGGGTGAGCCCTTGCTGGATTTGATAGCGGATCGTCTTCATCTTGGTAGAGATATTCGAGAACAGCTTCACGAGGTTAGGGTATACCTGCCGTCTTGTTCCCGTGCCGGTCGTAAACAGAGCTTGATAGGTATCACCTTCGTGCTTAGAGACACGAATGATGCCTTTGCCGAGGCTGCCTTTGGAAGGCTTTAGAAATACATTGCTGTAACGGGCGCACATGGATTTAAGAGTGGTGTAATTACGCAGGAAATGAGATTCCGGCAAATAGCGTGTAACGGCCTGATCTTTCTTCAGCGCGTCGAATACTTCCATCTTGTCTAGGAACTTTTCGTTGAACACACTTGCATGATGTGTATTCTTCATCTCTTTAAAAAACGACTGTACACTTGCCTTGCTCTCCAGCTTTCTGGAGGTTAACCGGTTGTTGATAACATCCGGCATCGGCAGCTTCGTCTTTTTCCAACCGTTTGCGAAGGTCCAGCCCTCGATTTGTTTGTCGCTGCTTCCAGCGATATGGTTCGGAGTGAAGAAGTAAACATGTGCTCCCTGTGAGGCGCTACCATCGACTAGTTCCTTGCAAAACATGGTGATGGTACCAAATGGTTTGTCAGGTGTGCTTGGATAATCGCGGCTGATAAGCACGCCGATCAGCGGCCCAAGCCGAAGGGTCGTGGAAGACGCTTCGTATTGCAAACGAAGGGCGGTATTGGTGAGAATGCCCAGCTGTCTGCCAAGAGATTGGTTCATACGCATACCATCGTACTTTGGTACCGGGATAATTTTAACCGTCTTCCGGAATGTCCCGAAACGGAGTGTGATCGACATGCTGTGCGAAATATGCCACTGTTTCAAGTAGACCTCACCAAGCATAATCGTATCTTCCGGAAGCATGCCGGAGCTTATTAGCTGAACGGCTACTTTCGATTTGAGCATTGTGTAAATCTCCTTCCAAGCAGGAGGATGACGAAAAGCGGATAAAAGGCCCATAGGTGTTTTACACGAATTACTTCATCATATGAGGACATCTATCCCTTGGTGATTGAAATGCCGGGTCATATCTGTAAGGTTGTCATCATAGGATAGTGATGCGGACAAGCAAATGACTTGCGGTTCTCGTCCGTTTAGCGATTGCTGATAGAGCGGGAGTTGAGATGAAGATGAAGGTGAAGGGTAAAGCTAAGCATGTTATTTATTTGCTGGCGGCTTTAGGAATGCTGTTCTACGGGGTAACGAAGGTGGAGCTTAATGGTCCATGGAATGCGGCGACAATTTTCGGAGTGGTGTGGACATTGTTTGCACTGCTCGTTATAGCAGCCCACTTAAACGCATTATTGTGGATGAATGAAGAGAAGAAGAAGGAGCTTGACCGCATCAAGCGGGTGAAGAGAAGAACCTGGGAGCACAGGCTGCATCAGGCTGTGAACAGAGGTTCAAACCGAAATGCAAGAGGTTAGTGCAGCCTGTGCCCCGTGAGGGGCTTTTTTTTGTTTAGGGTTGTATATCTTTGAATTGAACAAGCTGCTTTACAAATTTATAGACGGCTTCTTGTTCTTTCACTGACAAGCCCTGAAGCTGATTGGCAATCTTATCGGCATAGCTGCTGCTTTGTTCCTCACGAGCTGTCCCAGGCAAATGGACCAGCTCTTCAAGCGGACACTTAAGCGCTTGAGCGATTTTTCCCAGGATATCAATCGTAGGACTTTTCTCGCCGCGTTCCACTTGACCCATATATGAGCCGTTAATCTCGGCCCGAAGAGCCAATTGCTCTTGGCTAAAACCTTTTTGCTTGCGTATAGCACGTATATTATCACCGATATTTCGGCTGATTTCGTTCACATTCGTCACCTCAGCCTTAAGATAGAGGTTTCCAATTCCAGCAACAACGTCTTATAGTCATTATTAAAAATAGTGCTTATAGTCATTGACTAAAAGTTATGCTTTTTATTATAATTGTGTAAAAAGGTTCTACCTATTAATATGATTTCCTAAATAGGAACTTTTTAACAAGGAGCAACGCTTATGGTTGATGAGTTTGAGTTTTTTAGGAACGTACAAGCTTACTATCAGCATATGCGGTTTCAGGTGCAGTTTTCGTACCGCATTTTACATAAGACTACTAAATCAGCGAAAGCATGCGGCAGTTTTAGCTGCAGAGTGAATCCCCGTACGCAGCATGTGGAATATCAGATGAGCTTAACCTCGGAAACGATCGCAAGGCCATTCAGTGAGAAAGGCTCTTTGTTGTTTTCAAGTCAATATGCAGAGATTCCTCCGCAGGCCGTTGTGATCGATCAGTACCCGATTTTGAAGCTGCGGTATCCTGTGCCTATCAATTATGACTGGTATGCTTTTATATTTAAAGGAACACAAGAAGCATTTACCGTGCAGTCCCTCCAACAAGTATTCGACAAATATCGTTTTACCGGTGCAGACGGCCAAGAGGTGGATGCGGGACTAAAGGTCGCGAGCGTGTCCATCGACTGGTATAATGGTATGAGACGAACGAAGGCTTAAAGAGGAGTGTGGCAACCGTTTCTGGCATGGACACTAGTACTACGAAACGCGAACTAATTTTGCAATATATAGAGACGCTGAACATCGGTGAGAAAATCTCCGTACGGGCAATTGCCAAAGCGCTTGGTGTCAGCGAAGGAACAGCTTATAAGGCGATTAAGGAAGCTGAGGCTTCGGGTCTTGTCAGCACCAAAGAAAGAATCGGTACGGTTCGGATTGACCGGAGAAGACGTGAAGCACTTGATCAGCTGACCTTCGGAGAAGTGGCAGAGATTGTGGAGGGACATTTGTTCGGAGGAGCTTCGGGCCTCGACAAGTCGCTTCATAAATTAGTCATTGGCGCTATGGAGATTGATGCCATGCTCCGCTATATCGATGAAGGCAGCCTGCTCATTGTAGGTAACCGGGCTGGGGCACATCGCTGTGCATTAGAACAGGGAGCGGGCGTTCTCATAACTGGCGGATTCGAGCCAAGTGAAGAAGTGAAGGCACTTGCGAACGAGATTGGGCTGCCTATTATTTCTTCCCGGCATGATACGTTTACCGTAGCCTCGATGATTAACCGGGCGATGTACGACCGGCTGATTAAGCGTAAAATCATGCTGATTGAAGACCTGATGACTTTCAGCAGGCCTGCTGATGTGCTGCGAACCGGCAATACGCTGCTCGACTTTCTTAAGCTGTGCCGCGAGACGGGAAGCTGGCGCTTCCCGGTTATTGATGACCGGGGCAGAGTTGTTGGCATGATTACATCGAAGGATACTGGCGGCGCGCCTGATGATTGTACAATTGATAAACTGATGACGAAGCATCCCATCACCGCTGCACCTAACATTGCAGTTACATCAGCAGCGCATACGATGGCGGCAGAAGGCATTGATTTGCTGCCAATCGTTGACCGCCACCGGAAGCTGCTAGGTGTTGTTACACGCCAGCAGCTGCTTGAAGCGCTGCGATTTGCTGGTAAACAGCAGGAGATTGGCGAGACGTTTGACGATCTGATCTGGGCTGGTTTTGATGCGGATGAGGCAGAAGGAACACCGATCTACAAAGGTGCGATAACGCCTCAAATGTCCGGCTCACTAGGAATGGTATCGGAAGGGATTCTAGTGACGCTGATGACGCAAGCCGGCAGACGAATGATTCGTGACGCTGGCAAGCGGGATTATTTGATTGACGGGATGACGGCGCTTTTCATCAAGCCAGTTCAAATCGACAGCCAGATTAAGATCGTGCCGCGCGCTCTCGAAATGAGCCGCAAATCGACCAAGCTTGAGATTGAGCTGATTGATCAGACGGGGCTGGCTGCGAAGGTTATGATGACGGCGCAGATGATTGACTCTTATTAGGGAGGGCATGGGGGTTGCAGAAATGTATCTCCTTCGGCTGCTGTTGCTTACACTTTGCTTGAATAGTATTCAAGGGTTGCAAAGTGTAAGCAAAGGCAGGCGCTTCGCTCCTTCAGGAGATACATTTCTTTCACCCCCACTACCCATTAACCCAATAAGCAATCAATCATTTTATATAGGGATACTTTAAGGGCTGCCATTTGTTTGGCAGCCCTTTTTATGGATGGAGGTAATTGATTTGAGGCTTACAATGAAGCAAACCTTGTCAGGGATTGCGCTTAGTTTATTGATCCCGTACCTTGTTTTTTTGTTTGTTGGATTTATGAATTCTAAGCCGAGTGAGGACTTTGGAGATTTTCAATATCATGATAGTTCGTTTGTTGTTGTTCATTTCACTTGGCAGGCATATCTTACAGGAACTGTAATCACCTTTTTGCTGTACATGTTGGCAGTAAGAATATTAAGGAGAAAGTAGGTTTGTACAACTGGGAGGGGTTATGATGACATTTAATTTATGTGAAGGTTCTTGATGAAATTCGGAGGCAAGAGAAAGGCTTTGCCAGCAAAGATCTGCTGACTATTTAACCATTAAAAGAGCATGGGCTCCCCCAAGAGTGGAATCCTCTAGGAGAGCATGGTTCAGAAAGATATATTGAGGTACAGGTATGGGTAGACGTCCCGCTAGGCGGATAGGCTGGAATTTAATCGTAATCCCAAGCGTCCGTTTTTGTTTTGTGATCGTTTTTGCGGGGTGAAGAGCCGGCTGCTTTTTTTGCTTTTTTCGCGAGGCTGTTTTCTTTACGGGCGATATGTGACAGCTCTTTGGCTGTCTTTTTATAGTTCTGAAGCCGCTTTGCTTCGAGTGTTCCGTCTTCGATTGCTTGCAGCACAGCGCAGCCGGGATCAGATTCGTGACGGCAATCTCGATAACGGCATCCGGCAGACAGCTCTTCAATATCGGAAAAAGTCTGCTCTAGTCCGTCATGAGAATCCCATAGCTGAAGCTCGCGCATACCTGGCGTATCCATGACAAGTGCACCACTTGGCAGCAGGAACAGTTCCCGGTGCGTCGTGGTATGACGGCCGCGCGCATCATTCTCGCGGATGCCTTGTGTCTCCATGATGTTGTCTCCTGCGAGCCAGTTCAGCAAAGTTGACTTACCAACGCCGGACGAGCCTGTAACAGCAATTGTTTTGCCCGCTTGCAAATAGGGCAGAAGCTGTTCTTTCCCTTGGTTTTGTATAGCACTTATCAAGTGGATGGGTACGCCAGGTGCGGCGCTTTCCATTAGAGCTGCGAAAGCCTCGGGCTCCTCGCATAAGTCGGCTTTCGTCAGCAAGATAACCGGAGCAGCACCACTTTCCCATGCCGCGATTAAGTAGCGCTCCATTTTACGAACATTAAAATCCTGGTTAAGGGCGTTTGTAATGAATAAATAATCCATATTGGCACCGATAACCTGGTCGTCTACCGCACCTCCGGCCACTTTGCGGATCATCACGCTTTGGCGAGGCAGGAGAGAGTGAATGACGGAACGGGTTTCTCCCGCCAGCTTCTCCGCCATGACCCAATCGCCGACGGCGGGAAAATCGCTTTTCAGAACAGCATTAAATTCATATTTGCCTGTGACGGTAGCAGTATGTTCACCTTCCGGTGTCATGATCTGATAAGAGTGGGAATGCTGGGCGATAACACGCGCTGGAGAAAGCGAACGTGAGCTAGCTGGCAGTTGCGCCAGTTTATTTTCCCATTCGGGATTCCAGCCATAGGCCAAGTGTTGTTGCTTTATTTCGATATTTTTCAAATTTAAATGCTCCTCTTTTTACGTTTTGGTTGATGTTGGATAACAAAAAAACCGCAGGGTATCCCTGCGGTGGGTACAAAAAAAGCCGCAAGGACCTCTCGGTCCAGCGGCGCGTCTCTAAGAGTTAGAAAGCGGTCCGTATAGGCCGAGAATAATGAACTTTAAGGGACGTTGTTGCAATCGATAGGTTTTTCATTTTACATCAGCCTCCTGTAGTAAGATGTGCTAATTATAGGTAGCAGATGATACGGGTGTCCATGGAACATTTAATTAAAAAAGAAAATTCCGCGTTATATAAAAAAGCCGACCGGCGAAATGCACCGGTCGGCTCTTTAAACTGCCCAAAAGGACAGGCAGCAGCAAGGTTTATGTGAAAATGAGAGAACGGAGTAAACGAATGTTACTGGAGAAGCGGAGCGTTCGCCTTTGATTTAGGATTCCTGCCTTGTCCAAGTTAAATCAGAGGAATCCTTAATCAACAGCGATCGGAAGAAACATTCGTTCACGCAGTGCCAGCATCCATTTTCACAACGAGTCCTTACTGCTGCATCGTCCGAAAAATACTATGGTTACGCAATCCCGCAAACAGATTAAAAAATCCGATGACAAGGAAGATCGACCCGATCACGATACGTGCGGTGGATGTGCCGGAGAGGAACAGCTGAACGCCAGCGATAAACATAAGCATAAAGCCCATGCTGATATTCATCCGGGATGCGTTCAGACCACGAATGCGTGTATCTGTTGAACGGCGTGATTTAAAGCTGAAAAACACAGTAAGCGCCAAAGTGAAAATGATGCATGGCGCAAACACCCATTGCATGAGTGAATCCATGGTAAACCGACAGCTCCTTTTGTTAAATAAGTAAGTAAAAGTTTACGATTTGACTTTGGCTATTGTAGCATGAAACCGCCCAGAACCGGAAATAAATGCGAATTAAGAAGGTGGACGCTCATACAACCTAACTTTTACCCAGACCTGCAGTATATTATCTACGAGGAGCATCGTTGTAATTTCGACGGTGTAATCTTTTTCGAGGACATTGGTATAGATTTTTCGGCTTAGCAGCTTTCTGGCAAGCTCAGCATCGGAGTCGATTTCATAGATGCTCTGCCCAAGGAAGACCGACAGATCTGCTTTAATCCGCTTTATTAATTGTGCCTCAGTTACTTTATCGAGCTTTGGTTTATCTGTTTTTTGTCCGGCTTCCTCTTCGATATGAGGCAATACGCTTTTGATGACCGTATGCTGGTTTTTAAAGTCAGTTAAGCTTTTTATATCGGACTCGTATTGCTCCAGCTTAACTTCAAGATCGCTCTTCAGATTGACAAGTGCCTCAAACTGAGTATGGTAGATGGAATTATAGACGATAGCGCCTAGCAGCATACCAAGTAATAGCACCCCGAACATTTGCAACCATTTCATGTACCTTTCGAACGGTGGCACGCGCATGCATCAGGCAGCTCCTTTGCATACCAATTTGACCAATTCAGTCCCCATGTGGGCACCAAGAAAGGCAATCGCAATATAGCCGATTTGAAGAACGGCAGGCGATAGCTGGCCTTTTGCGATATTGCTCTCTATAACCCGCATCGGATCAATAGAGCCGCCTACTGCGGCCACAATTGCCCATATTTTCAAATTCTCTGCTGTACTCAGCATCATGGAAGTGGGCGGAAGAAGGAGAAAGACCGAACCGATTCCAGCCAGCATCGATCCGCCAACGACAACGCCAAAGGCAATAAAGAAATCGAGCCCGGCTTTCATGAGAATAATATTCATTAGGTACACCTGCCTTCTGCATATAATCCAGCCTGTCCGGCTGCCCTACTACCATTCTATGGGCGGTGTATGGCCTATTATGATAAAATAGAAGGAACAAGAACCGGAAAGGGAGATGTGGATGAACAGCGTGGAATCCAACTTCGTGCATTTGCACGTACATAGCGAATACAGTCTGCTCGACGGCGCTGCCCGAATCCGCGACTTAGTAGCTAGAGCGGCTGGTCTTGGGATGAAGGCGCTCGCCCTTACGGATCATGGAGTCATGTACGGAGCTATTCCTTTTTATAGAGCATGTCTGGCGCAAGGCATTAAGCCGATTATCGGTTGTGAGATGTATTTTACAGCGGGATCCCGTTTTGAGAAGGGAACACGCAAAGAGAACCCAATCTATCATTTGATTCTTCTGGTCAAAAATGAGACAGGTTACCGCAACCTGATGAAATTATGCTCCATTGGCCATTTGGAGGGCTTTCACTATAAGCCGCGTATTGATCTTGAGGTATTGGAAGCTCATTCAGAAGGGCTAGTCTGTTTAAGCTCCTGCCTGAATGGGGAAATCTCTCAGCATCTTCTTCATGACCGCCGGGAGGAAGCACTTGCTGCAGCATTACGGTATAAGCATATTTTTGGCGATGACTTCTATCTGGAGCTGCAAGATCATGGCATGCTGGATCAGAAAAAAGTAGCAGCCGCGATGATTGAGCTGTCCAGAGAGACTGGTATCAAGCTGACAGCTACGAATGATGTTCATTATCTAACCGCTGATGATGCCGCGGTGCAGGATGTTCTTCTTTGTATCGGCACGGGCAAGACGGTGGACGATACGGACCGGATGCGGATGCAGACAGATCAACTGTTCATGAAGAGCGAGGATGAGATGGCGCTCCTGTTCCGTCATGTGCCGGAAGCGATTCAGAATACAGCTGAAATTGCGGACAAATGCTCGCTTGAGCTTACGTTTGGCCGTGCGGCGCTGCCGGTGTTCCGGCCGGTACCTGATGGGATGACTTCGGCTGTTTATTTGGCAGAGCTATGCCGGGATGGGCTTGCTGCCCGTTACGCGGGATTACCGCAATGGGCAGAGGACCCGGCTTACCGTGAGCGTGCCGAAGCAAGGCTTAACTATGAGCTGTCTGTGATCGAAAATATGGGGTTTAGCGATTACTTCCTGATCGTATGGGACTTTGTGCGCTTCGCGCATGAGCAAGGCATACGTACCGGCCCGGGAAGGGGCTCTTCGGCGGGCAGTCTTGTAGCTTATGTGCTTCGCATCACGGATGTTGATCCTTTGAAATACAAGCTGCTCTTCGAGAGGTTCCTGAATCCGGAGCGGATTACAATGCCGGATATCGATATCGACTTTAATGATGAACGGCGCGATGAGGTTATTGCTTATGTCTCGGCCAAATATGGCGATGAGCATGTCGCGCAAATCATTACGTTTGGTACGATGGCAGCCAAAGCAGCCGTCCGCGACGTAGGCCGTGCCATGAATGTACCGTTCGCTGAAGTTGATCGTGCGGCCAAGCTGATTCCGAATCAGCTTGGCATTACGCTCGAGGATGCGCTTCGAATCAGCGATGGTCTTCGTGAAGCATGTGAGCACCAGCCGAAGACAGATGCAATGGTCCAAATGGCGCTGAAGGTTGAGGGCATGCCGCGTCATGCCTCCACCCATGCGGCAGGTGTTGTCATTTCCGGCGGGCCGCTGACCGACTATGTTCCGCTGCAGGCTGGAAGTGAACGAACGGCCCTTACCCAATACTCCATGGAGCATCTTGAAGCGATCGGGCTGCTGAAAATGGATTTTCTAGGTTTAAGGACACTATCGATCTTGGAGAGGTCGCTCGCCTGGATAAAGGGGCAATATGGCAAGGAGATTGATTTCCGCAAAGTGTTAGATAATGATCCGGCAACTTATGCGATGCTGGGCCGTGGTGAGACGATGGGGATTTTTCAATTGGAGTCATCAGGCGTTAGACGTGTCCTGCGTGAGATGAAGCCATCGGAGTTTGAAGATATCGTATCGGTACTCGCTTTGTACCGTCCGGGTCCAATGGAGTTTATCCCGAAATATATCCAGGGTAAGCATGGACTTGCCCCTGTTGAATATCCGCATCCTTCACTTGAGCCGATTCTGGCAGATACATATGGGATTATCGTCTACCAGGAGCAGATCATGCAGATCGCTTCCGCGATGGCAGGCTTCTCTCTGGGTGAAGCGGATTTGCTTCGTCGTGCCGTATCGAAGAAAAAGCGGGAAGTGCTTGATGAGCAACGTGAGCATTTCGTGAAGGGCAGCTTAGGTGAAGGGTATACGAGCGAAGAAGCGAATCTTGTATATGATATGATCGTCCGTTTCGCAGACTATGGCTTCCCTCGTGCTCATGCTGCGGCATATGGTGTACTCGCCTTCCAGACCGCCTGGCTGAAGGCTAATTATCCAGTGCCTTTTATGGCATCCATGCTCGCCTCTGTAACGGGCAACCAGCGAAAGACGGCAGAATACGTAGATGAGTGCAAGCGGATGGGAATTGAGGTTCTGCCGCCTGATGTGAACGAAAGTGGTGTAACTTTTACGCCGGTTGAAGGTGCAGTCCGTTTCGGCCTTGCGGCGGTTAAGAACGTGGGTACACAGGCGATTGAAGCGCTGGAGAAGGAACGCCGGGAGCGTCCGTTCGAAAGCTTGCTTGATCTATGCCGACGTGTTGATCTGCGTGTGGTGAACAAGCGGGTACTAGAATCCCTTATACAAGCTGGTGCGCTTGAAACGCTTCCCGGCCACCGAGCTCAGCAGCTTGCTGCATTAGAAGAGACAGTGGAAGCTGCGCTCAAATGGCGGAAAGAACGCGAGGAGCTGCAAATTGAGCTGTTTGGGTTTGACGAGGTGCAGAACTGGGATGTCGAGCTGCCAGATATCCGTCCTTATTCAACGGGCGAACAGCTGGAGCTGGAGCGGGAACTGCTGGGTCTTTATTTGTCCGGTCATCCGCTTGATGCCGTACAGGAAGAGCTTGAGCAGCTTGGGCTGGACCGTTTCGTCGAGCTTGCTGAAGCCGCAGATGGTGCACCTGCTGTAATTGGTGCAAGAATTGTATCTCTAAAGCCGTTTACGAATAAAAAAGGAAATGCGATGGGCTTTCTAGAACTGGAAGATAGAGTCGTGCGAGCAGAGGCTGTCGTATTCCCGGCAGTATGGAAGCGTTGCGGCGATAAGCTGGAGAAAGGTGGTCTTGCTATTGTGCAAGCTACCATCCAGCAGCAGGATGAAGATTTTAAGCTGATTGTCGAGGACGTTCTGCCGATCCAGGAAGGCTCAGCTTCCAATGCTCAGCTTGCCGAGCATGTTAGCCGGATGAGGAAACAGGCGAGTAATCGTGCTGCCAGATCGGCAGGATCCAGTTATCAGCAGCAGTCCTCAGCGCAAAAGCCTGCCGCTAAGCAAGACGTCCAGACGATGACTACCTCACGGCAGACGCAGCCACAGTCGCCGGCAAGGCCAGTCGAACAGGCTGACCGCCAAAACGCAGTCAGCCCTGAACGCAAGCGCCAGCGTATCTATATCAAAATTACCGCTTCAAATGAACATCCAGATGTACTCGAGAAGCTAAAGGAGCTGCTTGCTGCCCATCACGGACAGCTTGATACGGTGCTTTTCTATGAACGGGAACAGCGCTCGATTGCCCTTAGCGAGACGTACCGTACGAAGCCTTCACCACAGCTATTCAGCGCGATTGAGCAGCTGCTAGGGCAAGGAGCTGTAATTGTCAGATAATTTATGCACAACCTTAAGATCTCCCGCATACATTTAGTGATACAAGTGGGATTGAGCGGCATTGCTGCCGCTGTTTTTTCCCAGCTTACGTTGCATGAAGACGTACAAGCATATGCGGGAGGGATGGCCATGACGTCCGGAATCGAAAATTGGTTGTTGAAACGTGGAGTAAGTGTTGATGATATTGCAGAAATTGTATATACACTGCAGCGCCCCTACAATGCAGATTTGACTATTGCTGAATGCGAAGAGAGTGTAAGGGCTGTACTGGAAAAACGTGAAGTGCAATACGTGCTTTATACGGGAATTGCGCTGGATGAGCTGGCAGAACGCAGACTGCTGCCGGAACCGCTGCAGGCGATCATGGAGACGGATGAGTCTTTATATGGGGTAGATGAGACTTTAGCTCTAGGGATTACGAATGTTTATGGCATGATTGGCTTGACGAGTTTCGGATATTTGGATAAAGTAAAGCCCGGCATTATTCGTCAGCTCAACCTGAAAGGCGAGAAAATTCATGTGTTTCTCGATGACCTTGTAGCGGGATTGGCGGCGGCGGCATCAGCTAGGATCGCGCACCAGGACCCAAAAGCCATCCAATACCATTTGCCCGATTCGCCATGACTGTGGTATCATTATGACATCATATGGCCTTAAACGGGATTGACTTGTTTGAAGATGCGAACTTTGCCTAAGGTAAAGTTTTCAGGAGGTACCATAATGTGGACGGTCATTTACATCGCTCCAACCGCTAGAATCGCGGACAACATCAAGAAGCGGCTTACGGAAGAAGGCTTTCTCGTAAAAGTCCGTCCAGTTAATCTGTCTAAACAGCAATATGAGATCTTGGTTCCATCGGGTGAATTGGAGGAAGTACAGGAAGTATTTAACTCCATTATGCAGCCGTAGAACCTTATACTATTGCGCCTTGAGAGGTGTCACACATTGCAAATTAAGGACTTATTTTCAAAGAAGAAGTATGCGACCATCCCTTCTGAACGCCCTAAGCGCGACATACCGGAAGGTCTAATGAATAAGTGCTCCAAATGCGGCACCATTCAGTACAGCAAAGAATTGGATAAAAACTTGAAGGTATGCTCGTCGTGCGGGCATCATTACCGTCTGAGTGCTTTGGAACGGATTGGGATGACGCTTGATGACGGGCGTTTGTATGAATACGATGCTGATATGGAATCGGTCGATCCTTTGGAGTTCCCGGGGTACAAAGGGAAGCTGGAGCAGCAGCGTCAGAAGAACCCAAATCTTCGTGAAGCTGTTGTAACAGGCGAAGGCACGATTGGCGGCCATCCGGTCGTAGTCGCAGTGATGAGCTTTGACTTTTTCAGTGGAAGCATGGGGTCTGTTGTTGGTGAGAAAATAACAAGAGCAATCGAAGCGGCGCATGAGAAGAAATTGCCGCTGCTTATTTTCTCCACTTCCGGCGGTGCCCGTATGCAGGAAAGTATACTTAGCTTAATGCAAATGGCGAAGACAAGCGCCGCTCTTTCCATGTTTCAAGGGGCTGGAGGCTTGTTCATTTCGGTGTTTACAGATCCAACGATGGGCGGGGTTTCCGCCAGCTTTGCGAGTCTTGGCGACTACAATTTGGCCGAGCCCGGCGCGCTTGTTGGTTTTGCCGGCCGGATTGTAATCGAGCAGACGATTCGTCAGAAGCTGCCGGACAACTTCCAGACAGCAGAGTTCAACATGCAGCATGGACAGCTTGACCTGGTCGTTCACCGTAAGGATATGAAGACAACGCTTGGCAAGCTGCTGGATATGCATACCGTAAGGGAGGGATTGTCCCATGGCGGGTGAACAAATGCTTCCGTTTGAGAAGCCAATCAGTGATTTGCGCGAGAAGATCGCAACACTGAAGACGCTGGCTGAGAGCAACGGTATGGACTTTTCCGAAGAAATTGCACGTCTTGAAGAGAAGTGCAAACAAATGGAGGAAGAGCTGTACAACGAAATGACTCCTGCGCAGAAGATGCATATTGCGCGTCTTCATCAGCGCCCGACATCGCTTGATTTCATTCAAGCGGTGTTTACGGATTTCATCGAACTGCATGGCGACCGTCTGTATGCTGATGATTTGGCTATTGTCGGCGGCCTCGCTAAGCTGAACGGATTACCGGTTACGGTAATCGGCCATCAGCGCGGCAAGGATACGAAGGATAATATTGCCCGTTTCTTTGGCAGTCCTCACCCGGAGGGTTTCCGGAAAGCACTGCGACTTATGCAGCAAGCCAATAAGTTTAATCGCCCGATTATTACTCTCATTGATACTAAGGGTGCTTATCCTGGCAACACGGCTGAAGAGCGTGGTCAGTCCGAAGCGATTGCCCGTAACTTAAGGGAAATGGCCGGCTTTGGTGTGCCGATCGTCTGCATCGTAATTGGTGAAGGCGGAAGCGGTGGAGCTCTTGCTCTTGGCGTCGGTAACCGGGTTCTTATGCTCGAGAATGCGATTTATTCTGCAATTTCGCCAAACGGTGCTGCTTCCATCCTGTGGAAGGATGCAACAAAGGCGGATATTGCAGCTGAGGCAATGAAAATTACGGCTAAGGATTTGCTCGAATTCGAAGTGATCGAAGATATCGTTGAGGAGCCGCAAGGCGGCGCACACCGAGATTTGGCGTTCACGGCTGAACGGCTGAAGGAGAAGTTGTGGAAGCATTTGGCGGAACTTCTGCCGATGACAGCTGAGCAACTCATTGAAGACCGTTACCATAAATTCCGGAAGATTGGACAATTCCAAATAGCTCAGGCTGCTTCGCAGGAAGCTGAAGAGGTTACGGAAGCTTCTGAGATGACGGAATCCGCAAAAGTATAATAATTTTTTGATTCTTGTACAAGCTGCGGCTCAAGTATTAGATTATTGATAATAATGACTATAGCAGGCACTAAACGGAGGAAAATTAAACATGCGTAAAGCTAAAATTGTTTGTACGATTGGACCTTCCAGCGAATCGTTGGAAAACACGAAGAAATTGATTAAAGCGGGTATGAACGTTGCCCGTCTGAACTTCTCTCACGGCGACTTTGAAGAGCATGGCAACCGGATCAAAAACATCAAGATCGCGAACAAAGAGATGGGAACATCGGTAGCGGTTCTGCTTGATACGAAAGGCCCTGAGATTCGTCTTGGCAAACTGAAAGAAGAGCCTATCGAGCTGATTCAAGGCGAGCAAGTAACGCTGACAACAGAAGAAATTCTGGGCGACATTAACCGCGTACCTATCACTTACAACAACCTGCCAAACGATGTATCCGTTGGTTCGACAATTCTGATCGATGACGGCTTGATTGGTTTGACAGTTGAAGAAGTACAAGGAACTGAAATTATTTGCCGCATCGTAAACAGCGGTCAAATTAAGAGCAAAAAGGGCGTTAACGTTCCTGGCGTTGCTATTTCCCTTCCTGGTATTACAGAAAAAGACGCTAATGACATCATCTTCGGTATCGAGATGGGTATCGACTTCGTCGCAGCTTCGTTCGTACGTAAAGCGAGCGACGTGCTTGAAATCCGCGAGCTGCTTGAGCGTCATAATGCAAGCCATGTCCAAATCATCTCCAAAATCGAGAACCAACAAGGCGTTGACAACCTCGATGAGATTCTGGAAGTTTCCGACGGTCTGATGGTTGCCCGTGGTGACCTTGGCGTTGAGATCCCGGCTGAAGAAGTACCACTGGTACAAAAAACGATGATCGAAAAATGTAACCGCGTTGGTAAACCAGTTATTACAGCTACTCAAATGCTGGATTCGATGCAGCGCAACCCGCGTCCTACTCGTGCAGAAGCGAGTGACGTAGCGAACGCGATTTTCGACGGTACAGATGCAATCATGCTTTCCGGCGAAACAGCTGCTGGTAAATACCCGGTTGAAGCGGTAACAACAATGTCCCGTATCGCTGAGCGCGCAGAAGCGGCTTTGGAATACCGTGAAATCTTCAACAAACAAGCAAGTGCTCAACAAACATCCGTAACAGAAGCGATCAGCCAAGCAGTTGCCGTATCCGCTCTTGACCTGAACGCTGCAGCGATCGTTACTTCGACGCAAAGCGGCTTCACAGCTCGTATGGTTGCTAAATATCGTCCTAAAGCACCAATCATCGCTGTAACAAACGATGAAAGAGTAATGCGTCGTCTGGCTCTGATCTGGGGCGTTAAACCAGTTCTTGGTGAGATTGCTGAAACAACGGATGCTATGTTCGAGAACGCTGTTGCAGGTGCAAGAAGCACTGGCCTGATCAGCCTTGGCGACACAATTGTTATTACTGCAGGTGTACCTGTTGGCCGCGCTGGCACAACAAACCTGATCAAGATCCACCATGTAGGCGAGCTTCTGGCACAAGGACAAGGTATCGGCAGCCAAACAGCTACCGGCCGCATCGTTGTAGCACGCACGCCTGAAGAAGCAAATGCAAGAGTAACAGCTGGTTCGATCCTTGTAACGGTATCGACAGATAAAGAATATATGCCTGCTTTTGAAAAAGCAGCAGCCGTTATTACTGAGCAAGGCGGTATTACCAGCCATGCAGCAGTATGTGGAATCAACCTTGGTATTCCAGTTATTTTGGGTATCTCGAACGCAACTGAACAGTTGATGGACGGTACTGAAGTTACAGTCTACGGTGAGACTGGTGTTATATACTCCGGACAAGCTAAAGTCCTGTAATGTCATAATTTCATATTTCTCTACAGTGTAGAGAGAAGCAGAAGCGAGGGTGAGCTATTCACCTTCGCTTTTGTTTCAACTAAAGGTTAATTATTTGTAAATGAAGTTCGTAATAATATAGGGGGTAGCTTCAATTATGCCGTCACAGAAATGGTTCCTGCATCCGCTGCGCGTGCGCTATCAGGAAACGGATCAAATGGGGGTTGTTTTTCATGGCAATTACATAACTTGGTTTGAAATTGGCCGGACGGAGCTGATCCGCTCTGCAGGTTATGATTACAAATCCATCGAACAACAAGGCTTATTGCTGCCCGTTGTAGATTTGCAATGCCGTTACGAGCTGCCTGCACGTTATGACGATACCCTGCTTATTTGTACACGTATTGCGGATTTCTCACCTGTGCGTCTATCCTTCGAGTCCGAAATCCGGAGAGTAGATCTTAATGATTTCCACTCTTCTATCGTTGAGAATAAAGAGAAGCTGCCTGGAGAAAGACTGGTTACAGGCGGAACGAAGCATGTCTGGGTAAATGAGAAATGGCGTCCAGCAAGGCTGGATAAAGACCTGCCGGAATTATATGCTTTGCTCCAGTCAATGGCATAGTTGATCCTCATTTCTTTATTTCTTTATTGTATGTGGAGGTTGTTTCGAGTCGAGTGCGACTATTGTGCGTTTGTTTCAACCATTATAAGGTTGATCAAGAAACAAACCACAAGGAGCACTCGGCCGAAACAACCGAAGCCGTGTTAACTTTATCTTTACAATTCGTTAATATTCCAATAATAGTCTTCTGTCATAATAGAGACATAATTGGGGAGGCGTAAGGAATGACAAGACAATTGTCCCACTATGTGAATCGGGATCTAAGCTGGATCGAATTTAATCGCAGAGTGCTCCAGGAAGCACAGGATACGAGCAATCCTTTGCTTGAACGCGCCAAGTTTTTGTCTATTGTAACAAGTAATTTAGACGAGTTTATGAGTGTACGGGTTGCCGGTATTCAAGACCAGATACGGGCTGGATATACGAAGATGGATTTTACAGGCTATACGCCTCAAGGCCTCTGGAAAAGACTAATTAAACGGACGACGACGATGGTTTATGATCAATACAGAACTTATCGGGAGGTCTTTCGTTGTCTTGGCCGGGAAGGTATATTGATTACATCCGTTGAGGAGCTGAATGCCAATCAGTCCAAAGCGATCACGCAATATTTCCAAGAAATTGTGTTCCCAGTACTGACACCGATGGCAGTAGACCAGAGCAGGCCGTTCCCCCTTGTACATAACAAGGAGCTGTATCTGGCGATATTGCTTCAACAGGAGCAGGACCATGCAATCCACGAGGATGGGCCGCTCTTTGCTATCGTTCAAGTTCCGTCAATCCTGCCTCGGTTTGTGCCGGTGCCAGGCCGAACGAACAGCAAGAAGATGGAGTTTGTCCTGCTGGAAGATCTTATTGAGCATAATATTACATCCTTATTTAACGGTTACACTCCTACGGCCGTTCATCCTTTCCGTCTTACTCGTAATGCCGATCTTACGCTGAATGAAGATGGTGCAGAGGACCTCTTGGAGGAGATTGAGAAGGAGCTTCGCAGAAGGCGTTGGGGTATTCCGGTTCGGCTGGAGGTAGCCCGCGGTATGCATCCGATGGCTCTTGAGATTCTGAAGGAAGAGCTGGAGATTGAGGATAATCTAATCGAGATCGATGGACCGCTAGATCTCAGCTTTTTGATGAAATTTGTTCATTCCCTTCCAGGTCATGATAATCTTCGATACAGCAGGCTTGACCCCGTCTATCCGCATGAATTTGACGAGACAGATGACATGTTCGAGGTAATCCGCCAACGTGATGTGCTCATGTACCATCCCTATGAATCGTTTGATGCTGTAACTGATTTTATCGAGCAGGCAGCAGAGGATCCAGATGTTCTGGCTATTAAGATGACCTTATATCGTGTGAGCGGACAGTCCGCGCTCGTGCAAGCCTTATCGAAGGCAGCGGAGTCCGGTAAGCAGGTGACGGTAGTTGTTGAACTCAAAGCCAGATTTGATGAGGAACGGAATATTGCCTGGGCTCGTCAGCTGGAAAAGTCGGGCTGTCATGTTGTCTATGGGCTTGTTGGATTGAAGACGCATGCCAAAATTCTATTAGTTGTCCGTAGAGAGCAAGGCACGCTCCGCCGCTATGTACATGTCGGTACGGGTAACTATAATGACAGTACAGCAACGTTATATACTGATATTGGTCTGTTCACCTCACATCCGATTATTGGCAGTGATGCGTCGGCGCTCTTTAATGAAGTGACTGGTTATTCCTCGCCGTATAAGTGGAAGGCCTTTGGCGTAGCACCTACGGATTTGAAGGAAAAGCTATTCCGATTGATTGATCGTGAGATTGCTAATGCCGAGCAGGGCATTCCAGCACGTATTATCGCGAAGATGAACTCGCTTTCGAATCAGGAGATGATCGATAAGCTATACGAAGCTTCACGGGCTGGTGTTCAGATCGAATTGATCGTTCGTGGTGTATGCTGCCTCAGACCTGGAGTAGCAGGGCGCAGCGAGAATATTCGCGTGATCAGTATTGTAGATCGTTTCTTGGAGCATGCAAGGGTGATGTACTTCCACAATGGCGGGGATGAAGAGGTCTACCTGTCGAGCGCGGATTGGATGACACGGAATTTAACGAGACGTATTGAGTTAATGTCACCGGTGTTTGACAAGAACCTTCGCAAGACGCTGATCAATATGCTACAGCTGAATCTGGACGATAATGTGAAGTCGAGAGAACTGCAGTCGAACGGCACCTATACTCATGTTAAAAATGAAATGATGCCGTTCCGCAGCCAATTTGAGGCAAGATCGATCCCGCAGTGGAAATATCACGTATAGTCGGGCAGATTCAGAACAGGAATAAGTCCCCACAGTTTTTTGAAGTCTGAGGCTAATTCATCTACCTCTCGCGCTTCAAGAGCTAATGTTCCTTCAGAACGTATGGGATGAAGAAGCAGCTGATTTGCCGATTGGGAAGCTTCCAGCCTGCCAATGGCTTGCGTCTCACTGCGGTCAAGTGCGGCTGCAAGCTGCAGCAACACACCAAGTTTATGAATCGTATCAAAGTCGGAATCGTTCAACAGTTCCCTATAATCGAGGAGCTGCTGGCGGGTCCGATTTTTGCTTTTGTAGGAAGCTATGGCTGCAATCATTAGTATTTCGCGATGAGCAAGCCCATTCAAATGGGAATTGACGATTAAATAGAACGTATGCTTTGCGTAGTCATAATAATCAATAGATGCTCCAATCCTGAATAAGGTTGAGGCAGCATCAAGCAGCATTTTTCCTCGATTCGGCAGCAGATGGACAGGCCGCAGTTCATCATACAGCTGAAGCGCCAGCCGGTTAACCTGCATCACATGCTGCTTAGGGGCAGCCGGATGAAGGGCGCTTAAATTACTAAGGCTGAAAGCAAGCACATCCTGATGCAGAGAACGGCCCGGGAACCGGGTAGCATAAAACAATCCGTCTCGCAGTCCTGAACCGCATATGCGGTAATGAGACGCCTTGAGCAGGCGGAACAGCGTGCGCAGCACAGCAATACCCGGTACGATGACATCAACCCGGTCTTTGGACAGCCCTGGGAATTTGCGCCTCTTATCGAGCGGGGTTTGGAATAATTCCTGGAACAAGAAATCAGCATCCATTCCGGTCATCGGATAGTTATGAGTCTGGGTGAACGGATATTTGGTCACCGCTTGATGAATTTTACCCATTGCCCTGGCAGTTCCGCCTACCCCGATCAGCGGCAGTGACGGCGATTTCATCAGCCAAGGCTCGTTCTTGACAGATTCGGTGACGAGAGCCTCAATGCCTTTTAATCCTTCATCGCTTAACAGACCTTTCACCGCGTATTTCCGATTCAAGCTAACACAGCCGAAAGGAAAGGATACGGATTGAACAAGCTCCCTATTGCGGAACAGGGACACCTCTGTACTGCCTCCGCCAATGTCAACAAGGAAGCCGTCTTGTACGTCCATGGCGTTAATCATGCCAAGGAAGCCGTAAGTCGCTTCATCTCCACCGCTTAATAATTCGATAGTAAGTCCCGTCTCCGACTTAATGGCCTCAAGAATTTCCGATTGATTGGCGGCATTGCGGATAGCAGCTGTTGCAACTGCTCGGATATGCCCGGTTCGGTTATGAGCGCAAATCATGGTAAAATGATTTAATGTACCAAGCAGTTCTGTGATGGCATCTTCAGATATGCAGCCGTTATCATCAATGCGCTCGGCCAGGCGGGCTGGGCGCTTACCTCCGTCAATGACCCGGTGCGCGCCGCTTGCCGTCCGCTCGTAGACGACAAGGCGAACCGAGTTAGAGCCTATATCGATGATGCCGATTCGTTGTTCAGTCATCGCAAGTTCCTCCGTGCAGTTATTGCCTCTATTCTATCACATTGAAATATGATTTCGGTAAGCGACTATTTTTGTGCAGTTTAGGGAAAAATGCAGCTGGAGCAAATGTGCGAAAATTGCGGAAGAAAGGGAATGAAAAAAAACTTTATAGCGCCGATAAAGCATTTCTATGTCTGGTTTTGTTCACTTCGCTGGAAAAATCATTTATGATTAATAGCGACGAGAAAGATTCGAGTACTATTTTCACCGAAAAATTTTCGAGTTAGAGGAGAGAGAACGATGACAGCTACAAAAGGTTTAGAAGGAATTGTGGCCGCATCATCGTCGATCAGCTCCATCATCGATGGAGTATTGACGTATCGCGGTATAAATATTGATGATCTTGCAGAAAACGCGACATTTGAAGAGGTTGCCTACCTGCTTTGGTACGGCAAGCTGCCTAATCGTTCCGAGCTTGACGGACTTCAAAAGCAATTAGATCAATATGCGGCTATCCCAAGCCAAGTAATCGAACAAATTAAACTTTATCCTGCCGGTACAAATTCGATGGCAGCGCTCCGTACGGCTATTTCAAGTCTGGCGCTGTATGATGAATCCGCTAATGACATGTCGACAGATGCTAACCAACGTAAAGCAATCAAGCTGCAAGCTCAATTGCCTACAGTTGTTGCGGCATTCGCTCGTATTCGCGAAGGCAAAGAGCCGGTTGCTCCAAAACATGGCGTATCCATTGCTTACAATTTCCTATACATGCTTACTGGTGAAGAGCCTGCTGAAGTTGCGGTTAAAGCACTTGATCAAGCATTGGTTCTCCATGCTGACCATGAGCTTAACGCTTCGACATTCGCAGCTCGTGTAACCGTTGCCACATTGTCTGATATTTATTCGGGTGTAACTTCCGCGATTGGCGCTTTGAAAGGCCCTCTGCACGGCGGTGCGAATGAAGCCGTTATGGTGATGCTTGAAGAGATCGGCTCGATGGCTAACGTTGAAGGCTACATCAACAACGCGCTTGCGAACAAACAAAAAATTATGGGGTTTGGTCACCGAGTATACAAAGATGGCGACCCTCGTGCGAAGCACCTTCAGCAAATGTCCCGCGAGCTGGGCAAATTGACTGGCAATATGGAACTGTACGAGATGTCGATTAAGATTGAAGATATGGTTACTGGCCAAAAAGGTCTGAAGCCAAATGTCGACTTCTACTCGGCTTCCGTGTATACTACGCTTGGTATCCCACGCGATTTGTTTACGCCAATCTTTGCAATCAGCCGTGTATCCGGATGGAGTGCACACATTCTTGAGCAATATCAAGATAACCGCCTCATTCGTCCACGTGCGGACTATGTTGGCCCAGTTAACGCGAAATACATTCCAATCGAGCAGCGCTAATTAAGCGCGTGCTTACATATTCTAAGGAGGATTTATTCTAATGGCGCAATTCGAAAAATACGCACTTCCTACAGAAGGCGAACAAATTACAATTGATAATGGTACACTGCAAGTACCTAACAACCCAATCATTCCTTTCATCGAAGGCGACGGCACAGGCCGCGACATCTGGGCAGCATCGAAACGCGTACTTGACGCAGCTGTTGAGAAAGCATATGACGGCAGCAAAAAAATTGCTTGGTATGAAGTATTCGCTGGCGAAAAAGCTTTCAATGCTTACGGTGAATGGCTTCCTGCTGATACACTGACTGCAATCCGCGAATATATCGTAGCAATCAAAGGACCTTTGACTACGCCAATCGGCGGCGGTATCCGTTCCCTGAACGTTGCACTTCGCCAAGAGCTTGACCTGTACACTTGCCTTCGTCCTGTTCGTTACTTCGCTGGCGTACCTTCCCCGGTAAAACGTCCTGAGTTGGTCGACATGGTTATCTTCCGTGAGAACACAGAAGACATCTATGCTGGTATCGAGTACCAAGAAGGTTCTGAGGAAGTGAAGAAAGTAATCGCGTTCCTGCAAAACGAAATGGGCGTTAACAAAATCCGTTTCCCTGAAACTTCCGGTATCGGCATTAAGCCAGTATCCAAAGAAGGCTCACAACGTCTTGCTCGCGCTGCAATCGAATACGCGATCAAACATGGCAAGAAAACTGTTACACTCGTTCACAAAGGCAACATCATGAAATATACAGAAGGCGCGTTCAAGAACTGGGGCTACGAAGTGGCTGAGCAAGAGTTCGCTAACGAAACCTTCACTTGGGGTCAATACGACCGCATTAAAGAAGCTGAAGGTACAGACGCTGCTAACAAAGCACAAGCAGAAGCTGAAGCAGCTGGCAAAATCGTCGTAAAAGACGCGATTGCTGATATCGCTCTGCAACAAGTTCTGACTCGTCCTACTGACTTCGACGTAATCGCTACTTTGAACCTGAACGGCGACTACCTGTCCGACGCTCTGGCAGCACAAGTTGGTGGTATCGGTATTGCACCGGGCGCGAACATCAACTACCTGACTGGACATGCAATCTTCGAAGCAACTCATGGTACTGCTCCTAAATATGCAGACAAAGACGTTGTTAACCCAGGTTCCGTAATCCTGTCCGGCGTTATGATGCTTGAGCATCTGGGCTGGCAAGAAGCGGCTGACCTGATCTATAAAGGTATGGAAGCTTCGATCAACAACAAAACCGTTACTTATGACTTCGCACGCCTGATGGACGGCGCTACTGAAGTGAAATGTTCGGAGTTTGCTAACCAAGTAATTAAAAACATGTAGTTATAAAAAAGTGGGGGCTTATGCCCCCTCTTTTTTTAGATAGGAATACTTATTTATGGCAATAATGCAGAGGTTAATACAACTAAGGCTTACGATGTAAGAATCACCACAAATGGCCTTGACTGAGCCCTTTGTGTGGTCATCATGCTTACGAAGTAAGAATCATCACAAATGGCCTTGACTCGGCCGTTTGTGTGGTTATTCTTTTAAGGAGGTAGTTATCAAATGGCTATTAAACGCAGAAAAATTACGGTTGTAGGTGCGGGCTTCACCGGGGCTACTACGGCTCTGATGGCAGCACAGAAGGAACTGGGTGACATTGTTCTTGTCGACATTCCCCAGCTGGAAAACCCGACAAAAGGTAAAGCGCTTGATATGCTGGAATCAACTCCTGTTCAAGGTCTGGACGTGAACATCACTGGTACGGCCAGTTATGAAGATACGAAGGACTCCGACGTTGTTATTATCACTGCTGGAATTGCCCGCAAGCCAGGGATGAGCCGTGATGACCTGGTGAATACAAACGCTGGTA
Source organism: Paenibacillus sp. YAF4_2 (assembly GCF_052113225.1). NCBI lineage: Bacteria > Bacillati > Bacillota > Bacilli > Caryophanales > Paenibacillaceae > Paenibacillus > Paenibacillus sp. YAF4_2. The sequence continues at coordinate 524,175 of NZ_JBFRCT010000003.1, forward strand.
TCGTAAGGTCAGTATGTGAGCAAGTAAAGGCAACAAGCCCGAACGCTTATGTCATCATCCTCTCCAATCCGGTGGACGCCATGACTTATGTGGCCTACCAAGCGCTAGGTTTTCCTAAAAACCGTGTAATCGGTCAATCCGGTGTGCTTGATACAGCTCGTTATTGCACATTTATTGCGCAAGAGCTGAATGTATCGGTGGAAGATGTACGCGGCTTTGTGCTTGGCGGACATGGTGACGATATGGTCCCGCTCGTACGTTACTCGAATGTTGGCGGTATTCCGATCGAGAAGCTGATCCCAGCTGACCGCATCGAAGCTATCGTACAGCGTTCCCGTGTTGGCGGTGGTGAGATTGTCAACCTCCTAGGCAATGGCTCAGCTTACTATGCACCTGCAGCATCACTCGTTCAAATGACAGAGGCGATTCTGAAGGACAAGAAACGGATTCTGCCGGTTATTGCTCTGCTTGAAGGCGAGTACGGGTATAATAACCTGTTCATGGGCGTACCTACGATTATCGGCGGCGACGGCATTGAGAAAGTGATTGAGCTGGATCTAACCGCGGAGGAAAAAGCGGCTCTGGACAAATCCGCCGAATCCGTTCAAAATGTTATTAAAGTAGTTACCGGCTAAGCGTAAACGGCCATGAGCTTTATAAAGATTCGTTTGGGAGGACCCTGACACTTAGCTGCCAGGGTCCTCATTTTGATTTAAGGAAGGGGGAATAAACGTGCTGCAGCAAGCACGAAGCGAACTGAAAAGAGTATACGGGTATGATACGTTTCGTCCCGGACAAGAAGATATTATAGAGGGAATATTGGAGGGGCGTGATACGCTCGCCATTCTGCCGACTGGCGGAGGGAAGTCAATCTGCTTTCAAGTTCCATCTCTCATTATGCCAGGTACTTCAATCGTTATATCGCCATTAATATCGCTAATGAAGGATCAGGTTGATACGCTGAACCGGCTTGGCGTCTCCGCAGCCTATCTGAACAGCTCTTTAGGAGCGGAGGAATATCGGACAGTGCTGCGTAATGCGCTGAGAGGCGAATACAAGATGCTGTATGTGGCTCCGGAACGGCTTGATGCACCTATGTTTACAACCTTGTCCGAGCAGCTCCATATCCCAATGATTGCGATTGATGAGGCACACTGCGTCTCGCAGTGGGGGCATGATTTCCGTCCTAGCTATCGGCAGCTCGCGGGATGGATCGGCAAAATGCCAAATCGACCGCTAGTCTCTGCGTTTACAGCAACAGCAACACAAGAGGTGGCAGAGGATATTACGGCCATGCTGGCTTTACGGCAGCCTAATGTGTTTGTAACCGGGTTTGCTAGACCCAATCTGTCCTTATCCGTTGTAAGTGGTGGGGACAAGAAGAATTTCCTTCAGCAATTTTTGCGCGAGCGGGAAGATCAATCCGGCATTATCTATACAGCCACACGGAAAGAAACCGAGCAGGTACATGAGTTGTTGATCCGGAAAGGGATAGCGGCTGGTAAATATCATGGCGGGTTGTCTGATACCGAACGTGCGGACACACAGGAGAAGTTCCGATTTGATGAGCTTCGTATCATGGTGGCGACCAATGCATTCGGGATGGGCATCGATAAGCCTAACGTACGATATGTTATCCATTGGCAGATGCCTGGCGATATCGAGTCCTACTATCAGGAAGCAGGGCGTGCCGGCCGGGACGGGGAGGAGAGCGAATGTGTACTGCTCTTCGAGCCGCAGGATGTACAGGTGCAGCGTTTCCTTATTGAGCAAGGCATGGGAGATGAATACCGGAAATCGGTTCAACTGTCTAAGCTTCATAACATGATGAATTATAGCCGCACCCAGCGCTGTCTTCAGCAATATATCGTCGATTATTTCGGCGAGAAGGGTGTTGAGCCTTGCGGCAAATGCAGTAACTGCCTTGACAAGAGCGAGCTGGTTGACCGGACGCCAGAAGCGCAGAAGGCACTCTCTTGCGTTGGCCGTATGAAGGGACGCTTTGGTGTAACGATGGCGGCTAAAGTATTAAAAGGATCACGTGACAAACGATTGTTGGAGTTTGGGCTGGACCGGTTATCTACTTACGGACTGTTCAATAATTGGCCGGAAAAAGAAATCGCCGATTGGTTGTACTGGCTTGTAGCAGAAGGTTACTTACGTATGAGTGAAGGGCAGTATCCTACAGTATCTCTAACAACTGCTGCTTTGCCAGTGCTGGAAGGCAGCGAGATAGTCAAGCAGCGGCTGCGGACTAGCGTTAGGAGAAGTGCTACGGGAGATGGATCTGGGGCTTCGTCGCCATTATTCGATGCACTCAAGCAATGGCGCAAAGAAGCGGCAGCACGGGAAAACGTTCCTCCGTTTATGCTGTTCTTTGATGCTACGCTGAAGGAGCTTGCGGATGCAAGGCCGCTGACGGAAGAGCAGCTGCTGCAGACGAAAGGTATTGGCGCGGCGAAAGCAAACAAGTATGGAGGAGAGGTGCTTGCTATTATTCAAGCGCATGCGGGAAGTACAAGTAACGCGCCGGCCGCAAGCATTAGTAGTGCGCAGAAGCGCCCTGCCTCACGTCCTCCTGCCTCTTCAGAGGACACGCCTAGCCATGTCATGACCCTGGAGCGATTTAACACAGGGCTCTCTACTCAGGAGATTGCTGATGAACGTGGACTTAGCCGGGTGACGATTGAAGGGCATCTGATCCGCTGTGCTGATGAGGGACATGAGCTCGATTGGAGCCGTGTTATTCCGGAACAATATGAGGAGCAGATTGCTCATGTTGTACAGGAACTTGGTCCGGATAAATTAAGGCCAATTAAGGATGCTTTGCCGGAAGAAGTGGATTACTTTTCCATTCATGGTGTAATCGCGAAATACGGCTTTAAGACAAAATCTTGAACATTACCGGAAATGCTTCCGAAAAGCCGGATAACCAAGGGTGATACTTTGTGTTTCAGACAGGCATTTAGTATACTTATTGGTAGATTACGCATATGCAGGAGGTTTTTTTAATGAATGATGTGTTTTTCTTTTTACACTTGTTAGGAGCAGTCGGGATGGGCTTTTATATCGTTCTGCCGATTATGATCGGTAAAGCAACGAAGCTCGCAGGTCTTGGACAAGGCGGACTAGCTGACGGTCTTACATCTGCCAACCGCGTTGTACAGTATGCGCTTGTCATCCAACTGCTTACAGGCGGTTATATGATGTCGCAGGCAGATTATACTGTTGCATGGATGATCATCGTAACGCTGCTGTTCCTTGCTATCGCGGCGATCTCCGGCATTATGTCGAAGCCGCTGAAACGTATTGTGTCCTCGATTGAAGACGGACAAAGCGCAACTGGCCATATCGCTAAAGCACGTACATTCAGCTTGATCGTATTGGTTCTTTATGTGGTTGTTATTTATTTCATGGCATTTCCAATGTACGCTTAAATGTAATTCTTTAGGTTAATGCTTTCGAAGATAAGAATTACCACAGTAATTCTTTGCTTACGAGGTAAGAATTACCACAGTAGGCGAAGAGCCGCCACTTGTGCGGTAATTCTTTAAGCTAATGCTTACGAGGTAAGAATTACCACAGTAGGCGAAGAGCCGCCACTTGTGCGGTAATTCTTTAAGCTAATGCTTACGAGGTAAGAATTACCACAGTAGGCGAAGAGCCGCCACTTGTGCGGTAATTCTTTTTAGGGGGAGAAAACGTGCAACAGTCATCACCGGATATCGTGACTTTCGGGGAATCTATGGCTTTATTTATGCCACAGGAGCATAAATCTCTTGAACGGGCGACTACGCTCGAGCAAGGCTTCGGCGGTGCAGAAAGCAATGTAGCAATCGGACTGGCAAGATTGGGCTGTTCGGTAGGCTGGTTCGGAGCACTTGGTAATGATCCTTTTGGCCGCATGATTGTAAAGACGCTTCGTGGAGAGAGCGTTGATGTATCACGCGTTAAGTTTAGCGACGAAGCTCCTACGGGGATGATGTTCCGTGAGCAGGTTGCGGGGCGTCTAGCTGTTCACTACTATCGCAAGCATTCCGCAGCAAGTCGTATGGTTCCTGAGGAGCTGGATGAGGAATATATTCGCGGAGCGAAGCTGCTGCATGTAACAGGTATTACAACAGCTCTCAGCGATAGTGCCAAACGTACGGTGCTTCGGGCAGTTGAGATTGCCAAAGAGGCTGGTGTAACCATTTGTTTTGATCCAAATTTGAGATTGAAGCTTTGGACCATTGAAGAAGCGCGTGAGGTGCTTCTGCCGATCGCTGAAGCAGCAGACTACTTCCTGCCTGGCTGGGATGAGCTCAAGCTTCTGTATCAAACCGATGATTACGAAGTCGTGAAGGCGAAGCTGCAGCTGCTTAAAGCCGTGACTGTTATTAAAGGGCTTGGTGATACAACTGTCGTGCTGGAAAAAGGGGAAGAAGTATCCGTTCCTTTCTATCCAGCAGAGAATGTGGTTGATACAGTTGGTGCAGGAGATGGCTTCTGTGCTGGTTTTCTGGCTGGCTTAATGAAAGGCATGTCCCCGGTAGAAGCAGTTAAACTAGCAAGCATTAACGGATCGCTGGTGGTACAAATGCGCGGTGATTGGGAGGCGCTTCCAGAGTGGAATGCCGTTGAGCAGCGTATGTCCGCTAAAGTATGGGTGGAGCGATAATAATGGCTGAATCGAACGTTTCTGGATCCAAAGGGCAGCGCCGTCGCGAAGCAATTTTGCAACTGCTCAAGCAGCAAGGACGGATTACGATTCAAGAGCTCGTTGAGCGCTTTGATTGTTCAGAAGCGACCGCAAGGCGTGATCTGGAGCAAATGGAGGCGGCTTATCCCATTATCCGTACTATTGGCGGCGCGATGTATGACGGCATGAATACGGTCCGTGATGTAGCCTTTGCTGAGCGGGAGGGCCTGTCGTACTTGGAGAAAGAGCGTATCGCGGCCAAAGCGGCTTCACTTATTGAGGAAGGCGATGTTATCGGCTTATCAGGCGGAACAACAAATTATTTGCTGGCGAAGCTGCTTAAGCTGCGCAGCGGTATAACCGTTGTGACGAATGCGGTTAACATTGCCATGGAGCTTGCCGGAAGCAGCGTACAGGTCGTTGTAACAGGCGGCATTATGAGGCATAACAGCTTTGAGCTTTGCGGCCCGCTTGGCGAAGGGATGGTTGCTCATCTGAATATCGGGAAGATGTTCATAGGTGTAGACGGCCTTTCAGCAGCAGGCGGCATTACAACCTATTCCGAGCAAGAAGCCCAAATTGCAAAAGCACTTATTAAGCGATCGCATACGACTTATGCCGTCTTCGATCAAACAAAGGTCGGGAAGACGTCACTATTCTCTATTGCTGCGTTATCCGAACTGCAAGCTTTTATAACCGATTTGCCTCTAACGGGAGAGTTGGCGGAGATGGCGGAGCGGCATCATATCGTCGTCCATGTCGCGGACAAGCCGGAATGAGTATAAAAAAAGAGCGGTTGAACGGAGATATCTCCTGTTCAACCGCTCTTTCGTTTCTAGTTACTTCGCTTCATAAACTTGCTTGCCGTGTACCCAAGTATGACTCACGCTGCTGAAGTCAGGCTCTGCAAGAACAAGATCAGCCTGCTTACCGAGTGCAATAGAACCTGTATGTTCGAATATGCCAAGCTGCTTGGCCGGGTTGCCGCTTGCATAGCGGCTGATGTCCATAACGTTATAATGGGTGTGTTCAAGCATATAACGGAAAGCATTGATCATCGTAAGACTGCTTCCTGCCAGATTGCCTTCGTGGAGTCTTGCCACACCATCCTGTACGATGACAGGGAGGCCGCCAAGGTCATACAGGCCATCAGGTCTGCCAGCGGCAGAGATGGCGTCTGTGATCAGGATAAGCTTGTCTGCTGGCTTGGAGGACGCAAGCAGCTTTATCGCTCCTGGGCTGACATGATGCCCGTCAGCAATCAGTTCGGCGTAGATGCGGTCATCGGTCAGAACAGCACCAACTGTACCAGGCTCACGATGATGAAGTGGACGCATCGCGTTATAAGTATGAACGGCATGAGTGAGGCCAGCCTCTACAGCTTCCTTCATGACATCGTAAGTGGCATCGGTGTGACCGCATGCGACAACAATGTTACGATCAGCAAGCCATTTGATGGCCTCAATTGCGCCCTCAGTCTCAGGTGCAAGCGTAAGCAGCTTCAAGATTCCCGGATAACGCTCTGTCCAATCCTGCAGCCAATCGAGCCGAGGAGGGGAGAGGAAAGCTGGATTTTGAGCACCAATCCATTTGATGCTAAGAAACGGTCCTTCCAGATGAACGCCAAGAAGTGCTGTGTATGGCATATCGTTCTTCATATATTGGCTGGTTGCCTGGAACACGGTCTCAAGGGCTTCTTGGGATGCGGTCACGGTTGTAGCAAGCATTCCGGTCGTTCCTTGTGAAGCATGAAACTTTGTGATCGTATTGTAGCTTTCAGCGTTTGCATCCATGAAGTCTCCGCCAAATCCGCCATGAACATGAACATCTATAAAGCCTGGAAGAAGCCATTTGCCTTGACCGTCAACGATATGATCAGCTTCCGGCTGCTCGCTGTCTTCAATAATTTGTGCTATGATTCCGTCTTTGACGAGGATGCTGCCTTCCGCAATACGATCCTCCAGCACCATTTTTACGTGGTTGATAAGCAGAGATCTGCCTTGTTGTTGTTCCATTACCCCAACATCCTTCCCGCCTCGCGGTCAAGAAGCACAGTTACGCGGGGATGCGTCTGCAAGAGGGAAGCCGGTACCTCTGTTGTAATAGGACCGGTCAACGCTTGCTTGACGATGTCCGCTTTGTCCGCGCCTCGCACCGCAAGCACAATCGAACTTGCTTTCAGTATGGAGCCCACACCCATTGTAATGGCATATTCGGGCACCTCTTCCATCGTAGCAAAAAATCTAGCATTCGCCTCCAGAGTGGCCTGCTTCAGCTTCACCACATGAGTACCGCCTGACAGGGCATGATCTGGTTCATTAAAGCCGATATGGCCGTTATGGCCAAGGCCAAGCAGTTGAATATCAATTTGCCGCTCCAGCAGCATACGGTCATAATTCGCACATTCGGCTTCCAGATCATCAGCCATTCCGTTCGGCAGGAAGGTTTGTGTGTCTGGAATATCGATGTGTGCAAATAAATGCTTATTCATATAATAAGCATAGCTTTGATCGTTATAGGGCTTTAACCCGACATATTCATCCAGGTTAAAGGAAGTTACATCTGCAAAGGATACTTCACCTTTACGGTATTTCTCTACTATTTTGGCATAAATGCCTATAGGTGTCGATCCTGTAGCAAGCCCTAATACGGCGTTTGGTTTGGATGTCACGATATCGGTAATAAGATTGGCTGCAAAGGCGTCCAGTTCTAATTGGGTATCAAAAATGTGCACGTTCATCGGAAGATGCCCCCTCATTTACTTTTGACTCTATTCTAATTTATATTATTCATTTTAACAACAAAAATGATTGTAAAATTCATTATTATGATTGTAAACGTCAAAATTATGGTTGGACCTAGTTCCATCCTTGCTCCAGTCCTAATCACTGAGTTATGATGAACAAAAGTATTCTCGCAAAGCATGAAGCTTATGTACTGATGTCGATGGCATTCCTACATAAGCCGGATGATTGGCTATTTAAATAGGAGGATTGCCCTATGACAGTAATGCAAAATACGGAGGCAAATGAGGGCGCTTCCACATCGAAACGTAAGAGTGAGCATATTCGCATTTGCCTCCAGGAGAATGTGGCAGGAGAGGGCATTGATACGGGGCTGGAGAGTCTTCGCTTCCGCCATAATGCCTTACCCGAAATCGCGTTTGACGATATCCTGCTGGATACAGAATGGCTGGGACGGCGCATGCGAACGCCTCTCTTGGTCAGTTCCATGACAGGAGGCACAAGTGAGGCTGGTGCGATTAATCGGCGGTTGGCAGAGGCGGCAGAGCACCGCGGCTGGGCCATTGGACTAGGATCCATGCGTGCGGCGATTGAACAGGAAGAACTTGCTGCTTCTTTTTATATCCGTGATCTTGCTCCTTCTGTCCCTGTTATTGCAAATCTTGGTGCGGTGCAGTTAAATTATGGGTTTGGTGTGGAAGCATGCCGCAGAGCGGTAGACATTGCCGAAGCGGATGCACTTGTGCTTCATTTGAACAGCATGCAGGAAGTATTCCAGCCTGAAGGGAATACAGACTTCCGCGGCTTGCTGCCAAGGATAGAAGAGGTATGCCGGGCACTTGAGGTGCCGGTTGGCATCAAAGAGGTAGGCTGGGGTGTAGATGCCGATACGGCTGCAGCACTCGCTTCGGTGGGAGCAGCATTTATTGATGTCGCGGGAGCCGGAGGGACATCCTGGAGCCAGGTTGAGAAGTACCGGCAGAATGATCCAATGCGCCGTTTGGCTGCAGAAGCTTTCGCAGGCTGGGGGATCCCTACTGCTCAAAGCATCAAGGAAGTAAAAAGCCGTCTGCCGCATATGCCAGTTGTTGCTAGCGGTGGCCTGCAGCATGGCGTAGATGCAGCGAAATCCATTGCATTAGGGGCTGATATTGCCGGGTTCGGACGTGCCCTTCTCCCACGTGCTGCAGAAGGTGAGACAAAAGTATCGGTCGACCAGTTAAATGAGCAATTCGAACGGATTGAATTTGAGCTTCGTGCGGCAATGTTCGGGATCGGGGCAGCATCCGTTGCTGAACTCAAACATACGAACCGACTTATTCCAGTCCGTTAAACAACTAAGACAGGCCAACTTAGTAAATACTAGACTGCTCGAGAATTTTGTGATGGTCGAAGGGTTGGCTTATCAGGATAGGGAGGGCACAGCATCCATGACTGGGCTAGTGGAGACGAAGGTCTGGGACAGCGGGTGGATTCAAGTAAAGATTCCGCTTCCTTTCTCATTAAAGTGGGTAAACAGTTATTTGATACCAGAGGGCGGGACGGGTTATACGGTTATTGATCCCGGCCTGCATACCGATGAAGCGCTGGCAGCTTGGGATGAGGCTTTCCTGAAGCATGGCATAACCATAGAGCAGATTAAACGGATCGTGCTTACCCATCAGCACCCGGATCATTATGGGCTTGCGGGTTATTTTCAAGAACGGACCGGGGCGCCGGTATATATATCAGAAAGATCTCATGCATATACACAGCGATTATGGGGAGATAACAGTACTTACTCTGAGGAACTTCGGGCGCATTTCGCCATCCACGGCATGCCTGATGAGCTGACACTTGATATTAAGAACAATCTTGATGGCTTTGTCAGAAGAGTATCTCCTCAGCCGGACGTCACGTATTTGGAGGCAGGAGAGACGTTTCAGCTTGGCGGATTGGAATGGCAGCTAATTGATGCGCCCGGGCATGCCTTTGGCCAGTTATGCTTCTATGAGCCGTCTAACGGCTATATGCTGTGCGGTGATCAAGTGCTGCCTCATATTACACCTAACATCAGCTTTAATCCTGGGGAAGAGGAAGATCCGCTTGGATGTTTCCTCGATAGCTTGGATGAGCTGCATGCCTACAAGGTGAGTCTGGCATTTCCAGGTCATCGTGAGCCATTCACCGATTTTGCAAACCGGATTATGGAGATCAAGCAGCATCATGGACGACGCTTGAACAAAATGTGGGAAATGTTGAGAGTTCCAAGCAGCGCTTTTGAGCTTTGCGAGCAATCTTTTGGCGGTCATCTGCGGACGAATCCTCATAATCTGCGGTTTGCGATGTCAGAGACCATTGCTCACCTCCATTATTTGGAGAAGCGGGGTAAAATCATTCGAACCGGAACAATGGATACGGTTATGTTTCGTACAGCTGAATAAATAGCAAAGAAGGCTTCACATTTGTGAGGCCTTTTATTAATTTCTGGCCGCTCTTAAATAAGCTCTGAGCTGCTGCTCTTGTTCAGAGGACAGTTCTAACACGTGATCGATAAATTCCCGACAGACGTGTTCGTATAGCTTTATATCGATCTCATTTTTTTGCAGGACAGCTTGGATAGCTTCACTGGATAACGAAAGCTCTGCAGGAGGGCGATTAGGCGTTACATTGACTTTAGGGTAATGCTTTGGCTTCCAGTTCATCTTGTGCATAAATAAAAATAAAGAAATGTCGTATTGTTCCGTAAGACCAACAAAAGCAAAATGCTTGACGAGATGAGCCTGGACTTTTTTGAAATTCGGGTAAGGATTAGCAATCTCGCCCAGTAACATTCTGGCTTGAAGATTGCAGTATTCGAGGTCATAGTTAGGGTTAAGCACGTACTCTTCGAAGGTTAGATCTTTATCATAAAAAATCTCATACTCAGGATTTTTATATTTGAAATAAAAATAGGAGAGAGTCCGTTCGACAGGATGGCGCAGCATCGTAACATACTGATAAGGCCGGTCCGTCAGTTGGTGTATGCCATATCTGAAATGTCCACATAAGGCATCTGCAGTGACGAGCTGTCCACGTAACTCCACAGCGGTCTCAATCGTATGAAAATGAACGATATTCGGGCAGTTCTCGATTATGGCTTGTGTAAAAGAAGAGCCTCCGGTCTTAGGAAGATGCAAGTATAGTAACAGCTTATCCTTCAAACACCACACCTTCTTTCTCCTTGGCAATGATCAAGCCATGAAGATATAAGTAATCCATTACTGCGTTGACAGACTCAGCAGCCGTCAGCTTATCAGTTTCAATAGTAAGATGCGGATTAAGAGGATGCTCGTAAGGTGCGGAAATACCCGTAAATTGTGTAATCTCTCCAGCTCTTGCCTTCTTGTACATTCCTTTTGGATCTCTTCGCTCGCATTCTTCAATCGAACATTTCACATAAATTTCTATATACTCATCGGGCAGCATAGAAGAGCGTACCCCATCACGATCCTGCCGATAAGGCGAAATAGCAGCTACAATGACAATCATGCCTCCATCGGCCATTAGCTTGGCGACCTCTCCGATTCTGCGGATATTCTCAGAACGATCCTTTGGCTGAAAGCCCAAGTCCTGATTTAAGCCGTAACGAAGATTATCGCCATCGAGTACGTAACTGCGGCATTGCAGCTTATAAAGTTCATGATCCAAGGCTGTACTAAGCGTTGATTTCCCTGATCCCGAAAGGCCAGTAAACCAAAGAACATAACTGTGATGTCCGTTTAGGAGCTGCCGATCTTGTTTGGTGATGCGAGAGTTATGCCACACAAGAGGATTGTTATTCAACGGTATGATCACTCCTCTCTCTTTTAATATTACTACTAAAATATTCCATTTAATTGAAAAGGTGCAGCTAGAGTTAGAGGGCAAAAAAAAGACTGCCCTACAATTGTAGGACAGTCTCTAGACCAGTTTCTATTCCTTTACATTCTGTGCGGCTTCTTCACGGCTTGCTTGCTTGCGATGCGCCAGGCGGCTCGCAGCAGCAGCAGCGATTGCTCCAACGATGTCATCCAGGAAGGTATGGATTTGCCCATCGTTTTTATCATTTAATTTCTTTAAGATGCCGGGCTTAAGCTTGTCGATATATCCAAAATTGGTAAATCCGATACTGCCGTATACATTAACAATGGATAGAGCCAATATTTCATCGCAGCCGTATAGGCCTTCGTCATTACGAACCATATCTTGAAGCGGCGCCATCAGCTTGCCTTCCTCTGCCAGCAAATCGAGCTGTATGCCAGTTAATACGGCATTTTGCACCTCTCTTTTTTGCAGCACAGCTTCAACATGAGAGATGCATTCATCCAGCGTAAGCTCCGGATAATAATCCTTTTGCAGAAAATGAACGAGCTGTCCAATGGATGTTTTGGATACGCCTCGTTTGTCGAGCCATGCATTGGTCGCTTCCGCAACCTCGCGGCTGTTTAAGCTGTAGGTGACTTGATTGAACAAATTGATTACCCCCTCAGATTTTGTGGACAAAACTGGTCTAAAACAGGGAAGGGCTCGTATACATAGTACTACAAATCAACAAATGTACAAAGTCGCCTAACAGGCAATTACAATTTGGGGAGGAAAAAGTCAATGGCTCAAACAAGATGGATTCGCCGTGCAGCAATCTGCGGTGTGATGGTATTTCCCATCCTTGCAACAGGATGCGGCTTGATTTCGCAGGACACAAAAGGGGAGATTGATCCACCGCAGCAAACTGACGCAACAGGTGCCGTAGACGGTACAAATACCGGACAGGCTGTCGTGCCCGGGCAAGATGATGATTCCAATCTTACCGTTTACTTAGAGGACCGCAACGGTTATCTTGCCCCGGTATCTCTGAAGACAACACTTACCGAGAATGCAGTTGACGAAGCCGGCAAAAAAGCTTTGGAAATCATGGTGGACGGCGGAAGCATGGCAAGCCAGCTGCCAGAAGATTTCCGTGCAGTCATTCCTAAAGGTACAGAGGTCAAGTCACTTCATGTCGATCCGAAAACCCAATTGGCTACCGTTGAATTTGGCGGAACCTTCAATGATTATCCTGCGACGGACGAGCGTACAATTGTAGAGGCGATTACTTGGACTTTGACGGCTATGGGAGCAAAAGGAGTAGAACTGTGGTATGAAGGGGCCAAGCTGTCGGAGATGCCGCAGGACGGCTTCCCGCTCGATGAGCCGCTTACACGTTCGGTAGGGATCAACCTTGAAGCTGCTGATGGTGTGAACTATTCGAACTCGACACCGGTTACTCTGTACTTCTCTTCGCAAACAACCAACGATGAACAATATTATGTGCCGGTTACAAGGTTAATTAACCGCACGGAGGAAACAGCAGCACAAGCTGCTCTTGAACAGCTGATCACAGGTCCGCTTAACACGAAGGATTTGATCAGTGTCCTTACGAATGATGTGGAAGTAACAAACATCAAGCAGCAGGACGACACGGTAATGGTGGACTTGAAAGACCAAGCATATGAAGAAGGACTGCCTGCTCCAGCAGAGATGCTTGAAGCGATCGTCCTGTCAGTTACTGAAAATACGGGCGCTGACAAAGTTCAGATTACACTGAACGGTCAGAAAGTCACAGACGAGAACAATGTTTCTTACAGCGAGCCAGTATCGCGTCCGCATCATGTGAATGCGATTAAAGGGTAAGCTGATAAAACGCCATAACTAGAGAAAGGCTGCCTTACCAGGCCCGTTTCGGGACCAGGTGAGGCAGCCTTTTTGTCAGAGCAGAATTAAAGATGCTTTTCACATGCCACTTTGGTAAAATAGGAAAGATTGCAAAGCGATCAACACATAAGCGATAACGATTGATTCAGGAGGAACATAAGCATGCGAACAGACGGTCGGCAACCGAACCAGCTTCGGCCGGTTACGATAACGACAGGCGTTAATAAATATGCGGAAGGCTCGGTACTCATTGAGGTTGGCGAGACGAAAGTTATTTGTACAGCCAGTGTGGAAGAACGAGTACCCCCTTTCATGAAGGGTCAAGGTAAAGGTTGGATTACGGCAGAATATGCTATGCTGCCACGTGCAACCCATTCCCGTAACCATCGGGAGGCAGCCAAAGGCAAGCTTTCCGGCCGAACAATGGAAATTCAGCGCTTAATCGGACGTGCCCTCAGATCTATTGTCGATTTGCAGGCGCTGGGCGAGCGTACAATTACGCTTGATTGCGATGTTATTCAAGCTGACGGCGGTACGCGTACCACTTCGATTACAGGTGCATTTGTAGCTCTTTGCCTTGCGGTTAACAAAATCTCGAAAACAACACAATTTTCCAAATATCCGATTACGGATTTTCTTGCTTCGGTAAGTGTAGGGGTTATTCAAGAAAGAGAACTGCTTGATTTGAATTACGATGAGGACTCCAAGGCCAAGGTTGATATGAATGTCGTCATGACAGGCAATGGTAAATTTGTTGAGCTGCAAGGAACAGGCGAGGATTCCCCGTTCTCGCGTGAAGAGCTTAACAAGCTGCTGGAATTAGCAGAAGGTGGTATCGAGGAACTAATCGAGAAGCAGCGCGCTGCTTTGGGTGAGCTGGCAGACCGGATCGGGGGTTAACACGTTGACTCAGCCTATTTTGATTGCGACCAAAAATCAAGGCAAGGTGAAGGAATTTGCACATGCCTTTGAGAAGCTTGGCAGAACCGTCGTCAGCCTAAACGATTATCCAGCCTTTCCGGATATTGTAGAAGACGGAGATACGTTCTCTGCAAATGCTCGTATTAAGGCAAAAGCGGCCGGTGATGCTTTTCAAGTAACGGTGCTCGCAGATGACTCTGGTCTGCGTGTAGCTTCCCTTGATGGCGCTCCAGGTGTATATTCGGCCCGTTATGCCGGTGAAGGTGCAGCAGATGCCGATAACAATGCAAAGCTGCTTCACGAGCTTGGCAAGTTGAATGTGGACGCAGCAGAACCGCTTGCGGACGGCACGCGGCTGCTCAGCAGAGCGCAATTTGTCTGCGTACTCGCTTTATATGACCCTGCGACAGGGGAATTTATCGAGACGGAAGGTACAGTCGACGGCTTCATCGCCGACCGGCCTCGTGGCGAAGGCGGCTTTGGTTATGATCCATTGTTCTGGCTCCCACAGCTCGGACGTTCCATGGCAGAGCTGTCCAAGGAAGAGAAGCAGGCTATCAGCCATCGCGGAAATGCTCTTGTGAAGCTGATTGCGAAGCTGGAAGCTAAGTAATATTAACCAAAAGGCGTCACAGGAGTTAGACCTGTGACGCCTTTTTTTCTTACCCCACAAATATGGGGTTAATTAGAACGTAGCTGCTCGAATGATTCTGTAGGAGCGTTAGCGTTCGCCTTTGCTCAGGGATTCCCGCCAAACAAACCTTATTCAAGGAATCCCTGAGCAATAGCGACCGGAAGAACATTCGACTGCGTAGTTCTCTTTTAACCCTTACTTCACACTAACCCCATATTCCTTCAGCCACACATTCACTTGATACAAATAAGCAAACAACTGAGGACCAGACATTAATTGTCCGAACCACGGAATATTCGATTTTGCCGAATCAGATTCAGCAAGCTCTCTTACTTTATTTACGTTAATCAGCGGCAGGAGCGGGGAAGACGGATCGTTCAGCACATCAAGAAGAAGTCCTTTAACCGCTGCCAGATAATTCGGATTATGCGTTTTTGGATAAGGGCTTTTTTTGCGTGTCAGCACATCTTCAGGAAGTACGCCTTTCAGGGCACGGCGAAGGATGCCTTTCTCCCGGTCCCCAGCTGTCTTGATCTCCCAAGGGATATTCCAGACGTACTGCACGAGTCGGTGATCGCAGAACGGGACACGAACCTCAAGGCCTGCTGCCATACTCATCCGGTCCTTCCGGTCAAGCAGTGTTGGCATGAAGCGGGTAATGTTAAGATAAGACATCTTGCGCATCTTCCGTACGGTCTCGGATTCACCATCCAAGTGCGGCACCTCCGCGATCGCAGAGGCATAACGGTCACCGATATAATCAAGAGGTTTAATCCATGCAGCTACATCCGGCGCAAGCAGATCTGCCCGCATAGAGGAGGCGAGAGACCATGGGAAGGTGTTTGCACTCAGTGCTTCTTCACGGTGGAACCAAGGATAGCCGCCAAAGATTTCATCCGCTGCTTCACCAGAAATTGCGACGGTAGCACCTTTCTTTATCTCCCGGCAGAATAGCAGGAGCGAGGCATCCACATCGGCCATACCTGGCAAATCGCGTGCCAATGTAGCGTCTCGGAGAGCAGCTACGAGCTCAGGTGTATCGAATTGGATTGGATGATGGATGGTGTCCAGATGGGACGTCATCCGTTCGATCCAAGGGGCGTCGCTGTTTGGCTGAAAGGCATGAGCCTTGAAATGCTTATCGTTATCCGCGTAGTCGACGGAATACGTATGCACATTACCTTGACCGGTTTGCTCGTAGTAACGAACAGCCAGCGTGGTTAAAGCGCTGGAGTCAAGGCCTCCGGAGAGTAAGGTGCCAACCGGCACGTCCGAAACAAGCTGGCGCTCCGTTGTATCCTTCAGCAGCTCCCGGACATGTTCAGCCGTCGTATCGACATCTTCTTCATGCGGAATCGTCTCGAGACTCCAATATTTTGTTTTGCGGATACCTGAACGATTAACAGTTGCACATTGTCCTGGCAGCAGCTCGGTAATATCCTTGTAAACGCCTTGGCCAGGTGTTCGGGCGGGACCAATAATGAAGATTTCAGCTAATCCTTCTGCACCTACCTCAGCTTTAACAGCCGGATGAGCAAGAATAGCTTTTGGCTCCGAACCAAAAATAAACAGTCCATCTGCAAAGCTGATGAACAGTGGTTTTACACCTAGTCTGTCGCGGGCAAGGAACAGCTCTTGTTCAGTTACATCCCAGATGGCAAAGGCGAAAATGCCGTTGAAGCGTTCAACACAGGCTTTGCCCCATTCGATATAAGACACAAGCAGTACTTCTGTATCGCAATGGGTTGTAAACGTTCTGCCTCTGTCTTCCAGCTCTTTCCTTAGTTCAAGTGCGTTATAAAGTTCACCATTATAGACAACGACATATGTGTCATCGCCCGAGCGCCGAATCATCGGCTGAGCGCCATTTTCCGGATCGATCACGCTGAGCCGGCGGTGGCCTAGCGCACAATGCGATGAGATCCAAGTACCTGACGCATCAGGACCGCGCAGTGATAACGTCTCCGTCATTTTAACTAGGCTGTTGCTGTCATGGGTTAGATCTCGGGTCCAATCGATCCAGCCGGTTATTCCACACATAATCTCATTCCTCTCTTCTGCTGGACTCCAGTAGCAATAATATCCGTTATATGCTGAAAAAAGGCATAAAATGTCTGTCCGCTAGGGGATGCTAAGAGAGCATGTCTTAAAAAGGAGCTGAAAATAACGCATGTCAGTCGATGAACGAAAAAAATATTATGTCTCGGTCCAGGCCGGACAAATTTTGGAGGATCAGGGTGCAGCTTCGTATGAGCTGGAGATCCTGGCAAACAACGAGGAGTTCAACCAGCTTCAAGTGATGTTCGAGGATTTGTCCAGCATGGATAATGCCATTACGGGTCATTTCAATTACGAATTTGGCACCCATCTATCGCAAACCGGTGACAGCCGGATGAATGGTGGATACGATGCGATCTTGCACGATATCTATTTATTTATTCACGAGCATGGGACCCCATCCACCCAGAAGCACGTTGAATCTATGGGATTATTGGATCCTGGCAGATTATAAAAATGAAACGCAAGGATAATGAGCACCGGAAGCGACGGTTTAGCGCTATGCGGGCATTATCCTTTTTTTGTAAGCTGATTGTCGGAAACTAACGGATTTTGTAACCTTTGTGATACCTTTATTGGGCGAGGAGTGGTACAATGGGAGGATAAACTAGTTTCATAGTGGAGGCATCAGGCATTGCAAAAGTTAGTGTTTTTCGTTGGTGTAGCAGGTACAGGCAAGACAACCGTTGCAAGAAAATTATCGGAGCGTATTCCGGCTGCTTTTCTTGATCGTGATACGGTAGGCGGACGATTCGTAGAGGCGATGCTGGAAATTAACGGCCTCGACAAGAACGACCGTGATTCGGACTTCTATAAACAAAACCTTCGTGATTTGGAATATGATACGACTAAGGATATTTGTATTGAGAACTTGGCTGCAGGCCAGAACGTATTTATGATTTCTCCGTTCACAGCCGAGCTTAAGAATAGAGTATGGATCGAAGAAGTTATTTCAGCTGCAGGTCTGACCAAAGATCAGGTGGACGTTAAGGTAATCGTAGTCACCCTTGAGAATATCGAACTGCAGAAAAATCGCATTATCGGGCGTCAAACGGAGCGTGATCAATGGAAATTGGACCATTGGTCGAATTTTGAGAAACGTGTAGCTTTTGTTCCTGAAATTAATTGGGATATCCCGCAATCTTCCATTCTTGTATATGATAACAGCGGTGAGATGAGCGGCGAGCAAGTGGAGACGCTTTATCAATTCGTAACAGACAAAGCAGTTACAACGGTATAAACATATAGGACGAGGCCCTGAGCAGAGGCATCGTCTTTTTTTATATAGATGAACAAAAAAACAAATTGCGCTTGGACACGCGCTTATTACGAATGATATGACGCCTAATACAACGGCATGGGGCGATATTGACCCAACTGTTTTTGTGGATGATGACGGGCAGGCTTATTTGTACTGGGGCAATGATGCTTTGTTTTATGCCAAGCTTAACAGCGACATGACTTCTCTTAACGGTTCAATTGTTTCCGTTCCTTTGACAACTGCGGCATTTGGTCCCGACTATACGATAGCTCCATGGCTTCATAAACGTAACGGGGTGTATTATCTCTCCTATGCATCCGGCTGGCCGGAATCCATCTCTTACTCAACAAGCACCAGCCCAACAGGGCCGTGGACATACAAGGGCGTCATTCAGCCTGCAATCCCTACAAGTGGGACAATACATCAAGCGATTATCGACTATAAAGGACAGTCCTACTTTATATCCCATAACGGTGCATTAGCGACGGGGGGAGATTACAGACGTTCGGTCGTCATTGAGAAGTTTACTTATAATGTGGACGGTACAATTCCGACCATTTTCCAAACCTCAACCGGGATTAACGGGGTCAAAAACAGGCTTCAGTCGTATAATTTCCCAACAAGATATATTAGACACAATAATTATGTGCTCAAGCTGGACCCGATAAGTACCGACACAGAGAAACAGGATGCTACTTCAAGATTGTTAATTAAAAGGTAAAAAAACAGCAAAAAACCCGCAAATCCTTGGGTATCAAGGTTTTGCGGGTTTTATTAATTGTCATTATGTTTGGGAAAATGGCGTCCCAGGAGGGATTCGAACCCCCGACCGCACGCTTAGAAGGCGTGTGCTCTATCCGGCTGAGCTACTGGGACACGTAAGAATGAGTATATCATGCAATTGCATGAGTTGGCAATAGGTAATTTTAAAAATTTTAGAGTGAATGAAGGGAATAGAAGCTTCATCTATGTTTACTAAAGCCCGCGAAAAAAATTCGCTTGGTAAATATAGCATAAGCCTACTCGAAAAATCAAGACTCGTGAATGCATTGTTTTTATATTAGCATGTAACGTGATATAATCTAACGCAAGCAATAGGCACGAATGAAGCGGTTTGACCGACAAGGCGGTGATACCATAACTACACCAGATAACGTTTATTTATTTCCGAAGATGCTGGATCATTATCAAATTCAGCTCACCCGGATGCTGGAATCCGAGCAATATGGCGAAGCCAAAAATTTACTCCGCTTTCTTCTGCAATGCCGCGGCGAGGATGAACGGCATTACGAAGAATGGAGAAGCCTTCTAACCTGGCTTGATATGGCGTTTCCCGGATCAGATTCCGAAGGAGCCGTTCTGCCTGGCGGCCAGGATGATGAAGGAGTCAGCGAAGAGAGCTTTCGCGAGCAGCTGCTGAATCCGCCGGAGCAGGATGAGGCATACATTAAGCAGGTGCTCTATATCATGGAGCATCATCCAATGATTGACCAGCAAATATTGGCATTGGAACGAGCAGCATACATACACTCGCCTGAGATTGATCAGGTAATGGTAGAATGGCTGACTAGCGGCAAGGCCATTCATCCTGTTGTACAGTTTAAGGCGCTGCAATGCCTACGTAAGCGGGAAATATCCGGTCAGCTGTCACTGGATCGGATGGGCGAGAGAGTAGAGCTCGACATTGAATCTACACCACTTGCACTTGATGATTTTCCAAGGCCAGTCATCCGGATTCTTGAACGAGTGGAAGCTGTGACGGAAGCAGATGATCCTACACTGCCTCATTTTGCCAAAGAATTGTGGAAAGAAAGTCTCCAATTTTTGTATGGAACCACATCCTATCAATGGATGCTCCGAGAGGATGAAGAGACAGTCGACAGCTATGCAGCGGCGCTCCATCTCACGCTGTTACTGACGGTTTACGGCTCTGCCAATGATGATGATGTCCGGGAAGCCTACGGCATAACCGAGCCATTAAGATTCAGATATGAGCAGGCTTGCAGGACACTTCGGCAGGTCGCTGCGATGCAGCAATCTACAGAAGATGATCATCAGCCTTGAAATGATGGCGCAGGTTGATTATAATAGAGTGGTTTATGAAGCGAATACTAATTGGCGTGATGCGTATTTTGGAGGGGAAAGCATAAAATGAAAGCAACTTGGGAAAAAATAGACAAGAACCTCGTATCGATCGATGTTGAGGTTGAAGCTGAGAAAGTCGCTGCAGCGCTTGATCAAGCATTTAAGAAAGTCGTACAAAAGGTAAACGTACCTGGCTTCCGTAAAGGTAAAGTGCCACGGGCAATGTTCGAATCCCGTTTCGGCGTGGAAAGCCTGTACCAGGATGCAATTGACATCCTGTTGCCTACAGCTTATGAAGAAGCAGTTAAAGTTACGGAACAACGTCCTGTTGACCGTCCTGAGATTGATGTTGAACAATTCGCTAAAGGCGAAACGTTCAAATTTAAAGCAAAAGTTATCGTTCGTCCAGAAGTTACTCTTGGCGAATACAAGGGTCTGGAAATTCCATCCTTTGAAGCTGAAGTCAGCGACGAAGAAGTAAACGCTGAACTTGAGCGTCTGCAACAACGTCATGCTGAGCTGACTGTCCTTGAAGAAGGCGCTGCAGAGCAAGGCGACATCACTGTAATCGACTTTGACGGCTATGTAGACGGCGAAGCATTCGACGGCGGTAAAGCTGAAGCTTACTCGCTTGAAATTGGTTCAGGTTCGTTCATCCCTGGCTTCGAAGATCAAGTAGTTGGTATGCAAACTGGCGATTTCAAGGATATTGAAGTAACATTCCCTGAATCGTACCATGCAGAAAACCTGGCTGGTAAACAGGCTGTATTCAAAGTGAAGCTGCATGAAATCAAACGTAAAAACCTGCCGGCTCTTGACGATGAGTTTGCTAAAGATGTCAGCGAATTCGATACGCTTGAAGAGTACAAGCAGGATCTTGTCTCCAAGCTGAAAGAAAGCAAAGAGAACGAAGCAGAACGTAACCTGCAAAATGCTGTAATCGAGAAAGCGGCTGAAGCTTCTGAAGTAGAAGTTCCAGAACCAATGATCAATACAGAAGTTGACTTCATGCTTCGCGACTTCGAGAACCGTCTTCGCATGCAAGGCATGAACATCGACCTGTACTATCAATTCTCCGGTCAAAGCGAAGCAGTTCTGCGCGACCAAATGAAGAGCGATGCTGAGAAACGCGTTCGCAACAACCTGGTTCTGAATGCAATTGCGAAAGCAGAAGGCGTTCAAGTATCCGAAGAAGACGTGAACGAAGAACTCGAATCGTTGTCGAAAGCATACAACCGCCCAGCGGCTGAACTTCGCGGCATCTTCGAGCAAAACGGTCAAATCGACAGCTTGAAAGAAGACATTGAGCTTCGTAAAACGATTGAATTCCTCGTTGAAAACAGCAAAACAGCTGAAGTAGCTGGAGCGTAATCGTCTCAAACTTTCAAATTGAATAAATACGAAGAAAAGGCACGTCATCGTCAGATACGTGCCTTCTTTTCACCCTACATAACTGAAGTGCTTTTAAAATGGAGAAAGAATCTCCGTACATATCGAGCGTAGCTCACCGTATACTGTATTACTGTATTACTTGGAAAAATGACATTGCTCATTTGACGTGATACAATAGAAAACATGAAATAAAATAAGTCCCAAAAGAAAAGAGGTTGGTCGCATGAATCTGGTACCTATCGTAGTTGAACAAACGAATCGCGGAGAACGGTCTTACGATATTTACTCGCGCTTATTGAAGGACAGAATCATTTTTCTCGGGAGCGCTATTGATGATGACGTAGCAAATTCAGTTATCGCACAGCTGCTTTTTCTGGCGGCCGACGATCCGGAGAAAGACATCCACTTGTATATAAATTCCCCAGGCGGCTCGGTAACGGCCGGTATGGCTATTTATGATACGATGCAATATATTAAGCCTGATGTGTCCACGATTTGTATGGGCATGGCAGCAAGCATGGGTTCGCTTCTCCTTACGGCTGGCGCGAAAGGCAAGCGTTTCGCCCTTCCTAATGCAGAAGTCATGATTCATCAGCCGCTTGGCGGCGTTCGTGGTCAGGCATCGGATATTAAGATCCACGCAGATTGGATCCTGAAGACGAAGCAAAAGCTGAATCAAATCTATGTGGAACGTACCGGTCAGCCTTATGAGAAGATCGACCGCGATACTGACCGCGATAATTTCATGAGCGCGGAAGATGCGCTGAATTATGGTTTGATTGACAGAGTAATAACAACTCCGGTATCGTAAGGATTTAATCGAAGGGGTGAAAAAGTATGTTTAAATTCAATGATGAAAAAGGTCAATTGAAATGCTCGTTCTGCGGTAAATCGCAAGAACAAGTACGTAAATTGGTAGCCGGTCCCGGCGTATATATATGCGATGAATGTATCGAGCTTTGCACAGAAATCGTAGAAGAGGAGCTCGGCCATGAGGAAGAGCTTGATCTGAAGGATATCCCGAAACCAAAAGATATCCGTGCGATTCTTGACTCGTATGTCATCGGACAAGAATTTGCAAAGAAATCCCTTTCTGTTGCGGTCTATAACCACTACAAACGGATTAACTCGCAAAGTAAGATCGAAGACGTTGAGCTTCAAAAAAGTAACATCCTTCTCGTAGGCCCTACTGGCTCGGGTAAAACGCTGCTAGCTCAAACAATGGCTAAAATTTTGAACGTACCGTTTGCAATTGCGGATGCAACATCGCTGACGGAAGCCGGTTATGTCGGTGAAGACGTTGAAAATATTTTGCTCAAGCTTATTCAAGCTGCAGACTACGATGTGGAGAAGGCCGAGCGTGGCATTATCTATATCGATGAGATTGATAAAGTAGCTCGTAAGTCTGAAAACCCGTCCATTACAAGAGATGTATCGGGCGAAGGCGTTCAGCAAGCACTGCTCAAAATTCTCGAAGGCACGGTTGCCTCTGTTCCACCGCAAGGCGGACGTAAGCATCCGCATCAAGAGTTTATTCAAATTGATACAACTAACATTCTGTTCATCTGCGGCGGCGCATTTGATGGTCTGGAATCGCTCATTAAACGCCGGATCGGCAAAAAAGTGATCGGTTTCAGTTCGACGGGTGAACTGCAAAAAGATCTGAAACCAGGCGAGTATTTGTCGATGGTTCTGCCTGAAGACTTGCTCAAATTTGGTTTGATCCCAGAGTTCGTAGGCCGTTTGCCGGTTATTTCGACTTTGGAGCCGCTTGATGAAGATGCTTTGATGCGTATTTTGTCTGAGCCTAAGAATGCTTTGGTGAAGCAATACCAGAAGCTGCTTGAGATGGATAACGTAAAGCTCGACTTTGAGCCTGCTGCTCTTGAAGAAATCGCGAAAGAAGCGATTAAACGGAACACGGGGGCTCGCGGCTTGCGTGCTATTATCGAAGGCATCATGCTGGAAGTTATGTATGAAGTCCCTTCGCGTGATGATGTGAATACTTGTCTCATTACGGAGAAAACCGTAAAAGACAAAATCATGCCGGAGCTTACAGCCAAGAAGGGCAACAAGAAAAAAGAAGAGAGCGCCTAAGTTCATTACCGTCATCGCTTCCACCCCTAGACCGCGGATTTTTTCGCTCGTCAAAGGGTGGACTTTGACGTTCATGGGAGAGATCATTTTATGTATTTGCGCAAGGATACTGTGCCGGTCAAAGTCGGCAACTTAACAATTGGCGGCAGCAATGAAGTCATCATTCAGAGTATGTGTACAACGAAGACGGCTGATGTAGAGGCTACAGTAGCCGAGATCTTGCGTCTGGAAGAAGCCGGCTGCCAGATTGTACGGGTAACGGTTAACAATAAAGAAGCTGCTGAAGCGATCAAGGAAATCAAGAAACGGATTCATATTCCGCTCGTTGCGGATATTCATTTCGATTATCGTCTCGCGCTGCAAGCTATTGAGAATGGCATTGATAAAGTTCGGATTAATCCAGGTAATATCGGCCGCCGCGAGAAAGTAGAGGCTGTCGTTAAAGCTTGTAAGGAACGCGGTATTCCGATCCGGATCGGCGTTAACGCCGGCTCACTCGAGAATCATCTATTGGAAAAATACGGATATCCGACACCGGAAGCGATGGTGGAGAGCGCGCTCTTTCATATCGGGATCCTGGAAGAGCTGGATTTCCACGACATTATCGTGTCATTGAAGGCTTCCGACGTGCCGATGGCTATTGCGGCTTACAGCATGGCAGCGGAGAAAATCAAGTATCCGCTTCACCTTGGTATTACAGAGGCTGGAACGCTTCATACGGGAACGATCAAGAGTTCGGCAGGCATCGGTGCGCTGCTGGCATTGGGCATCGGTAATACGGTGCRCATCAGCTTAAGTGCAGATCCGGTTGAAGAAGTGAAAGTAGCACGCGAGCTGCTCAAAACGTTTGGTCTTATTACGAATGCAGCAACACTGATTTCGTGTCCGACATGTGGACGTCTTGATATTGATCTCTTCTCTATCGCTAACGAAGTGGAGGAGTATATCTCGAAGCTGAAGGTGCCGATTAAGGTGTCTGTCCTTGGCTGTGCCGTAAATGGTCCTGGTGAGGCTCGTGAAGCGGATATCGGGATTGCTGGTGCCCGCGGCGAAGGCATGTTGTTCCGCTATGGAGAGATGATTCGCAAGGTACCGGAAGCGGAGCTGCTTAACGAGCTGAAGAAAGAAATCGACGTGATTGTGCGTGCCTTTGAAGAGACAGGAGAGATTCCTGGACGCAAGAATCATGCTCATGCATAATGACTCTCAATAACTTAACGAAGAGGTATTCCTTAGCTGCCTTTAGAGGCAGGATATAGGAATACCTCTTTTTTCTTCTTTAAGCGATTATTCCCTGCGGCAAGGGGCAATACTACCAATTACGTACTCTTTTGCCGGATGATTTGCTTTGAGAGGAGAAGATATTGATGAGTTTAAGTATGGTATTAATGCTGATTCAAGTCTTTTTTGCTGTGGTTATTGGTTTATATTTCTGGAATTTACTGCGTAATCAGAAGACGAACCGCTCGGCGGTCGATCGGGAATCACGCAAGGAGATGGATAAGCTTCGTAAGCTGCGCTCCATTTCGCTTACGAAGCCACTTGCGGAGAAAACACGTCCGCAGGCGATGCAGGACATCGTGGGTCAAATAGACGGCCTTCGTGCGCTCAAGGCAGCGCTCTGCAGTGCTAATCCGCAGCATGTTATTATTTATGGACCACCAGGTGTTGGGAAGACGGCAGCTGCACGTGTTGTTTTGGAAGAGGCGAAGAAGAACCCATCCTCACCTTTCCTGACGGAAGCGAAATTTACCGAGATTGATGCAACAACGGCGCGGTTTGATGAGCGCGGGATCGCCGACCCTCTGATTGGTTCCGTTCATGATCCTATTTATCAAGGCGCCGGCGCCATGGGGGTAGCAGGAATTCCTCAGCCGAAGCCAGGTGCAGTAACGAAGGCGCATGGCGGGATTCTGTTTATCGATGAAATCGGTGAATTGCATCCAATTCAAATGAATAAGCTGTTAAAAGTACTGGAAGATCGCAAAGTGTTTCTGGAGAGCGCTTATTACAATTCGGAGGATGCGAATATTCCGGTCTATATCCATGATATATTCCAGAACGGCCTGCCTGCTGACTTTAGGCTTGTTGGTGCGACAACACGTTCACCTCAGGATCTGCCACCGGCAATTCGTTCCCGCTGTATGGAGATTTATTTCCGGCCCCTCCTGGCAAGTGAAATTGCTTCAATTGCAGAAAATGCAATTAAAAAGATTGGTTTTGGCCCTTGCCCGGACGCAGTTGATGTGGTGAAAAAGTATGCGACCAACGGACGGGAAGCGGTTAATGTTATTCAATTGGCAGCAGGTATTGCTTTATCGGAGAAACGTGACACAATTACTGGTGCAGATGTGGAATGGGTGGTTAACAGCAGTCAAATTCCACCGCGTCCTGACCGTAAAATACCAGATGCCCCTCAGGTCGGCTTCGTGAATGGACTCGCGGTATACGGTCCTAACATGGGCACCTTGCTTGAAATCGAAGTCAGTGCTATTCCGGTCGCTACAGGCAAAGGACAATATACCATTACAGGTGTAGTGGAAGAGGAAGAGCTGGGAGGCGGCTCCCGTACCCTCAGAAGAAAAAGTATGGCTAAGGGCTCGGTTGAAAATGTATTGACCATGCTCCGCCGTTACGGTCTCAACCCGCAAGACTATGATCTGCATATTAACTTCCCAGGCGGTACGCCAATTGATGGTCCATCTGCTGGTGTGGCTATGGCGACGGCCATTGCGTCTGCTATTAAAGAGATACCGATTGACAACAAGCTGGCGATGACGGGCGAGGTTGGTATTCATGGCAATGTGAAGCCGGTTGGCGGCGTTCTTGCCAAGGTTGAAGCAGCTTTCCAAGCTGGTGCAGATACGGTTATCATTCCGCGTGAGAACTGGCAGGCGATTTTTGCAGGATTGGAAGGGCTTAAGGTTATACCGGTAGATCGGGTAGATGAAGTGTTTAGATACGTATTTCCAATCGGCGACACGGTTGTCGCAGAGGTGGAAAACCATGTAAGTTCCGATCTTTTTATCGCTTCAGGCGTTCCCTATTTGCAGGCGGATTCCGTGGAATGATAAAATAAGGTATTCGAAACAATTGGAGGTGCTGGTGTGGGATCCGGAAAAACGAAAGGCCGGCGGCTTCCCCTGCTTCCGTTAAGGGGGCTGCTTGTATATCCCAGCATGGTGCTCCACCTTGATGTGGGAAGGGACAAATCGGTAAGAGCACTTGAGAAAGCAATGATCGATGATCATATGATTCTCTTGTGCTCCCAATCCGAAGTCAATATTGAAGAGCCTACTGAGGACGATATTTACCGCGTCGGCACCATTGCGAAAGTCAGACAAATGCTCAAGCTGCCAAATGGTACAATCCGGGTTCTTGTTGAAGGTGTTGTAAGAGCCGAGATTGTGGATTACGTACCTAACGAACAGTTTTATGAGGTTTCAGTAATTGAGCTTCCTGAACCTGAGACAGATGATCCAGAAGTGGATGCGCTCATGCGGTCGGTGCTCAGTCAGTTTGAGCATTACATTACACTGTCGAAGAAGGTTACGCCAGAGACGCTGGCAGCTGTATCTGACATTGATGAACCTGGCCGGCTTGCCGATGTCATTACGAGCCATCTGTCGCTGAAGATCAAAGATAAGCAGGATATCCTTGAGACCATTGATGTACGTGAACGGTTGGAGCGGCTGCTTGATATTCTGAATAACGAACGTGAAGTGCTGGAGCTCGAGCGCAAGATTAACCAACGCGTCAAGAAGCAAATGGAGAAGACGCAGAAGGAATATTATTTGCGTGAGCAGATGAAGGCGATTCAGAAGGAGCTTGGCGAGAAAGAAGGCCGTGCGGGTGAAGTTGAAGAACTTCGTAACCAATTGGCTGAAGCAGGAGTGCCGGATCTCGTAAGAGAAAAGGTTGAGAAGGAAATCGACCGTCTGGAGAAAATGCCTGCAACCTCCGCCGAGGGCGGCGTTATTCGCAATTATATCGATTGGTTATTAGCTCTTCCATGGAGCAAGCATACGGAAGATGATCTTTCCTTAAGCAAAGCGGAAGACATCTTGAATAATGACCATTACGGTCTTGAGAAGCCGAAGGAACGTGTGCTTGAATATTTGGCGGTACAGCAGCTTGTGAAGAAGATGAAAGGGCCGATCCTCTGCCTTGTAGGGCCTCCAGGTGTCGGGAAAACCTCTCTCGCTCGCTCCATCGCCAAATCTCTTGACCGCAAATTTGTGCGGATTTCGCTTGGCGGTGTTCGTGATGAAGCGGAAATCCGCGGTCATCGCCGAACTTATGTCGGTGCAATGCCTGGCCGGATCATTCAGGGGATGAAGACGGCAGGTTCGTATAATCCAGTCTTCCTGCTTGACGAGATTGATAAGATGGCAAGTGATTTCCGTGGAGATCCTTCATCTGCCTTACTTGAGGTGCTTGATCCCGAGCAGAACAATACGTTTAGCGATCATTTCATCGAAGTACCGTTTGATTTATCGAATGTGATGTTCGTTACAACGGCTAACTCGATGCATAACATCCCTCGTCCGCTGCTGGATCGGATGGAAGTGCTGTATATCCCGGGATATACGGAACTGGAGAAGCAGCAGATTGCCGAGCGTTATTTGCTGCCGAAGCAGCGTAAGGAGCATGGGCTAACAGAAGACCAGCTTATCCTAGAGGATGAGGTAGTCCTTCAGCTTATCCGGGAGTATACGCGTGAGTCAGGTGTACGTAATCTGGAGCAGCAAGTGGCTGCTCTATGCCGTAAGGCTGCGAAGCATATCGTAGCTTCAGGCTTTGTACCGCGAACCACCAGTGAAGCGGAGGGCAGCTCCTATGAAGCGCCAGAGCTTAATACCCTTGAAGCGGCCTTTGGCTCAGATGCAGATGCAGATTCTGATGCCGTTAAGCAGCCTGTGGAAGCAGCGACTCCAACTCCATTAACGGTTACGCCGGAGCTTCTGAAAGAGTGGCTTGGCCCTGCGAAGTTCCGTCATGGCACTGCTGAGGCTGAGAATCAGATTGGCGCTGTAACGGGCCTTGCCTGGACCGAGGTAGGCGGCGATACACTTGTCATTGAAGTGACAGTTATGCCGGGAAGCGGTAAACTAACACTAACCGGCAAGCTCGGAGACGTTATGAAGGAGTCGGCTCAGGCAGCATTCAGCTACACTCGTTCCAAAGCGATTGAGCTGAATATCGATCCTAACTTCCACGAGAACAGGGATATCCATATTCATATCCCCGAAGGGGCGATACCGAAGGATGGCCCGTCGGCAGGTATTACGATGGCAACGGCACTTATCTCCGCTCTGACCAATAGGTACGTATCGAAGGAAGTGGCAATGACCGGTGAGATCACGCTCCGCGGAAGAGTGCTTCCAATTGGCGGATTGAAGGAGAAGTCGCTTGCCGCCCATCGTGCAGGCATCAAGAAGGTGCTTCTGCCAAAAGATAATGAACGCGACTTAAGTGATATCCCAGACAGTATTCGCAGTGAAATGACCTTTGTACCTGTCAGCCATATGGATGAAGTACTGCAGCACGCGCTGCTGCCGGTCAACACCGAAGAGAAAGCAGGAACAGTAATCGGATGAAAATTACACAGTCAGATTTTATAATAAGTGCAGTAAGACCAGAGCAATATCCAATTGACGCCTTGCCAGAGATCGCTCTGGCAGGGCGTTCCAATGTCGGTAAATCGTCTCTGATTAACAAATTGATTATGCGTAAAAACTTAGCAAGAACTAGCTCGCAGCCTGGCAAGACGCAGCAGCTTAACTATTATCGTGTGAATGAGATGGTTTATTTTGTCGATTTTCCAGGCTATGGTTATGCAAAAGTATCGAAGACGCAGCGTGAGTTGTTCGGTCAAATGATCGAGACTTATATTCGTGACCGTGAGGAATTGAAGCTGCAGCTTCTTGTTATCGATATGCGGCATGCGCCATCGAAGGATGACGTGCTCATGTATCACTGGCTGAAGCATTACAACGTGCCAACATGCATTGTTTGCACCAAGGCAGACAAAATTCCAAAAGGCAAATGGGACAAGCATGTTAAGGTTATTAAAGAGACTTTGGAAGCGGACCCCCGTGATCATGTCGTCATGTTTTCTTCGGAGACAGGGCTTGGACGCGACAGGTTGTGGGAAGTCATTACCGAGGCAATTGGCACATAACGGAGATAGATCAATAACTTCCTATATAATGGCGAGGATTCTGTAAGAAATGTTGTGTTCGTCGTGAAATCCACGGGATTTTTCAGAAATATGCGAGAATATCGAAGCTGGACGGCAGGAATAAAAAGCTCTGATCACGTATAATATACTTAGGAATTAAGAACACAAGCGTAAGTTTATAGAATTGAGGAGATTTTTATGGCTCAGCGGCTAGCCACAGAGTATGTAAGTGCCAAACTGCAATTGACGAGCGAAGAGATGAAGCAATTTATCCGTTTTTTCGATGACCAACAAGTATGTATGAATGTGAAGGTACTCGATAACGGAAACCAGGAGCTGGTTCTCGAAGACGTAGCAGGGAAGGAAGAGGTTACACTGACGTTTGAACGTCAGCAGAACCACTATGTATGTGAACTCTCTTGCCGCCTGATTCACCCCAAACTGACCAACGCTATGCGTAAAGCGGTAACTGCTTTCCATGGAGACGCAGTTGTCAATCGGATCTACAGCCATTATACGATGATCTATCATTATACAAACGGCAGCGTCCGCAAAATCGTTGAAAGCACATCGACTGGCACTCGGGTTGTATTCGAATATAAGGATACACTTGGCCAATTAGAGCGTGTGTTCCGCAGCCGCTTGATCGAACGTGAGATTGAACTGGTAAACAACGCGATTAACGAACTGCTTGATCTTCGCAATCAAACCAAGGATCGGTTGCAAATTACCGGTATCGATGAAAGGCTTTCGGTGCTGACTCGTAAGCTGTTTGTTCTAGAAGCCTGACCGTCCTATTAACAAGTGATGAGCCGCCTAGTGCGGCTCCTTTTTTTACATTTGTTCACGAAAAAAATAACAACAGGATGAACTCTGTGCATGGTACCTATTTCACTTCCGATACATACCTTGAATACGGGATTGGCGCACAAAAAGTTTTCGTATGTCCCGAAAAAAACAGTTGCAATTCTCCCCAATAGATGTTATTTTTAATCTCGTTGAAAACATTGGTCTAAACAAAATAGGAACCAGGATTCACTCAGGACATGGTTATGTTGCGAGAGATTATTCCCTCGGGAAGTGAATGACGTAGGTCCTAGCGGATGAAATTTTTTTAAACATTTTATTCCTAGGAAGGGGGAACCGGAAGATGGAATATTCAACTTTCGGAAGACACGTTGCTGTTGATACTTGGGGGGTAGACTTTGATCTACTGAACAATGCAGAATTTTTGCAAGCCCAAATGGTGGAGGCTGCTGAAGCATGCGGCGCGTCTGTACTATCGGTACAATCGAAACAATTTGAGCCTCAAGGAGCAACAGTGCTTGTACTGCTGTCTGAGAGTCACCTCTCGATTCACACTTATCCTGAGAAGGGATTTGCCGCTCTCGATTGCTACACATGCGGTGAAACCGTGGATCCACAGCTTGCAATTGACTACATGATCTCTGTATTGAAGCCAACAACGACTCATGCGAAGAAACTTGTTCGCGGTATGGGCGAGTTGAAGGTCGAAGAACCAAATATGAAACAAATTGAGCTTGTCTAAGCTATTAAATTGAAAAGATATAGAGATAACCATAGACTCCGGTCCATGGTTATTTTCTTTGTATAAACAGGGAATAATGGCAAAGAGGGTTTTCAAACATTATTCATAAATGAAGACATTATGAAGGCATTTTCGTATGTCGAACTATGTTATAATCATTCTAACGAAATTTTAGGAAAGGCAGGTGATCGCGCATGCACATTATCGTAGTCGGTTTGAACTATCGGACAGCCCCTGTAGAAGTAAGAGAACGGTTTGCTATAGCGGAGAAAGAATTGTCAGAAGCGCTCAAACAACTAATGAACACAAGCAGTATTATGGAATGTGTCATTGTTGCGACCTGCAATCGTACTGAGCTGTATGCGGTAGTGGATAGACACCATTTGTGCGGACATTATATTCGCAGTTTTATGGAACAATGGTTCAAGCTGCCTAGGCAGCAGTTCACGAGTCATTTATATATGCATGAAGATGACAAGGCCATTGAGCACCTATTCCGGGTGACAAGTGGTCTTGATTCTATGGTGATTGGCGAGACGCAAATACTTGGACAAGTGAAGGACGCATTTGCGCTGGCGCAGCAGCAGAAGACGACAGGGACATTATTTAACATGCTGTTCAAGCAAGCTGTTACGATGGCTAAGCGTGCCCATTCGGAAACAACGATTGG
Organism: Paenibacillus sp. YAF4_2; assembly: GCF_052113225.1. Lineage (NCBI taxonomy): Bacteria > Bacillati > Bacillota > Bacilli > Caryophanales > Paenibacillaceae > Paenibacillus > Paenibacillus sp. YAF4_2. Next base: position 556,142 of record NZ_JBFRCT010000003.1, read on the forward strand.
AGAATCGGCGGTTTCGGTCAGCTATGCGGCAGTTGAACTAGGTAAACGGATTTTTGGCCAATTTAGCAAGAAGACGGTAATGGTAATTGGCGCTGGTGAGACCGGCGAATTGACGGCCAAGCATCTGTATGCGAACGGTGCCGATCGAGTTATCGTTGTCAACCGGACATATGAACGGGCAGCGCAGCTTGCTGAGAAGTTCAATGGTATCGCGAGCTCTATGGAGGATGCGGTTAACAAGCTCCATGAAGCAGATATTGTGATTAGCTCAACAGGTGCCGATGGGTATGTATTAACACGAGAGGCTGTTGCAGCCGCCATGAAGCGCCGAAAGTCGAAGCCGCTCTTTATGATTGATATCGCTGTTCCGCGTGACCTCGATCCCGGTATTGCTGCAGTTGAGAATGTGTTCTTATACGATATCGACGATTTGGAAGGCATTGTAGCGAGCAATCTCGAACAACGTCGGAAGGAAGCGGAGAAGATCGAAGCGATGATTGAACAAGAACGCGAACAGTTCGAACTATGGTACAAGACCCTTGGCGTTGTGCCGCTGATCCGTGCCTTGCAGACCAAGGCTGCTGATATTCATGAAGAGACGCTTAATAGTCTGACGAACAAGCTGCCTGATCTGGATGAGCATGAGTTGAAAGTTATCCGGAAGCTGACGAAGAGCATTGTGAACCAGATGATTCAAGATCCTATCCTGCGGATTAAAGAGATGGCTGGAGACAAACATTCGGAAGATGCAATGGATATGTTCGTGAAGTTGTTTGCGCTTGAAGATGAGCTGGCCCAGTCGAAACAAGAGGAAGCGAACACGGCGGCTGCGGAGAAAAAGAAAAACATGCCTGCACGTTCTGCTGCTTCGGCACTGGCGTCCATCCTTCGATAATAGCGCGCTACCCGAATAATCGCGAAGGGCGGCAAGGTGGAAGCTATGTTCTTAACGCAAAAATGGATATACGACGCGATACTTTATATATACGCCCTGAGCCTTCTGTTTTACTTCTCCGATTTCATGGATGCGAACCGGAGAGCTAAGCGGATTGGAACAGGGCTCCTTATTTTTGTGTGGATTTTACAAACGATCATACTTGTAAGCCGGCTTGTGACTCATTTTGAGATCACAGCGATCTCATCTTTTGAATATTGGCTCGGCTTCTCGTGGCTTCTCGTTACGATCTCACTTGTGATCAGTCAATTTTTCAAAATCGAGTTTCTGGTCTTCCTTGTAAATATCGTAAGCTTCTCCGTACTGGCCCTTAATCTTTACAGCCGGCCCGGAATGGATGAACAGTTTGGCGTATCCCAAGCGATGCGCGATTTGCTTCTTGTACATATTAGTCTGGTATTATGCGCTTATGCATCACTTACTATTGGATCTATATTCGCAGGGATGTACTTGTTCCTGCATCGTCAGCTCAAAGGGAAGAGATGGACTCCCTTTACTCGAAGGCTGCCAAGCCTTGATAGGATCGAGCGGTTCTCGGACCGTGCCATTATTATTGGCGTACCGCTGCTGGCACTGTCGTTATCCGTTGCGGTTACCGTGCTTTTGGCAGAAGGCAGGCCGCAGCTGCTGTTCGACTGGAAGGTCCTTACTTCGTTTGCGACTTTGATCTTTTATGTAAATTATATTATTCAAAGGGCGATGCTAAGACGTCCGGGCACTCAGCTCGCAAGACTTCATCTCATTGCGTTTGTTATGTTGATTATTAATCTTTTATCCAGTTACTTATCGACCTTTCATTGAAAAAGGGGATGCACATGTATCCGATAATGCTTCAGCTTCGAGGCGAACGCGTCGTTATAATCGGCGGCGGCCGGATCGCAGAACGAAAGGTAAAAGGCCTGCTAGAGGCGGGGGCAGATGAAGTGGTTCTCATTAGCCCACAGCTTACACCACGCTTGCAGGAACTTGCTGCATGTGGATCCATTGAATGGCAAGGTCGTCCTTATCAATCTTCTGATGCCGAATGTGCAAAGCTGCTATTTGCTGCGACAGATGATTCAGAACTTAACCGTCGTATCGCGAAAGATGGCAGGCGGGCCGGGGTACTAGTGAATAACGTTAATGAGGCGGAAGGCAGAGGCTTTGTTAATCCAGCGGTTGTACGGCGCGGAGATTTGCTTATCGCCGTCTCGGCTTCAGGAGCAAGCCCATCTTTATCTGTCCGATTGAAGCGGGAGCTGGAGCAGCAATACGGCAGTGAGTACGCGGATAGTCTGGTGCAGCTTAGAAAGCTGCGTGACTATGTGAAAACTTCAGTCTCGGATGTATTGGAACGCGAAATTTTGCTGCGGCAAGCTGCTGAAGAGGTGCCGTTCGGGAGTGGAACCGGGATAGATATGAAAGCTTGGATAGACAGACTTCGAACGAAGCGGCTTGAAGATGGACAACGGGAGGATAATCATAATGGAAAAAGCGAATAACGAACCGCGTACAATCGTGGTTGGGACACGCCAAAGCGCATTAGCTTTGACACAAACCGGGCAAGTTATTGATGAACTGAAGCGAATCAGCGAAAAGCATGGGTTCGATTATAAATTTGAAATTCGGAAAATTGTGACGAAAGGTGACCGCATTCTTGACGTTACTCTATCCAAGGTTGGCGGTAAAGGCTTGTTCGTTAAAGAGATTGAACAAGCCTTGCTTGATGGCGAGATTGATATGGCTGTGCACAGTATGAAGGATATGCCATACGAGCTGCCGGAAGGGCTAACAAACGGCGCAATACCGAAGCGTGTTGACCCACGCGATTGTCTCATTATGAAGCAGGGTGCCTCGCTTGATGATTTGCCGGAGGGAGCTCGAGTAGGAACGAGCAGCCTGCGCCGCTCCAGCCAGCTTAAAAATATGCGTCCGGATCTTCAGCTTGATTCGATACGCGGCAATATTGATTCCCGGATCCGTAAGCTGGAAACCGATGGCTTTGACGCCGTTGTGCTTGCTGCTGCGGGTCTTACACGTATGGGATGGCAGGACCGGATCTCCGCTTATATTCCGGTAGATCTTTCTATACCGGCTGTTGGACAAGGCGCACTTGGCATCGAGTGCCGCGTTCAAGATAAGGCCGTTCGGGAATTACTTGATTTATTCAACGATACAGAAACATCGCTTGCCGTCAGGGCCGAGAGAAGCTTCCTTGGTGCACTGAACGGCGGCTGTCAAATTCCAATTGGTGCTTTTGCAGTGGTTCAGAAGATGGTGGAGGACAGCTTCGAGAATGCAGAGCTGGAGCTGACGGGTATGGTAGGGTCCCCGGATGGAGAGGTTATGCTGAAGGAAATCCGGAAAGGGACGGATCCTGAGCAGCTTGGCCGCGATGTAGCAGATGCACTGGTTGCCAGAGGTGCAGATCGCATTTTGGCAGAAGTCGGGGAAAACATATGAATAAAGGGATCGTCTATTTAGTTGGCGCAGGACCGGGTGATCCGAAGCTGATTACAGTTCGTGGACTGGAGTGTTTGAAAAGAAGTGATGTTGTTGTCTACGATCGTCTGGCTAGTCCTAGGCTTCTCCGTCATGTGAAGGAAGGCGCCCGCAAAATCTATGTGGGCAAGCTGCCAGACCGTCATACGATGAAGCAGGAAGAAATCAACCAGCTGCTTGTTGATTTGGCGCTTGAGGGTCATACGGTTACAAGGTTGAAGGGCGGCGATCCGACGATATTCGGGCGTGTTGGCGAGGAAGCGGAATTGCTGCAGGACAATGGCATATCTTTTGAGATTGTTCCAGGCATTACATCAGCTATTGCGGTGCCTGCTTATGCGGGCATACCGGTTACCCATCGGGACCTTGCTTCTTCCTTATCGATTATAACGGGCCACGAAAGCCCGGATAAGCTTGACCGCTCTATCCATTGGGACAAAGTAACGAATGCAACAGGGACGCTTATATTCCTTATGGGCGTTGCCAAGATCGGCTATATTGCCGAGCAGCTAATCCGTCATGGCAAGCCCGCGCATACACCAGTTGCCTTGATTCGCTGGGGTACACGTGTTGAGCAGGAGACGATTGTTGGCACGTTGGAGTCGATTGAGCGAATCGTGAAAGAAGCGAATTTTCAGCCTCCTGCTGTTATCGTCGTTGGCGAGGTTGTGCTGCAGCGGGAAAAGCTGAAATGGTATGAGCAAAAGCCATTGTTTGGCGCACGTGTGCTTGTTACCCGTGCCAGAGCGCAGGCTAGTGATCTGGCTGACCGGATTGAGGAGCTTGGCGGTGAGCCTTGTGAGCTGCCTGTTATTGAAACGCGTGAGCCAAAGGATGAAGCTGTAGTTGCATCGATTCGTACAGCTCTAGCTGAAGCGGAGCAATATGACTGGATCATGTTCACTAGCGTGAACGGGGTTGATTATTTCTTTAACTGGCTGGCGCGATTTGATGTAGATATTCGTCGTTTCCATGCAGCTCGTATTGCAGCTGTTGGTCCTAAGACGGCCGAAGCGCTTCGGAAGCGGGGGCTTGGCGTTGTCCAGCTGCCAGCCAAGTTCCAGGCAGAAGGTATGCTTGAGCAACTGGATTCAGAGCTTAAAACGGGTGACAAGGTGCTGCTGCCACGCGGCGATCTTGCTCGTGAAATATTGCCTCGGGAACTTTCGGGGAGAGGTCTCCTGCCAGTTGAACTGGATGTATATGAGACGGTGCTGGCAGATGATCAAGATGAACAGGCATTGGACTGGATCCGCAATCGGGAGATTCATGCGATTACGTTCACCAGCTCGTCAACGGTAACCAATCTGCTTGAGCTGCTTAAGCGTAAAGGGATTGAAGACCCTGCTGGACATCTTGCAGGCATCGCTATTGCCAGTATTGGTCCGCTTACCACGCAGACGGCGGAGGAGGCAGGGCTTACGGTTACGATTGAGCCAGAAGAGGCTACGATAGATGCGCTAGTTGAGGCTCTCGTTCAACATCAAATCAATATTCGCTTGAATGTTTAATCATAAATTATTTAGAAATTATTATTACATCCATCAGGACCTTAGGACCGAGATTGAGGAGGAATTCACATGGCATTCCCAATTGTAAGACACCGCAGATTGCGCCAGTCGGCCGCTATGCGCAGCATGGTTCGTGAGACTATGCTGACAGCTAATGATTTTATTTATCCGATCTATGTGAAATATGGGACGAACATCAAAGAAGAGATCAGCTCGATGCCGGGTGTATACCGGTTCTCTCTTGATCTTCTGGAACAAGAAATTCGTGAGATTACATCACTTGGCATTCCATCGATAATGCTGTTCGGCCTGCCGGACCATAAAGATGCAGAAGGCACTTCGGCTTATGATCCTAATGGTATTGTTCAAGAAGCAACTCGTCTGATTAAGAAATGGGCACCTGAGCTCGTGGTGATGGCGGATACTTGTTTGTGCCAATTTACCGATCATGGTCATTGCGGAATGGTACATCAGGATGAGGTGACAGGAACGGCTGTCGTAGATAACGATCCATCGCTTTCCTTACTTGTTCGCACGGCTGTATCACAAGCAGAGGCTGGGGCTGACGTTATCGCTCCATCCAACATGATGGACGGCTTTGTTGCAGCCATTCGCGAAGGTCTTGATGAAGCGGGCTTTAGTCATGTTCCGATTTTGTCGTACTCGGTAAAATATGCTTCTGCTTTCTACGGACCATTCCGCGATGCAGCCAAATCATCGCCACAGTTCGGCGACCGCAAAACGTATCAAATGGACCCTGCTAATGCCCGTGAAGCACTTCGGGAAGCAGATTCTGATGTTACAGAGGGTGCGGATATGCTTATGGTGAAGCCTGCGCTGTCATATCTTGATATCGTTCGCCAACTGAGAGAGAACTTCGATCTTCCGATTGTTGCTTATAACGTTAGCGGAGAATACGCGATGGTCAAAGCTGCTGCAGCTAATGGCTGGATCGATGAACGTGCTATCGTTCTCGAGAAGCTGATCAGCATGAAGCGTGCTGGTGCGGATCTCATTATTACCTACCATGCGAAGGATGCTTCGCGCTGGCTGAGAGGAGAATAAGCGGATGAGTATTGGCAATAGACGTGATGATCGTTCGAGAGAGGCATTTGCCCGCGCAAAACAAGTACTTCCTGGCGGTGTGAACAGCCCGGTACGTGCTTTCAAATCGGTAGGTCTTAACCCGGTTTATATGGATCATGGCAAAGGAAGCCGTGTATTTGACATAGATGGGAATAGTTACCTTGATTATGTCGGTTCATGGGGACCGCTTATTATGGGCCATGCTCATCCGGAAGTAATCGAAGCGATTAAGAAAACAGCTGAGAAGGGAACAAGTTTTGGCGCACCAACTGAGCTGGAAACATTGATGGCTGAGCTGGTTGTAGAGCGTGTTCCTTCGGTTGATATTGTCCGCATGGTTAACTCGGGTACAGAAGCGACAATGAGTGCGCTTCGCCTCGCTCGTGGTTATACGAAACGAAGCAAAATTTTGAAATTTGAAGGCTCCTATCATGGACATGCTGACAGTCTGCTGATTAAAGCTGGTTCCGGCGTGGCGACATTAGGCTTGCCGGACAGCCCTGGCGTACCGGAAAGTGTTGCCTCCCAAACGATTACGGTGCCTTATAATGATCTGGAATCTGCTAAGCTGGCCTTCGAGAAGTTTGGCGAGGAAATTGCTTGTATTATCGTTGAACCAATAGCGGGCAATATGGGCGTTGTGCCTCCACTGCCAGGCTTCCTGCAAGGACTACGAGAGCTGACGGAGCAATACGGCAGTCTCTTGATATTCGATGAAGTAATGACCGGCTTCCGCGTCCATTACAACTGTGCACAAGGGCTTTATGGTGTGACGCCTGACCTTACCTGCTTCGGTAAAGTCATTGGCGGCGGCCTTCCGGTTGGCGCTTATGGCGGCAAACGCGAGATTATGGAAATGATCGCACCAAGCGGCCCAATCTACCAAGCTGGTACGCTTTCGGGTAATCCGCTTGCTATGGCAGCAGGTTATACAACGCTTAAGCTGCTGACGAAAGAGACATATGAGCTTCTGGAGCGTCAAGCCGTTAAGCTTCAGCTTGGCTTCGAGAGCAATGCGGAGAAGCATGGTATTGCCAGCACGATTAACCGTGTCGGTTCAATGGTATGTCCATTCTTTACGGATACCCATGTCATTAACTTCGAGACGGCGAAGACATCAAATCTTGAACAGTTCAAAAAATATTTCTCGGCTATGCTTGATCTTGGCGTGAGCATCGCTCCTTCGCAATTTGAGGGAATGTTTGTGTCTGCCGTCCATTCGGACGAAGATATTAAAGCAACCATTGCAGCGCATGACCAGGCGCTTGGCAGCTTATAAGAGCGAAAAGCTTATGCTTACGAAGTAAGAGTCACCGCAAATGGCTGGACTAGGCCGTTTGTGTGGTAATTATTTTAAGGAGATATAATAATCCATGCAAAAGCATCCTTACCGGCGCGTAGGGCAATGGCTGGAGCTTCACCCGGCAGATCTGCTGGGTGCGGAGCTGATCTCCATACCGGAGGCCGGCAGTCACCCGCATTTATTGCGGCAATGGCTGCTGGCCCGTTCTGTATTTCCGGCAAAATGGATTAATCGCTTATTCTCCGTTGGTGGTATTCGATGGGAAGGGGAGGCAATTCGCCTTCTTGCATTTCCTGCTGTAGATCCTGCCGCTGATCCATTGTACTGCAAAGCGCAAAATAATAAAGACGATGTTCAAGTGTTGTATGAAGATGATTTTTGTCTTGTGATGAATAAACCTGCAGGAATGCCCGTTCATGAATCTTACTCCGGGCAGACAGGTACTCTGGACCAGGCGGCTGCACATTGGCTGATGAAGGCAGGTGATCCGGTGCTTGTCCGGCATATTCATCGTCTTGATGACGATACTTCAGGTCCGGTACTATATGCGAAGAATGATCTTGCTCAATGGGTACTCGATGAAGCGATGCGAGAGAAGCGGATTGATCGCCGTTATCTGGCCGTTGTACATGGCAAACTTACGAAATCATCCGGTTCGATTCGAGCATCGATCGGCAAGGACCGTCATCATTCCTCCAGGCGTATGGTGACGCCAAGCGGGGATACGGCGGTAACGCATTATGAGACAGTTCAGACGTATCCACAGGCCTCTCTAGTCCGATTACAGCTGGAGACAGGCAGGACCCATCAAATTCGGGTGCATATGAGCTATATCGGTCATCCCCTTGTTGGAGACAAGCTTTACGGAGGCGATTCCAGACTGCTGCCGCATCAAGCTTTGCATGGAGAACGGCTGCTTTTCCCGCATCCATGGACAGGAGAAATGGTTCAGGCACAAGCACCGGAGCCTGTTTGGCTGAAGTCACTGCTTGACAAGCTGGCCGGCCGGACAAATTGATAGTCATGCTCCTTATTTCCTCGCCATATAGATAGTAGTGAATGTAACTTTAGCCCAAGCTTATGCATTTACTATCTATTCAGGTAATAGGGAGGGAGGACATCGCGTGACGGATCAATCCAAGGGACTGCGATTTGATTTGTATGAGCGTATTCACTTGCCGGATGAAGTAGCGGCGATTGATGAACTGGAGGAGATTGAGCTTACCCCGCGTATTCAGGTGGTCGAGCAGGGGGATCATGCGGTACTAAGAGGGCAGCTGCTCTTAAATGGTGTGTATCGCGGCCAAACCGATGGAGGCAGCCTGCAGACGCTGGAGCATTGGATTCCGGTCGAGATTACACTGCCGCTTAATCGTGTATCCAGGCTCGATGATATTTCGGTGGAGATCGACAACTTTGACGTCGATTTACTGTCCGCTCGGACATTAAATGTGACGGGCGTCTTGTCACTCCGGGGTATTCTTGTAGAGCCGCTTCCGGATGCTGAGGAAGCCTGGCGCGAGGAGCCGATTACGGCTCTGCATGAACGTGAGGCCTCTGAGGATGAATTTCCAATTGAAGCCGCGAACCCTGAACAGGATGAATGGCAGTCCGTAACGCAGCAGCCTTATTTTACAGGCTTTGCAGGTCAATTGCCGAATGCTCAACGTGTAGAAGAGACGTCGTTTGAGGATGAAGATGAGGCGGAAGAGGAAGAAGAAAACTTCGAAGCCTTTGAGGAAGCAGAGCAGGATGAGGAAGAGGCTGAGGATTCGGCTGAGGAAGCGGAAGCTTCTGTGACGATTTCGGCATCCCCAAGGGATGGCGGCTGGTCAGCATCGCAATGGTTCCAATCCAATCAGCCTGCTGCTAATCAGCCCATTGCACAGCCATTTCAGTCGGCTGCGCCAGCCCAGCCTCCACAACTGGAGCAGCGGGAAAATACTTACGCTTCAGAGCAGGAAGAGCAAGATGAGGATGAATGGCAGGAGCCGTTTGAGGAGGAAGCAGCACAAAGTCCGGATCAATCCTTTGCATCCTTTGCTCAAAATTCTTCAAGCGAGCCCGATTGGAATGTTCAATCGGAGTCGTCTCGTATTCCGGATAACGACAAGCAGGAGATTCGAATTGGAGTAGGCAGCAAGCAGCCGGAGGCTGATCCGGAACAGGCACCTAATGTCGGACTGATGACGCTGCTTCAGACGAGCAGACGTGAGCAGGCAGCCCGCCAAGTGGCGGAGCAGGTAGCGGCAAAGCAGGCCGAGCAAGAGAAAAGCCGCTCATCCGGCGATGAGATTGAGTGGAAAACTCTCTTCCTGAATAAGCAGTCGGATGAAAATGAATTCCGCAAAATCAGAGTCTGCATTGTGCAAAGAGACGAGACGCTGGAATCCATTGCGGTAAGGTACAGCTTAAATCCACGTGAGATTCTGCTCTACAACGGCTTGAACGAGTCTTCCGTTGCAGAGGGACAACTGCTGTATATCCCTTAAGCTTTAACCCAATTGAAAATGAGAGGCTGTCCCATCGTCATCTGGATGACTTTTGAGACAGCCTCTTATTTTTGTGTGGATTTTGAGGAGGAATAACTTGTCCTCACGATTCTAACGAACCATAGAATGCTTATTTGGCGAAAAACAGTGACCTCAAGAATCTAACGAATCCTGGTGTCGCTATTTGACTAGTTTGTGACAAAAAGATGGTCATATGCAGTGAATAGCGATAGAGGGTTCGTTACAAAATCAAACCTATCCTATTTCAGCAATTAGAGTGATAAAGATTCGTTAGCCGTGAAGCGAACGGACTTCCCCCTCCAATACAAATAAAAGAGGTGACAAATTTGCCACCTCTTCCGTAATCATTCCTCTAGTTGATATACGTATTACCGCGTGAATAGCGGGTTAATGAATGTTCCGCAATAATTATCAGCGATTTGTTCGATCGAGTAGCCCAGAACCCTGGAGTAGTAGATCAGTGATTCCGGAGCCATCGCACTGATCAGCGTATGTGCCGTAAATTCAGGAGTGAGTGGGATAATCTCGTTTTTGCTCAGAGCTTCTTCTAGCAGGGCGATATAGATGCTGTTCAATTGTAAATAGTTTGGACTTTCAAAAAAGTTCATATCATCCGGCTTGCAGGGCTTGCTGATCTTAATGACATTAAGCCAAACCAGCTGTTCATTAGAAAAATACAGCAGACGCCGAAAAACGGAGGTCAGTCTTTGCTGAACCGTCAGCTCCTTCATGGATTCGAGCATGATAGTGATTTCCTCTATCAAGCTCTCGAATATATCATTCATTAGATCCATACATAAGTCGGATTTATTTGCATAACGCCGATACAGCGTACCTTGTCCAATCTGAGTAGATTTAGCAATTTGGTGCATGCTGACTGCTTCGACGCCGTGTTCGGCGAAAAGGGACCTGGCGGTTTGCAAAATCATCTTGCTTACCTCTTGCGAGTCCTTCTTTTTATCGGTCATGCGCGCACCCTCCATTTCATGCAAATTATTAAGAAAAAATAAACAGAGCAAGGCTGTATTGACAACCGGACAATTGTCCGGTATCATACGTTATCGGACAATTGTCCGCAGTCGGCTTGCACCTAACCCATTTTACTGCTGCTTCATAAATAGGTCAAGACGCCGTAAGGCTAGATACAGATAGAAGTATAATTTAGGAGGAGAGAAATTAATGACTGAAGTAAATGCAACAAACAGCTCCATGTCTATCAAATCCATTATGGTGCCGCTTCTGGCTATCATTGTGGGTATGTTCATGGTTATTCTTGATGGTACGGCAATGAACGTAGCGATTCCTAAGCTGCGTGACGATTTTGGAGGAGCGTCTCTGTCGCTCGTGCAATGGACCGTTACGGGCTATGCACTTGCACAAGCAGCCGTTATTCCACTGGCTGGTTGGTTATCCGACCGCTTTGGAGCGAAGCAGATTTATTTGACTTCAATCGTTTTATTCACAATTGGTTCTGCGTTGTGTGCGCTCGCGACTAATGCTGAGCAATTGATTATTTATCGTATTATTCAWGGCCTTGGCGGTGGTATGGTTGCTCCAATCGCAATGGCATTTACTTATCGCTTAAGCCCTCCGGGCAAACAAGGTGCGGTAATGGGCATGATCGGTATTCCTATGCTGCTTGCTCCTGCACTTGGACCAGTACTTGCCGGCTGGCTTGTTGACTACGTAACTTGGCACTGGATTTTTATTATCAATATCCCTGTTGGTGCGGTAGCGGTCTTCCTTGGTCTTCGTACATTGCCGGCTTTGGCACGCCAATCCGTTCCACAGCTTGATCTTCTTGGTATGATCTTTGCACCACTTGCCTTTGCAGGTCTTGCATACGGTGTAAGTGAAGGCGGTACTGACTGGGGCTCTACGAAAACGTTGACTGGTCTAATTGTTGGCGGCGTGTCCCTTATTATCTTTATTATCGTTGAATTGAACCGTAAGCAGCCTTTGCTGGAACTTCGTGTATTCAAATCCCCGGATTTCTCCAAAGGTATTGTTGTTCAATGGGTTTCGCAAATTGCTCTCTTTGGTACCTTGTTCCTGTTCCCGTTGTTCTTGCAAACAGCGAAAGGTTACTCCGCTCTTGATACGGGCTTGATCTTGCTTCCGCAAGCATTGGCAGCTGCGATCTTTATGCCTATTGGCGGGAAACTGTTTGACAAGATTGGTGCTCGTCCGCTTGTTATGAGTGGTCTTGCGATTGTCACGATTGGCGCATTCCTGCTTTCTAATATTTCGGCCGATGCAACAGTAGGCACTTATATTCTTCCTTTGATTTTGCTTGGAGCGGGTATGGGCCTTTCGATGATGCCGCTTAATACACATATTATTCAAGCAGCACCTCCTGAACTGGTTGGTCGTGTTACATCCCTTACAAGTGCTGCCCAGCAGGTTATGACTTCCTTTGCGGTAGCTGGCCTAGCAACGATTCTGGCTCGGCGCACGGAGCATTATATGGCGTCGGAAGGCATTACGAATCCTGCTGACATTACACCAGCTATTGCGTCGCATATTGCTTCAGCTTCCTATGGCGACACGTTCCTGATCTTAACGATCGTTGGTGTTGTGGGTACTTTGGTAGGTTTCCTGCTGTCGAAGCCTAAGCGTGCGGTTGGCAAAGATGCAGAAAAAGCAGAAATGCCAATGATGATGGGTCACTAATAGGCGTAGTCACAAGTTGACTTTCGAGGACATCTTGGATAAAATATGCTATATCTGATTTTTTTCAACATATGTTGACGTTGAAGGGGAAGAGTTAGCAGCCAAGCCTTCAGAGAGCGGGACTGTAACGCTGAAAGGTGCCGCAGGAATTTACTGCTATGCTTGTCGCCCCGGAGTTGCTTGAATGAAGCGGTTTCCGTTATTTCGAGCCGGCCACAGCCGTTATCTGTTTGAGTGCCGTGCTTATTTTCTGAGCGCGGAACAAAGGTGGTACCACGGAAGATAACCTTTCGTCCTTTGCTATAAGGGCGGAAGGTTTTTTTGTATTTCTATCCAAGCAATGACAAGAGTGGTAATGCTTACGAAGTGAAATTGTATTCACAATTTTTTTAGAGCAAATGCTTACGAGCATGAATTACCACAATGGTTAATGGTTTACCTTTGGTATGGCAATTCATTTTAGGAGGATGTAAAGATGTCAGACAAGACAACGATGCCGACGACTTATGATCCGAAGGCTGCCGAGCAGAAATGGTATGATTTCTGGCAGCAGGGTCAATTTTTCAAGGCGGGCCAGCGCCCGGAAGCAGAACCATTCACCATTGTAATTCCGCCGCCGAACGTAACAGGGATGCTGCATATCGGGCATGCGCTCGATTTTACCCTTCAGGATATTATTATTCGTACGAAACGGATGCAGGGCTTTGATACACTCTGGCTGCCTGGTACCGATCACGCGGGTATCGCAACTCAAACCAAGGTGGAACAGAAGCTGCGCGAGCAAGGATTAAGCCGTTATGACCTTGGCCGTGAGAAATTCCTAGAGCAAGTATGGGATTGGAAAGAGCTTTATGCGAACACAATCCGTGAACAGTGGGGCAAGATGGGACTGTCTCTGGACTACTCTCGCGAACGTTTTACATTGGATGAAGGCTTGTCCAAGGCAGTTCGTGAAGTATTCGTTCGTTTGCATGAGAAAGGTCTGATCTACCGCGGCAAAAAAATCATTAACTGGGATCCAGCTGCACGGACAGCTTTGTCCGATATTGAAGTTGAGCATAAAGAACTGAATGGTCATCTGTACCATCTGCAATATCCTCTCAAAGACGGCAGCGGGCATATTACCGTTGCAACAACTCGTCCGGAGACGATGCTTGGTGATACAGCTGTAGCTGTTCATCCGGAAGACGAGCGTTACAAGCATCTGATTGGCCAAATGATCGTATTGCCGGTTGTTAACCGTGAAATTCCGATCATTGCTGATGAATACGTAGAGAGTGACTTTGGATCCGGCGCGGTTAAGATTACGCCTGCACATGATCCTAATGACTTCGAGGTTGGTCTTCGTCATGATCTGCCGCAAATTATTGTTATGGATGAGACAGGCACAATGAATGAACATGCCGGTCCTTATCAAGGTCTGGATCGTGCAGACTGTCGTAAACAGCTTGTGAAAGATCTGCAGGAGCAAGGCGTTTGTATCCGAATTGAGGATCATGTCCATCAAGTCGGCCATAGCGAGCGCAGCGGCGCAGTAGTTGAGCCTTACTTGTCGACACAATGGTTCGTGGCCATGAAGCCACTTGCTGAGCGTGCTATTGAAGCACAGAAGGCTGGCAATGGTGTCAACTTTGTACCAGATCGCTTCGAAAAAATTTATTTGAACTGGATCGAGAATGTCCGCGATTGGTGTATTTCCCGTCAACTATGGTGGGGTCACCGTATTCCGGCTTGGTATTGCGAGTCTTGCGGGGAAATGCATGTTGCCCTTGAAGATGTAACTGCATGCTCAGCTTGTGGTAGCACATCGCTCCGTCAGGATGAAGATGTTCTGGATACATGGTTCAGCTCCGGGCTGTGGCCGTTCTCGACACTTGGCTGGCCGGAAGAAACGGAAGACTTCAAACGTTATTACCCGACCAATGTTCTCGTAACGGGTTATGATATCGTTTATTTCTGGGTAGCGCGTATGATCTTTACAGCCCTTAAGTTCACGGATCAAATTCCATTCAAGGATGTATTAATGCATGGTCTTGTTCGTGATGCTGAAGGCCGCAAAATGTCCAAGTCGCTTGGCAACGGTATTGACCCGCTTGATGTTATCGAGAATTATGGTGCAGATGCCATGCGTTACATGATCTCGACTAGCAGTACGCCAGGGCAGGATTTGCGTTTCCGTCTTGAGAAGGTCGAGCAAGCACGCAACTTTGCAAACAAGATTTGGAATGCTTCACGCTTTGCGTTAATGAACCTGGAAGGTTTCTCGGCTGCGGATATCGATATCAAGAGCAATCTTGGTACGGCAGAGCGCTGGATTCTTCATCGTTTGAATGAAACGGTACGTGAAGTAACTCGTCTGATTGACAGCTATGAATTTGGCGAAACAGGCAGAATTCTCTATAACTTCATTTGGGATGATCTTTGTGACTGGTACATCGAGTTTGCGAAGCTGAACCTTTATGGTACAGATGAGCAGGCAAAACGCGCGACACAATCGGTACTCGCTTATGTGCTTGACCGTACGCAGCGCCTGATCCATCCGTTTATGCCATATATCAGTGAAGAGATCTGGCAGCATCTGCCGCATGACGGCGAATCTATTACGGTTGCAGCATGGCCAGTGTATGACGAAGCGCTTGAAGCTCCTGAAGCAGTGAAAGAAATGGAACTGCTGATGGATATCATTCGTGCGGTGCGTAACGTTCGTGCAGAAGTAAATGTGCCGATGAGTAAAAAGGTAGAACTGCTGATCAAGCCTTCAGGAGAAGCGGAGGCTGTTATCGTCAGCCGCAACGAAGAATTCGTAAGACGCTTCTGTGGTACTTCATTGCTGGAGACAGGTGTTGCAATTACTGCTCCTGACAAAGCGATGACCGCGATCGTTACTGGTGCTGAACTTTATCTTCCGCTTGCCGGCTTGATCGATATTTCGCAAGAGATTACACGCCTCGAGAAAGAGGTTGCTACACTTAACTCCGAAGTAGAGCGTGTGGAGAAGAAGCTTAATAACGAAGGTTTTGTAGCGAAAGCGCCTGCTAAAGTAATTGAAGAAGAACGTGCTAAAATGATGGACTATGCTGACAAACGCGACAAGGTGCTTGCAAGAATCGCGGAATTACGCAGCTAATGATCTGATGGAAGAAGGACGTTTATTTATGATCGATAACGGGATAGAAATGGAACGAAGCGGTATGCTTCGTTCCTATAAAGAAGCGGTCGATTGGATCAACGGGCTTATCCCGTTCGGAATCCGTCCGGGACTTGATCGTATCGAGCTTCTGCTGGAGCGGCTTCATAATCCGCAGCGCAGACTCAAATTTATTCATATTGCCGGTACTAACGGCAAGGGCTCGACTTGTGCTTACTTAACGAGTGTATTGTTAAAATGCGGTTATGATGTGGGGACGTTTACTTCGCCATACATTACGAAGTTCACGAACCGATTCCAATATAACGGCCAAGATATTGAAGAAGAGACTCTTCTTAATCTTGCAAATACGCTTAAGCCGCATGTTGAAGAGATTGCAGCGACTGAGCTTGGCTCTCCAACGATGTTTGAAGTGTCGACAGCACTGGCTATTCTTTTCTATGCCACGGTTACTTATCCGGACTTTGTAGTATGGGAGACCGGCCTTGGCGGTAGAATGGATGTTACGAATATTGTTACGCCTATTGTTTCGGTCATTACAAATGTTGGTCATGACCATATGGATCGTCTCGGCAATACACTGGAAGCAGTCGCTAACGAGAAGGCAGGTATCATTAAGGCCGGTGTTCCTGTAATTAGTGCAGTTGATCAGCCAGAAGTGATTGAAGTCGTAAAACGGACGGCAAAAGAGAAGAAAAGTACACTTTATCTTATTGGCGAGCAGTTTAACATCAAAGAGCTGTCCAGTAAGGAAGATGAACAGGTTTTCCGCTTTGAAGGCATGTTCCGAGCGATTGACCCATTAACGATAACACTTAATGGTGGTCATCAACGGACTAATGCTGCCGTTGCGGTAATGACTCTTGAGGTGCTCCGTCAGTACTACGCTTTAATCCTAGAAGATGACGCTCTCGCAGAGGGACTGCGCACGGCTGAATGGCCTGGACGACTGGAGATTGTATCACAATCGCCGCGTATTCTTATCGACGGCGCGCATAATCCGGAGGGCGCGGCATCGCTTGTAGAGACACTTCGCTCGACGTATCGATATGATCGGCTTCATGTCATGATGGCGATGGTGGAGAATAAGAATCATCGTGATGTTCTAAAGCATATACTACCAATAGTGGATACGCTTATCGTGACCGAGCCTGATTTCCGCAGCAAACTTGATGCGGAACTTCTTGCCGATCTTGTCCGCGAAGAGAAATCGGAGGAGCATTCCTTTGAGCTTATCGTGGAGAAGGATTGGCGCGAAGGCCTCCGCAAATTGCAACAAATGACCGGGGAAACAGACCTTGGGGTGGTCACTGGTACGCTTTATTTAATAGGTGACGTTCGCTCCCGCATATTGTACAACTCGGATTCTGAAAAAGGTTGGTGAACCGTCTTTGAATACGGCAGAACATGTTCATTTCATCGGAATCGGCGGTTACGGCATGAGCGCGATCGCCCGCGTTATGCTTGAAATGGGTTATAAAATTACCGGTTCCGATGTGGCCCGTCAGGAACTGACGGAGAAGCTTGCGGCTAAAGGCGCGCAAATCTATATCGGCCATGAGGCGGATCATGTAAAGGGTGCCGATCTTGTCGTTTACTCGACAGCACTCTCCAAAGACAATGTAGAACGGAAAGCAGCGGAAGAACTTAATATTCCGGTGCTGCATCGTGCTCAGATGCTTGCGCGGCTCATGAATGCTGGCAAAGGCGTTGCTGTTGCCGGAGCGCATGGGAAGACAACAACATCTTCTATGATTGCTCTCGTCATGGAGAAATGCAAAGCTGATCCAACGTATATTATCGGCGGCGAGATTGTTAACGTGGGAACGAACGCTAAAGCAGGTAAAGGCGAGTATGTCGTGGCGGAAGCAGATGAAAGCGACGGATCATTCTTGCAGTATCACCCAAGCATTGCAATCGTTACAAACATTGAGCCTGATCATCTGGAGAATTATGATGGTGACTTTGGCAAGCTGAAGGCTGCGTATGTTACATTCCTGTCTCAGGTAAAGTCTGGCGGTAAAGCGATAGTGTGTGCGGACGACGAAACGATCACCGAGCTGCTGCCTAAGCTTGACAGCGATACAACGTCCAAGCTGATTACGTATGGCGTTAACAGCGATGCGGAGTACAAAGCGGAAAATATCCGTCTTGGTGATCGTAAAGTAGCGTTTGAGATGAGTAAGCGTGGTACAGCGCTTGGTACAATTCAATTATCAGTCCCAGGACTTCACAACGTTTATAATGCGATGGCTACGGTTATTACTTGCCTTGAAGCAGGATTGACTTTCGCAAACATTGCGGAAGCTATTCATGAGTTCATTGGTGCGAAACGCCGGTTCCAGGTGCTGGGCGAAGTGAATGATATCTTGGTTATTGATGATTATGCGCATCACCCAACAGAGATCCAAGCGACAATCAGCGCGGCTAAAGCAACAGGAAAACGGATTATCGCCGTGTTCCAGCCGCAGCGTTATACGCGGACCTTCTTCCTGCTTGAACAATTCAGCCGGGCATTCCCGGAAGCAGATGAGGTAATTATAACGGATATCTACTCGCCGGCAGGCGAACAGCAAATCGAAGGCGTCCATTCACGGAAGCTTGTTGATATGATTAAGACAAACAGTAATGCCAATACGTTATATATCCCTACAAAAGAAGAGGTGCTGGAGCATTTAACTGCTAAAGTTGCTCCAGGTGATCTCGTCATTACAATGGGAGCGGGCGATATTTGGAAGACAGCGGATGCGCTTGCGAAAACGTTGAAGGCAAAAGTATAAAACGTAGGCGAAGAACGCCCTGAAAACCTCGAAGGAGGCTTTTCAGGGCGTTTTTTTGTTCGGACCAAATCTATCATAAATCTCTTAAAAGTCTCATAGAGTAGGAATAGAAGAATGGGACAAGGAGAGAATGACATGAACAAGAATAACCGGATTACCTACCGATTTGATCGTACTGGCCAGACCGTAGAAGAAAACAGCCGTAAGGACAGTAACTCGGTGCCGCAGCAAGTCCCTGCTCGGGATCAAGGCAAGAGCAGCACACCTTCCAAAATTGTACCGTTATATTCCAATACCGAATATGAGAACGGGGAAAGTCCGTTTAGTCCTTGGATTAGTCCGTTTCAAGAAGATATTATTGCTCTTGAAGATCTGATTCGTGAAACAGACCGTAAGTCGGTTTCGACTCCAGTGAAGAAACCAGTAGAGAGCCCTGCTCAAGAGGTATATCCAGTTGCCCAGCTTGTGCAGGAGCCTATCAGCCAACCGAAGAAAAAGGGGCAGTGGCATCCGCGGCAACGTGTTGAATCTGAGTCTAAGCCGCAATCGGAGATGAAGCCACAGATGAAGCCGGAAGGGCTGGCACCAGACGTACATCCGATGATGAACCAGTGGGAGGAGCTAGATGACGATTCCTTTTACCCTGAGCTTGAGCTGGACAACAAGTCTGCCAAGCGCTGGTCAAGACCTGTACAGCGATATTCTACACCACCGTCTTGGATTAAGGTGTTTCTCTCGGTAGCTGGCGCATTAGCAACTGGTGCTTTATTCGGCTATCTGCTGCTCTCGTTGTTTACAAATTCACCTGATCAAACAAAAGGCTCGAATAACCTGGCCAATCCAGTTAACGGCTCCGTGAGCAATAATCCAAGTGCAGCGCCAAGCGGGGATAAATCAACAAACACGAATGGTGGTACATCGGGTTCGGCAGTTAATAATGCGTCTGGACAGAAAACCGTGAAGCTGACGATCCCAACACAGTCCTATCAATTGCTGCAGTATGGGGTATTCAGCAATACGGAGGGCAGAGATGCTGCCATTAAGGAATTGACAGATAAGGGCCTGGCGGCAGCAGGGATGAAGACAGCTACTGATTACCGGGTATATGCGGGGATGGCCATCGATCGTGCCCGTGCAATTACGCTCACCAAAGATATTGGGGAAGACCTGCCTGTTTATATTAAGCAAGTTGATGTCCAGGTACCGCAGCAGTTTCCGTTTGCCGGAGATGCGAAGGCGGCAGATACTTTTTTAAACAACACAATCAGTCTGATTAGTATGCTTGATGAGCTATCTCTGACACAGCTCGAGCAGCCAAGTCTATCACCTCTTGGCTCTGCGGCTGCCAATGCCTGGCAGGCCGAGCATCAGAAATGGACAGAAAGCGTAAAAGCGATGCAGGCCGGCGTTCAGGATGAGGCAGGAAAGGCATTTCTCATAAAATTAATTCAATCTATGAATACAGCCGCCAAATCACTCGAGGAATACGATAAAAAGCCGTCACAATCGCATTTGTGGGCTGTTCAAGGTGCCTTGATGGAAGCTATCGTGACACAAAAAGAATGGTATGAACCAATCAACGCATTGTAAACGAAATCGATCCTAAGTATAATAGGAGACAGGTGTCAATTAATGGCGAGAGGCGTTGAAAAATGAAGAAAAACGGCTGGATTTTACTGCTTTTCCTCGTGCTTGGCTTATTAGCGGGTGCACTTGTTGCACGTTGGCTGGAGCCGGTATCCGGAATCTCTTTTTTGACCAAAACAATTGATTCAACTTGGTCTCCCGCCGTAGATCTCTATGTACTCAGCCTTGATCTGAATGTGCATGTTCAAATTAGTTTATTCAGCATTATTGGCGCTTTAGCCGCTATATGGTTGTATCGTAAATTGTAAATCCGTACTTACCCGGTGTAACCGGAAATGAAGGAGTAAATGAGACACTTGAGCAAGAATGAATCTGTAAATATCCGTCCGATCAGCCAGCTTGTGCTGGCATCGTCGTCACCGCGCCGGAAGGAACTGGTCGCATCCCTGGGCCTATCCTTGCCGGTTTATATTTTGTCTTCGGATGCTGATGAGTCTGTTCCTGCCGAATGGTCGCCTGCACATATTGTTGAGCAGTTGAGCTTGCGTAAAGCAAATGCGACTGCGTCTCTGCTTAGAGAACGCCAAGAAGCAGAGGCGTCTCTTGTTGTTGGTGCAGATACAATTGTCGTTGTTGACGGCCAGGTACTGGGCAAGCCGAAGGACCGGGATGATGCATTATCGATGCTCCGCAGCCTGCAGGGACGAAAGCATGAAGTTTATACAGGTGTGGCTTGTGTCGTTGTCGAGACCGGAACTGCGACTGTCGCACATAGGATGACTAAGGTTTATATGAAACCGATGTCGGATGAAGGACTCAAAGGATATATTGCAACAGGTGAGCCCGATGATAAAGCGGGTGCATACGGCATTCAAGGACTTGGAGCAACACTCGTCGATAAGATCGAGGGCTGCTATTTTAATGTTGTTGGCTTACCGTTATCGCTGCTATCTGACATGCTTGCTCATTATGAGATTCATGTTTTCTAATTTACTTTTCATGAAGTGATCTTAATTTGGACATAACACCAAGTAATGCCATATCATTCATTTTGGAAGAGAAGGCAGGGACGGACATGGAGCAAGGCAACTTATTACGAAATGTCCCCCATGAAGAGCGACCAAGAGAACGCATGATACAATATGGGGCTGAAGCGCTTAGTCATACTGAATTGCTTGCGATCCTGCTTCGTACAGGTACGAAACGGGAATCCGCTGTACATTTGGCTGGTAAAATATTGAAAGAATGCGGAAACTTGCGAAATTTGCTCGATATGAGCATGAGTGAGTTGACTGCGATAAAAGGCATTGGACCTGCGAAAGCAGTCCAGCTGCGTGCAGGAATTGAACTAGGCCGTCGCATTGTTCGAAGCGGGAATGGCGAGGTTGTGACGGTACGTAAACCGCAGGATGCTGCGAACTATGTGATGGAAGAGCTCCGATATTTGAAAAAGGAGCATTTCATCTGTTTGTTTCTGAATACTAAGAACCATATTATTGCCCGGGAAACATTATCGATTGGTACACTGAATGCGTCACTTGTTCATCCAAGAGAAGTATTTCGTGCGGCTGTAAAAGCTGGCAGCGCATCGATTATATGTGTACACAATCATCCAAGCGGAGACCCAATGCCAAGTCCGGAGGATATCGCTCTTACGAAGCGATTAGTCGAGGCAGGCGAACTAATGGGGATCGAAGTGCTGGATCATCTTGTCATCGGGGATGGAAGGTTTATCAGTTTGAAGGAACATGGCTACATGTAATATAATAAGTAGGATTGTCGCAATTAGAAGGGAGCATTAACATGTTTGGTGGTTTTTCGAAAGATTTGGGAATTGATTTGGGTACTGCAAACACGCTTGTATTTGTAAAAGGTAAAGGGATTGTCGTAAGAGAGCCGTCTGTTGTGGCTCTGCGGACTGACACAAAAACAATTGAAGCGGTTGGCGAGCAAGCGAAGAAAATGATCGGCAGAACGCCAGGCAACATCCGGGCAGTTCGTCCGATGAAAGACGGCGTTATCGCTGACTTCGAAACAACCGCAACAATGATAAAATATTTTATTCGTTCTGCACAAAAGCAAAAATCGTTGTTTCCAAAGCATCCGAATGTGATGATTTGTGTGCCGTCTGGTATTACAGCGGTAGAAAAACGTGCGGTTGAAGACGCTGCTAAACAAGCAGGCGCTCGTGAGGCTTATACGATTGAAGAACCGTTTGCAGCAGCAATTGGTGCTGATCTGCCGGTATGGGAGCCAACAGGCAGCATGGTTGTTGATATTGGCGGCGGTACAACAGAGGTAGCTGTCATCTCGCTAGGCGGTATCGTAACGAGCCGTTCGATCCGTGTTGCAGGCGATGAAATGGATGAAGCGATTATCCAATATATCAAGCGTTTCTATAATCTGATGATTGGTGAAAGAACATCCGAGCAGCTCAAGATGGAGATTGGTACAGCACTTCCACTGGAACCTATGGAATCGATCGAAATTCGTGGCCGTGACCTCGTAACAGGTCTGCCGAAGACGTTGCCTATTACATCGGAAGAAGTTACTGAAGCGCTGATGGATACGGTGAATTCAATCGTTGACGCGGTGAAAATTACGCTTGAGAAATGTCCACCGGAATTGTCTGCAGACATTATGGACCGTGGTATTGTATTGACTGGCGGCGGCGCATTGCTTCGTAACCTGGACAAGCTGCTGGCCCGCGAGACTGGTATGCCGGTTATTGTGGCAGACAACCCGCTTGATTGTGTAGCAATTGGTACTGGTCGTTCACTTGACCATATTCATTTGTTCAAAAAAGGCGGATCTTCCCGCTCGAAACGTTAATAGAACCAGAGCGGTAACGGAATTGGATATGGAACGGGCAGGTGAATTGAACTGTTTAAGCTGCTAAGAAATAAGCGGTTATTTATGCTTATGATCGGATTAATCCTGTTCATTGCGGTTATCGGTTTCTCACTAAGCGACCGCAAGGAGCTAACCTACCCCGAGAAGTTTCTCGGAGATTCTGTTGGATTCGCGCAGCAATGGTTCTACAAGCCCGCTGGATTAGTAGCGGGCTTCTTTGAGGACATTCGTGAGCTCAAAACGCTGCATGAAGAGAATGAACAGCTCCGTCTGACAGCTGCTGCTTACGCACGGGACAAAATTAATTATAATTTTGTCAAGAAAGAGAATGAGCGGCTGCAAAAAGATCTTCATTTCACGGAACAACAGAAAACGATGTATGATTATAAATACTTAATAGCGCAAGTCACAGCAATCGATAATGATCCTTACAATCATACGATGGTCATTAACTTAGGCTCCAAGAACGGCATTAAACCTAATATGGCGGTTACAACGATTGACGGGTTAGTAGGTCTTGTTAGTAATGTACGTCCTTACACGTCAACGGTAACGCCAATTACAGAACTTGATGAAACTTCGCCGACATCGAATTCCATTGCAGCAACCATTCTCGGCAGAGAGAATGAATCCTTTGGTATTGTGAGCAACTATGACCAAGAAACAGACCGCCTGGTAATGACAAAGATTGCAGAGAACGACAAAATGATCGTAGATGATGTTGTTATTACATCTGGTTTAGGGAATGTCTATCCGCGTGGACTCGTTATTGGTACGGTAGAGACAAGACAGGTCGGAGATTTTGGCTTAACACATACAGCTACGATTAAGATGGCGGCTAAATTCGATCATTTGACAGAAGTATTCGTCGTCCAACCTGCGAATTCGGGAGATGAATAACAATGGGTGACAGAGGCATTAACCGTCTCATCCTTGTCATGCTGCTGCTGTTTATCGTTGAAGGCACCATTATGCCGTGGCTTATTCCAACAGAGCTAACCGGAAGAATTGTTCCTCATTTCTTATTTGTGTTTGTTATGTTTGCTGCTTTATACAGCGGTCGGCACCGGGCTTTGCTTTTTGGAATTGGATTTGGATTTCTGCAGGATGTCGTGTACTTCGGACATTTGATGGGCGTTAATGCTTTTGCTATGGGACTTATTGGATATTATACGGGGGTATTGCTGGAGCGGCGTCGCAGTACGCTATTAACGGCTTTATCGATTATAGGGCTAGGCAGTATTCTGTATGATACAATCGTTTACTTCGTGAACATGGTGTTCCGAATTACGAACGAGTCCTATGCTTTTGCACTGATGGATCATATTCTACCTAGTTTATTCCTTCAGCTAGTGTTTGCACTGGCGGTTTATGTTCCGGCAAGGCGTCTCTATGAGAGTCACTCAAAGCTTAATCCGGAGACAGAAGAAGAATAATTTCTTGGCAGAAAGCAGGAATTTGCTTATCGCGAAAAGAATGGATTACGTTGGGGAGGGGCAGACGTGACCGAGAAGCAGCATATCATGATTAAAGGTGTCAAGGAAGGTCTCGTGTTCCTTCTCGACGATAAGTGCGAATTCGCAGTTTTGCTCGACGAACTGCAGTATAAGTTGGAGAAAACGCATCAGCAGCTGCTTACCGGCCCGTTAGTTCACGTACATGTGAAGCTGGGGGCAAGGCAGCTCGGTGAAGATGATAAAGAACGGATCAAATCGGTTATCCGCTCGCAGGGGAATTTGATGGTGCAGTCGATTGAATCGGCGCTTGAGGCGCAGGACATGGCAAACCAGATTCCGACAGGCCCGCATGTTATCACCGGTATTGTTCGATCCGGTCAAACGATAGAGCATGATGGTGATCTGCTGCTTGCAGGCGATTTGAATCCAGGCGGCACAATTTTATGCAGCGGTGATATTTACGTGATGGGCGCACTGAGAGGTGTCGCCCATGCGGGCGTAAACGGCCGAACGGATGTTATTATTGCCGCCTCGCTTATGCGTCCAACCCAGCTTCGAATTGCCGATGTCATCAGTCGCCCGCCGGAGGAATGGATGTCCGGAGACGCTGCCATGGAATTCGCTTATTTGTATGAGGGAAGCATGCAGATTGACAAGATAACGCAATTATTCCGTTTACGTAATAATCCGATTAAGGTATAAGGGGTGTTCATGCATGGGAGAGGCGATTGTTGTTACATCAGGCAAAGGCGGAGTCGGCAAGACGACTACCTCAGCTAATTTAGGTACAGCACTTGCTTTGCTTGGTAAAAAGGTTTGTATGGTTGATACCGACATCGGATTGCGTAATTTGGATGTTGTAATGGGACTTGAGAATCGAATCATTTATGATTTGATTGATGTAGCGGAAGGACGTTGTCGCCTTAACCAGGCTCTGATTAAGGACAAACGTTTTGAAGAATTGTACATGCTTCCTGCTGCGCAAACGAAGGATAAGCAGGACGTGTCACCGGAGCAAGTCAAGGATATGGTACTCGAACTCAAGAAAGATTTCGATTACGTCATCATTGATTGCCCAGCAGGTATTGAACATGGTTTCCGTAATGCAATTGCAGGCGCAGATCGGGCGATTGTTGTTACGACACCGGAAAATGCAGCGGTGCGCGATGCTGACCGCGTTATTGGACTGCTCGAGAAAGACCAGATTCCATCCAAAATTATTATTAACCGTATTCGTCAAAACATGGTGAAAAACGGCGAAATGCTGGATATTGATGAGATTTGTCAGGTGCTTGCTGTCGACTTGCTTGGAATCGTACCGGATGACGAGAAGGTTATCAAAGCAGCAAACTCCGGCGAACCAACCGTGATGGATCCTTCTTCGCGTGCTGCGATTGCTTATCGAAACATCGCTCGCCGTATTCTTGGTGATATGGTTCCTCTTATGCTGCTTGATGAGAAGGCTGGGGCCTTCAAACGCTTCCGCAAGTTTCTTGGAATAGGATGATTGCCTTGTGCTTAACAAACTAAAAAAAATAGACTGGGGAATTATAGCGATTCTGCTTTGCTTAATGGGCATTAGTACCGTTTTGATCAGAAGCGCTACTCATAATAACCCGATTTATCACAACTATGATCTGAAAACAGTCGTCTATTATATAATTGGTTTTATTATAGCTATAATGGCAACGGTATTCGATTATCGCATTTTGCTTAAAAGCTGGTATATATTATACGGTATTGGTATAGCGCTGCTTATAGCGGTCTTTTTCTTTGGAGCTAACATTAATGGTGCGTCCGGTTGGTTCAAGCTGCCGGGCGGCTTCTTATTTCAGCCTGCTGAGATTATGAAGATTATTATCATTATCGGCATTGCTTATATTATGGGCAGGCGTCAAGGTGATCGCTTAACCTTTACGGAGGATTTGCTTCCGATTGCTGCTTTTGCCTTTTTGCCGTTCCTGCTCGTAATGATTCAGCCTGATCTTGGCAACGCGATTATTTATTTGGTAATTGTGCTTGGGATGCTGTGGATTGGCAACGTCAAGTATGTGCATGTACTTGTTGGCTTAACGACCGTAATCGCAGCTGTAGTCTTGTTTGTATCCTTGTTCACGATGTTCAATTCCGATATCGAGAATTATTTAAAGGATCATCACAAAGAGCACTGGTACAAGCGGATTAATACGTTCCTTGATCCAAGTCAGGCATCAAGCGATGATAAGCATCAATCGGAAAATGCGAAGATTGCGATTGGTTCCGGCGGACTAAGCGGCGACGGATACTTGAAGGGCGATATGATTAACGGGAAATTTATCCCGTATCCTTATTCCGATTCGATCTTTGTCGTTATCGGGGAGGAATTTGGCTTCCAGGGCTCAGCGGTCCTGCTGCTCTTATATTTCCTGCTGATATACAGGATGATCTTGATCGCCTTCCGATGTTACGATAATCGAGCCTCGTTTATTGTCATCGGTATAGCATCCATGTACGTGTTTCAGATCTTCCAAAACATTGGGATGATGATCGGCCTTATGCCAATCACCGGTATTACGCTTCCATTCATCAGCTACGGCGGTACATCCCTCATGCTGAACATGCTTTGTATCGGTATTTTATTTAGTATCAACGCCCACCAAGAGAAATACGAGCTGGCCGAATAGGCCAGCTTTTTTGATTTTCAGGTTGTTAGATGCATACTGCGCATACAAATGTTCTTCCGATCGCCATTGCTCAGGGATTCCTTGAACGATTCCAATAGGATTGGAATCCCCGAGCAAAAGCGACCACTACGTTTCTCCAGAATCATTTGAATGCTTCGCATGCCCTTAACCTGCATCTCAAAAAGAGCTGAAGCTATTCGCCCAGCTCGTAAGGAAACCACAATGACCGAGCAGATATATACCTGCTCGGTCTTTTTTTTCTGCCCCTTTAGGCTAAGCCGAAATGGAGCAGCTCGAATGATTCTGGAGAAGCTAAAAGCTTTCTGAAAGAAAGCTACCTCGAAAGCATAAACTTGCGCTCGCATTTGTCCTCCGAATTTCATCCGCTAAAGCGGATTGGAATGAAGAAATTCGGGGACAACAGCGATCGGAAGAACATTCGAATGCGGAATGACATAGCTTGTGACGTTTTGTATTATGCCGTCCCCCGCATACTTGTCAGCCTGTACACATACTTATGTAGAAAGGAGCTTGGTCAGCGTTAGGGCGTCCGGCTTGCCTTGCGTGAGAGGAGGCTAATCGATGAGTAAAAAAGATAGTGTTCGAGAGCGGCGGCAGGAGAAAATTAAACAGCTGCTGGAGTTGCAGGAGAAGCAGGCTAAGATATGGCAGCAGCAGGAGAATAAGCTTCAGGGGAAAGTCCGCCCAATTAAGGACAGACCAAACCGCCGGTATGAGGAGGAGCTTTTTCCTGCTCCTTACCACATGGAAGCAGGCGGAGATGAGCTGGATCCGGAGAAGCTGTGGAAGACCAATCCAAATCCTTGGCTTGGCTGGGAGTCGGGCGATGGCAAGAATGGACGTTTTATACCCGAATATCCAGCATACGATTCGGATGATGACGGCAATGGCCGCAGGCCATTTCTGCGTAATGAACTGAAATGGAAAGCCATTATCGCCGTTGTTCTATTCGCGGCGATATGGGGTGTATTTCATAATGATTCGCCGTACGCACAGAAGGGACAAACCATTGTAAAAAATGCGCTGACGGATGAGATGGATTTTACTGCAGTCGCAACCTGGTACAAGGAAACGTTCGCTGGTGCTCCATCTTTTATACCGATTTTTAACCAGAAGCAGAAGGAGGCAGAATCCGCGAATGGTGCGGTTGAACTGCCTATTGTCTCTCCGCTCCCGGATGGCGCGATCGTACGTACTTTTGCGGAGATGCTTAACGGGATCGAACTTGCGGGTAAGTCGAAAGAAGAAGTATCCGCGATCGAGACGGGAAGGGTACTGGTTGTATCGGAAGCAGAGAATGGAACAGGCTTTACTGTTCTCATAGAACATGCAAACGACCGCTCCTCGGTCTATGGCAAACTTGGCGCGGCCACGGTTAAGCCAAATGACTGGGTAGAGGCTGGAGATACGATAGGTACCCTTCATGAGTCTGCACTCGAGGAGCCGAGCCTGCTTTATTTTGCAGTGAGGCAAAATGACCAATACGTCGATCCCGTGGGCGTGATTCCGATTGATTAAATGGAAGGGCATTCGCTGGTCCGTTCATCCGCTGTTCGTACTCGTCATGCTTGGATCTGTTATGACGGGCTATTTCGCCGAGCTCTTCACGTTATTTCTAATCGTTCTTGTGCATGAGATTGGACATGTTGTTGTGGCAAGGAGCTTCGACATCCGTGTAAGGGAAGTGAAGCTCCTGCCCTTTGGCGGGGTTGCGGAGATTGAGGATGCCGGTAGTATTCCTGCCGGGCAGGATGCCCTTATTGCCATTGCTGGACCCCTTCAGAACGTCTGGATGGGACTTGCTGCTTGGGGATGCGGCCAGCTTGGCTGGTGGGACCCGGAATGGGCGGCTTATGTATGGAAGGCTAATCTAATGATCGGCTTATTTAACCTTCTCCCTATCTATCCGCTTGACGGCGGCAAGCTGCTGCAAGCTGCTTTCAGTTATGGTTTTAATTATTATTCCATGATGAAATGGACTTCCCGCATCAGTATCGTTCTTAGCACGCTGATGATTGGATTTGCAATCTCAACCGCTTTTTGGCCGAGTAACGGGATCCAGCTCAATCTGCTTGTTGTAGGTTTGTTTTTATGGCTGACGAATTGGACCTATTACCGTAATATTCCTTATCTCTTCGTTCGATTTCTTATGCATCGTGACCGAGTTGCCGTTCGGACGATCTCCCGCGGGTCGTTGGCTCGACCAATAATTGTAAATATTAAGCAACCAATTATTGGTGTCGTGCGTCTATTATGGCGTGAACAGTACCATCTTATTTATTTGATGGAGCTGGAAGGCCGTATCGTCAAGGTTGTTCCTGAAAAAGAGGTAGTGGACCGCTTCCTGATTGAACGCGATCCCAATCGTGCCGTTATCGAGCTTTTTCGATAGAGGTAAAATAGACCACTTTTTCGTTAAGGTATCTTGGTGGTAGAATAGAGTAGATGACGAGAAACAAAACGTAAGGCGGTTGATGTTCGGGAATGAAGCGGATGTTAATGCACGGACACAGAGAACTGCTGCAGACTGCCGTGCTGTTGAACGGGCGGCTTATTGATTTTTATATGGAACAGTCGGAGAGCAGCGGATTGGTCGGCAATGTATATAAGGGACGAGTAGTCAATGTGCTGCCAGGCATGCAGGCCGCTTTTGTTGATATTGGTCTTGGTAAAAATGCATTTCTATACATAGATGATCTGCTGCATCCGCATTTGGAGAAACAACCGGAGCAAAAGCCTTCCATTACGGAGCTTGTCAAACCGGGTCAAGAGCTAGTGGTACAAGTCATGAAAGAACCGATGGGAAGTAAGGGAGCACGTGTTACGACGCACTTTACCTTGCCGGGCCGGTGGCTGGTCTATATGCCGATAGCCGGTTATGTCGGTGTGTCGAAAAAAATACTGACGGAAAGCGAACGCTCGCGAATTCGGATGATTGGCGAACGGCTTCGGCTGGAAGAAGAAGGCATCATCATGCGTACAGCAGCCGAAGGCGAATGTGAAGAATCGCTTGGTGCTGATGTGGAGCAGCTTCGACAGCTATGGATAAGTGTGGAGCAGCGGGCGGCAGCTGCGAAAGCCCCTGCTGAGCTGCATCGCGAAGCGGGTCTGCTTAGACGTGCGGTGAGAGATACACTAACCGATGATATGGACGAGGTATGGCTTGATGATGCTTCCCGTTACAGTGAGGCTGCAGCGTTGATTCAGGAAATGACACCGCATCTTGCAGACCGGTTAAAGGTATTTGATGCACGTAAAGAAAAGTCTTCGTTATTTGATCGATTTAGAGTGACAGAGCAGCTTGAGACAGCCTTCCAAAACCGAATCCGATTGGAGAGTGGCGGCTCTCTCGTATGGGATGAGACGGAAGCACTGACGGTTATTGATGTCAATACAGCTAAGTATACAGGTGCAACGGATCTGGAAGACACTGTGTTCAAGACGAACATGGAAGCGGCTGACGAGATTGCCCGGCTGCTTCGAATACGTGATGTCGGCGGTATTATTGTTATTGATTTTATTGATATGGAGAATGAATCCAATCAGGAGAAAGTAATGGCAAGACTGTCGGATTGGGCGAAGAGGGACCGGACCAAATGCACCGTGTTTGGCTGGACAAGGCTTGGTCTGCTGGAGCTGACCAGACGTAAGGCGCGTGACAATGCTGCAAGGCAGCTAAGCGAGCGCTGCCCAGCATGCGGTGGCACCGGCAAAAGAACTACTGTTAATTCATAGGCAATAGTTGATCGATTAAGTAATCTGTGATAGAATGTTCTGGTATGTCTCATTTATATTCATATTTGGACATGCAGATACCGCTCCAATTGGGTTTAAGCGTGGGATGCATTTTGCTCCTGCCACCTGGATTAGGCGAGTCTTCGACAATAAGGAGGTGCAACACATGTTCGCAATTATCGAAACTGGCGGCAAGCAATACAAAGTTCAAGAGGGCGATGTAATCTACATCGAAAAACTGAACGCAAACGAAGGCGAAAGCGTAACGTTTGATCGTGTCTTGGCAGTATCTAACAGCGAAGGTCTGGTAACTGGTACTCCAGTTCTTTCCGGTGCTACTGTTTCTGGCAAAATCGAGAAACAAGGTAAAGGCCAAAAGATCATCGTTTACAAATACAAAGCCAAAAAGAACTACCGCCGCAAGCAAGGTCATCGTCAACCGTTCACGAAAGTAACAATCGAGAAAATCCAAGCGTAAGAGGACTTTCTTATGATATCTGTTACATTCGTACGGAGAGCCGCTGACAGACGGATTGTATCATTTACGATCTCAGGACACGCTAAATATGCAAACCGCGGCAAGGATATTATCTGCGCCGGAGTGTCGGCCGTATCGGTCGGTACTGTCAATGCTATCGAGGCTTTGGCGAAAGTGGAGCTTCCGGCTTCGATGAAGAATGGCTGGCTATCGTCAGACATTCCGGAGCAGTCGGATAAGGACACAGACGACAAAGTACAGCTGTTGCTCGAATCGATGGTCGTTATGCTCGGCAATATCGCACAATCATACGACAAATATGTCATAATGCACGAACAACTTCTTTAGAGAAGGAGGAAATCACCATGTTGAAATTAGATCTTCAGCTTTTCGCATCGAAAAAAGGCGTAGGTTCTACAAAGAACGGTCGCGACAGCCATTCGAAACGTCTTGGCGCTAAACGCGCTGACGGTCAAGTCGTATCCGCTGGCAGCATCTTGTTCCGCCAACGCGGCACTAAGATTCACCCAGGCAATAACGTGGGCATCGGTAAAGACGACACGCTCTTCGCTTTGGTAGAAGGCGTCGTTAAGTTTGAACGTTGGGGACGCGATCGCAAGAAAGTTAGCGTAT
Organism: Paenibacillus sp. YAF4_2; assembly: GCF_052113225.1. Classification (NCBI taxonomy): domain Bacteria; kingdom Bacillati; phylum Bacillota; class Bacilli; order Caryophanales; family Paenibacillaceae; genus Paenibacillus; species Paenibacillus sp. YAF4_2. The sequence continues at coordinate 588,019 of NZ_JBFRCT010000003.1, forward strand.
ACCCAGTTGATCTGGCTCCGGTAGCCGCAGCAGTAGAAGCTTAATAGCAACAAGAGCCCCGGCCTCATGAACAGGCCGGGGTTTTTGTTTGTTTTAGACCTTTCGGGCGCTTCATTCGCATGCTATACTGATTTAGCTAGCAAACAAGCAGAAAGTGGGATCGATTACGATGGATCGCATTAGAATGGCGAGACAGTCGGCAGCGGCTTCCGTTGTGCTGCCTTGTGCGGCTGTGCTCATTTGGCCTTCTTCGGTATGGCTGGTTGTACTTTTTCTTCTATGGACAATGGCAGCTGCTGGGTTCTGGATTAAGACAGAGCGCAATGAGCAGGAAAAGCGGCTGGCACGTACTGTGCATATGTTGCAAACGGCAAGTATTAAGACGCTGAATCATCATCGGCATGATTGGATGAACGATCTCCAGGTTTTGTTCGGTTACATACGAATGAATAAGCTGGATAAAACCGTGGAATACGTGGAGAAAATAAGGGTTAGAATGACGGAGGAGAGCCAGATTGCAAAGCTGGGTGTTCCTTCGCTGATCAGCTATATACAATCTTTCCGTACACTTACGAATGCCATGCAGCTTCAGGTGAAAATGGATGAGGATATCCATCTGAATGAACTGCCAAACGAAGGCCGGGACTTCGCTGAGACATTGATGAGTCTGATCAATGCTTATCGATTCCAGGTAAAGACAGGATATGGTGATCCTGCAACACTTACCCTAAAGCTCTCCAAAGAAGAGGGGACGCTGGTGGTAACTTTTCAGTATGAGGGCGAATTAACCAGTGAGCAACAGCTTACGGATAAAATAAAACAGCAGTTGGAAGGCGCGTCTCTGCATGCGGTCAAGTTTGATAACCCGCAAAGGAATATGGTTTTAAAAACGGAGCGGCGCGCTTAAACGGAGGCAAAACATGTTTGTCGATAAAGCGAAGATATTTGTAAAAGGCGGTAATGGAGGTAACGGTATCGTTTCCTACCGTCGTGAGAAATACGTGCCGGAAGGCGGACCAGCAGGTGGTGACGGTGGTAATGGCGGCGACGTCATTTTCCGTGTAGACGAAGGCTTGCGTACACTGATGGATTTCCGTTATCAGAAGCACTTTAAAGGTCCAGCCGGCGAACGCGGCAAAGTCAAATCCATGCATGGTGCAAGTGCAGACGATATGATTGTTCGTATTCCGCCAGGCACAGTCATTGTGGATGATGATACGGAACAGATCATTGCCGATATGACACGTCATGGACAGGAAGTTGTTGTTGCGCGCGGCGGACGCGGTGGACGCGGTAACACTCGATTTGCAACAATTAATAATCCGGCTCCTGACATTTGTGAGAATGGGGAAGAAGGCCAAGAGCGCTGGGTAACACTTGAGCTCAAGGTTATGGCGGACGTTGGTCTCGTTGGATTCCCAAGCGTAGGCAAGTCAACACTTCTGTCGGTTGTATCCGGCGCGAAGCCGAAGATTGGTGCTTACCACTTCACAACGATTACACCAAATCTTGGTGTTGTTGATGTAGGTGACGGCCGCAGCTTCGTGATGGCCGATCTTCCTGGATTGATCGAAGGAGCTCATGAAGGCGTTGGTCTTGGCCATGAATTCCTTCGACATGTCGAGCGGACGAGAGTTATCGTACATGTCGTGGATATGGCTGGTACGGAAGAGCGCGATCCTTTCGAGGATTGGGTCAAGATTAACGATGAACTCGTGAAATATAACGAGAAGCTTGCTGATCGTCCGCAAATTATTGCGGCGAATAAAATGGATATGCCTGGTGCTGATGATAACTTGGAGCTGTTCAAAGAACAGCTTGATGCGGTTCGCGGTGACCGTGAATATCTGATCCTTCCGATCTCGTCGCTAACTAAGCAGGGAATTCAAGAGCTGCTGTACAAAGCAGCCGATACACTTGACGCAGTTCCTGATGAGCTGACGATTGAAGAAGTGAAGGATGTTGCGGAGCGTAAAGTATTTACGTTCGAGAAACGCGAAGATAACAACTTCACGATTCATAAGGAAGATGAGATCTATGTCGTGCAAGGCGCAAGCATTGAGAACTACTTGAAGCGTATGAATATGAACTCGTATGACGCGATTATGCGGTTCGCACAACTCATGCGGAAGTGGGGCGTTGATGCCGCTCTTCGTCGTGAAGGCGCAAGAGACGGAGATACGGTTCAAATCGCCGACTTTACATTCGAGTTCTTCGAAGGCACCGATTATACAGGAAAATAGAACCCTATCAAATGAAACAAAAAAGACGGCCGCTGGTCGTCTTTTTTCATAGAAAGCATCGCACTTACCTATTGCCGCTTTCACCATATTCCGCTATAATGTCCATTATAGAAGAACAATTGTCTTTGTAGGGAGGACGAAATAGTGACGCAACGTTATTATGTCGTTCGTGAGGATATGCTCCCTGAGGCGATCCTGAAGACGATCCAAGTAAAAGAAATGCTTGGTCGAGGCGAAGCGTCCACGGTGCACGAAGCGGTTGAGAAGGTAGGACTTAGTCGCAGCGCTTTTTATAAGTATAAAGATGGCGTTTACGGGCTGCATGAACTGGAACGCGAGCGGATTGTGACCATCTCGATGGATTTGGAGCATCGATCCGGTGTATTATCGAGTGTATTGAGCCTCGTGGCTAGTCTGGAAGGGAATGTTCTGACGATGAATCAGAGTATTCCGCTGCAAGGCTGCGCTAATGTGGTTATATCTGTTGATATCTCAAAGCTTAATGAAGAACTTACAACACTTATTGAAGTGATACGCAGCCAGGAAGGCGTGCGTAAAGCTGCCGTTATCGGACAAGGTTGATTAGATGGAGGGAATTGTATGAAGCCAGTGAAGGTAGGTTTGCTTGGTCTCGGTACTGTCGGGACTGGTGTAGTGCGTATCGTAGAAGGTCATCAGGAAGATTTGCAAAGCCAGGTGGGCTCTCCGATCGTTATTGAGAAAATTCTTGTTCAAAACAAAGCGAAATCCCGCAGTATTTCGATCGACTCGTCCAAGCTGACGGAAGATCCATGGGAAATTATCAGCAATCCCGACATCGATGTGATCGTTGAGGTAATGGGCGGAATCGGATCGACAAAGGAATATATTATGGAAGCACTCTCCCGCGGCAAGCATGTCGTTACAGCGAACAAGGATTTGATGGCGCTGCATGGCCCGGAGATTCTGGCTAAAGCACAGGAGCATGGCTGTGATGTGTATTATGAAGCAAGCGTTGCAGGCGGCATTCCTATTATCCGTACACTGGTGGAAGGCTTCTCTTCCGACCGCATTACGAAGATTATGGGTATCGTGAACGGTACAACAAATTACATCTTGTCCAAGATGAGTCTGGAAGGCGCGTCTTATGGCGATGTGCTGAAGGAAGCACAGGATCTTGGTTATGCAGAAGCGGATCCAACTTCTGATGTGGAGGGTCTTGATGCTGCACGCAAAATGACTATTCTATCAACGCTTGGTTTCCGTGCGAAAGTAGCTCTTGAAGATGTCTCCGTTCAAGGCATGTCTAAAGTGACTCGAGAAGATATTCTTTATGCGAAGCGTCTCGGCTACACAGTGAAACTGCTTGGCATCGCAGAGCGTCAAGATGATCAATTCAGCATCAGCGTTCAACCAACAATGGTGAAAAACTCACATCCAATCGCATCCGTAAATGGTGTTTACAACGCGGTTTATGTGTATGGCGAAGCTGTTGGTGAGACGATGTTTTACGGTCCCGGTGCAGGTGAACTGCCAACGGCTACATCGATCGTATCCGACCTTGTAGCTGTCGTGAAGAACTTGAAGCTGGGTGTAAACGGCAAGCAAGGATTACTGACATACAAAGAGAAAAAGCTCAAAACCGATGAGCAGATTTCTTCGAAATATTTCCTGCTGCTTCATGTAGATGACCGAGCAGGCGTCCTGGCTCAAATTACGCAAGTGTTCGCAGAGTTTGAGGTAAGCCTGGAGTCTGTGCTGCAGCAGCCTAATGCTTCTAATCCGGAAGCAGAAATTATCGTTATTACACATGATGCGAATAAAGCTGCAATCAATAAAGTGCTGCAGAAATTTGAGTCGCTGGACGTTATTCGCAAGGTGAAGAGCGTTTATCGAGTGGAAGGCTAATCCTTCTTCAATTTGATTGATTGCAAAAGCGAATAAAGGAGCTTTATCCGTCATGAATAATCGTCGAGTAATTGTGAAAGTGCCGGCCAGCACGGCTAACTTAGGTCCTGGCTTTGATACGCTGGGCATGGCGCTTTCGTTGTATTCCTGGATTGAAATGTCGGCCGCAGAGAAGACAATATTCCGTCTGTACGGCGACCAGATGCAAGGCATTCCTACTGATAAATCGAATTTGATCTATAAAGTGGCTCAGCTCGTCTTCGAAGAAGCGGGAGTTGTTGTTCCAGAGCTGGATGTTGCGATGTACAGTGATATTCCATTAACAAGAGGCATGGGCAGCAGCGCATCTGCCATTATTGGCGCTCTTGTAGCAGCTAATGCACTGATTGGCAGTCCGCTTACAGATGATAAGCTGTTCCAGCTTGCTACCAAATTAGAAGGGCATCCCGACAATGTTGGTGCGTCCTTGTTCGGCGGGATTGTCGTCTCGGCATGGGATGGTGAACGTGCCGATTATGTTAGGCTTGAACCACATGTGAAGCTTGAGACCTTGGTCGCGATACCAGCGTTCCAGCTGTCGACAGAGAAAGCGCGTCATGCCTTGCCAACGCAAATCAGCATGGCCGACGCGGTCTTTAATGTCGGCCGTAGTTCATTACTCGTAGCGGCATTAGCGAGCGGCGAGCTGGGTCTTATCCGTCATGCGATGCGTGATCGACTGCATCAGCCTTACCGGGCAGCATTAATTCCGGGTATGACAGCTATATTGGAGAGCGCGGCAGATTATGGTGCGCTTGGAGCGGCTCTCAGCGGAGCGGGTCCTACGCTGATCGCATTCGTAGATGAGACCAGCAAGAGCAAATCGGAGCTGGAGCAATTCCTGCTTGGAACACTGAAGCAGGAAGGCATCGAAGCAGAGACAATGTGGCTGAAGCCAAGCTCGGAGGGTCCGGTCATTGTTGTGGAAGACTTAGCAAGCTCTGCTCCTGATCTTATGGAGCGGATAAAAGGAGAAGTTGTTCGATGAAGACAATTGCAGTACTTCCTGCCGGATCCGTGTCGGATGAAGYAGTCAAGCGGCTGTTTGCCGGAGAAGAAATGAAGTGGGAACACCACCGCTTAATCGCCGATGTGTTTATGTCGACGGTAAACGGTGTCAGCGATTATAGCGTTGTACCTATTGAGAATACAATTGAAGGCTCCGTCAATCTGCATGTGGACTGGCTGGTTCATGAGGTAGATCTGCCGATTCAGGCGGAATGGGTATACCCTTCGATTCAAAATTTGATCGGACGCCGTTCGGAAGCAGCTAGTGAAGAAGGCGGGCTTGATTTCAGTAAGATCAAGAAAGTAATCAGCCATCCCGTAGCTATCGCGCAATGCTTGCAATTCCTTCGTAGTAGGCTGCCGCATGCAGAGATTGAAACCGTAGGAAGCACCTCTGAGGGTGTCAAGATCGTGAAAGACAATCCGGATGCAGGCTGGGCGGCTATCGGCACGATGACTGCTGCTAGCAATAACGGGCTTGATGTATTGAGTCAGGGTATCACAGATCATGATAACAATTACACCAGGTTCCTTCTGGTAGGCAGCGAGCCATTCACGGTGCGCCAATCGGACAAGCAGAAAACAAGCATTTTGATTACGCTGCCTGAAGATTATCCTGGTGCTCTTCATCAAGTACTCTCCGCTTTCGCATGGCGGAAGATCAACTTGTCGAAGATTGAATCACGCCCGACGAAGAAAAAGCTGGGCAATTATTATTTTTATATCGATATCGAGATGGCGCTGGATACGGTGCTCCTGCCTTCGGCTCTTGAAGAGATTGAGGTGCTTGGCTGCCAGGTTCGTATCCTGGGGAGTTATCCAAGCTTTACTTACGAACAGCTCCTGTAAGGAAATATAGGAATAAATGAAATTAGTGGTGCCTATAACGGGTACCGCTATTTTTTTTGCTTGAAGGTGGAGACACCTGCCTACATTCTGCATAGGATGTAATGATTGATAGCAGGCATTCGCCGTGCCGTTATACAAAGTCCGTGACAGGAGGTTTTTTGCTAGTGAAAATTCATGTTGTGAAGAAAGGCGATACATTGTATTTCATTGCACAGAAACATAATGTGTCGATTGAAGACATCTTAAAGCTGAACCCTTCCATTACGAACCCGGATCTGCTGGATGTCGGAATGAAGCTGAAGGTCCCATCGGCTAATGAGGTAGGCGGCGGGACAGGAGGGATGGAGATTATGCATCAGCATGTAGTAAAACAAGGGGATACGCTTTGGAAGCTGTCGAAAGCTTGGGGCGTACCGCTCGCGGACATGATTAAAGCGAATCCGCAGCTTAAAAATCCGAATGTGCTTTTGACCGGCGAAATTGTCAACATTCCTAAGACAGCGACACCTACATCCGAGGCGCCAGCAGCACAAGGAACTGGCAGTGCTCATCCTTTACATCCAATGTCGCTTATGCATGGTGTACAAAACTGGGTAGGCAAAAAGCCAACTGGCCAAATGCCAGCTGCGCAAACGCCAGCAGGAAAAACGCCTACAGCTCCTATTGCGCCCGTTGCACCAGCAGGAAAAACACCTACAGCACCAATCGTAACACCGGTTGCTCCTGCAGCGAAAGAGCCTGCGAAGAAAGCTCTGCCGATTGAAAAATCGCCAGACAAAAAAGCAAAGGCAGAAGACGTGAATGTGAAGCCAAATATGAAGCCTGAAATGGAAGCAAATGTAGCACCAAAAATGAAACCAAACGTAGCACCAATCACGCAATCGAATGCACAGCCAAACCTGCAGCCAAGTGTTGATCTATTCAAGCAATATGGCGTTCCTGCAGTTGAAGCAGCTTCTGGGCATCATCATGGCGGATATGGCAATAATCAGCCAATGGTATCTCCGATGCAAGTTGGCCCAGGCTATGGTTATGGCGGCTGGCCTGGCTCAAATGTAAGCCCGGCAAATGAAGGTCCTTGGTGCCCGCCTGGTACAATGCCAATTGGGGCAGGCCCAGGGTACGGTTATGGCGCAGTCTCTCCGGCTGTATTTGGTTCGGAAAATGCTTCGCCTGTGCTTGGAGCTGAAAATGTTGGTCCAACCGCATTAGGTGGCGAGAATGCAGCACCAACTGGAGTAAGTCCGGCAGCAGTAGGTCCAGGCGGAGGCTATGGCTTTGTATCGCCAGCTAATGTTGGTCCAGAGCACGGTTATGGTTACGGTCCGTCTGCTGTATCTCCGGCTAATGTCGGCCCAGACTATGGCTATGGATATGGCCCATCTGCCGTATCGCCAGCAAACGTAGGCCCAGACTACGGCTATGGATATGGCCCATCTGCCGTATCGCCAGCAAACGTAGGCCCAGATTACGGCTATGGATATGGCCCATCTGCCGTATCGCCAGCAAACGTAGGCCCAGACTACGGCTATGGCTATGGTCCATCAGCTGTATCGCCAGCAAACGTAGGCCCAGACTACGGCTATGGCTATGGTCCATCAGCTGTATCGCCAGCTAATGTTGGTCCAGACTACGGTTATGGCTATGGTCCATCTGCCGTATCGCCAGCTGAAATGGGTCCTGGCTATGGATGGGGTCCAGGAGCCGTATCCCCTGCTGAAATGGGTCCTGGTTATGGATGGGGTCCAGGAGCCGTGTCCCCTGCTGAAATGGGTCCTGGTTATGGATGGGGTCCGGGAGCTGTATCCCCTGCGAGCTTTGGCCCAGACAATGTTTCCCCAGCTGCACTAGGGGAAAACTCCGCTCCTACAAATGTTAGTCCAGAAATGATGGGTCCTGGTGGAGGTTATGGTTATAGCCCAGGCTGGGTATCTCCGGCAGAAGCAGGTCCTGACTTTGGTTATGGCTATGGCGGTCACGTATCACCAGCAAACGTAGGTCCTGAATATGGCTATGGCTATGGTCATCCGGGAATGGTATCTCCAGAGATGATGGGGCCAAACGTATCCCCTGCAGCCTTAGGCTCCAACGCAGCTCCGATGGCACTTGGTTCGAACGTATCACCTATGGCGCTTGGTTCCAACATGTCACCAACAGCGCTTGGTTCAAATGTGTCACCGCTTAGTTCGAACACATCGCCAACAGCTCTTGGCTCTAATGTATCCCCGATGGCACTTGGCTCGAACATGGCGCCAACAGCGCTTGGTTCAAACGTCTCCCCGATGGCCCTTGGCCCGAACGTTTCCCCGGCAGGCTTTGCTCCTGGGGGTTATGGCTACGGCTACGGTAATCCGGTAGCTGGTACACAAGGCTTCTCTCCTTATTCATACTGGCCTGGTCAAACAGCTGGTGCACAGGATGATCCTTGCGGCTGTAATGGTAAGCGCGAAGAGGAAGAGTTTGAAGCTGCTGCGATTGTAAGTAAAAAAACAAAGCAACGCAAAACGGCAAAGATTCGTAATGTCGCCACAAAAACGACCAAAACAAAACGGAACAGTAAACCTTGGATTAACCGTTAATTAGAGCCCTCCAGCTAACGCCTCCTGCCTTCACCCAAAGGCAGGAGGCGTTTTGCTGTTTCATTTTTCCTATCCATACATATTAATGGAAGTTTAGAGTTACACTAGGTCAAAATGAATACAAGGGGCCTTTATTATGATGAAGTTCAGCTTATGGAAGCAATTAAAAAAACGACTGCGAAGGGGCCGGCGTCCGATGTGGACGCTAGGCTCATTCTTGCTCGGAATCGCAGCGGCCATTCAGGCTATTTACGGTCTGCCGGGGACAGCATCGGCGAACGCTGAAGTTAAGATAGAGCCAGGAAAAGGGAACCCTGGTTTGATCCGGATTTTGCAAGAGCATGAAGAGCCGCTTGCAGTTAGGTTGCACCGTCAATACATCTGCGGGGATGAAACCCAGCCTTTTGGTCAAATGACGTCAGCTGAGGTTATTCGGATTTTAATGTCCCATCCGGAATGGACAGCAATGCTGTCACAGGATGGCCAAACAGTGGTGCTGGAGCAGACGATTGAAGATTTCTCTCAATCCTGCAGAGGCAATGTTTATATCGGATTAGACAAGCTTGGCTATTTGTCACTTTTTGAAGGTGCGCCTAAAAAGGAGAAGGTCGTTAAAACTTTCTTCCAGCTTGATGTCAAATATATGGAGAGCAGCCTGCCGCAGGACAAAGTTGATAGCTTGACGAGAGGAATCAAAATCTCAGATATGGACGAATACAATAGCGTCCTGTCGACTTACAGCGATTTTGCAATGCCAGCGAATCAGAAAGTGATGAAGCCGACTTATTGATAGAAGGTAAACCTTCCGCTTATGCAGCGGAAGGTTTTTTTATAGACAGGGGACGTTTTGTCGATGCGGCAATCTCAAACGCGTGTTCTCATTCGGACCAACTTTTGCTATAATGGACGGATAAGAAGCGGTAAAGACTGCCGCAAAGGAGTTGGCGGATTGCGCGTTCTTGGTATAGACCCCGGCATTGCGATCGCGGGATTTGGATTCATTGACAAAGATGGACATAAGCTGAAGCCAGTTCAATATGGCTGTATCCAGACAGCTGCACATACCCCTGCGGAAGAGCGGCTTGTGCAAATTTATGATTCGGCTGTAGCGCTGATTGATAAGTATAAACCGGATACGGTTGCGGTAGAGAAGCTGTTCTTCAATCGCAACGTAACAACGGCATTTGCCGTAGGGCAGGCAAGAGGAGTTATTATCTTGGCAGCGGCCCAGCGTGGGCTGCCAGTGGCAGAGTACACACCGCTGCAGGTGAAGCAGGCTGTTGTTGGCTACGGCAAAGCAGAGAAGCGCCAAGTGCAGGAGATGGTCAAGATGTTTCTGAAATTATCGGCTATTCCGAAGCCGGATGACGTGGCCGATGCGCTTGCTGTAGCGATCTGTCATGCCCATTCTTCGGGCTTGTCGCAAAAAATTAACGAGGTGCTTCGATGATAGATTTTTTACGCGGACTTATAGCTCATGTAGAATCGGAATATGTCGTATTAGATGTTAGGGATATTGGCTATCGCGTGTTTACTCCTAATCCGTATGCTTTTGCGGGGAAGGAAGATACCGTGACGATTTATATTCACCATCATGTACGTGAAGATGCAATCTTGTTGTATGGTTTCGAGTCGCGTGAGGAGCAGACCTTGTTCCGCAAGCTGCTTGAAGTATCGGGCATTGGTCCAAGAGTGGCACTTGGCATCTTGGCAGGAGGACGCCCGGATGCAGTGATTGGTGCCATTCAGCAGGAAAATATCGCTTTTCTGACGAGACTTCCCGGCATTGGCAAGAAGACAGCCCAACGTATGATTCTCGATCTGAAGGATAAGCTGGCTGGCTTTGCAACGGATGCTGGCTTGTTGGCTGCGGCTGGGCTGGCACCTCATCAGCCTGTATCAACCAATAGTGCACTTCAAGGTGTCGGAACAGCATGGGAAGAAGCTCGCGAGGCACTTGCTGGACTTGGTTATACCGCTGCCGAGCTGGATAAAGCATGGAGCGAGCTGGCACCTTCGGTAACGGCTGAGGAAACAGTAGATTCCTTAATGAAACGTGCCCTGCAGCAGCTGTTTAAAGGCTAACATAAAGGAGCTGAGCAAGGGTGGAAGATCGGATTATATCCGCTAACCTGATGATGGATGAGCAGGCTTTAGAGTTAAGCTTGCGCCCGCGTTATTTGGCTGAATATATCGGGCAGTCCAAAGCGAAGGAAAATTTAAAAATATATATTGATGCAGCCAAGATGCGGAAGGAAGCACTTGACCATGTGCTGCTGTACGGGCCTCCAGGCCTTGGCAAAACAACGCTGTCGAACATTATCGCCAACGAGCTTGGCGTTAATCTGCGTACGACTTCCGGTCCTGCTATCGAGCGTCCTGGTGACCTGGCCGCTTTACTTACGAATCTGCAGGAAGGCGATGTATTATTCATCGATGAGATCCACCGTCTGCATCGGACCGTTGAGGAAGTTCTGTACCCTGCGATGGAAGACTTTGCGCTTGATATTATGATTGGCAAAGGGCCAAGTGCCCGTTCCGTGCGTCTTGATCTGCCGCCATTTACACTTATCGGGGCTACAACGAGGGCAGGTCTATTATCTGCGCCTTTGCGTGACCGGTTTGGCGTTATCAGCCGCTTGGAATTTTATACAGTCGATGAGCTTGCTTATATCGTCTCCCGTTCTGCAGAAATCTTCGATATTGCGATTATTGGAGAAGCATCGCAAGAGATTGCGATGCGCTCGAGAGGAACACCTCGTATTGCGAACCGTCTCCTAAAGCGGGTACGTGATTATGCGCAGGTTCGCGGTGACGGTATTATAACGTATGAGATTGCACAGCAGGCACTTGAGTTGCAGCAGGTCGATCCGATGGGACTCGACAATATTGATCATAAGATGCTGCTCACGATGATGACGACATTTGCCGGAAGGCCTGTCGGCCTTGATACGATTGCAGCTTCAATAGGGGAAGAAAGCCAAACCATTGAAGATGTGTATGAGCCTTATTTGATGCAGATCGGTTTCCTGCAGCGGACACCACGTGGCCGGATAGCAACGGATCAAGCCTATAGGCATCTCGGAATGCCTGTGCCAGAGAGGTGAGCCGCATGCAGAGCGAGCGGGAGAAGCTGTATGTCGTATATGACGGAACCTGCAATCTATGTATTGGAACAGTAACCAGGCTGAAGGAGCTTCGCTCGAAAGCGGAATTGATCTTTGTACCGATTCAATCGCTCCAAGAAGCTGGCAATGACGTTCCTGGGATTGAGCGTGCAGCGGAATCAGATTTATATGAGAAGATGCATGTTGCGGATGAAAATGGCCGGCTTTATGCTGGAGCGGATGGTGTCGTCCGAATCCTGCGTACGATAGGCGGCTTTCGCCTGCTTGCAGCGCTTTACCGGCTGCCTGGCATGAGCAAGCTGGGGGATTTGCTTTATCGCTATATTGCGAAGCGCAGATATGACTGGTTCGGACAAACGGAACAAAGCTGTTCTGTTAATGGCTGTAAACTGCCACAAGATGAGAGGGGAAAGGGGAATCATTGATGAGGTTTCAACGATGGTCGTTCAAGCGCTTATCGCTTCTAACGATCGCCGGTTTGTTATTTGTTTCGACTTGGTGGGCCAAGCCTTCGCTTGGCGCAGTCCCACAGCTCGATTCGATACGAGTCGCCATTTTTCTGCAATTGCCGGGGAAATACACAGTAAATACACCAGCAGCTACTTTTGCATCTGCTGGCGGATTAACGATAGGAATGAGCGACCCTGCGGGTATCGTTCCATGGTTTAGTACAGGGGCTAATGAACAGTCTCGTATTGCGAAGGATGATTACAAGGTTAGAGTGATCGAGACGGCAAGCTTCGATACAGCATTGGCGGTTTACAAACGGCTCCAAGCTGCTTCGGGCAACGGCTTTATTACCTCCCTGCAGAAGAAAGGCAAGACAGTATATCAAGTGGCTGAAGGAACATATGGCAATGCAGCAGACGCTTCGGCCGCTTTGACCAAATGGAATGCGGACAGCACATTGAATACGCTGACTGGCAGTGCGAAGGGAGTTATTCAAGGACCGTTCCACTTGGAAAGTGCAACTTCTTACGCTACAGAGGCAGAAGCAGTTCAGGCTTCTGATGCATTCGGTGCAGCAGGGGTCGATGCTTATGTGGCTGTTCGCAAGGCTGCCAGTAGCAGCAATGCCCGGTATTCCGTATTCGTAGGCGCGGCAGCAAGTTCGGCAGAGCTGAGTGTTGTGAAAGCAGCAGCGGGTGCGGCAGGCAGCGGCCTAAAGACAGCGGATGACGCGGCTTATCTACTGGAACGTAATGATCATACTTTAACAGCAAAAGCCGATAGTCCGGTAAAGCTGTATGCTTTTCCAATCAATAATGCTAAGGTTCGAATTATGCCTGCGGCAGACAGCTCGATCAAGCTGACAGAGCGTTCAAATCGGACTTACCGCGGACAATTCGAAGTGAGTGAATTTAACGGCAAGCTGGCTGTCATTAATGAGCTTCCGTTTGAACAATATCTATACTCGGTTGTTGGCGGGGAAATGGTAGCTTCTTGGCCGCTTGAAGCGCTGAAAGCCCAGGCAGTAGCCGCACGTACATATGCGCTCTATCAAGGCGCTGGCTTCCAAATCGCTAATGTTGTAGATAGCGTGTATAGTCAGGAATATGAAGGAACGGTAAGAGAGAAGCCTTCCACTATTCAAGCTGTTGATGAGACAGCTGGTGAAGTGGTGCTGTATAAAGGTAAATTAATTGAAGCGTTGTTCTCATCGAATGCAGGGGGCAAATCAGCCGATGCTGCTGAAATTTGGGGCAATTCGGTTGCTTATCTGAAGAGTGTAACCAGCCCGGATACATCCTCGGAGAAGGGGCTTTACACGTGGTATCGCGTCGTTCTTCCAAACAATCTGACAGGATATATTCGCGAGGATCTGCTCACGGATTCTGGTGAAACCAATGCTGCAGGTGTGAAGCTGATGACGGTAAATACGGATGGCTCCAAGGTAAGGAAGAATCCGATCGTACAGGATTCAGTTCCGCTGATTGGACAAGTAAACAAGGGTACGGTTGTGGCTGTGCTGGACAAGGCGATCGAAAATAATGCCATGTCTTGGGTCAAGGGGCCGTTCACGTCCTCAGAGCTCCTTGCTACGATGACAAAGCAGGCAAGTGTTACAGGTCCGATTACTTCCTTACAGGTAGGTACAACAGGGCAATCAGGCCGTGTTACACAATTGCTTGTCAATGGACAGCCTTACAATGTAAAATATCCAGATGTGCTTCGTTCTGCGCTCGGAGGTTTGCCAAGCACGTTATTTAAGGTAGACGAAACGGCTAAGGTAACGATGCTTGGTGCAGGTGGTTCCACAAGAACGAGGACAACTTCTGCACAGCCGGTCTATATGATTCAGGCAGGCGGCAAAGTCTCGCAGGCTGATGGAAACCTCATCGTAATGAATGGCGACAGCCAAATTCGAGCGACGACCAAAGATCCTTCTTATCGTTTTGTAGGAACGGGGAATGGCCACGGAATTGGATTATCTCAATATGGAGCACTTAGCCTTGCTCAGCAAGGGTATGACTACTCTTATATCTTGCAATACTACTATAAAGATGTAACCATCGCTAAGGAATGATTGATTCATGAATGTAGATTTATTTGATTTCGAATTGCCAGAGCATTTGATCGCTCAGACACCACTTGCGGAACGTACGGCTTCCAGGCTGCTCGCGCTGAATAAGCAAACTGGTGAGATTGGCCATCGTTCATTTACTGACCTTGCTGAATATTTGAAAGCCGGAGATGTGCTTGTCCTTAACAATACTCGTGTCATTCCGGCACGCTTGACAGGTATAAAACGGGATACCGGTGCCAAGATCGAGCTGCTGCTCCTCAAACAGCTTGAAGGGGATCGCTGGGAAGCACTTGCTAAACCGGCCAAGCGTATGAAGGTTGGTGCTGAGCTGTGGTTCGGCGATAATGGCAGCGGTGACCCGCTGCTTCGAGCAGTCGTTGAAGATGAAGGTGAGATGGGCTCACGGACGATCCGTTTTCAGTATGAGGGGATCTTCCAGGAGCTCCTGGATCGCTTGGGCGAAATGCCTCTGCCTCCTTATATTAAGGAGAGGCTGGAGGAGCGGGAACGTTATCAGACCGTCTATGCGAAGCATGAAGGGTCGGCTGCAGCACCTACAGCAGGGCTGCATTTTACGAAGGAGTTTCTACAGCAGCTGGTAGACAAAGGCGTTAAGCTCGCTTATGTGACGCTTCACGTTGGACTAGGCACGTTCCGGCCGATGTCTGTCGAAAAAGTAGAAGAGCATGAAATGCATTCCGAATATTACGAGCTGGATGAACATAATGCCGAAATAATTAATGAAGCCAAATCGTCTGGAGCACGTATAGTAGCAGTAGGGACAACTTCTTCGAGAACTCTTGAGACCGTAGCAGCAAGATTTGAGGGCGGACCTATTGAGGCGTGCAGCGGCTGGACGGATATTTTTATCTTCCCGGGTTATACCTTTAAGCTGGTCGATGCGCTGCTGACGAACTTCCATTTGCCGAAGTCTACGCTTGTTATGCTCGTAAGTGCGCTGGCTGGCCGAGATGCGATTATGAAAGCCTATGCTGAAGCTGTCCGTGAGGAATACCGATTCTTTAGCTTTGGCGATGCTATGTTTATCTATTAACATCAGCAATAGAAGTACAATAATTCCATGTAGACAGGAAGAATGACTAGTGACAGCAGTGAAATATGAATTAATTAAGGTGTGTAAACAGTCTGGCGCACGTCTTGGACGTGTTCACACCCCGCATGGTGTCATCGAGACACCAGCGTTTATGCCAGTAGGTACACAGGCTACTGTTAAGACGATGAGCCCGGAAGAGTTAAAGACGATGGATGCTCATATTATTTTGAGCAACACGTACCATTTGTTCCTTCGTCCAGGTCATGATATTATTGGCCGCGCAGGAGGACTTCACAAGTTCATGAACTGGGATCGCCCGATTCTTACCGACAGCGGCGGCTTCCAGGTATTCAGCTTAAGCGACATGCGGAAGATTACCGAAGAAGGTGTGCAATTCCGTTCGCATTTGAATGGGGACAAGCTGTTCCTTTCACCGGAGAAAGCGATGGAAATTCAGAATGCTCTTGGTTCTGATATTATGATGGCATTTGACGAATGCCCGCCATACCCGGCTGAGTATGAATATGTGAAAAAATCGCTTGAGCGTACGACACGTTGGGCCGAGCGCTGCCTGAATTCACATGCTCGTCCGCATGATCAAGGCTTGTTTGCCATTGTTCAAGGCGGCATGCATAAAGACCTACGTATTCAAAGTGCGAAGGATTTGACTTCCATGGATTTCCCGGGGTATGCTATTGGTGGATTAAGTGTAGGCGAGCCTAAGCATCTGATGTATGATGTGCTCGATTATACGGTTCCTGAACTGCCGGCAGGCAAGCCTAGATATCTGATGGGCGTAGGTTCACCTGACGCACTGATCGAGGGGTCTATTCGCGGAGTGGATATGTTCGACTGCGTATTGCCAACTCGTATCGCGCGTAACGGGACAACCATGACAAGTCAAGGCCGTCTTGTAGTGCGTAATGCAAAGTACGCCGAAGACTTTGGTCCGCTTGATCCGGAATGCTCTTGCTATACCTGCCAGAATTACTCGCGTGCCTATATCCGTCATTTGCTCAAGGCAGATGAAACGTTTGGCATCCGATTGACGACTTATCACAACCTACATTTCCTATTACAGCTCATGCGTGATGTACGTCAGGCAATTATGGAAGACCGGCTTCTTGATTTCCGTGACGACTTTTTCACCAAGTATGGACTGTTTGATAATGACAAGGGCTTTTAAGAATTAGATTTTAGGGAAAGGGGGGAATTACCATGTCGACATTATTAGCAGCTGGGAATGCAGGCAGCACGAATATTTTTCAAATGATCTGGCCTTTCATTCTGATGTTTGCGGTCTTTTATTTCTTGCTTATTCGTCCGCAGCAAAAGAAATCGAAGCAGCGCAACTCGCTCCTTAGCCAACTGAAGAAGGGCGATAAAATTCAGACGATTGGCGGTCTTCAAGGCACAATCGTTGAATTGTCGGATGACACTGTAGTCCTTCGTGTAAACGATACGACGAAGATGACGTTCGATCGCAGCGCAATCAGCTCAGTACTGAACAGCGCGCCTGCACCTACGGAATAATCGCAAAATAGAAAGAAGCTGACTTCTTTAAGGTCAGCTTCTTTTTTCTTGTATGTAGTATGTGCAGGTACATAGAAGTTTATTTCTTCAGGTTGACGCCTACCATRCCGCCGAAAGCACCTGCAAGCATGGCTGCAAGCAGCATGAGAGCACTGCTGAGCGACAGCCCGCTGTTCGCGGCAAGAAAGCCGATGGTCAGCACCGTAATCCCATAAATTAAACCAAGCATGGCGCCGTAATACCAGCCTTTCATCCCTGAGCGTTTGCCGGATACAAATCCGCCCGCTAGTGCGGAGAAGCCATGAATGGCAAGCGCAGATTGAGGCAGGTTATTTTCCTTCATTCCACTGAAATAGAGTAGAAGTGAAAGCAGGAGCGCGCCAAGGGCCAGCCAAATGATCGAATAGATAACACCTGCTATTAGCGGAGAAGCGATACGAGGCGGCCTGACGATTTGTTTAACCGAATTCATCTTATCCCCCCTTGTACAAGACTATTAGTACACCTTATGGTCAAGCAGGGCGGAATAGACCAAGGAGTTGTTCATTTGGATCACATCTATCATCCAGCATCCTGGCAAGTGGTTGCAGCGGTAGTTATTTTTTTAACGACATATGCCATCATTATCACGGAAAAAATTAATCGCACTGTAATAGCTTTATTTGGTGCTGTCGTGATGATCATATTAGGTGTATTGGATATGAAGCTTGCTTTTGCAGAGCATATTGAATGGGAAACCATTTTCTTATTAATTGGGATGATGATTCTTGTTGGCATTACAAATAAAACCGGAGTATTCCAATATGCGGCGATCAAAGCTGCTCAATTGGCCAAAGGCGATCCGATCCGAATTTTTATTATTTTATCCGTACTTACGGGTGTTGGATCAGCTTTCCTTGATAATGTTACCACTGTACTACTGATTGTTCCGATTACATTTTCGATCACTCGGATTTTGAAAATAACGCCAATCCCTTTCCTCTTTGCTGAAATTTTGGCATGCAATATCGGGGGGACAGCGACATTAATTGGCGATCCGCCTAATATAATGATCGGCTCGGCCAACGAGAATTTGACGTTTAATGATTTTCTCCTTAATCTCGCTCCGGTTATCATCGTTATCCTTATTGTTACAATTGCGCTGCTTGTATGGTTTTACCGCAAGAAGCTGATTGTTACAGAGGAGTCAAAGCGGGAACTGATGGAGCTGAAGGCAGAAGATAACATTAAAGACAAGAAGCTGATGATCAAATCATTATCGGTTCTGCTCTTGACCATTCTTGGCTTTATTCTACACTCTGTTATCAATGTTGAAGCGGCAGCTATTGCATTAGGTGGGGCTTCACTCCTCATGCTGATTGGAGTGAAGCGGGAAGATGCAGAGGCAGTATTTGATATGGTGGAGTGGGAGACAATCTTCTTCTTCATTGGATTATTTATGCTTGTTGGGGGACTGATTGAGACTAATATTATTTCAGACCTCGCGAACGTTACGCTGCAGCTAACATCTGGAGATATGACCAAAACCTCAATGCTTATTTTATGGGTATCTGGGATTGCTTCTGCAACCATTGACAATATTCCGTTTGTAGCTACAATGATTCCACTTATTCAAGATGTTGGTGTGCAGATGAATATTACGAATCCGGATGATCTTAACCCGTTATGGTGGTCGCTTTCACTTGGCGCTTGCCTTGGTGGTAACGGCACACTTATTGGGGCTTCTGCGAATGTGGTGGTAGCTGGGCTTGCCATGCGTGAAGGCAAAGGGTTCAGCTATATGGAATATCTGAAAGTTGGAGCGCCATTAACGTTAATCGCTTTAGTCATTTCAACCATATACATTTATTTTATTGTGTTACCATAGGCTCCTAACCCATAATTCGTTACTTCTCCCATCGCATGATGTGTCAAGTCAACGGTCAGAATAGCTGTACGGGCTGTTCAGGCAGGCATGACCATCATCACAACAGCGAGGAGGCGGTTAGGATGGAATACGGGAGCATGCTGCTCCGAACCGTATTAATTTACTTCGTCGTGTTTCTGATCATGCGTTTTATGGGGAAAAGGGAAATTGGCAAGCTATCTGTCTTTGATCTGGTTATCTCGGTTATGATTGCAGAGATTGCGGTAATTGTCATTGAAGATGTTGATCGATCAATGTGGGAAGGCGTGCTGCCGATGATTGTGCTATTGCTAATCCAGGTTGGAATCGCGTTTATTGCATTAAAGAATCGGAAACTGCGATTACTGTTCGACGGCAAACCAAGTGTTATTATTGCGAAAGGCAAGCTTAACCGTGATGTGATGCGCAAGCAACGCTATAACCTGGATGATCTGCTTTTGCAGCTGAGGGAGAACAAAATCCAAACGGTTGCCGATGTAGAATTCGCAATTTTGGAGACTACAGGGAAATTATCTGTTGTACCAAAAGAAGGAATGGGGCAGCAAGGGGAGGATGTAAGGCAGGATGACTTCGCTAATCGGTCTAATGATGTGAAAGTAAGACCTCCCGCACAATCGCCACCAGCACGCTTCCGGTTTGAGATGCTTCCAATCCCGCTTATTATGGATGGCAAAGTACAAGATGATAACCTGACGAAGCTTGACAAAACAAGATTCTGGCTGAAAAATGTATTGCAGGAGCAAGGGGTACATGATTTCAAAGAGGTGTTCCTTTGCACCATTGACCATAATGGCAAGTTGTTTGTTGATTCCGACAAAAAGCCGCGCTTCTAACTGGACACACCCCCTGTCTCCTAACAGGGGGTGGTTCCGGCAACAGAAGCACGGCTTTTTTTACTTAAACTTTGTACTCTTGAACCATTGACCAAAGAGCGGAATACGGGCAATGTCGTAACGGTCGATAATTTTCATCCAGATCATAAGAAGCAGATAAATGACGACGCTTATCATGCACGCCAGAATGAGGTTTATCCATTCAAGCGTTAACGGCTGACTGTTCATCATCCAGCGGGCAACTGCTCCCATGATGACCATAGCCGCTCCTACTTTGACAAAATCCATAAATTGCATATGGAAGCCGATGAAGCGTAAGACGCTGAAACCATGAAGGACGGTTACGAGCACAATATTCACATTAATCGCAATGAGCGCACCATATATACCAAGCTCAGGCTTTGTGGCGAGCATAATAATAAGCACCAGCTTGAAGACAGCTCCGATAAATGTGTTCATCAGTGCTGTTCCAGGCTTGTTTAACGCTTGAAGAGCCGCTTGAAGCGGTGCTTGCAAATAAATGAACAGGCCAACCGGAGCCATTAGCTGCAGCATTGGAGAGATATCTGCATCGTTATAGAGCAGGCGGCAGATCGGCTCAGCGAACAACGACATCACAACCACAAATGGAGCACCAGCAACGAGTGCCATTCGCATCGATTGATGCATTCTTTTGTGAATCGCCGCTTTATCCCCTTTCGCCGCTGCCTCGGATAATGATGGGATAAGAGAAGAAGCCAAGGAGTAAGTTAATGCGGTTGGCAGGAGCAGGAGGGGGATAATCATCCCTTGAAGTGCGCCATATTGGGCTGTAGCTACTCCTGTTGCAATGCCAGCAAAGGCAAGACTCCGGGCTGTTAATATCGATTCAAGTAAATAAGATAAGGAACCAACCATTCGGCTGGCTGTGACCGGGATGGATAAGTCAAGAAGGCGTCGCAAGACAGGCGGATTCTTTTCTTTGGCCTTTTGAGCCGTACTATTCTCATTATGAACAGGTGCGTTAACTTCGGATTGTCTTTCTCTTTTGCGTTCCCGTGAATAAGTCCATTGCAGGACAATAAGAGCGCCAACCTCCCCCACAACGACACCAAGCATAGCACCGGCTGCAGCCCAGGCTAGTCCTTTCGGCAGGAGCATAGAGGCGAACGCAAGCGAGCCAATGATCCGGATGATGGTTTCGATCGTTTGCGATGTAGCTGATGGAATCATATTTTGCTTACCTTGGAAATATCCCCGATATACCGATGAGATGCTTATGATAAGCAGCAGCGGAGTCATCATGAGAAACGTTTGATAGACCCTGGGATCGGTCAGCAGATGAGACGTAATCCATGGTGCAAATACCAGGAGGGCGACGGTCATAACGACAGCTAGTACAACTGTTAAGCCCATAGCTGTACGGAAAATTTGTTTGACCCGAGCAGAGTCCCCGCGTGATTCCGCTTCTGCAATCCATTTGGCTACCGCAAGCGGGATGCCTCCCGTAATAATCGTCAGCATGACTGTTAGGAATGGATAGCTCAGCTGATATAGCCCGACGCCTTCTGCGCCTATAATTCTCGGGAGCACTATACGCGGTACAAAGCCGAGCAGCCGGTTAATAATGCCGGCGGCCAGCAGGATCATAGCTCCTTTTATAAAAGTTTGCTTCGTCATTTGTCGCCCTCATCTCTTCTACTGCTTTCCGTACATCTTTATGCGCGGCATGTCCGAATAATGAGTCATAATGACTCATCCAAATTTATCAATTCGTAAGATTCAGCAGGAAAAGCGAAGGGGAATATCGAATAGGTTAAGAGGATAGTCAGCTTGGAGCAGGATTTGCAGTGGCAAAAGGAGGAGACAGCCGTGAGAGATGAGGATCTGAACGACGTGATCGAGCAGCTATGCAACAGCAAAGCGGAAGAATTTCATCTCATCGGATATGAACATGTAACAGCAAATGAAGTTTGGCAATGCGTAAGCGAGAAATATAATAAGACCGGTCAGCCGGAGCTTCATCAAATCGTAAACGATATTTTGTCATTAAAAGTGACAAAATTTATGAATTTTATGACGCTTAGCGCTTTTCGGGGAAACCATTTCTAATGGAAGGGGTTTCTTTTTTTTGCGCTTAAGTTTTACACGCAAGTACAACCTAAGTATAATAGGAATATTGAGATCATAAGGGGGACTATGTACGTATGAACTGGAAGAGATTAACCGCCTTCCTTGCGGTCGTTGTCATTATGTTTGGCGCAATCGCTTGGACGAGCCCGGACCTGGTCAAAGGCATCCGGCTCGGTCTTGATTTAAAAGGTGGATTCGAGGTATTATACGAAGCTTCACCGCTTGAAGGCGGCGAGCAGGTAACACCAGAGTCACTCAAGGAAACAGCTCATAGCTTGGAGCAGCGGATTGACTCCACAGGTACGACCGAGCCAGAGATTACTCGTGAAGGCAGCAACCGAATCCGCGTAAAGCTTCCTGGAGTAACGGATAGCAAAGAGGTTCGGGAGATGCTCTCGAAGCCGGTCAATCTGACCTTCCGTGGACCAGATGGCACAATCGAGCTGCAAGGTGATGATTTCGTGCAAAACGGCGCGAAGGTGGAATTTGACCAACTGGGCAACCCGATGATCACCATCAAATTGAAAGATGCCAAGAAATTCGAAGATGTAACAACGAAGCTGACTGGCAAAACCTTATCCATTTATTTGGATGATCAATTGCTGTCTGCACCTTCTGTAAACTATCCAATTACCGGCGGTTCCGCGCAAATCTCAGGCAAATATACGCTTGATGAAGCGAACAACCTGCGTGATACAATTAACCTTGGTGCACTTCCTTTGAAGCTGACTGAGATCTATACGCAAAGTGTTGGCGCTACGCTTGGCCAGAAATCGCTTGAAGATACAGTTGGCGCAGGTATTATTGGTACTGTAATTGTACTGCTGTTCCTGATCATCCTGTTCCGAATTCCAGGCGTGGTAGCAGGCATTACTGTTATTTCTTATACATGGCTGCTCGTAGTCGTATTTGAGCTGATGGACGCAACACTTACACTGCCGGGTATCGCAGCGTTTGTACTGGGGATAGGTATGGCGGTTGACGCCAATATCATTATGTACGAGCGGATCAAAGAAGAGATTCGAAGCGGCAAGAGTCTGCTGTCTTCCCTTAAAGCCGGCTCGAAAAACTCGTTCCGTACCATTATGGATGCGAACGTAACGAATATCATCTCATGTGCTGTGCTTTATTATATCGGTAATGGCGCGATCCGGGGCTTCGCCTTGACGATGATCTTCAGTATTCTCGTAAGTATCGTGACCAACATCTTCTTGGCACGTCTGCTGATTCACTTGCTGATTCGCAGTAACCTCTTTACTAAACCTGGCTACTACGGCGTGAAGGAGGCGGAAATCCGTGCTCTATAATACGAAGGTTCGATTTGATTTCATTAAACACCGCAAGAAGTTTTTCATGTTCTCTATGATCTTGACGTTGATCGGGATTCTGTCGGTGAGCATCTTCCATATGAACTTTGGGGTAGACTTTAAAGCCGGCACGAATATGGATATTCTTGTGGGCAAGAAGATTACCCAAGTGGAAGCGAAAGAGATTCTTGCAGGACAAGGCTATACTAATATTAAAACAACTGTTGGGGGCTCTAATGGCGACCGCGTGTCTGCTCGCTTCGACGAAGTTCTCGATCAGGCAAAGGTACAAGCCGTTGAAGACGCATTTAAAGCGAAATACGGCGATAAAGTATCTTCGGAAGTAAACGTTGTATCCCCGGATATGGCGCAGGAGCTTGGTGTCAAAGCGATCTATGCGGTTATTATCGCGAGTGTGGCGATTATGCTGTATGTGATGATCCGCTTCGAATGGCGGATGGCAGTGGCTGCTAACATTGCGATCTTGTATGATGCGTTTGTCGTTGTAACCATCTTCTCAATCTTCCGTCTGCAGGTCGATCTGCCGTTTATCGCAGCCGTTCTGACGACGATTGGTTACTCGATTAACGATAAGATCGTTATCTTCGACCGGATCCGTGAAAATCTTCGTTTCTCAAAAACGAAGAGTCCAGATCAAATTGGCGATCTTGTTAACCAAAGCTTGTGGCAGACGATGGCGCGTAACGTTTACACGGTACTCGCTGTACTCCTCATCGCTGTATGTCTGTTCATCTTCGGCAGTGAGTCGATCAAGCTGTTCGCACTCGCTAAAATGATTGGTCTGGCAAGTGGTGCTTACTCGTCGATCTGTATCGCGAGCCCGCTGTGGATGGTTATGAAGAGCAAGCAGAAGCCATCTACTAAGCAAGCAGCAAAAAAAGCAGTCTAAGACAAGTAGATTCGAAAAGAGATATCCATTATTAATGAAAGTGGAATGGACGTTGCAGCTTATTCCATTGCCAGCGGCCATTCCACGCTGGAGGCATAAATGTCAACTGAACAACGATTTGCGGGGACAAAGCCGGCCGACAAGGCGGGCTTATGGGGAACTGCGGCGCTGGCGTTGTTTAAAGGCATAGTAGGCGGATTAGCGGGCAGCAAGTCGCTGCTCGCTGATGCCTTCCGTACGGCGGCAGAATGTGCCGCCGCTTTTGCTTTGTCATCCACTAAGCACAGCGGGCACAAGAAGACAAATACACTTCGGACGGAAGCACTAACAAATGTTTTTCTAGCTGTATTTTTTCTTATCACAAGTCTAGAAATCGGAATATCGGCGATTCGCTCGATTTCGTTAGGTGTGGATCAGCCGCCTCATTGGAGTGCGCTTGTCGCGGTTCTGGGCTGCTTGATTGTAAGGGAATTATTCTTCTCCCACAAGGAGAGAGGGGCCAGCTTGTACTGTTCGCTGGCTGCACTTATTGGGTCAGGCGGAGCGTTACTTGGTAAGGCTGTTTCTCTTCCGGCACTTTATTACTTGGATCCTGCCGCTGCTATTGTCATTGCCGTTATCGTTATGCTTAATGGATATCGGGCGATTACAGGCTTTGTGCGCAGAGATACAAGTGAGGATGTACGAAACGAAGATGCTGAAGTACTGATGCAGCTTGTTCAGCGAGTGGAAGGTGTAGTTACCGTCGAGTCGCTGCAGGCGAAGGAACAAGGACATTATGTCGTAGCAGACATCGTTATAAGCGTAAATCCAAGAATCACCGTTTTGGAAGGCCACGACATTGCAAAGCGGGTAAAGCAGCTGCTGCTTACTCGATTCGGCCATGTAACAGATGTCACGATTCATGTAGAGCCTTATGATCCTGGTTATCCATATAAGTCGAATCATGATCCGAATCAGGAGCAAATGCCAACGCTTCTGCAATAGAATGGGAAAGGGGTTGAGCTCGGCGTGATACAAGCAAAAACACGCTGGAATTTGGCGCCTTGGGGGAAAGACGATGATCAACAGGCGAAGCTGCTGTCGGATCAGCTGGATATTCCGCCTCTTGTAGCCAAGCTGCTCGTTCAAAGAGGCTACAAAGAAAAGGAAGCGGCAGAGACGTTTCTGCGGGGAGGAGCCGATCAGCTCCATGATCCGTATTTGTTGAAAGGAATGAAGGAAGCTGTTGCCCGCATTAAACAAGCTGCGGACAATAAGGAATTCATTCGAATCTACGGCGACTATGATGCCGACGGGGTGTCCAGCACCTCGTTACTGATTCACGTTTTTCGAGAGTTAGGCTATCATTTCGATTATTATATTCCGCATCGTGCTTTAGAGGGCTACGGTATGAACCGTGGCGCTATAGATTTGGCTGCGGCAGCTGGTGTCCGTCTTATTGTGACAGTAGATACGGGTATTAGTGCTTACGAACAGATCGAGTATGCGAAGGAGCTTGGCATTGATGTCGTCGTAACCGACCATCATGAACCGCCAGAGCAGCTTCCGGATGCTGTCGCGGTAGTGAATCCGAAGCAAGAGGATTGTCCGTATCCATTCAAAGGACTCGCAGGTGTAGGTGTGGCTTTCAAATTAGCGCATGCGCTTATGGAGCGTCCGCCAATGGAATGGACGGATATTGTCTGTCTAGGTACCATTGCGGACATCATGCCGCTTACCGATGAGAATCGGGTGCTTGTCCGGGCAGGTCTACAGCAATTGCAGGATACGAGTAATACAGGGTTTCGGGCATTGTCCGAAGCTTGTGGGATCGAGCTTGATCAAGTCACGTCCACCACGGTTGCATTTGGCATGGCACCACGTATTAATGCGGCGGGCCGTCTAGATCATGCGAAACGGGCTGTAGAGCTGCTTACGACTGGTGATTATGACGAAGCGATTCGTTCGGCGTCTTCCCTTGATGTATTGAACAAGGAGCGGCAGCGGATTGTGGAAGGCATCGTGAAGGAAGCAGAGCAGCAGTGGCAGGGAAAACGGGAAGCAGCACAAGCATCGTCGGTGCCGGAACCCGCCGTTATTGTGTTGGCAGGAGAAGGCTGGAACGTTGGTGTTATTGGGATCGTTGCTTCGAAAATGTTAGAACGGTATTATAAGCCGGTTATTGTTCTTGGCATTGATGCAGAGAGCGGAATGTGCAAAGGTTCAGCAAGATCAATTGAAGGATATGATCTTCATGCAGCCTTAACTGAATGCGATTCGTTGCTGGATCATTATGGCGGCCATCAAGCGGCTGCCGGCATGAGTCTGCACCGGGATCAGCTGCCTGCCTTCGAGCAGAAGCTTGGAGAGCTTGCAATGGAATGGCTGACAGAGCAGGACTGGATTCCTAAAACCGCGATCGATCTTATTTGCTCGGTGGAGGATGCCAGCGTTCATACGATCAGCCAGCTTGCCCAGCTTGAGCCATTTGGTGCTGGGAACCCTTCGCCAAGGCTTCTGTTTCAATCTGCTGAACTTGCGGACTACAGGACCATGGGCAAGGAATCCAGACATCTAAAGCTGTCACTTCGGAAGGGGCGGGCTGCGCTGGATGCTGTTGGCTTCGGTATGGGTGAGCTGTCGGAGCAGCTGCGAAGTGGTCTTCCAGTTAATCTGGTCGGCGAGTTATCTATCAATGAGTGGAATGGCCAGCGCAAGGCACAGCTGCAAATTCATGATATACATTTTGGAGGGGAACTGATGAGGTTCCCTGAGCGTGAGCATTTTGGACAGGTGTACCAAATGCTACGCCGGATGCGCCGCATGCCGATGAATGGTCTTGAGTCCCAACTATCGGAGCAAAGCGGATGGCCCGAGCAAACCGTTAAAGTAATGATTGAAGTATTCCGTGAGCTTGGGTTTATCGAGATTGACGGAACCCATCTTGTTGTGGTCGAGACGCCTGAGAAGCGTGATCTCGCTACATCGGAAAAATACCAGGCAGCAAAGCTTGAAGCTGAACGGCTGCGCATGCCGTATGTTGGATAAGAAGAATTGGCATAATTGATATGGTAAGTAGAGAAAGGATTGAAATAATTATGAGCGACATTAACTTTAAAGATTACATCCGGGTGATCCCAGACTTCCCGCAGCCAGGCATCCGTTTCAAGGATATTACGACACTTCTGAAGGATGGTGCGGTATACCGCGCAGCAATCGAAGACATGCGTAAAGCGATTGAGCATTTGCAAATCGACATTATTGCAGGTCCTGAAGCACGCGGCTTTGTTATAGGGGCTCCACTGGCTACAGCACTTGGCGTAGGTTTTGCACCAATCCGTAAAAGCGGCAAGCTCCCTGGTGAAACGATTCAGGCAAGCTATGACCTGGAATACGGCAATGACAGCCTAGCCATGCATAAAGATGCGATCTCACCAGGTCAGCGTGTACTCATTGCAGATGACCTGCTTGCTACAGGCGGAACAATCGCTACTTCGATGAACCTTGTTCGCCAGCTTGGCGGCGAAGTTGTTGGCGCAGCGTTCCTGATTGAGCTGTCTTACCTTACTGGCCGTGAGAAGTTGGAAGGCGTAGAGGTGTTCTCTCTCGTAACGTATTAACATTTATTGATATTTCGAAAGGCTTTCCTTGATGGTTCTACCATCAGGGAAAGCCTTTTTTTGTTTTCATACAGCTTTCAAGCGATGTTAGTTTGAAACGGATTCATTTTTTTCTATCCGAAATGGAACCGTATTCATCGGAATAAGGTGTTATGAATAATAACATCATTCAATTGAAAAGTATCATTTTTCGTTGGTCTGGCAAATAGTATCGCACTCGGCAAGCTTCTACAATAAAGACAAGAAGCTGGGAAAGCGTATAGCCATTCTTTTAGAAAGGAAGGAACACCAATGGCAGAGATGATCGTAACCGCAGTTGAACCACAGCAGCAAGTGATTAAGCCGAAATCCAAGCTTCGCCGATTCCTGAAGCAATGGGATTTGCAGCTTATGGTCATTCCGGCACTGCTGCTCATATTTGTATTCAGCTACGTACCGATGTACGGTGTCCTTACTGCTTTTCAAGATTACAACATCTTTAAGGGGTTTCTGGACAGTCCTTGGGTCGGATGGAAGCATTTTGAAATGTTCTTTCATGCACCAGAGTTTGAGCGTGTCATGCGCAATACGATCATTATCAGTGTGCTGAAGCTTGTTATTGGCTTTCCTGCACCAGTCGTATTAGCACTCATGCTGAATGAAGTGAAAAATATGTATTTTAAGCGGATTGTACAAACCGTTAGTTATTTGCCCCATTTCTTGTCCTGGGTTATCGTATCGGGCTTTGCAATGTCGATCCTCGCGGTGGAGAACGGCAGCTTGAATATGCTTCTGCAATCGCTTCACCTTATTAAAGAACCAATTAGCTTTCTTTCCATTCCTCATTATTTCTGGACCATTATCGTTACAACCGGCGTGTGGAAGGAGATTGGATTCAGTTCTATCGTTTATCTAGCCGCTATTGCCGGAATTGACCCGAGTATGTACGAAGCGGCATCCATTGACGGAGCAAGCCGGTTCAAGCAAATTTTTGTCATTACAATTCCGAGCATCATGCCGGTCGTCATTATTTTTATGATCCTTGCTATCGGAAACCTGCTAAGCGCAGGCTTCGAAGATCTGCTCTTATTAGGTGTGAATCCGGTTCTTAGGGATGTATCAGATGTGCTTGATACCTACGTATACCGAACGGGTATAACGGGGCAGCGATTCTCTTATGCGACAGCAGTCGGACTGTTTAAAGCAATTATAAGTGTAGGTCTGCTTACATTTGCGAACCTGCTGGCACGAAGAACAGGGAACAGCTTATGGTAGTTTGGACATCATGCAGGAAGGAGGCCGTTAAACGATGAGAATTAAATCCAGCTTAAGCGATAAAAGTCTATCCGTAGCCGTGTATATCTGCCTTGCACTCCTCGCATTTTTTTCCTTTTACCCGTTCTGGAATGCCGCTGTTATCTCGTTTAACAAAGGAATGGACACAGCCCTTGGTGGTGTGACCTTCTGGCCAAGAGCTTTTACCCTCGATAATTATGAAATCGTATTCCAAGACAAGCGCATCATAAATGGCTTCTATATCTCGGTCATGCGGACGGTAGTAGGCACAGTGGCTTCCATTCTGCTTACGGCGATATTTGCTTACGGCATGACGAAGAAGGAGCTGATGGGCCGGAAGTTTTATATGATCGCCTGCATCATTACCCTCTACTTCAGCGGCGGCATTATTCCGACCTTTCTCGTGATCCGCGGGCTGGGCTTAATGGATAATTTCCTAGTCTTTATTATTCCCGGCTTAATCAGCGTGTGGAATATGATCATCTTCCGCACATTCTTTATGGGGCTGCCCCAAGGACTTGAAGAGTCGGCACAGATTGACGGCTGCGGTTATTGGGCGACCTTCTTCCGGATTGTTTTGCCGCTGTCTGGTCCAGTCATTGCTACACTTGCACTCTTCACGGCTGTAGGGCATTGGAATGATTGGTTCTTCCCAAGTCTTTATATTACAAAAGAAAAGCTCATTCCGATTCAGACGATGCTTCAGCAAATATTGAATTCCAACATCATGTCCGAACAGTTCTCGCAGCTGGATTCCGCTTCTCAAAGCCGGCTGTCTTCGATGAAGAGCATCACGAGCAAATCTCTCTCGATGGCAACGATGATGGTCGCGACGATACCCATTATTCTCGTCTACCCGTTTGTGCAGAAGTATTTTGTAAAAGGGGTTTTGGTGGGATCTTTGAAAGAGTAGTCTGATTCACAGCTGGGAGTCAAACCGTATTCAACGCGAAGCGAAGAGGCTAGTCGACAAATTCGCTTCCGCTGAACATAATTAAAGCTAAGGGAGAGAGGGGTTTACGAAGGATGAGTAGATGGAGGAAATCAGCTTATTCAGGACTTGCAATTATGTTGGTCAGCGTTATGGCTCTGGCAGGGTGCTCGAACAATGGGGGCAATGGGAATAAGGCAACCAATGAACCAGCTGCAACAAACAGCGAGACAACTGCGGCAAGCGAAGCGCCAGCAAGCAGTGAACCATCTGTCTTTAAGCTAGGCAGCGAGCCTCTTAACTTCTCTTTCTATGGACATTATGATTGGTATTCGATGCCTGCTTGGGGCGGGGATGAAGCAACCAAATGGATTAAGGATAATATGAAAGTTGATATTACTCCTGTTCAATCCGGCGGCAACGCTGCTCAGAAGCTGAACACGATGATTGCTTCAGGCAAACTTCCGGATGTGATCTGGATGGACCGTGGTGCAGACGTAGAGAAGCTGCGTGAAGCGGGCATGCTTGTACCTTTCGACGATTACCTCGATAAATACCCGAACTTCAAAAAGTGGGTAGGCGAAGAGGCCATTAACATGCTTCGTTCAAAGGACGGCAAAATCTATCAGTTCCCGAACTGGTATACGTCCCAGCCAAACGGCAATGGTGGTTATCTCGTCAACAAAAAGATTTATAAAGAGCTTGGATCCCCTGCAATCGAAACGACCGATGATTTCTATAATTACTTAAAGATGGTTAAAGAGAAGTATCCGAATGTAACGCCATTCAACCCGGATCTGGCGATTGATGGGCAAGGTCTTGACGTACTCTATGGTGCCTTCGGAGAAGATTACTCGCCAGCTTATGTAGGCAACCGTGCTGTTCCTAGCGGTGATAAGCT
Organism: Paenibacillus sp. YAF4_2; assembly: GCF_052113225.1. NCBI lineage: Bacteria > Bacillati > Bacillota > Bacilli > Caryophanales > Paenibacillaceae > Paenibacillus > Paenibacillus sp. YAF4_2. The sequence continues at coordinate 618,643 of NZ_JBFRCT010000003.1, forward strand.
GACCTCAATCTTCCTTGATCCTGTTTTCCGCGAGTCGATGCAGTTTGAAAGCAAGCTGTTCCGTGAGAAGCTGATGACACCTGATGCACTCACACAAACGAAGGATCAAGTGAAAGAGCAGGCCTATAACGGTACAACTGCTGTATTTGCAGGCGCAAGCCCAACAGAATACGGTGCGGTAGGCGATGCCGAGCTGAAGAAGAAAGATCCGGATTCTGGCTATATGATGATCTGGCCGGTTCATAAGGCAGGTCTGGATAAAAATAAAATTTGGGCAGGCACGTATTCGCAGCTGGGCTGGAACGTCAGCGTTATTACGAAATCGGCGAAAGATCCAGAGAAAATTTTCGCATTCCTCGATTATTTGACTGGACCTGAAGGTACACGCACGTTGTTCTGGGGACCTGAAGGTATTTACTGGAAAGGTACCGATGCTGATGGATCGCCAATCTTCACGGATGCTTACACATCTGATGTTGAAGGCCGTACGAAAATGATGGACGCAACGGTTAACTTCCAATGGAACGGCAATACCGTCTTTATCGATACATCCAAAATGAAATTCGAGCTCACCTTGCCTGAGGAGCAGCAATCTTGGGAAGCGCGTTGGCAAAACTCTATTACATGGAAAACGCAAAAGAACGCGACCGAGTATATTAACCTTGCACCAGCTCCAGATTCTGAAGAAGGCATCATAGCCCAAAGCTTCGAAGAGCTTTACAAAGAAGCAAGAGCAAAAGCTTTGTATGCAAAAAGCGATGAGGAAGTTCTCACTATCCTCGATAAAGCACAAAAGGATGCGGAAGCGATCGGCTATGATAAACTTCTTGCATTCAAGACAACCAAATGGCAGGAAAATGTAAAAAGCATGAAAGGCAATTAACAACCAGGCTAATTCTGGAGTATAATTTGGTCAAGCGGTCGCCGTCCCTTCTATAGGGGCGGCTCTGCCGTTTCTATGAAGGAAGAGGAGCCGGCTGATCCATTCTGCTGAACGGGAGAAGATGCCATCATGTATAAGGTGTTAATTGCAGATGATGAGGTACTTGATCTGGAAGGCATGCGAATGTTTATTCCTTGGACGGAGCTAGGTCTTGAGGTTGTAGCTGCTGTAAACAATGGGTTTGATGCTTATGAGGTACTTAAGGACGGGACAGTAGATATACTGGTGACGGATGTACATATGCCAAGCATGTCAGGACTTGAGCTTGCACGTAAAGTGCAGGAAACGGAAGGCTGCGGTGATCTTCGGGTTATTTTCGTCAGCGGCTATCAGGATTTCCATTACGTCAAGCAGGCCTTATCCCTTCGCGCTTACAGCTACGTACTTAAGCCAATGGATGATTCTGAACTTGTAGAAGCACTAGTGAAAGTAACGAAGGAATTGGATGCGGAGAGCCGAAAGCTGGAAGAAGAGAGAAAGTGGCGGGAAGCTGCAAAGCGTACCTCTCATCGATCGATTCAAACCGCAGTTCCATCTGAGACCAAGAAGCATACCAAGCTAATTCAAGAGATGATTGTTTATATGAAGGAACATTTGGGCTGTTCTCTGACGCTGAAGGAAGTGGCTGACCGCTTCGCTTTTTCTCCGAATTATTTAGGCTCCATGTTCAAAGAGGAGATGGGCTCAGGCTTTAGTGAGTTTGTCATTGCGATGCGGATGGAGAAGGCGGGAGAGTTGCTGAAAGATCCTAAGGTGAAAATTTATGAGGTAGCTGACCAGGTTGGTTATCGGTACATGCCTTATTTTAGTCGTCAGTTCAAAGAGACCTTCGGAATGACACCAATCGAGTTCAGGAGACATCACTAAATATGCACACGCCATTCACCAGTGCGAAAGCTCAACGTAAGTTTATTCCTTTTGGGATCAAGCTGCTTATTTCTTATATGCTCCTTATCATTATACCGATCTTTATCTTGGGCTATTTCGCCAGCGCTATTATGACAGAGTCAATTCGCTCGAATACGACAAATACGATTAAAGGTACGCTAAGACAAATCGAAGATAACGTTGCCTATAAATTAGAAGATACGATTCGACTATCCGACCTGCTTTATTACGATACAACCTTGTCGAAGCAGCTGCTTCATTACGAGGAAGGCTGGGTCAGCTATGAAGCGACTACGAAGCTGCTGCTTCCGAAGTTTCGTCAGACGATTGAATCGACGAACCGGAGCCTTTGGCTCTCGGTTTATTTGCGTAACGAGACTTTGCCGGAGGTTTATTACGATAGCAAGAACATAGACCCGCTAGTGGTGAAGGGTAAATTTTTTGATTTGCTTCATTTGAACCGTATTACTGAAAAACCATGGTACAAATCCTTTCCAGTTGAAAGGTATGGAGAGACCGAGCAATGGGAGCAGGTGGAGGATGACAGCCATTATGACCGGATATCTCTTCTTCGTCGGCTAGTGGATCTGAATGATCCGGCAAACTTGCATGAAATTGGCTTTATGCGAATTAGCGTCTATTTGTCTGATTTGTTCCAAAGTGTTGATCATCGCAAAATTGGTGCAGGAAGTACGCTGTTTATTACAGATGGGAACCGAAATGTTTTGTACGCCTCTGGGGCAACCGAACAAACGAATGAGCAGTTATGGGACAGCGCCAATGGTGAACGTTATCTTGTCATTCGGCAGCCGTTGCCGGGTCTGAATTGGAGCCTGATGGCTATGGTGCCGTCATCGGTTCTGGAGAAGGATACGAAAAAGGTCAAGATGCTCTCCCTTATCATTTGCAGCGTCAGCTGTGTGCTGATCATGCTGGTCGCTTATTTCGTCTCGAGAACCTTTTCCAGGCGTGTATTAAAAGTCATGTCCGTTCTACAATCCTTTGGGCAAGGAGACTTCCAGCGCAGAATCCATTACAGCGGTAACGATGAGTTTACGACAATCGCTTCATCGCTTAATGAACTCGGCCAGAAGACACAAAATTTAATTGAAGAAGTTTACACCACTAATCTGAAAAAGAAAGAAGCGGAGCTTGAAACGCTGCAAGCCCAAATTAATCCGCACTTTTTATATAATACGTTATCCTCTATAAGCAGACTGGCTAAATTCGGACAAGTAGAAAAGCAGCATCAAATGGTGATGAATCTGGCGAAGTTTTACCGTTTATCCTTAAATGAAGGACAGACCATTATCCCGATTGGCAAGGAGATCGAGCAGGTAAAAGCCTACATGGACATTCAGCAAATCAAATATGGAGACCGGGTCCGAATCGATTATAATATTTCCTCGGAAATTGTCGAGTTAAGAACGGTTAAGCTGATTGTACAGCCATTTGTTGAAAATGTATTGGAGCATGCATGGCGTGGTGATCAGATTGCGATTCAAATCATCGGGTACCGGGAAGACGATGTTGTCCATCTGATTGTAGAGGATGATGGCAACGGGATGTCTCAAGAGACGCTTCACAATCTATTTAACGGTGAAGGCTTGCAACGTGTTGGTTATGGCATACGTAATGTTCATGAACGCATTAGGCTTTATTACGGTAAAGATTTTGGCGTTGACATTGAGAGTGAGCCAGGAGAAGGGACGCGCGTTCATATTCGCATTCCAGCTGAGTCGATTTAGCATTCAAATGCGGAATTTGGTGAAGTCTGCAGGTTGACGCGGATGCCTACTTCCAGCATAATATTAAGAAAACTCGGAAAATGCGCGAATCGGAGTCAAGCGTTCGGAAAGGACAATTCATGGGCATAGAGCAGTTGATCGAAAAGGCGTCGGCCTATATAAAAGAACAGGATTTAGTGCGCATCAGGGAAGCCTATGAGTTTGCGGACCAAGCCCACCACGGACAAGTGCGCAAGTCAGGAGAACCGTATATTCTTCATCCTGTTGCCGTTGCGGAAATTATCGTGGATATGCAGATGGACGTGCTGTCGATTATTGCGGCGCTGCTTCATGATGTCGTTGAAGATACGACAGTGGATCTCGAGCTCGTTCGCGCGAAATTTGGCGAAACCTGTGCAATGCTTGTCGACGGGCTGACGAAGCTGGAGAAGATCCGTTTTCGCTCAAAGGAAGAACAGCAGAATGAGAACTATCGGAAAATGTTCCTTGCCATGGCGCAGGATATCCGTGTCATTCTGATCAAGCTTGCGGACCGGCTTCATAATATGCGTACGCTGAAATTCCAATCGGAAGAAGCTCAGCGTCGTATTGCGTACGAAACGCTTGAAATCTTTTGTCCGATTGCGCATCGGCTTGGTATTTCCGCCATCAAGTGGGAGATGGAAGATATCGCTCTGCGATATTTGAATCCGCAGCAATACTATCGCATCGCTAATCTGATGAAGAAGAAGCGGGCGGAGCGTGAGATGTTCATCTCGGACGTTATTGGCCGGATTAAAGAGAAGCTTGAGGAAATGGGAATTGACGGCGACATTTCGGGTCGTCCGAAACATATATACAGCATTTATAAGAAAATGACGTTCAAGAACAAGCAATTTAATGAAATTTATGATTTGATGGCGATTCGGATCATCGTAGAGAATATTAAAGATTGTTATGCGACGCTTGGCATCATTCATACGCTCTGGAAACCTATGCCTGGCCGATTCAAGGACTATATCGCAATGCCGAAGGCGAACATGTACCAGTCTTTGCATACGACAGTCATTGGTCCAAACGGAGAACCAACAGAAGTGCAGATCCGCACCTGGGATATGCATCGGACCTCCGAGTACGGTATCGCAGCTCACTGGGCTTATAAGGAAGGCACCGTTGTGCCAAATACGAATTTCGAGGATAAAATGTCCTGGCTTCGTGAAATTATGGAGCTTCAGAACGAAGCGCGTGACGCCTCGGAATTTATGGAAACGCTCAAGATGGACTTCTTTTCTGACTTGGTCTTTGTGTTTACACCAAGCGGGGAAGTTATTGAGCTGCCAGCCGGCTCTGTGCCGCTCGATTTCGCTTACCGGATTCATACGGAAGTCGGCAACCGGACGATTGGCGCGAAGGTGAATGGACGAATTGTTCCGCTTGATCATAAGCTCAAGACAGGCGATATTATTGAAATTCTCACCTCGAAGCATTCTTATGGCCCAAGCCAGGATTGGGTGAAGATCGCACAATCCTCCCATGCCCGCACCAAGATCCGTCAATGGTTCAAGCGTGAGAAGCGGGAAGAGAATGTAGCCAAAGGCCGGGATCTGCTGGAGCGTGAGCTGAAGCGGTTAGGAGTAGAGCCATCCGCCTGGATGAGCGATGATAAGCTGCAGGAAGTGGCAAGCAAATTCAACTTCAATGATATCGAAGATATGATGTCTGCCATTGGCTTCGGCGGTATTACGGCGGCACAGATTTGTACGCGCCTGACCGAGAAGCTGCGCAAAGAAGCTGAGAAATCGAATCTCATTGAGCTGACTAGTGAGCCGAAGGAGATGAAGTCGCCAGGTCATCGCAAGAATCGACCTACTCACGGGGTTACCGTGAAAGGGATTGATAATTTGCTCGTTCGGTTTGCAAGATGTTGTAATCCGGTGCCAGGCGATACGATTATCGGCTATATTACACGCGGCAGAGGCGTATCCGTCCATCGAATGGACTGCCAGAACATTCCGTTTAATGCGGAAGGTGAAGAGGCAGACCGGGTTATTGAGGTGGAATGGGAAGATTCGATCGAATCGAATTACAGCGTGGATATTGAGATTACCGGCCATGACCGTACAGGTTTGTTGAATGAGGTTCTGCAGGCTGTGTCAGAGAGTAAGACGAATATCTCGGCCGTAACCGGGCGTTCGGTGAAAAATAAAATGGCGATGATTCATATGACGGTATTGATCCGTAATATTGATCATTTATCTTCCGTCGTGGAGAGAATCAAGCGCGTGCAGGATGTTTATTCGGTACAGCGTATTATGAATAGCTAGCGGAGGTTTACAAGCAGTGAAGGTTGTTGTACAGCGAAGCAAGCAGGCAAGTGTAACGATTGACGGAGAAGTAGCTGGCGTGATTGATCACGGCCTCGTGCTTCTCGTCGGCATTACGCATGAAGATACAGAAGAAGATATCCGCTGGATGGCGGATAAGGTAGCGGGTCTCCGTATCTTCGAAGACGAGAATGAGAAAATGAACTTCTCCGTCGTTGATGTAGGCGGCCAGATTCTTTCTATCTCGCAGTTTACTTTATACGGTGACAGCCGGAAGGGCAGACGTCCGAACTTTATGGCAGCAGCACGTCCTGAGCAAGCTGAGCCGTTGTATGACAGGTTTAACGAACTGCTTCGCAGCGCAGGTCTTGTCGTTGAGACTGGCCGTTTCGGAGCTATGATGGATGTGGCTCTTGTGAATTCAGGGCCTGTAACACTTATTCTTGACAGTAAACAATAAACAGCGGGTTATATTGGTGATGGCTGGCAACAATAGATATGAGCAGGTCGCTTGGCTTAAAGCGATCTCGAGTATCAGTTGTTAGAAGGAGCTAAGTCATGCATCAATCCCGCAAAGAACAAGGTATGGAGCGATCCTCAAGAAGGCTCCTCCATACGGACCGCCGTGAAGCGCTCCTGATGTCCAGACTGGAAGAGCAGGTGGAAACGGCAGAGGAATTCCTCGCCTTCCCTTCGAACCGGCGTGAGCCTGGCGGACGTATGTAGGGAGTGAAGAAAAGGCTATCTCGTAAGTCATGCGATGCTCGGAGATACTATGTGCTTTGTAAAAGGTTTGGACCTCCGATCGCTGTTGTTCCAGATTTCTTGATTACAACTGGCTAAAGCGGTTGAAATCCGGGAACAAAGGCGAATACTAGAGCTTTCTGAAAGAAAGCTGCTTCGGAAGCATTTGCTTTGTTTCTCCAGCTCAAACCTTTTACTCCGCACATTGTCTCCTCACAGAGCAAATGCTTCCTTAAAGATACCGCCTATTCTTTTTGAAAAGTAATGGTAATTGAAGCTATACAGGAAGAATCCTGTATAGCTTTTTTTATTTCCGTGGGAAGCTAGCTTTTAATCTAACACTACAAGTTACACAATTTTCGGGAATGTTCGCAAATGAACCGCTTTCTATTTTGTAATATTACTGTAATCAGATTATAACGGTTTTTTAACATCGCTATCCTATAATAAATCTCGACCCCCTTTTTAAAATATAATTTATGGACCTGCGACGATGGCTGCAGGTTTTTTTTTGTCCAAATAGACTATACTAGAGAAATGAGATCGACTATTGACTATTGACTTTCCTTGTCGTCACATATAAAATTAAAACTCAGTATACAAATTTTGATTCGTTGATGGAATACAGTAATCCCGTACACGTACCCAGAGAGAGACGCCAAGGCTGCAAGCGTCTTTATGGTGACAGGATGAACAGACCTTCCGGAGAACAGACGGTGAACCGATGATTATTCATTGCGATTAATCATTGCGACTAGCCGACCTGCGTGTAACGGGCGTTAACCGTTAATGAGCGGACAGTATGTCCGGAATATGGGTGGCACCACGGGAGATCAACAACTCTCGTCCCTAACGATTAGCCTTTAACGGCATGTCGTTAGGGGCGGGAGTTTTTTTGTTTTATCTAGGTTGGTTAGTACGGTTAAGGTTTATGCTTACGAAGTAAGAATTACCGCCAAAAGACGCGATAATTCTTTTAAGCTTTATGCTTACGAAGTAAGAATTATCGCCAAAAGACGCGATAATTCTTTTAAGGAGGGGTTACAATGGCTTTTCAGAAACCACCGGGCACACAAGATATATTGCCTGGAGCAGTCGAACGCTGGCAGTATGCGGAGCAGAAAGCGCGTGATATTTGCCGACGCTTTAATTTCCGTGAAATTAGAACGCCGATCTTTGAATCAACAGAGCTGTTTCAACGGGGCGTTGGCGAGACGACGGATATCGTAGAGAAAGAAATGTACACCTTCACAGACCGCGGTAATCGCAGCGTTACGCTGCGTCCAGAAGGTACAGCTGGTGTTGTCCGCTCTTATGTAGAGAACAAGTTGTACGGCGAGCCGGACGTATCTAAGCTGTATTATATCGGACCCATGTTCCGTTATGAGCGTCAGCAAGCAGGCCGTTACCGTCAGTTCCATCAATTTGGGATTGAAGCGCTTGGTTCTGTCGATCCCGCAATTGATGCTGAAGTGATTGCACTCGGCTACACCTTCTACACAGAGGTTGGGCTGAAAGGTGTGCGCGTCGAGATTAACTCGGTTGGTACACCGGAAGTGCGTGCAGCCTTCCGTGAGAAGCTGCTTGCTTTCCTTACGCCTAAGCGTGAGCTGCTCTGTAAGGACTGTCAGTCCCGTATGGAGCGTAATCCACTTCGTGTACTCGATTGCAAGGTAGACCAAGCACACTTCGAAGGTGCGCCTTCGATTCTGGACAGCTTGGATGAGGAATGTAATACCCACTTTGACAAAGTAAAAACCTATTTGTCTGATATGGGCATTCCATTCTCCATAAATCCAAGACTTGTTCGTGGCTTGGATTATTACACCCATACCGCTTTCGAATACAAAGCGGAAGGGATTGGCGCGATTGATACAATCGGCGGCGGCGGCCGGTATAACGGCCTTGTAGCCGAAATCGGCGGACCGGATCAGCCGGGCGTTGGTCTAGGTCTTGGTCTGGAGCGGACGATTATGCTGCTCGAACATCAACAAACGGAGCTTGCTAACGCACACCAGGTTGATGTGTATGTAGTGGCTTTGGGTGAAGCAGCTGAGCGGGAAGTGACAAGACTCGTCTACGAGCTTCGTTCTTCCGGTATCCGTGCGGAACGTGATTACTTGGGCCGTAAGATGAAAGCTCAGATGAAATCGGCTGATCGTTTGCAAGCACGCTTCACGGCTATTCTCGGCGATGATGAGCTCACTCGCGGTGAAATTGCACTGAAGGAAATGGCAACAGGGGAGCAGCGCTTTGTAGCACTTACAAGCCTAGCCTCCGAATTGAAATCTATCTAATTATAAAAGGGGAGTTACATCCATTATGATGCTGAAAACTCATCAATGCGGTACATTAACAAAAGCCAACATTGGCGAAGAAGTAACACTGAACGGCTGGGTACAACGTCGTCGTGACCTTGGCGGTGTACTGTTCATCGACCTTCGTGACCGTACAGGTATTGTTCAAACGGTATTTAACCCTGACTTCTCCGGCGAAGCGCTTGCGATTGCTGACCGCGCTCGTAACGAGTACGTTCTTGCTGTTAAAGGGACAGTTGTAGAGCGTGATGCTGAAACAGTTAACAAAAACCTGGCAACAGGCGAAATCGAAATCCGTGTGACGGAAATCGAAGTCATGAACGCAGCTAAGACGCCTCCATTCCCAATCGAAGACGGCGTTGAAGTAGACGAATCGCTTCGTCTGAAATACCGTTACCTTGACCTGCGTCGTCCAGAAATGCAAAAAACGCTCTTGCTCCGTTCGAAAGCAGCGAAAATATTCCGCGACTTCCTTGACGGCGAAGGCTTCATCGATGTTGAAACACCAATCTTGACGAAAAGCACGCCGGAAGGCGCTCGTGATTACCTGGTACCAAGCCGTGTTCACGAAGGTGAGTTCTTCGCATTGCCGCAATCGCCGCAAATCTTCAAGCAATTGCTGATGGTCGGCGGTATCGAGCGTTACTACCAAATCGCTCGCTGCTTCCGTGACGAAGACCTTCGTGCAGACCGTCAACCGGAATTCACGCAAGTCGACATCGAGACTTCGTTCTTGACACAGGATCAATTGCTCGGCATGCTGGAGCAGCTTATTGTTCGTCTGTTCCGTGAAACGATCAACGTAGAAATCGAGCTTCCGATCCAACGTATCACTTATGCTGATGCAATGAACAAATACGGTTCTGACAAACCGGATCTTCGTTTCGGTATGGAAATTGAGGATATTACGGATATCGTTGCATCAAGCGATGTTAAAGTGTTCGCAAGTGTTGCAGCTGGCGGCGGCGTCGTGAAGGCGTTCAATGCAAAAGGCTGCGGCCATTGGAGCCGTAAAGAGCTTGACGATCTGCAGCCGTTTGCTGCTCGTTATGGCGGTAAAGGTCTGGCTTGGATCACGGTTAAAGAAGGCGAGTGGAAAGGTCCAATCGTTAAATTCTTGAAGCCTGAAGAAATTGCAGCTTTGACAGAGCGCCTGAACGTTGAAGAAGGCGATTTGCTCACATTCTCCGCTGATAAAAGCAAAGTGGTTGCAGACGTACTTGGCAACCTTCGTCTGAAAGTTGGCCGTGAGCTTGGTCTGATTGATGATTCCAAGTTCAAATTCGTATGGGTAGTTGACTTCCCTATGTTGGAGTGGGACGAAGAAGCGAAACGTTATGTAGCGGTGCATCATCCGTTTACACGTCCGAAAGACGAAGACTTGCACCTGTTCGATACAGATCCAGGCCAAATCCGTGCACAAGCATACGATATCGTTCTGAACGGCTACGAAGTAGGCGGCGGTTCGATGCGTATCTACAAACGTGATGTACAAGAGAAAATGTTCAAAGCTCTTGGCTTCTCGATGGAAGAAGCACATGAGAAGTTTGGCTTCCTGCTGGATGCATTTGACTATGGTACGCCTCCACATGGTGGTGTAGCATTTGGCTTTGACCGTCTCGTGATGCTGCTGACAGGCCGTACGAACCTGCGTGAGACGATTGCATTCCCGAAAACAGCAAGTGCAACCGACCTGTTGTGCGATGCACCATCTACAGTCGAGCTGTCGCAGCTTGAGCAGCTTCATATCCGTACTGTGCTGAAGCCGAAACCAGAAGCAGCTGCTGCTGGTAACAAGCAAGCTTAATTAGGGAGGCGGCAATTGACTATGCTGCATCAATTTTCTCGTACAGAGCTTGCGATCGGCCCGGAAGGGCTTAAAGCGATGAAAGGGAGTACCGTCGCCGTGCTTGGCATTGGCGGCGTAGGCTCCATCGCGGCTGAGGCGCTTGCCCGTACCGGCGTAGGACGCATCATCCTCATTGATAAGGATGTTGTAGATATTACGAATGTAAACCGTCAGATTCATGCGCTCATCACTACTGTTGGACAACCAAAAGCAGATCTGATGCGCGACCGGATTAAACTGATTAATCCGGATTGCGATGTCATCTCGCTGCGGATGTTTTATACAGAAGAGACGTATGAGCAGCTGTTTGCTTATCCACTTGATTATGTTGTGGATGCATCGGATACGATTTCCTACAAAATCCATTTGATTAAGCAATGCCTGGAGCGGAAGATTCCGATTATCTCCAGCATGGGTGCAGCGAACAAAATGGATCCAACGAAGTTCGCCGTTGTGGACATCTCGAAGACGCATACGGACCCGATCGCACGCGTCGTACGCACGAAGCTGCGCAAGGAGGGCATCAAGAAGGGCGTGAAGGTTGTCTTCTCGTCCGAACTGCCTAACAAGCCACGTGAGGACGTTACACAGCGCATTGTGCCGGAGAATGCTCCGGAGATCCGCAAAGCGCAGCAACCGCCAGCCAGTAATGCCTTTGTTCCGCCTGTGGCGGGACTGATTATGGTGAGTGTTGTGGTGAAGGATCTTTTGGCGTCGCATGATATTGTAGTGTAAGAGAGGGCCGTCTTTGGGGCGGCCTTTTTTGTTTTGTATAGGATGACGTCATTACAGGAAAGTATCCTCTTACGGCTGCTGTTGGAATCGTGATTTTTTGAATAATGTTCTAATGTGAATTCACGATTCCAAAGGCAGACGCTGTCGCTCCTCCAGACGATACTTTCCTTCCAATCCTTAGCCCCATACCTAATCCCAAATCAGGGCAAAGCCCAAAGATCCTTCGTGGGGGGACAGAAAAAACCGCAAGCGGATATGGCGCTTGCGGTTTGCTGTTTAGTGAGAGTGGCGGTGGACGGAAAAAGTTTTTAAATAATGAATGCTATCTTCTTTTATGAAGTTGCAGCCGGGGACAAGATGGTCTTTTTTTAGCTGGGTGGATAATTCGTGAAGGGTCCGAGTTAAGGATGATCTTTCATGCTCGTTGATCTGGAACTCGACGCCGTACTGAAAAATACCGGATTCTAGTTCCTTTAACCAAACGACTTTACCGTACAATCGAATGGTTTTATGTATGATCTGTGTCTCGAGTTCTAAGAGTATGCCAGGATGTACGGCAAGCTGGATGGAAGATAGGAATCTTAATCCTCCGGCGCCTATATTCTCTATGACGATTTCCGTTTTTCCAAGCTCAATACTTTTTCCGTTTATCTCGATTACGGTCATTAATGCGCTTAGAGGGTAATGAAAACTCACTCTATAATATTGTCGTCTATTTTCAAAAGCTGCAGCTACATCATTTAAGATGGGTATATAACCTTGCTTTAAAATTTCAGCAAACTCTACCGCTTGGACAGGTTTACTAAATAAGTAACCTTGTACAACATCACATTGTAATTGTTTAAGAAGATATAACTGTTCCTCCGTTTCAACACCTTCCGCAATAACCGACATATTCATATGCTGGGCTAACTGAATGATCATATGGATAATGGCGTTGTCATCATTTCCTGGATGCATGTCGTGAATGAAGGACTTATCGATTTTCAGCGTGTTAATTTTTTGTCTGAACCTTTTTAAATAAGAGAGAGAAGAATAACCAGTGCCAAAATCATCAAGAGAGATTTTTACACCTAGTTTATTAAGAGCATCCAGTGTTGTCATAACCGCATCTTCGTTCTCCAGAAGGGAACTTTCCGTTATTTCCACCTCTAAATATTGAGGATCCAGACCAGTTTCACGAAGAACAAGTTGAATGGAATCGGCCATATCCATAAATAAAAAGCGTTTGGCTGTTACATTAATCGAGATCGGAATAGCCGGTAGACCGGCTTGCTGCCACTCTTTATTTTGCCGGCATGCCGTTAGCTTCACCCAGCTGCTAAGTGCCGCACTTAATCCTGTTTCCTCTGATAAAGGAATAAATTCATTAGGAGAGATCATCCCCCATTCGGGATGATTCCACCTGATCAAGGCCTCAGCACCAACAATCTCCCCAGTATACACATTTACCTTGGGCTGATAGTAGAGCTCTAATTCATTACGCTGTATTGCCTTTCGGAGATCCCTCTCTAAGGTGAAGATTTTGTATGTCTGTATATTCATCGATGATGTAAAGATCTGAACGTTGTTTTTGCCCAAATCTTTAGCGCGATAAAGCGCAGAATCCGCATTTTTCATCAGGGTCAGACTATCACCCCCATCGTTAGGGTATACACCGATCCCGATACTAGTTGTAATGTAGAGCTCATACTCATCGATCTTTAGTGGTTCCTTCATGGCTTCAATGATCCGTTTTGCAACCTCTATCGCATTGTTGTTATCCTCAATATGAGGGAGGATGATGGTGAACTCGTCACCGCCCATTCTGGCGACGATATCATTGTCTCTGACCTGCTGCTGTAAACGATGGGAGATAGCAACTAACAGCTGATCCCCAACAACATGACCTAAAGAATCATTTATGTATTTAAATCGGTCCATATCCAGATACATGACAGCGAATTTTGACTGTGCGGACTTGGATGATTGCAGCGTTTCTTTAAGCATCTCTTCAAACTTTCTTCGATTAGGGAGCCGGGTTAAAGCATCGTGATAGGCTAGAAAAGCATTCATTTCTTCCGCTTTTTTTCTCTCGGTTACATCAAGTAATGTACCTATTATGGCAGACGTGCCTTGATAGAAAATGGGATTGGAGTACAGCTCAACGTCGATAACTTCTCCATCCATCTTCACTAACCGCATAAAATGATGAATGGCCTCATTTTCGTTTATTATTTTTTTTATATTTTGTTTAACAATTTCTTTGTCTTCAGGATAAATGACGCTCAGAACATCCATTCCGATAATAGCCTCATTGTACCCCAGCAAATCAATAAGATGAGGATTAGCATAGGCAATGAGGTTATTCTGAATGATATATACGCCTACAATTGATTTCTCCACCAGACTACGGTATTTCGATTCCGCTTCAACTAAGGCATGTTCAGCTTGTTTTTTTGTGGTTATATCCTTTGCAATGGAATAGATACCAATCGTAAGGTTATCAATCATAATCGGGAGTTTTGTGATACTCAAATAGACGAAATGGCCAAGCTTATGCTGACTAATGAGTTCATAGTTTTGAACTTCGCCTAGCACGGTTTGATTGAAATGATAATGGGCTTTATCCAGATCCTGATTGGAAATGAGCTGCTCATAATGCGATTCCACTAGTTCATCCCGGGTATAACCTAATATTTTCTCCAGTGCCGAATTGCAATCGATAAAATTCCCATTCAAATCAAAGTAGGAGATCACATCAGGGTTTTGTTCAAAAAGCGATTTATATCTTTGTTGGTTAATATGAAGTAATCGCCTGTTTCTTGTCTCGTCGGATATGCCATGGCTTATTCCAATGATGCCCGTGATTTTCTCATGAAGAAAGATCGGGAATAAGGTAGTCATCACATCAATGCTTTGACCGTTTTTATGTACAATAGCGATAGGGAAAGAAAGGGTTTCCCCTGCAAGGACTCTTTGATTATAGATAGTTGCTTGATCGAGCTCATCGGGCTTAATAAACTGACTAAAGTGGATATGTTCGTGCTTCTCATAGCCAGTCATTGTGACAGCCGCTTCATTCACATCGAGGATGTTGCCCTGCAAATCAATAATAAATGCTGCGCTGAACATATTTTTTAACAACGATATATAACGCTGCTCGATTAGCTTGATGTCCGAGAGGTCCTTTGCAATGGCATAAAATCCGTCATTTGTATCGTTATTCCTTCTTGGAAGAGCGGTCACGGTTAATTCAATGAATTGGCCGCCTGATTTATGAAGAACACTGATTTCAAAGATTTGAATTTCACCATTTAATAATTTATAAAAATGTTCTCTCGCTCTTTGCCATTGGTTGTCAGGTAAAAGGGAAGCATAGGTTAATGGCTTGAACTCGTCAAGGGAGTAACCTAATGTATTGGTGAATGCCTGGTTAGCCTCAATCAGCCGTCCATTACGATCGAACAACAGGAAAATGTCTGACTGATGATCAAATAAGGATGTGTTAAACAAATCGGAGATGAGCGGTGCTTGATTTTTATTTTTCTTCAAGAAATCCAGTTTAAATAAACTCATGTGAATACCTCGCTTACCCACAACTTTGATGTTGAATCATTATATCAAAATTTTGCATTTTTTTGTTAGATTGTTATGTGAAGTCATTAATGGAGGGGTCTTCTATATTAGCCTTGTTAAATGGAAAAACCCGCAAGCGGACATAAGATGTCACTTGCGGGTTTTTAAATGAAATTAGATGACTATTTGGCCGTCTGTTTAGGCTCGACGAGATCTTTGAGCTCAGAGATGAGTACATCGATCTGGGCGTAACCTTCGACGAGATGGCTGATCTTGACGTCCTGATTTTCCATGCTGGCACATACCTCTTCGACGGAGGCCATGTTCTGCTCGGTAATAGCAGCCATTCCAGTCATTTCATCCGAGATGGAAGAGTATTGCTCATACAGCTGCTTGGAAGAGTCGCCGACCGTATCGGATTGCTGCTTCACTTGCTCGGTATTGCCGTTAATTCGCTTAATGATACTTTCAACCTTTTGTGAAGCCTGATAGCTTGTATCTACAGCTTTCTGACCCAGATGGACCTGCTCGCTTACAGCTGAGATAGAAGTATGGATGGTACCAAGGATGCTCGTAATCTCGCCTGCTGCAAGGCTTGCGTTATCTGCGAGCTTGCGGACTTCGCCGGCTACAACTGCGAAGCCGCGGCCATGCTCTCCGGCTCTTGCTGCTTCAATCGCTGCATTGAGGGATAGGAGATTTGTCTGCTCGGAAATTTCCCGAATGGAGCCTACAATCGAGCTTACTTTCTCATTTTGATCGATTAATTGCTCCATTAAAGCTACGGTTTGCGAAATAATCGCTTGAACACTATGTACATCTGTCGTTAAAGTTTGAATCAGATCATTGCCTTCCACGGTCAGCAGAGCCGTATCGGCAGAGTATTGCTGCAATTGTGTGGAACCTTCACGAAGCTGGGAAACGGCTGTTTCAATCGTATGAGCGGAGTCACTCACGTTAAGAACCATACTGGTTTGTTTCTCTATGGAAGCAGACATTTCAGCGAAGGTAGTTGTGACTTCACGCGAGATCTGGCTGGTTGATTCAACCGTACCTTTTTGCTCGCTGCTGAATTCACCAAGAATGAGTATCATTGACTTCAGCTTCTCAACAACCTTATCTGTCAGCTCCTTAGATTCGAGAGCATCACGTCGTTCGGCCGTAACATTTGCCTGCAGGCTTTGGCTGAATTTGGCGGAGAAAGAGAGAGCGACAGTAGCAAAGATCAAGTATAAGAACAAATACAACAAGGAATCATCCGGGAAAAGCTGCTTCTGGAGATCAGGATCCAGGAAAATATAAGTGCTGACACCCATACTCAGCACACCGGTAAAGATGATAGGCTTATAGTCAGCGTATAAGGTCATGACAGCAATATTTACGTAGACAAGGAAATAGGTACTTATAATCGGATGTGGATCGGATACAATCAGCAGCACGGTTAATGCCGTTAGAATGATGGGTACGACATACATAATGTATTCAACCAAAATCCGTTTGTAGGTCATGATGGTAGCGAGGCCGCAGCTGATTAAACCCACGACGGCAAGTAGCAATATCATGTCAGTGCCAAGTCCTGCTCCTAGATCGGCGAGTAGACCAAGCGCTAGCAGTCCCCATAAAATTTTTACAAATAATCGATTCCTTTTGTCGAGCACGATCTGATCTCTGGTCATATGCTTGATCTCAACCTTTACTAATTGGTTTTATAATGCAGGCATGGCTCTGTTATCAGAGCTGTTTTGATAGGTCAGCCAATCGTATTGCTTTTTATTTTGGTAGATGTGCTCCATATCGAACAGGACAGGAATAACATCATCCCCTTTGTAAAATTGCTTGCCGCCTACCTTCTCCATCGGAATATGGAACGTAATTCGAAGGGCACGGTAAAAGACAGGCTCCAAGAGTGAGATAAAATAACGGAAATTATACTTCTCGGCACAATAAACGGCTGACGATAATAAATCCGAGATTGGCTGTTGTCCCCGAAAATGTTGTAAAATAGCGATTTTATCGATTTCCGCTACGCGGGTAGGATCGTCGATAATTTTAGGATGATGACGGAAAGGAGCGACCGATTCGATCTCGTTATGTCCGAGCAGGTATGGCTTGATCTCTGATGTTCCGACATATTTTCCATCATCGGACACAGCAAGAAATCTTTCGACTACCTGGTTGGTGTACTCGAGTTCATAGCCTTTCTCTTCCCATACAGATACCCAAATGCTGTTGAACATCGCTAATTCCCACTCGCTCTTCACAGATTTGAACAAAATACAACTCTCCTTATCCCTTTCTCTGTCTAATGTTTTATATATATTTATAAGTTCCCTCTCATGCTTGTAATTCGTTATATACGGTATTACAAAGGAAAAATATTCCTAGCACTTTATATCGGCAGTTTATTGGTAAATTATTATAGTAATACGTGCGAAATAACTAAATTTTTTATTGTTAATATGGCAACAGTCCCATTTGTGAATGGTGGCGAACGTATGTGCGAGTGTGCTATCATCGTAGTAATGTGGTTAAAAAGGTTGTGACGACGGATGGACTTATTTTCTTATCAAGAAGCGGAGACGCCGCGGGCAAGATTGCTTGCCGACCGGATGCGGCCAGAGACGCTGGATGACTATATTGGGCAAGAGCATATTGTTGGAGCGGGGAAGCTGCTGAGAAGAGCGATTGAGGGAGACCAAGTATCGTCGATCTTGCTGTACGGCCCTCCAGGCTGCGGGAAGACGACGCTTGCGAATATCATCTCGAAGCGTACGGCAGGAGAGTTCGTAAAGCTGAACGCGGTAGACGCCTCGGTAAAAGATGTACGTGAAGTTATTGAGTCAGCCAAGACGAATAAGTTGATGTATGGAAAAAAAACGATTCTATTTCTCGATGAGGTTCATCGATTTAACACTTCCAGGCAGGACGCCCTTCTGCCGGCGGTAGAGCAGGGCATTATTATTTTTATTGGAGCAACAACGGAAAATCCGTTCCATCATGTGAATGGAGCGCTGCTGTCTCGTTCTACCTTGTTCCAACTGGAACCTCTGAATGAAAAGCATGCTTTAGAGGCCATGAAGCGGGCGCTTACAGACAAGAACCGCGGCCTAGGCTTTATGATGCTGCATGCGGAGGAAGAGGCGCTTGAACATATTGCTTCTATGGCAGGCGGTGACATCCGTCGTGCACTAAATGCGCTTGAGCTTGCAGCTGTCACGACACCTTCTGAGCCGGATGGTTCAGTCCGGATTACGATGGAGGTCGCACAGGAATCGATCAGGAAACCAACCGTCCGTGCGGACATGTCCACGCAATATGATGTTCTGTCCGCTTACCATAAGAGCATACGTGGCTCAAGCGACGCTGCTTTGTTCTGGTTCTTGTATGCGGTAGAGAAGCTAGGAATGGATCCGATGACCTTCCTGCGCAGGCTTATTGTGGCTTGCAGCGAAGATATCGGCCTTGCTAATCCGCAGGCGATGGTGCAGGCGGTGACGGCGATGGATGCTTATCATAAGATTGGTTGGCCAGAGGCCAAATATAATATCACTCAGGCCATTTTGTTTGCCGTCGAAAGTCCAAAATCTAATGCGGCAGCGATAGCAATCGGCAAAGCGATGGCGGCCATTGAAGGAGCCGGCAATGCAGAGGTACCACTTCATCTGCGTGATACGCATTACAAAGGCGCTCAGCAGCTTGGTCATGAAGGGTACAAGTACCCGCATGATTATCCGGGCCATTACGTGAAGCAGCAGTATTTGCCGGACACCGTAGAGGGCATAACCATTTACAAAGCGACCGAGCAGGGGATGGAGGGCAAGATCCGCCAGAACCAGGAGCTTCGGAAGCGTCAGAAATAACAACAAAGAGGACCTCCGCTTATTGGGAGGTCCTCTTTGTTGTCTTAGAGCGTAATTTGAATACTTATCTCTTCATTCTCGTACTTAAATTGAATTTCCCCATGATACTTATTAACGGTTCTTCTAATAATCATGAGGCCATGTCCGCGGAGTGCATCCGGATTTTCTTTGGACGTATATCCGTCTTTGTAGAACAGACATTTTTGCTGCTTCGACGTCAGCACAGCGGGATTGTTCACGGTAAATACATATTGCGAGCCTGTCGTCTTGGCCGTAATATGGATCTTCCTAGCTCGTTCACCTGGATAGGCTTCAGTTGCTTCTATCGCGTTATCCAACAGGTTGGACAAAATTTTCACCAGATCCATTGACTCAATTCGGCTGTATTCTTCGGGTTCGGTATCGAAATGAAGCTCGATGCCTTTGGATTGCGCAAGCTCCCACTTACTCTGGAACAGAATCAGGACTACCGGATTGTTAATCCTGAGGGATAACTCCAGGGCTCTAGATTCTGCTGCCAATTGCTTGAGATAATCTGCTGCTCTGTCGTATTTCTTCAGCGTTAACAAGCCGTGAAGCACTTGGAAATGATTCATCAGATCATGCCGACTCGACTTGATGGAGCTCATCACCTTACTCATCTCGGACATATACATCAATTCCGATTCATGCAGTTCCTGTTTCACGCTGTTTCTATGCCATTTTCTTAAAGTGAAGAAGACGAGCAGCAGTAAGACAGCAAATAAGATATCTATTGTGAATATAATCTTGTTGCTGTTTATAACCTCTTCACTGATGGATTCCAACTGGCTGGCATCAATATCAATGGCCAGAACGCCAAGCTGTTTGCCTGATTCATTGTAGAGCGGAACTCCAACCGATAGATATACCCCATGAGACGCGTCTTTTATAATGTCTGTATAATAGACACGTCCATCTTTGGCCTGCTGTACTTGTTTGGGAGGCACAGTACAAGGTAATCCAATAGTAAACGAACCTGTATTCTCTGGAGTTGCTGACGCCATTACTTTAGCCACATCGCTGTCATCTAATAACAACGTATAGACATATAAAGCGTTGATCCGTTTGCGGTATCGTTCGAGATACTTATTTATTTGTTCGTAATTGGAATCATGTTGTTTCGTCTCCAGAAACTTCTCATACGAATCCGTATCTAATCCTTTAGCGATCGTGTGCGCAATCGTAATATACTGCTTAGCTAATGTAGTTTGAGTTGCCTTTTCCGTTGAATAATAAGATAAAGCAAGCTTCGCGCATGTTAATATGGCTATTATTATAAAAGAAGTAGTCAAAAATATAATTTGCCTTCGAGAATTCATTTCGACAGTCCTTTTCAGAGATAGATTGCTATTATGATTTACATATTTTGTATCTTCAAAATAGTCCAATCTTCATTATTCATGAAAACAACATGCACATCAACCCTTAATTGCTAGAAAAAATATGGAACGAGAAAAAGGACTTCACGATGGAAGTCCTTTTTCTTGTGTTGTCTTATTCTTTTCTTTTCTTTTTTCATAAGTGAATAGTGCGCAGGGTAAAGGTATGTCTCCTTGAAGAGCGAAGCGCCCGCCTTTGTTCTCCCTTTTCCACATTTCAAATGTGAGATCAAGAAACGGGAGAACAACAGCGGCTGTAAGGAGATATACCTGTCCATGGCATAGCAATTCACTTCCTACCCGTCGCTACTTCACTTTTTTTCTTCCGCCCATGGGGCACAATCATAGGCGTCCCGTACAATGGATCCTTGATTACATCACATTTCAAATGGAACACTTCTTCAATCATCGAAGCATCTACAATATCCGAAGGCGCGCCTTGCGCGTAGATAGCACCATTTTTTACGGCTGCAATATGATCGGCATAACGGCAGGCCAAGTTGATATCATGCAGAACCATGACAATTGTCCGACCTTCCTGCTCATTCATCTCTTGCAGGAGGTCCAGCACCTCGATCTGATGCGTAAGGTCCAAGTAGGTCGTTGGCTCGTCGAGTAAAATAATGCCCGTCTGCTGCGCGAGTGTCATCGCGATCCACGCCCGCTGGCGCTGGCCGCCTGACAGGGAGGAGACAGAGCGTTCTGCAAGCTCTTCAATCCCTGTTGCACGCAAGGCGGATTGCACGGCTGCTTCATCTTCCTTCGACCATTGCTGCAGCCAGCTTTGATAAGGATAACGTCCCTGCTTGACGAGCTGGAGTACGGTTAAGCCTTCCGGCGCGATAGGGCCTTGCGGTAGCAGGGATAACTGCTTAGCAGCCGCTTTGGCAGGGATCGCTGACAAGTCTTTACCGTTTAGGGTCACTTCGCCATTGGTTGGCTTAAGTAATTTGGATAAAGCGCGAAGCAGTGTCGACTTGCCGCATCCATTACTTCCAATCAGGACGGTTATTTTCCCATCGGGAATTGCTATATTTAAATGTTCAAAGATGTACGCTCCACCATAAGAAAGGGCGATCCCTTTCGCTTCAAGAATGCTCATGGTTGTCTTCCTCCAGCTTCATTATTGGTTGCGATGGCGGTATAACATGTATAGAAAGAATGGTGCACCAATGGCCGCGGTGAATACGCCAGCCGGAATATCAAGCGGAGCAAATACGGTCCGCGCCACCAAATCGGATACGAGCAAGATAATGGCACCAAGTAGTGCACTGACCGGCAGTAAACCGCCAAAGGAAGAGCCGACTAGCTTACGCGCCATATGCGGAGCCATAAGCCCTATGAATGCAATCGCACCGCCAATAGCGATGGCCGCTCCAGCAAGAGATACGCTTAGAAGGAGTAAAATAAGCCGGTGCTTCTGAACATTCGCCCCAGCGCTTCCAGCGACGTCGTCGCCAAGCGCCTGTACATTTACATGACGGGCCATCAGCCAGGTTGCAGGGAGCAATACGATCAGCCAAGGGAGTAGGGTGTATACATCCTTTTCCCAAGAGGAGCCGTAGATGCTTCCCGTCATAAAGGTCATCGCCCGGTTCGCCAGAAAATAAGGGCTGGCAATAATAAACATATAAGAGATGGATTTAAAGGCAGCGGATAATCCGGTACCGATGAGCACCATCCTTAATGGGGAAGCGCCTTTTTTCCAAGATAATAAATAAAGAATAACCGTAACGGCATAGGCGCCAAGAATAGCAGCAACAGGCATCCAATGGACGGAGACATGACCGCCTAAGAAAAAGAGAAACAGCACGGTGCCAAGAGAAGCACCTTCTGTAATTCCCGTCACATCCGGAGAGGCCAGGGGGTTACGGATCAGACCTTGAAGGACGGCACCTGCTGAGGCTAGGGCAGCACCAACGAGCAAGGCAATTACAATACGTGGAAGACGCAGCTTTAACACGATGACATCATGCATAGCACTTCCTTTGCCAATGATTGATTTAATGACATCAATTGGAGCGATGAACTGGCTGCCGATCCCCGTGCTAAGAATAGCAGCTGCTATACAAAGCAAGAACAAGATAAGAGCAGTCCATAAGGCTTTATGTTCCAGAAGATAGGACAGCTTAGGCTTATCCCATCGGAAAGTTTTATATTTGCTCATGTTGTCTGTCTTCCTTTCCGAGCGATATAGACGAAGAAAGGTACTCCGATAACGGCTGTCATAACCCCGACTGGAACCTCTCTAGGCATGGCAATGTAACGGGAACCGATATCTGCGGCTACAAGCAATACGCCTCCAAGCACAGCGCTATATGGAATGATCCAGCGATAATCCGCGCCAACGAAATAACGGACAATATGAGGGATAATGATACCTATGAAAGCAATCGGGCCAGCAACGGCGACCGATGCTCCAGCGAGCAGAATAACGGCAATAGAAGCCATCCATTTTACATAAGCCGTACGTTGACCTAATGTTTGGGCAATATCATCTCCCATTCCAAGCACATTCAGGTGACGGGAGAGCACCATTGCGATGACAATTCCCACTGCCATGTATGGCAATACACTAACCAGCATATGCATGTCACGTCCTGCGACAGAGCCAACAAGCCAGACAAGCACCTGGTCGAACATTTTGCCGCTGGAGAGCATAAAGCCTTGCGTTAAAGAAGCAAAAAAAGCAGCAATGGAAGCGCCGGCTAGTGTGATTTTAATTGGTGTCATGCCGTCACGTCCCATACTGCCAAGAACAAAGACGATGGCACCGCTGATCGCTGCACCAAGCAAGGCCATAAGGGTGAGCGGCTGCATAGCGTTTATCCCCAGCCAGCCGGAGGCAACAACAACCATAAACGATGCTCCTGAGTTGACGCCAAATACGCTAGGAGAAGCGATCGGATTGCGAGTAACGACCTGCATGAGAGCACCAGCAACGGCGAGACTGGCACCAGCAGCCGCTGCAATAAGAGCACGAGGAACTCTTGCCGTATGAATGATCAACTGTTCTTGTATAGAAGATTGATAATGGAAGAGGGAGTCGAATACAGTTGCAATCGGAATATCAGTGACACCGAATGCGATACTGCAAATAATGGCTGCTCCAAGCAGCAGAAGGGATAAGAATAAACCTGTTAATCTCATAAGCTGTATGCAAACTCCTTTTTCACGGATAACGGCAAACGATTAATATGTACCTAGTGAAGTTTAATAGAGTGGTCAGGTCATGTCAATGAATATGATAATCGTTCTCAAAATTTTCATTGACTCTGGCAATGTTTTCTTTTATAGTGTTGCAAGTGAGAAATATTATCAATGGGAGGCACTACACTTATGTTTAAGACTAGAAAGAAAACAATCTGGCTGGCGCTCTGCACGATTATTATTGCAATACTCGCCGCAGGCTGTGGCTCTAATTCTAATAATAATGCCGGTTCTGAAGCTTCAAATAATAAGTCTGGTGCAAATGCAGAACAACCAGCTTCGAATGAAACTCGTGTTGTGAAGCATGCCATGGGCGAGACCGAAATTAAAGGCACACCACAGCGTGTAGTTGTACTTACAAATGAAGGGACTGAAGCCGTGCTTGCCCTTGGCGTAAAACCCGTTGGCGCAGTTAAATCCTTTACAGGTAATCCATGGTATGACCATATCGCAGCGGATATGGAAGGCGTTGAGGTTGTTGGCGAAGAAGGCCAGCCGAACCTGGAGCTGGTTGCGGGCCTCCAGCCGGATCTTATTATCGCGAATAAAATGAGACATGAAGAAATTTATGAGCAGTTGAAGGCTATTGCGCCAACGGTCGAGGCAGAAACACTGCGCGGCGCATGGAAGGATAATTTCAAGCTGTATGCCGAAGCACTTGGTAAAACAGAAGAAGGCAACAAGCTGATCGCTGATTTTGATGCACGTATTGAAGATTTTAAAGCACAAGCCGGAGATAAGCTGAAAGAAACGGTATCCTTCGTTCGCTTTATGGGCGGAAAAACACGGGTTTATCACACGGATACATTCTCGGGTGTTATCGCAGGCCAAATCGGACTTACTCGTAACGAGATGACACTGAATGCGAAAGAACAATTTGCTGATGAAATTACGAAGGAACGCCTGCCAGAAGCTGATGCAGACCGTATCTTCTACTTCACTTATGATACTGGTGACGGCAAAGGCTCAGCCCAAGAACAAGAATGGACAAATGATCCGATCTGGAAAGGTCTAAGCGCGATGAAAGAAGGCCATGTCTACCGTGTGGATGATGCGATCTGGAATACAGCCGGCGGTATTAAAGCAGCTAACCTGATGCTTGATCAGCTTGCTGAAATCTATGGAATCAAGCTTACGAAGTAATAAGTTCCACTAAGGAAAAAGAAGCTCCTAAACCACCAATACTGTGGGATAGGAGCTTCTTTTTTTATTTTCACTTTAGTTCTCATCCTTGAATACTGAACATAAGAGCAAAGTAGCCAAATATCGAAGTTAGCAGTCCCATTGCGAATGCGGGATACACTTTGTTATCCCTGTACATCCGAATGAGGCCCACCATCATGATGACAGCGGCAGCGAGCATAAGAATGCTGTCCAGGCCGATCGAAAGCTTTAACGTCAAATCAGGACTGAAATGTCCATTGTAGATGGTCGTAAACAGCTTTGATGGAGAGACCGATTGCAGCGTTTCCTTCACATTATGCGGAGGAGTCTGCTGACCTAATGCACCCGTAACGATAAACAGCAGCATGGCGATGATGCTTTCAGCTTTCAGCCAAGGCTTTGGATTAAAGCTGCTATCCTCATTAAGCTTTTTCCGGTAACCAAAGCCGTTTGTATAAGCAAATAACAACAGTGGTGCGATTAGCACATGTTTAAGCAGCAGCATCTGTCCGTACGGCAGCATCCAGGAGTTGACATACTGCGGTGTTGTAAAACTCATCAATATAATGCCTGCGATAAAAGTAATAAGCATGCAGCCTATCGCGAGCGGTGAGAACCAGCCTAGGAAAGCATCCCAATTGCGGCTGTCCTTCGAGAACCAGCTTACGGCCAATAATACGCCAATCCATGCTGTAACAGCAAGGAAATGGGCAGAGTGGACAAGCCAGCCCTTTGTGCCATAAAGCGATGAAGCGTGGCTTGCATAGCCAAGCCATAAGATGAGAAGGAACATAATGAACAAGCCGACCTTCGGCATATGTTTATCGTCACGGAAGGAACGAAGGCCAAGAAGAAAGGCAAGGCCAATCGATGCGACTGTCGACCAGATCCACGCTTTGCCATTGTTTAGCTCAAGCAGGATATTTTTTACCATTTCTCCATAAGGGATCTCCACATCTTTGGCAAACAATACGGCAGATTGATGGATCGGAACAAATTCCAGAATCGGAATGGCAATTGTACAAGCAAGCAGCAGTCCGGATGGAACTTGAACAAGCGGACGTCTATGCTCAGGAATAACTCGTAAAATAAACGTTCCAGTCAGAATGGCGAAGCATACGTACAGTAGAGCCTCGCTAACATAACTCATTTGCGGCGCCTCCGGATCAAGAAGAATACGGCCGCAACAACAACGACTCCAGCAATAATCCAAATATCAGTATTTGATTGGCTGTTTTTGCTGGCTGTATCATCTTCCGCCGTTGCAGAAGGAGCGGGGTCTTCCGATACAGTTGGTGATGCTGATGCATTCTCGTCAGGTGCTGTAGCCTCATTGGCGGCAGGTGATGGCGATTCTGTCGCCGTAGATGTTGCTTCTGGTGTAGGAGTTTCAGGCGCATTAACGGTAAAAGCATATTCACCATCAACCGCATGGCCGTCAGCACCGATAATGGTCCATTTAACCGTATAAGCGCCATTCTTTAACGGTTCGGCAATGCTGCTGCTCATTGTTGCCTCGTTGATTGTAATATCTTCTGTTGCTACTTGCTCACCAGTCTCATTGATGAGCTTGAACTTACTCAAATTTTCAATATTCGTGTTAAACGTCATGGAAATTTCAGTTGGAGAAGCTGTAACGGTCGCATCCTTTGCAGGCGTTGATTCACTGATTCTCGAGTGAGCCATAGCGACGCTTGGCAGAAGGAATAGGGCAGCTAAACAGATTAGTAGAATTCGTTTCATTATGTAGATCACCCTCATTTATTGGATTAATTGATGTCATTATAACAGATCGTCTGCAGCTTGCGGCTTTGCCTTTTTGAACAATATGAGAAGCTCTAATCTGATTAATTCTGCATAATGAGACATTCAATCCGAATAGACTGAATTACCGCAGCCTTAAGATTACAATAATTAAAGCAGCGGCTTGGATTAACCTGTAGTAGAAGTTAATTTCCTTTTCGAAGGAGGTGCGCCTGTCGTTGTGCAAGGCAAGATCGCACGGCTGGCAGGGGACATTATTGAGTGATCCGCTTCCGTTAATGCTGCAACTGGCGCTTATTTTGTTTTTGGTGCTCATGAATGGTCTGTTTGTTGCGGCGGAATTCGCCATGGTGAAGGTTCGAGGAACTCGAATCGAAACGCTGGCTGCAGAAGGCCACCTGCGGGCGAAGCTTGCTTCACACCTGACGGGCAATCTCGATGCTTATTTATCGGCATGCCAGCTGGGAATTACTCTGGCCTCGCTTGGTTTGGGCTGGATTGGCGAGCCTGCAGTCAAAAGGTTAATTGAACCTTGGTTTCATGCGCTTGGTTGGGGCAGCCCGGTATGGATCCATTCTATTTCCTTCGTTATTGCCTTCGTTTTTATCACGATTCTCCATATCGTCCTCGGTGAACTCGCCCCTAAAACAATCGCTATCCGTAAAGCGGAGGCGGTTACCTTGCTGACAGCAGCGCCTCTCGTTATGTTCCGCAAACTCATGTATCCCTTCATATGGGTATTAAACGGTCTTGCCAATCAGCTGTTGAAGCGGTTCGGCATTGAACCGGCATCCGAGCAGCATTTGGCTCATACGGAACAGGAGATCCGTATATTAATGAAAGAGAGCCACAAGAATGGACTGATCAATAATACAGAGCTGACGTTGGTTGATAATATTTTCGAATTTGCCGAGACTAATGCCCGTGAAATCATGATTCCCCGTACAGAGATGGTCTGTTTATATGTGAATCTAACCTTGGATGAGAATAAAGATATTGCGCTTAATGAAATGCATACGAGATATCCGGTTTGTGATAATGATAAGGATAATATTATCGGTTTCGTTCATATAAAAGATTTACTAAAGGATACGATGCATAGTCTGACGGATATCCGGCAAATTACTCGTCCGATCACAACCGTCCCAGATTCCATGCAGATCAGTAATCTGCTTATACTTATGCAGAAGAAAAAAGCACAAATTGCTATCCTTATCGACGAATACGGAGGGACATCCGGTCTTGTGACGCTTGAAGATATTATGGAGGAGATTGTAGGCGAGATCCAGGATGAGTTTGATGAAGAACGTGCGGAGATTGAGAAGCGGGATGAGACAACTTATTCGATCAGTGGCATGATGCTAATTGAGGAAGTGAATAGCTACTTCGGGCTTAATATTGAAAGCGACAATTACGATACGATAGGCGGATGGATCTATTCGCAGATCGAGATTCCTCCAAAGAATCAGCAGCGGATTGATTATGGGGAAGGGTACGTCTTCATTATTGAGGAGACGGATCATCTGCGAATTTCCCGTGTTATCGTACAAATGATAAATTTGCAAGTACAGCCCGAACATGGAAAAGAAACCCGGACGGCAGGTATTGGCTCGATATCTGCTGGTCGGCAGCATAAAACATAAATAAATCCCCTTGCGTTTGGCGCAAGGGGATTTATTATTCTTATTTCGCTAAAGCTTCAAAGGCTGCTTCATCAATCTTGTGAACGATATCAATCGTACCACCGCCGAGACATAGCTCTCCGTCATACAAAACAACAGCTTGACCAGGCGTAATCGCCTTTTGCGGTTTGTCGAAGACGATATCAGCTGTACCATCAGCATGGAGAGTAACACTAACGCCCTGATCCGGCTGGCGGTAACGGAATTTCGCGGTGCAGCGGAAGGTTGCATCCGGCTTGCCAGGAGCAATCCAGTTGATTCCACTTGCTGTAAGACCGGTCGAGTACATGCTTGGATGCGACTCGCCTTGCACGACATACAGAATATTACGATCCAGATCCTTGTCTGCTACGAACCATGGCTCGCCATTGCCGGAGCCGCCAATACCAAGTCCTTGACGCTGGCCTAGTGTGTAATACATTAAGCCGTCATGGCGGCCTTTCACTTCACCGGACCGGATGTCTACCATATCACCAGGACGTGCAGGCAAATAGTTGCTGAGGAATTCCTTGAAATTACGCTCGCCAATAAAGCAGACACCAGTGCTGTCTTTCTTCTTAGCTGTATAAAGACCAGCTTCCTCGGCAATTCGGCGAACTTCCGGCTTCGGAAGATGCCCGATCGGGAACATTGCTTTCTCAAGCTGCTTTTGATTCAACGCGCTTAAGAAATAGGTTTGGTCTTTATTGCTGTCAACACCACGCAGAAGCTTAGTCTCGCCGTCTGGTGTTCGTTCAACTCTGGCATAGTGGCCAGTTGCGAGATAATCCGCGCCAAGCTCATTCGCTTTCTTGAGAAAATCGCCGAATTTAATCTCACGGTTGCACATGACATCCGGATTAGGTGTCCGGCCGCGCTTGTATTCRTCGAGGAAATAAGTAAACACTTTATCGAAATATTGTTTCTCGAAGTTTACCGTATAATAAGGAATGCCGATCTGATCACAAACCCGGCGAACATCCTCAGCGTCCTCTTCCGCTGTACAATGCCCGAATTCATCGGTATCATCCCAGTTTTTCATAAATATGCCAACCACATCATAGCCTTGCTGCTTCAGCAGCAGAGCCGTAACGGAGGAATCAACCCCGCCGGACATTCCGACTACAACACGAGTCTCTTGAATTGATTTGACCATTTGCATGCACCGCCTTGTTCTTCACGCTTCTAAATGAAAGGGCAATTGCCCTTGTAAATACTTCGTACTATTGTAACATAGACGTAAAACTTTTTCATGAGAAGTCAATCCTTTTCTCGCAAGTCGCAATATGATGTGTTAACATAGATATAATATGGGAATACCCGTAATTAAACAAACGATATACTACACATACGTACAATCGAATGGAACAACTAACAATAGAGAGGTGCCCGAATATGAAAATATCGACGAAAGGCCGTTATGRCCTAACCATTATGATGGAGCTTGCGGGGAAATTTGGCGAAGGCCCGATTTCACTCAAGAGTATTGCCGAACGCAATCAACTGTCCGAGCACTACTTGGAGCAATTGGTTGCACCGCTTCGTAATGCTGGACTTGTTAAAAGTATTCGCGGCGCTTACGGCGGCTATATTTTATCGAAGGAGCCGGAGACAATTACTGCCGGCGACGTGATTCGTATATTGGAAGGTCCAATCTCTCCGGTTGATTTCACGGAAGAGGATGATCCAGCTAAACGTGATTTGTGGCTTCGGATTCGTGATAGTATCGCAAGTGTGCTTGATTCAACAACGCTCGCTGATTTGGTGACTTATCAGGCTGCAGGTGTTGACGACAGCTATATGTTCTATATTTAATGAGGGATTCGTATGAAAAAATATTATTTTGACCATGCAGCTACAACGCCGATGCATCCAGATGTGGCGGCAGCCATGCTAGAGGTGATGACGGGTGCCGGCGGCAACCCGTCCAGTATGCATGCCTTCGGGCGTGAGGCTAAGCATAAGGTGAATCGGGCTAGAGATGGGATCGCAGCAGCACTTGGCTGCAAGCCCTCGGAGATTGTCTTCACCTCCGGCGGTACGGAAAGTGATAATGCAGCTATTATCGGTGTGGCAGCGGCGATGAAGAAAAAGGGCAAAAATCATATCATTACATCGAAAGCCGAGCATCATGCGGTGCTTCATACTTGTGAAGCGTTAGCCGAAACCGGTTATGAAGTCACCTATCTTCCAGTCGACCACACCGGTCGTGTCTCTGTTGAAGAAGTGGCTGCAGCTATTAGACCACATACGGCACTGATCAGCATCATGCATGGCAACAATGAAGTAGGTACACTGCAGCCAATCGAAGAGATTGGTGCAATCGCTCATGACCATGGCGTGTTGTTTCATGTAGATGCCGTGCAGGCTTTTGGTACGGCTCAATACCGGTTATCTGAGATGCCGGTTGATTTGATGAGCTTTTCCGCACATAAGATTAACGGTCCTCAAGGCGTAGGGGCTTTATATATCGCTAATGGAACACCATTTGAGCCAATTGCACACGGAGGATCACAAGAGCGAAAGCGGAGAGCAGGGACGGAGAACGTCGCTGGCATCATCGGTTTCGCTAAAGCTGTTGAAATTTGTGTGAACAATCGTGAAAACAAGCAACTTTTGTTGGACAAGCTGCGTAAAGAGTGGGTAGAACAGCTTAAGAATAAGCTTAAAGGAACAGAAATCGTTGTGAACGGGAATGCCGAGCATCATTTGCCGCAAATTGCGAATATCAGTTTTATGGGGATCGATACCGAAACAATGCTGATGAACCTCGACATGGAAGGGATTGCTTCATCCAGCGGTTCCGCTTGTACGTCGGGTTCATTGGAACGATCGCATGTACTGAAGGCAATGGCTCTCTCGAAGGAACGTTTGAATTCTGCTGTACGATTCAGCTTCGGTTTGGGGAATACTGTGGAGGAACTGGAAGACGCTGCACGTAAAATCGCGACAATCGTGGAGCGTATCCGTACCAACCAATAGGGGGCCCTTGAAGCGCCATGATCAAACTCCAGCAATTAATCGGACTGCCAGTGCTTGTTATTCATTCCGGCAAACATGTCGGCAACGTAAAAGATGCTTGGTTCGATGAACATTGGCGATTGATTGGTCTGATCGTAGAGAGCGCAAAATGGTTTTCGTCATCTGTGAAAATCGTGGAGTGGGCAGAAGTATTAACCTGCGGCGAGGATGCCGTATTTATCTCCAGAGAATCTGCTATTCAATCGGTTAAGCCCAAGCAGATCGGGAGATCTTTTGACACCGGTGTGGTCAAACTGAAGGAATTGCCTATCGTTACCGTGCAAGGAATACAGCTTGGTCGCGTATCGGATGTTTATTTTTACCCATTTCAGGGTACACAAATAGTAGGCTATGAGCTTACGGATGGTTTTATATCGGATCTGATGGAAGGGCGTAAATGGCTCAAAGCCCCGGAGGATCCGGATGCCGTGCTGCTCGGGGAAGACGCGATTATCGTTCCTGCTGTCAGTGAAGCGGAATTGGAGCCTGTCGCAGCTTCCAATTCGACATATAGGGAGAAATGAAAGATGATGAGATGTCCCAATTGCAATTCGAAGGATATTGGTAAGATCGGTTCCCATCAGTTTTACTGCTGGGGCTGCTTTATAGAGCTGACAGTGAACGGTGAGAAGATGTCGGTCTATCAAGTTGAAGAGGACGGAACACTTAGTTCGCTCGACGATTTATTCTTCGAGGAGGAAATGCCGCAAATTCAAATTAATTAGCGGCTTCATAATGTTATTACTTCAGGACGGCGTATGCCGTCCTTTTTGCCGTGTTTTTCTCTTTCATGGATGAAATGGACCGCTTGTACATATACTTAAGCAGATTGTTCTGGTTAACAATGCCTTATGGTAATGAAACAAGCGGGGGTGAAGACGGTGGAACGGTTAATGAAGAGCCGTCTGTTTGTATGGCTGGTCTATATCATTATGGGGCTCTTAGCCTTGTACTTGCTGCTGCTCGTGAAGCCAATTTTCTTGCATTTGTACGCATTTCTTAAGGCGGTACTTGCTCCTTTTATCATTGCCATGATTGTTTCTTATGTCCTCAATCCGATCGTAACTTTACTTCATGAGCGAAAAGTGCCGCGAACGGCTGCGGTGCTTCTTATCTATACGGTATTTTGTGCAGCGCTTGCCGTTATTCTGGTCAACATGATTCCGATGTTCAAAGAACAGATGGATCAGTTGAACCGTCATGTTCCTGACCTGACCATACGTGCGGAGAGTCTTGTTACCGATTTGAATAATTCTTTCCTGCCAGACAGTATCCGTGAAGGATTAAATAAGTCTATCTTCCAGATGGAAAAGAAGCTCTCGGAGACCGTGACCCATTTCATTAACAACATTGGATCTGTTGTGAATGCTGTGTTTATTGCCTTTATCATTCCTTTCCTTGCGTTCTATATCTTGAAGGACTTCGATCTGTTCGAACGGACAGTCATTACCTATGTCCCAAAGTCCCATCGAAAACATACGGTTAGATTACTCAAAGATATTGACTCAGCGCTGGGAAGCTACATCCGAGGGCAATTTATCGTCTGTATAATTGTTGGCATTCTTGCTTATATCGGTTACATCATCGTTGGTGTTCCGTATCCATTGCTGCTTGCCAGCGTTGTTGCTGTGACGAACATTATTCCGTACCTTGGTCCTTTCTTTGGCGCTGCACCGGCGCTGCTAGTAGCCTCAACCATTTCGCTGAAAATGGTGCTGCTTGTGGCGATCGTGAATATGTCGTGCCAAGTTCTTGAAGGAAATGTCGTCTCTCCGCAGGTTGTTGGCCGAACACTTCATATTCATCCGCTCGCGATTATATTTGCCCTGCTCGTCGGCGGAGAAGTAGCCGGTATTGTCGGGATGATTTTAGCGGTTCCGATCTTCGCTGCACTGAAAGTCATCGTTCAGCATATTTTTGCTTACTACGTCAGGCGAAAGACCATTTGACAGACGTTCCTTTGGCCGATATACTTTAGACAGTTACAGCAACTATTACATGTAAAGCGTTGATGGAAGGAAGTAAGCCATAGCCCGTCAATCAGAGAGAGAGCTTCTTCGCCATAAGCAGGCGTTGGGTGTAAAAGCTCTTAGGACGAAGAATGGCCGAAAGCTACTTTCGGAGTGTGAATGAACTTCACCGGGAAGACCCGTTATCGTCTATTGAGGAGATTGCTTTAAGCGCAGCCGAGGATTACTCGCTGTAGACGCCGGGCAATAACCAGGGTGGTACCGCGATTATGAATTCGTCCCTGTCTAATGACAGGGACTTTTTTATGTTCTAAAACAAATTTTTAAAAGTCAGAAATGGATTGAACCGGGCAGCACGGAGAAAAAGGTTGGAGCTTTTGGAGCGACAGCACCCGCCTTTGTTTTTGAATTTCACCACTGGATTAAAGTAATTGAAGAAATTCAAAAACAACAGCGGCCAAAAGCCCAACCTTTTTCATAGTGCGTGCTCATCAGGTTCTAATCCCAACTCTAATTTTAATGGAGGTTTTAATCAATGAAAGCAAGTGAAATCCGGTCCAAATGGCTTTCCTTCTTCGAAAGCAAAGGACACCACATCGAACCAAGCGCATCACTTGTACCGCATAACGATCCGTCACTGCTCTGGATCAATGCAGGCATGGCTCCGCTCAAGCCTTATTTTGACGGACGTGTGATTCCTGACAATCCACGTATCACCAACTCGCAGAAATGTATTCGTACGAATGATATCGAGAATGTCGGCAAAACTCGCCGTCACCATACATTCTTCGAGATGCTTGGTAACTTCTCCATCGGTGACTACTTCAAAGAAGAAGTCATTACATGGGCATGGGAATTCCTGACGAGCAAAGAGTGGATTGGCTTCGATCCTGACCGCTTGTCCGTAACGGTATATCCGGAGGATGAAGAGGCATTCCAATTCTGGAACGAGAAAATCGGCCTTCCAGTTGAGCGGATTTACAAGCTGGAGGAAAACTTCTGGGATATCGGCGAAGGCCCTTGCGGACCTTGTACAGAGATCTTCTATGACCGCGGCGACAAATACGGTGACCTTAGCGATCCGGAATGCTGGCCAGGCGGCGAGAACGAACGTTTCCTTGAAGTATGGAACCTCGTATTCTCGCAATTCAACCATAACAAGGATGGCAGCTACACACCGCTTCCGAACAAAAACATTGACACAGGTGCTGGTCTCGAGCGTTTAGCTTCGATTCTGCAGGATGTAGATTCGAACTTCGACACGGACCTATTCATGCCAATCATTGAACGTACTTGCGGGATTGCAGGCGTTAAATATCATGTGAACGAAGAGCATGACGTTGCACTAAAAGTTATTGCTGACCATATCCGAACTGTTGCTTTCGCAGTAGGTGACGGCGTTATGCCTTCGAATGAAGGCCGCGGCTATATTATCCGCCGTTTGCTACGCCGTGCTGTACGTTACGGAAAAACAATCGGAATCGATCGTCCGTTCCTGTTTGAGCTCACTTCCGTTGTTGGCGAAGTAATGGGCGTGTACTATCCAGAGGTTGTCGACAAGCGCGAATTCATCGAGCGTGTTATCCGTACAGAAGAAGAGCGTTTCCACGAAACATTGTCTGATGGCCTGGTAATGTTGTCTGATCTGGTTGCGGCTGCACGTAAAACAGGTACAACCGAAATCGGCGGCGAAGATACATTCCGACTTTATGACACGTTTGGCTTCCCGTTTGACTTAACAGAAGACTTCGCTTCCGAGAACGGAATGACCGTTGATCGTGCAGGCTTTGATGCAGCGATGGAGGCACAGCGTGAACGCGCACGTGCTGCACGTCAAGAAACTGGCGGTATGAATGTACAAGGCGGACCGCTTGCTGACTTTACGGTTAAAAGTGAATTTGTTGGCTATAATGAACTGGTAACAGAAGCCCAAATCACAGCTATTGTCCATGAAGATTCGTTAGTTGACCTCATAGGTGAAGGCAGCCGTGTACTCGTATTGCTCGACCGTACGCCATTCTATGCAGAGAGCGGCGGCCAGATTGGTGACAAAGGAACAATCATCGGCAATGGATTTACGCTGCAGGTTGAAGATGTAACGAAAGCCCCGCATGGCCAAAGCGTTCATCACGCGGTTGTTTTATCCGGCACGGTTCGCTCTGGTGAGAAAGCAGAAGCTTTTGTTACTCGCTCTGTTCGTGAGGATGTAATCAAGAACCATACAGCAACCCATTTGCTTCATAAAGCATTGAAGGAAGTGCTTGGCGACCATGTTAACCAAGCAGGCTCGCTTGTACAGGCTGATCGTCTCCGTTTCGACTTCTCGCATTTCGGCAGCATCACTCCGGAAGAATTAACGGAAATCGAGCGTAAAGTAAATGAGCAAATTTGGCTTGCTACTCCAGTTGTTATTGAGAGCAAAGCAATCGCTGATGCAAAAGCAATGGGTGCTATGGCCCTGTTCGGCGAAAAATACGGCGACATTGTACGTGTCGTTCAAGTAGGCTCCTACAGTATTGAGCTTTGTGGTGGCTGTCATGTGGCGAACACTTCCCAGATTGGCTTGTTCAAATTGATTAGCGAGAGCGGTATTGGTTCCGGTGTACGCCGGATCGAAGCGGTAACTGGCCGCCATGCATACAGCTTTATGGAAGGTCAACTGGACCTCTTGAAGCAAGCTTCTGCGCTTCTCAAATCGAATAACAATGACGTGCCTAAACGTATCGAAGCTCTGTTCGCACAAGTGAAAGAACTGGGTCGTGAGAATGAATCGCTGCAGGCGAAGCTGAGCCGTATTGAAGCAGGTTCACTCGAGCAAAACGCGAAGACAGTTGGCGATGTGACTGTATTAAGTGCAAAAGTGAGTGCACCTACGATGGACGCGCTTCGAGGCATTGCAGACGAGCTTAAGCTGAAGCTGCCTTCGGCTATTATCATTCTTGGCGCTGTACAGGAGGACAAAGTGAACCTTGTTGCTGCTGTATCCGCAGATCTGGTGAAGAAAGGCTTCCATGCAGGCAAAATCGTCAAAGAAGCAGCAGCACATTGCGGCGGCAGCGGTGGCGGACGTCCGGATATGGCCCAAGCTGGCGGTAAAGACGCTTCGAAGCTTGTAGAAGCTTTGAAACTTGCTGAAGAACTGGTTCTTAACCAATCAAATGTGATATGATATCAGTGTAAATGTAATAAACTAGATAATAAATGCGTTTGGAAAGCGAGGTGCTGGCGATGAATTCCATGGACAACACGATGAAGTTTGATGTGAAAGCGGAAGGATTGGAATCTTCCTCACAAGACATTTTGCTTACGGTGCATGAGGCGCTTCTGGAGAAAGAGTATAATCCGATCAATCAGATTGTTGGGTACTTGCTGTCCGGAGATCCCGCCTACATTCCGCGGCATAACAACGCAAGAAGCTTGATTCGCAAGAAAGAACGTGATGAACTCATTGAAGAGCTTGTCCGGTTTTATCTGAACAACAAGAAATAATATATTGGGAGCCGGACAGATCATGAGGACAATGGGTTTGGATTACGGTGACCGCAACATCGGCGTTGCGGTCAGCGACGCGTTCGGCTGGACTGCGCAGGGGCTAGAGACTGTCCAGAAGCGTCGAGATGGCGGCGAATTAACTCGCATCGCTGAGATCGTGAAAGAACATGAAGTAACCGAAATCGTTGTGGGACTGCCGAAGAATATGAATAATACGATTGGCCCTCGCGGCGAGATTAGTATGGCATTCGCAGAGCAGCTTCAGCAAACACTAAACTTGCCTGTTCACCTTTGGGATGAACGGCTGACAACGGTATCTGCCGAACGAACATTACTTGAGGCAGATGTTAGCCGGAAGAAGCGAAAGCTAGTAATAGACAAAATGGCGGCAACGCTAATTTTGCAAAATTATCTCGATTCTAAAACGAAAAGGTGAGGGTTACGATGACAAAGGATGACCTGCAGTTTGAAGAACCGGAAATTATTTATATTCCGGATGAAGACGGCAACGAAGAAGAATTCGAAGTCATCATGAAGTTTGAAGTGGATGGCTCTGATTCGAAATATATGATGGTTGTTCCTCTTGCAAGCGAAAATGACGAGGAAGATGAAGTATACGCTTTCCGTTATGAAGAAGAAGGCGACGACCTTAAATTGTACACGATTGAAGACGAAGAAGAGTGGAACATGGTTGAAGAAACCTTCAACACGCTTCTGGGTGAGATGGAGGATAATTAATGTCGGATGAGCGCATCGTTCCTGTACCGCAAGAGCGGCTGCGGGAAGTGTTCGGCGATGTGATCGAGCTGGTCTCTGAACATGGAAGTCTCGACAAGTTCGAGATCAAGGCAGAGTTCCAGCTCGGTCCATACGTCTATGCCGCTTTGCAGTCGTCAGCCATGAAGAAAGAGCAGGAGGTCGAGCTGTTCCGCGTCATCTTGACGGATAACGGCGAGCCTCAGCTTGAAACGATTGAGGACGACGATGAGTGGGAAATTGCATCAGAAGCTTACGATGATCTTCTGTTTGCAAATGACGAAATGCCTTAATTGCATAAGCAATAAGAAAAGAGCGGCTCACACCGCTCTTTTTCTCGGTGTTCAAAGGAAATTATTGGAGAAAAATGGATGATAATGATGATTTATGGTCTATGCTTACGAAGTAAGAATTGCTTTGCAATTCTTTTGAGGAGGAACATGGGTTGGCGCAATCTAGACAGCAGCATTCAAAATCTGGATCTCGAGCAGGCCGCATTGCATTGTGGGTTGTTCTATCGCTTCTAGCGCTCCTTATTATTGGGGCAGGCAGTGTCTTTTTGTATGTATGGAACGGATTAAAGCCGACGGCACCAGGCGAAATCAAAAGGATTGAAATCGCAAAAGGCGCATCTGCCTTTAAGGTTTCAGATACTTTGGAAGAGCAAGGCATTATTAAGAATTCCTTTTTGTTTAAATATTATTTGAAAGCCAAAAACGAAGGCTCTCATTTTCAAGCGGGCATCTATGACCTAGCCCCAGGCATGAACAACGATGAGATTATCGCTAAGCTTAACAGCGGCGATACTGTAGCGGAGGAAATGATCCGGTTTACCATTCCGGAAGGCTATACGTTGCTGCAAATCGCAGATAAGCTGGCCGAAGAGAAGCTGATTGACCGGACTAAATTCCTGACTCTTGCAGATTCGACAACAAATTGGGGCGATGCGGCAGCCGTTAAATCCATACCTGTAGATGATAAGCTTCATCACCGGCTGGAGGGATATCTATTCCCTGAAACCTATGAGCTGACGAAGGGAAGCACGGAGGAAGATATCTTAAAGCGAATGATGGCAGAGCTGGATACGAAGCTGGATTCCTTGCCAGAGGATTGGCAGGATGTTCTCGCTGAGCGGAAGCTGAGCCTTCATCAGCTGCTTACCATTGCTTCACTTGTGGAGCGGGAAGTTGTTGTAGATGAAGAGAGACCAATTGTAGCTGGCGTGATCTACAATCGTCTAGCTGATGGGATGCCATTACAGATTGATGCAACCGTACAATATTTGCTGGACAAGCCAAAGGAACGCTTAATGGAGAAGGATCTGCAGATCGATAGTCCGTACAACACGTACAAAATTAATGGACTGCCACCGGGACCGATTGCAAGTCCAAGTATCGCATCAATTAAAGCGGCGTTATATCCAGAGAAGAATGAATTCTTCTATTACGTCACGAAAAAAGACGGTACACAAACACATTTATTTGCAAAAACCTACAAAGAACATCTGAACAATATCGAGAAAAGCAATCAAACCGCTGCAAAACAAGGCGAATAATAACAACAAGGGAGGACTGATGTCCTCCCTTGTTGTTTTATGGAAAAAAAATTAGACAAATCTACTAAACAATTGACATTTTAAAGCCGATATAAAATAATAGGACTGAACATACGTAATAGGGTAATAGAACTAGTTCTGGGTAATTAGACCATCATGATTACAAACCACATAATGATAAAGAGGCGGGTGTCTTGTATGACGAAAACAGACAAACCTAAAAAAGAAAAAGATAAACCGCAAAAAATGAAAGCGCAACCAAAAGCGCAAGCGGCAGCGGCACAGACAACGAAACAAGTGACACAAACGTTCACTTCAATCTTCTCGAATCCATTCAAATCAGTAGGTACAAAACTGTTCTTAATTATTTTTATCAGCATCATCGCATGTGTTTTTGTCGTAGGTCAAATGGCATATTCGAAAACAAAATCGATTGTAGAAGACAAGGTGTCGAGCGCCAGCTTCCAAACGATTGTCCAAGCCTCGGCTAACCTTGATATTGTCCTTAAAACATACGAAGACCTGTCGATGCAGATGATGATTGATAAAGAATTCCATACGCTTGTGTCTAAGCTAGAAGATAGTACAGAAGCTTTTGATTTATTTGAGGCGGAGAAGAATTTAGGTGACCGCTTGCAAAATGCAGTAATGGCCAATAAGACAATCATCGGTGCTTACTTGCTTCCACTGAATGATAAGCTTCCGATTATTACCTACGGAAC
The DNA here is from genome assembly GCF_052113225.1 of Paenibacillus sp. YAF4_2. Taxonomy (NCBI): domain Bacteria; kingdom Bacillati; phylum Bacillota; class Bacilli; order Caryophanales; family Paenibacillaceae; genus Paenibacillus; species Paenibacillus sp. YAF4_2. The sequence goes on from NZ_JBFRCT010000003.1 coordinate 658,304, forward strand.
GGCTTCTGTTGCGGTAGCGCCTGATCTGATGAAATCGGATTGGTTCGAGAAGACCAAGACTTCAAAGGGCGGCGTAAACTGGATTGAGACACAGCCTACAGGTTTTGGCACTACAGATAAGCTTCCATCTATTGGACTTAGCAGACAGATGAATAATACAACAACGAATGCCGCTTCTTATATGCTGCTGCTCGAGCTCAGCTTGTCAGATATCCGTGAGCAATACGAGGATGTTTCACTAGGTGATGGCAGCAAGATCTCACTTGTAGACAGCGACAATAAGTATGTTGCAGCCCAGGATGACAGCTTGATTGGCAAAGGCAATATCGTGAAGCTGAATATTGATCCCGAAGGCTCGCTCAAAGAGAAAGCTTCTAATGGAGAGGAAGTACTCTCCGTGTTTAAGACGCTGGATACGGTCGATTGGAAGCTGGTTGGGACAATTCCGGTTAACGAGCTAGTCAAAGATGCGGGCGTTATTAATAAGATGACATGGATTATTGCACTTGTAGCGATGTTTATTGCAATTGCCATAGGTATATTGGTTATCCGAACGATTGCGATGCCGCTAATGGCGATGCGTAACCTGATGAATGAGGGCGAACGCGGCAACTTGACGGTTCGTTCAAATATGAAGAAGCGCCAGGATGAGATTGGTCAGCTTGGCGACAGTTTTAATAAAATGATGATTCAAATTACAGCACTAGCTCAGCAAACAACGCAGTCGGCAGACGATGTTCTATCTACGGCTGGTGAACTGACGGATGTATCGAAGAAAACAGCTATCTCCGCTAGAGAGATTTCCGTTGCTACAGAAGAGATCGCAAGTGGAGCTTCAAGCCTGGCGGTTGAGGCGGAAAGAGGCAGTGATCTGACGAGCAGCATTAATGAACAGATGAAATCCGTTATGGAAGCGACCGGTCATATGGTTGAATCTGCGGGTGAAGTGGAGAAGGCGAGCCAGCAGGGTACGGCATACATGGGGCTTCTTATTCAGAAGACTGGCATGACCGAAGAGATGACTCGCTCCATGGTGGAGAAAGTGGACAGCTTGAAGATGAGTACAGGCTCCATTGTGAAAATTTTGGATGTACTGAACAATTTAACGAAGCAAACCAACATTCTATCGCTTAACGCAACGATTGAAGCAGCTCGTGCTGGAGCAGCGGGCAAAGGCTTTATGGTTGTTGCCGATGAGATTCGCAAGCTTGCTGACCAGTCCCGTCAATCCATTGATGTAGTAGGTCAAATTACCGGAACTATTATGACACAGATCGATGAGACAGTAACCGTATTATCTGATGCTTATCCATTATTCCAAGAACAGATTGGATCCGTTAAAGAAGCGAATCAAATCTTCCTGACGGTTCAAAACCAAATGGGACAATTCGTGGAGAAGCTGGATTCGGTTACGAATTCCATCAATATGCTTGATCAATCTCAAGTTGTATTAACAGAAGCGATGGGGAATGTAAGTGCAGTTGCACAGCAATCTTCGGCAACGTCCGAGGAAGTTGCATCGCTTAGCTCAGAGCAGCTCAGTATCAGCAACGGCCTTGTTAACTTGTCCGAGAAGCTGGATGCCGTATCCCGCGGATTGAAGGAATCATTGTCCCGTTTCAAAATCGATTAATGTAATGAACGAAAAGCCGTGCGAATGGATGAAGATCCATTTGGACGGTTTTTTTGTGCTCTCGTAAGGCGATAATGTAGCTATCGGACCATAACTGGAGGATATTGCATGAAGAGACGGGCAGCTGCTATTGGTTTATTATTTCTGTTATTATTCTCGGGATATATCGCCAGGCTTGCCTGGCTGCAGCTAACACCTGGCTATGGGCATAAAAGTACAGCTTCTGCAATGAGCCGCAGCAACTGGAAGCGGATGTCGGTGCTGCAGCGTGAGCGAAACCTCGTACTGGATACGGGTAGAGGAGACTTTCTAGATCGGCATAACAAACCGATTACAGGGGAGACCTATTATACGCTGGCTTTATTTCCAGTGAACATGAAGACTCGGGATGAAGTTGACGAGAAGTGGCAGCAAGCTGTTAGGAAGCTGTCAACGATGCTACATGTACCGGAACAGGAGCTCGTGAGCTGGTGGAAGCAGCTGCGTGAACCAACCTTCTGGCATAAAGGAAAGGACAAGCTGCCTTACAGATTAACGGATCAGGAGCTTAAGGAGCTTGCGCAGCTGCATTTGAATGGAGTTAGAGCGCTGCCTTATCGTAATCGATACTTCACGACGTTTGCTGCGAAGCAAGCAATTGGCTATATCAGCCAGCATCCGGAGCATTTGGAACTGGTCTATTCGAAGGAGTTAGAGAAAGGTAAACGGAACCTAAATGATCAGATCGGCGGCTCTGGTTTAGAAAGATCGTTAGATGATTTACTCCACGGTGCAGGAGCGACATCTGTATCGTATTTTACAGATGGCAATAATGGACCGTTATTAGGACTGGACTACCGGATCACGGAACCAGGGAATCCCTATTATCCGCTGCAGGTTCAGACTACACTTGATCTGGACCTGCAAAATCAGATTGAAGCTTATGTGGATACAAAGTCTATGAAGGAAGGCGCAGTTGTTGTTCTTGATGCCCGTAATGGGGACATTGTAGCGATGATCTCTAGGCCGCAGATGAAGCCGCTTGAATTAGGCGACGAGAAGGAATGGGCCAATCATGCGATTCAAGCTGCAGTTCCCGGATCCATCTTCAAACTGATTACCGAAGCTGCAGCTTTAGAAGCGGGMGTAACGAACGAGAAGGAAAGATTCACATGTAATGGTGAATACGGTAAATATGGATTATCGTGCTGGAAAGAGGGAGGTCATGGCACTTTAACGCTGAGGGAAGGACTCGCCCAATCCTGCAATATCGTATTTGCGACCATTGCTGAGCGATTAAGCGCAGAGCAGCTGCAGCGAACGGCTGCTGCATTAGGTGTTGGGAAGCAAGCTGGCTGGCATTCAAATCGGGCATTTGGCCCGTTTCACAAGCCCCTCCGGCTGCTTGGGGAGGAGGAAGCCGGGAGGTTATTCACGGCGGCTGAAAAAGCAGAGGCGGATGGAGGTGTTATGGCACAATCCGCCATCGGGCAGCGTGATGTATTGATGTCGCCGCTGCAGGCGGCGAATCTGGTCGTCACGCTGCTGAACAGCGGGCGCGTGATGGAGCCGCGCCTCGTCCGTGAGATCCGCTATGCCAATGGCCAGCGGATGGTGTCGCTGCCCGCGAAGAGCGCTCCTGCGGAAAGCGGCCGGATTCGTCCGGCCACTGCGCGAAAGCTGCTTCGCGGCATGGAGGCGGTGGTCGACCATGGAACCGGTCGATCGATCCGCCAAGGGCTGTGGGCGGTGGCCGGCAAATCGGGCACCGCCGAAATAACAAAGGCCGGAGCGCCCCGCGTGAACCAATGGTTCACGGGATACGGTCCGGCCGAGAAGCCGCGCTATGCGGTTGCTGTACTGGCGGAGAATCGTCCGCCTGAAAGCATCAACCAGGCGACGGAGCTTTTTCGCGGAGTGATGGATATTCTCGCCTTATACACCCGTTGACGGCTGTGTACCGTCCGTAACTTCTTCCACTGTCTCTGCAGGCTCATCATATTCTCCTTGCGGAGTACGAATCCAGCGGTGGAAGAAGCCTTGTTCTAACAACGACTTTATGACGATAATAATGATTGGCGACAGGATAACACCAGCAACGCCAAACAGATGAAGGGAGATAAACATGCAGGAAAGCATGGTGAACGCAGATACGCCAAGTGTGTCGCCGGTGATCTTGGGCTCAACAATATGCCGTGTTACAACAACGACGATCAGCAAAACGGACAGCCAGACAGCAAGCGAAGTTTGACCGACCAGGAATAGATAAATGATCCATGGGACAAACAATGTACTTACGCCAAGCAATGGCAGCACATCAAAGATACCGGCCGTTACGGAAATCGCGAAAGCATTGTCTACCTGTAAAATAAGAAGTGCTGCAAAAATAACGAGGAAAGTGATACTCATCATTTTGGCTTGTGCCTTCACATAGGCGCCAATACCCTTGAATACATTTTCGCGAAGGAAGAAGAAGGCTTTCTTGAACGTATTTGGTGTTTTTTCATTGGCTGTTTTTTTCCACATCTTAATCTCAATGCTGAGGAAATACGCCAGGATAATACCGATTACAAAATTGAAGATAAACGTAGAGAACGATGAAATATATCCGACAAGCCCAGTGAAAATAATATTGGCAAGCTTCGGTAAATACTCAGTTGCTCCGTTTATGTATTCTGTAATTTTAGCTACCCAATCCGGCGGAAGTGCCTGAAGCTTCTGTTGGAATACGCTTGAATCATCCTGCACCTGCTCCTTGAAGAGCTCCTGATAATACGGTAATTTGACTTTGATGAAATCAGTGCCTTGGCTCGTAATCACATAGGCTAGTCCAGAAAAAATGCCCAAAATAATTAGTGAGAACACAAGGACGGATATGCCTGATGCAATAGACTTCTTAATGCCTATTTTGTTCAAGCGTCTGGCCAGCGGCTCGATAAACAAATAAATAACAAAGGCAAAAAAGATTGGAGTTGCGATTTTGTACAAATAACTAAAAGCAGCCATCACTAAGAATACGGTAAGTGCAATAAGCGCTATGTCGAATGCTGTACGCCAATATTTTTTATAAAACGGAAGCATGCAATAATCTCCTCTCGAATAAGGAATCATATCCTTGTAGTGATTGTACTATAATTTCTAAAACGATGCCTATTATTAATCCTCATATGGTACAATTAAAGGTATCGTGTTTATTATTACATTCATAAACGGTGGGGAAAACAAAATGTTACAATTGCTGCTTTGGGCATTTTACTTCTTGTCCTTGTACGCCTTTATTCCTGCACTAATCAGCCGTGTTTTCGGATTCCGTGTGTTCAAGAAAGGTCGCGTCGCGAACGAAATCGCACTTACCTTTGATGATGGACCGGATCTTGAATATACGCCGCAGCTGCTTGATCTTCTTGCAAGGTACAAGGCGAAGGCAACCTTTTTTGTCGTTGGCTCGCATGCGGAGAAGCATCCGGAATTGCTGCGCAGAATGCATGATGAAGGTCATATTATCGGTATTCATAATTATGTTCATAAGACCAATTGGTTTATGAGACCTAAGACGGTGCGCAACCAGATTGCGCGTACCTCAGACGTAATACGGGAAGCAACCGGGCTTCGTTCCGTTTATTATCGGCCGCCTTGGGGGATCATCAATATTTTTGATTTCACCAACCCAAACAAAATGCAAATTATATTGTGGTCGGCTATATTTGGCGACTGGAATGTAAAGCTTGGAGCGGAACGGTTGAAACAGAAAATGATGCAAAAGCTAAATCCTGGGGAAGTGCTGCTCCTTCATGATTGCGGACGTACACCAGGGGCTGACGAGACTGCACCAGCAAATATGCTGATTGCACTCGAAGCCTACATGGAAGAAGCGACAAAACGAGGATACCGGTTTGTGGGTATAGCGGAGATGATCAAATTGTCAGAGAAAACGTCCAAACGTTCTGTATGGAAAAATACAATTGTTGGAGCCTGGCTCCTGTATGAGCAATTGTTCCATGTTGTTTTCCGGCTCAAACATGTGGGGGAAGAGAACCAGTGTTTCCATTACCGCATCATCAAGTATAACGGGAATCCGATTAAACTTGCAGATGACGGCTATTTGAACAAAGGAGATAAAGTCGTGGAACTGCATTTCGATAATAAAATGTTGTCGACGATTGCAGCCACATCTAGTTCACCGCTCGCAACGGGAATCCGGATGCTTCGGGAAGTCGAGGAGGCATTGCCGATTCTGGCAAGGGAACTGGCTAATGATCCGGAAGCAGAAGGTGCACGCTCTTTATATGGTATAACAATGATCCATCGCGGGGCTGATCGATTAGGTTTCCAGGTTGTGCCGATGCCAGACGGGCTATTCGCTCGCACAACACGTATTTACTTGCGAATCCTGACGAGAGTACTAACCAATAAGCAGCGTAACTCTAGAGGTAAAGCAAGACGGGATACGATCAACCCACATATGCTGTTTATGCCTATTGAACGACTGCTCATGTATTCCGTGAACGGAAGTCAATCTCCAGCAGCAAAAGACGTAAAACCACATCAGGAAGTCGCAGCTGCTAAGTCTTCTCCTTCCGTTGATGAGGCTGCTACTGATCTAGAAAGCAACCCATCCGTTATATAAATTGTTCTTTCCATAAAAAGCCGACAATTCCATTGGAGTTGTCGGCTTTTTGTTTCCTTCTTTCCTTCTTTCCTTCTTCCCTTCTTCCCCTTCTCCTGTTGCAGATGAAGTCAGCGACTGGAGGGGTTGTTGTTTGTTTTGGCCTTGCTCGCTGCTTCAACGGAGCAGACGTCTATCTCTGGAGAAGCGAAGCGTTCGCTTTTGCTCGCGGATTCCAACTTGGTACAAGTTGGTTCGAGGAATCTGCGAGCAATGGCGATCGGAGGAGATAGACGTCTGCGGAGTGGTGTAAACGCCCAAGAAAAACAAAAAAGCAGCTCCCCTAAGGGAAGCTGCTTCACTCTGCAAACTACATTTTCATTACGCCGCCCATACTTGCATTTGTAACCAGGTGGGAGTAACGAGCCAGGTAGCCGCGTTTGATTTTTGGTTCAAAACCAGGCCATGCGGCGCGGCGTTTTTCCATTTCCTCGTCGCTGATCAGCAGGTTTATGCCACGGTTGTTCATATCCAGCTCAATGATGTCGCCGTCTTGAACGAATGCGATTGGACCGCCTTCAGCTGCTTCTGGAGAAACGTGACCGATACTGATACCGCGGGATGCACCCGAGAAACGTCCGTCAGTGATAAGGCCGACTTTTGTACCAAGTCCCATACCAACGATTTGAGATGTTGGAGCCAACATTTCTGGCATACCAGGACCGCCTTTAGGTCCTTCGTAGCGAATAACTACAACATGGCCTTCTTTTACTTTGCCGCTCGAGATGCCTGCAAGAGCATCATCTTGGGAATCGAAGCAAATAGCAGGACCTTTGTGGTAGCCGCCAACCGATTTGTCGATAGCGCCGACTTTAACGATGGAGCCTTCTGGAGCAAGGTTACCGAACAACACAGCAAGGCCGCCGCGTTCGCTATGCGGGTTATCGATCGTACGGAGAACATCTGTATCTTGGATTTCACAGCCTTCAACATTCTCACGAAGTGTTTTACCAGTAACAGTCATACGTGTGCCATCCAATGCGCCTTCTTTTTTGAGCAGCTCATTAAGAACGGCGCTTACGCCGCCTGCAACATGAACATCTTCGATATGGTAATCGGATGCTGGAGCAATTTTCGCAAGATGCGGAACGCGTTCTGCAATTTCATTAATGCGTTCGATTGGGTATTCGATACCAGCTTCATGCGCAATAGCAAGCGTGTGAAGAACTGTATTTGTTGAACCGCCCAAAGCCATATCAAGAGCAAATGCGTTGTCGATTGTTTCTTTTGTAACGATATCACGTGGTTTGATGCCAAGTTCGATTAGTTTCATCAGCTGGCGAGCCGATTCTTTAACGAACTCTTTACGCTCAGGCGATACAGCAAGAATCGTACCGTTACCTGGCATTGCAAGGCCAAGGCCTTCTGCAAGACAGTTCATGGAGTTAGCTGTGAACATACCGGAGCAAGAGCCGCAAGTTGGACAGCCGAATTGTTCTAATTCAGTAAGACCAACTTCATCGATCGTACCAGCGATATATTGGCCAACGCCTTCAAATACGCTAGTCAGGGAGATTGCACGGCCGTCGGAAGTTCTGCCGGCTTTCATTGGTCCACCACTTACGAGCATGGTTGGGATGTTTACACGAAGGGCACCCATCATCATACCTGGTGTAATTTTGTCACAGTTCGGAATACAGACCATACCGTCGAACCAGTGAGCGTTAACAACGGTTTCAACGGAGTCGGCAATGATCTCGCGGCTTGCAAGCGAGTAACGCATGCCGATGTGACCCATTGCAATCCCGTCATCTACACCAATGGTGTTGAATTCGAACGGAACGCCGCCTGCTTCACGAATAGCTTCTTTAACCAGCTTACCGAATTCCTGGAGATGAACATGACCTGGAATAATATCAATATAAGAGTTACAAACCGCGATGAATGGTTTGCCAAAATCTTCTTCCTTTACTCCTGCAGCCCGCAAAAGACTGCGGTGAGGTGCGCGGTCAAATCCTTTTTTAATCATATCAGATCTCATTTTCTTAGGCGCCATGCTAGTCCCTCCCATGTAATGTCATACCTTTGAGTTTAACATATTGGACAAAGGTTGGCTACCAGAGCAAGAGCAGGGAAGTGCCGTAAATGCTTGTAAAACAGCGCAAATTGCGCTTATTATGGTCTTTACGCCCATGTTGCCTACATTTTTCGACATTTTTTATTACCGGCTAACTTTTTGTGGCAAAATGAGTACTGCGGTTTTATGAAGGAGGAATCAACACATCATGTATAAATTGCTGCTCGTCGACGATGAACCGGAAGTAACAGAGGGTCTCATGATGGAGATCGATTGGGAAAGCTGCGGCTTTTCTGAAGTGAAGACAGCCAGTAATGGTAAAGAAGCGATGGAGCTTGTTGAAAAAATGGAGCCCGATGTGCTCATAACCGATATTAGCATGCCCTATATGAATGGACTCGAGCTGTCCGATTGGGTGAAAAAAATGTATCCAATCACCCGAGTTGTTATTTTGACGGGGCATGATGAGTTTGAATATGCAAAGCAAGCTATTAATCTTCAGGTAGAAGCTTATGTGCTTAAGCCGTTCTCGGGCCAGCAATTAACGGAGACGGTTCTGGAAGTTAAACGCAGAATGGATGAAGAGCGGAAGATGCGTAATAACATCGAGCTCTTACAGGAGCATTACCGTACAACGCTGCCAATCGTCCGCGAGAAATTTCTGTCTTCTTTGATAACTCGTCATCAATCGATAGCGGCTATCCGTGAGAAAGCTGATAAATACGGCATGGAGCTGGAAGGCGAAGGTTATCTTGTATCCATTATTTCGGTACTTCATTCGGACAAGCCTGAAGAGGGACAGGATCCGCATCATGCTGTCTCCTCGATAAAGGACCTAGATCTGAAGCTGTTTTCCATCACGAATATAGCTAATGAAATATGGGTGAGGGATAAGCTTGGTAAGGTATTTATTCATCAAGATCAAGTCGTCCTGTTTACCGTAAGCCCTGATACGAATGCTGAAGTGGTCATGGGAACAACACAGAATGCTTTGAAAGAAATTTTGCAAAGTATAGAAAAATTCCTGAAGCTCCCGATCATGATTGGAGTAGGTACGATTACGCAGGATATCCGCAGCTTGAAATATTCGTATGAAGCAGCTGAGTCAGCACTTGATTACCGGCGTATTCTTGGGACGAACCAAATTATTTGCATTGATGATATGGAAGAGCGCGTACAGGAAAAGCTGATCTTCGATGAGTGGAAGGAGCAGAACCTGATCCGTTCCATCAAGCTTGGGACGGAGCAAGAGCTGTTAGATATTATTGATGAGTTGTTTGACAACATCTCACGGGTGCAGGCTCCCGTACATGACTTCCAGCATTATTTGTTGGAGATGGTAACGGCCATTATTAAGTTATCCAAGATGACAGATGACGGTACTGATCCTATTTTTGCAGGTGGAGCCGGCATACTCAATCAGTACCAAAAGCTGAATACGCTTAATGAGACCAAAGCATGGTTTACTGACTTGTGCGGGAAAGTGCGCAGCCGGATAGTGAGCCGCAGACAAAGCTCATACAAGCATATCGTGGAAGAAGCGATTCAATTTACAAAAAGTAATTTCGGCGACCAGGAGCTGTCCATTGCGGTTGTATGCGCGCATCTGCACATTAGCACGGGATACTTCAGCAGTTTATTCAAGAAAGAAGTGAAGCTGACCTATGGTGCTTATTTGCTGCAACTGAGGATGGAAGCAGCGAAAGAATATTTGCGGACAACGGAAATGAAGACCTTCGAGATCGCGGATAAGGTTGGCTTCGCTGATCCGAATTATTTCAGCCTCTGTTTCAAGAAATATGAAGGCGTGTCCGCCAAAGAGTATCGTAACGCCCTGTCGGAGTCATCGAAATGATGCGCGGCAAGAGTATTCAATACATTTTGTCTGTCTCCATCATCTTGTTCTCGGTCTTCATCATTATCGTTGTAAGTACTGTGCTATACAGCCGTTTCGCAACAACTGCTGAGGAGAATGCATTCCGTAATTCTCAGCAGATTGTTGATCAAGTTAGTTATAGTCTTGAAAATAATGTGCAGGCAACCGCGGATCTGTTCAACATGATGTACCATACGATCAGCCTAAGTGGAGATGTGGATTCAGAGACCATTCGACGCCAATTAGAGACGATGATGTCTACCCGTGCAGATACGGTATCGCTTGCCTTATTTGATGAGAAAGGGCAGCTTGTGATGGATTTGCCGAATGTCACGATGAAGCAGGCGCTGGATGTAAGATCCGAAGGCTGGTTCCAAAGTGCGCTGGATACACCAGGTCATCTGTCGATCTCGCTGCCGCATGTGCAGAATTTCTATAAGGAGCAGTTTCGCTGGGTCGTTTCACTAAGCAAGAGTATTACCATTAACCATAATGGAAAGACCATCCAAGGGGTACTGCTTCTTGATGTGAACTTTAACACAATTGATGAATTATCCGATCGGGTCAGCCTGGGTGAGAAGGGTTATGTCTATATTCTGGATGAATCGGCCGGCAATATTGTTTATCACCCGCAGCTGCAGCTCATCTATGCAGGATTAAAGGATGAGAATGTTGAGCTTGCCCTTAAGCATACATACGGCAGCTTTATCGACCGAACCGCAGATGATACGAAGATCATAAGTATTCAAACGATTGGCAATGTAGGTTGGAAGGTTGTAGGGGTGTCTTACAAGAACGAAGCCATGACGTCTATTTCGGAGTTGAACCGGTCTATGTTTCAGCTTCTTCTTGCTTTAATTCTTATTGTTGTGTTGTTGTCCAGCATGGTTTCACGGCGTATATCAAGACCAATTAAACAATTGGAGCTTTCTATGAAAAATGTGGAGCATGGCAATTTTGAACAAACAGCGATTGGCGAAGGTCCTCTTGAAGTATGGCAGCTAGCTGACAGATTTAATATTATGATTGGCACAATTAAGAAGCTCATGAGGCAGATTGTCACAGAGCAGGAGAGCAAACGGAAATATGAGCTTGAAGCGCTGCAGGCCCAAATCAATCCACATTTTCTATATAACACACTCAATTCGGTCGTTCGAATGGTCGGAATGAACAAGAACGAAGAAGTCACAACGATGATTACTTCGTTGTCCAGGCTGTTCAGAATCAGCCTTGGCAAAGGTAAAAGCGTAATTACGATAGCTGATGAACTTGAGCATGCACGTAATTACCTCGTTATTCAGCAAATGAGGTTTAAGAATAAATTTGATTACACGATTGAGGCGGATGAGACAGCCTTGAACTATGCAACTCTCAAGCTGATCATCCAACCATTAATTGAGAATGCTCTTGTACATGGCATCGAGCCTTCCGTTGATAAGGGCCATATTAAGGTGAAGGTTAAGCTTGATGATGAAGACATCGTTATTGAAGTAAGTGATGACGGACTAGGGATGAGCGAGGAACGGCTTAAGCAGATAATGACTGGCCAAGTCACTAGTTCAAAAGGATCAGGAGTAGGCGTGACGAACGTACAGGAGCGGATCCGATTATTTTATGGACAGATGTATGGCTTGCATTTCGACAGCGAACTTGAGGAAGGAACAACGGTAACGATCCGATTCCCCGCTATGGAACTGGAGCAGGCTGAAAGGAGGGATCAGGCAGAATGAACCGGAGACAAAGGGTTATTATAAGCATCCTAATTGTTGTTACGGCGATTGTTCTGCTTGTATCTGCTTTTAATCCAGGTTTTCTCGAGCGGAAATCAAAAACTTCCGATATGACCATTCAAATGATTTTACGGTCTAACGAAGGTGATTATTGGCAGAACGTGGCCATGGGGGCACAAGCAGCTGTGAAGGAATTCGGTATTACGATGTATGTAACCAATTCTTACGATCAGGGCGATATAGAAGGCCAGCTTCAAGCTGCAATCCAGTCCTTGAAGACAAAACCGGATGCGATAGTACTTGCGGCTAGTGATGATGAGGCGTTTGGCCCGTTTTTGAAAGCAGCTGCGGAGCTGCATATTCCTGTTATTGCGATCGACAGCATACTCACATCAGGGAAGACAAGGTCTTATATCGGAATGGATAACTATACGGCGGGAAAAGAAGCGCTCGACGAGCTGGCTAAGCAGCTTGAGGGACGAGGGAACATAGCCATAGTGACTCATGATGCTGCGGGCATTAATGGCAAGCTTCGTGAAAAAGGCATTCGGGACGCTGCATCTGACCATCCAGATATCCGTCTCGTAGACCAGGTGATGTGCACGGGTGATCATGACAGCTGCAGCGCTTCAGTCAGCAAGGAGCTTCATGAGCAGAAGCTTGACGGCATTGTAGCCATTAACATCGACTCCTCGATCGGGACGGCAATGGAGCTTAAGAAAGAGCAGGCTGGTGAACGGATCAAGCTTATTGGTTTTGACAGTTCGCCGGAACTTCTTGAGATGATGCAGGATAACCAACTGCAGAAGCTGATTGTACAAAATCCGTTCAGCATGGGTTATCTAGGTATCAAATACGCAATGGAGGCAGCGCTTGGGCATAAAGTCCCTTCCCGGGTTGAAATTGAACGGAAGCTGATCGACAAGAAAAACATGTTCTGGAAGGATAACCAGAAGCTTCTATTCCCTGTCGTTCAGTAATCGGAAATTGATGAGAATATTAATAAAAAAGATGAGAATATTAGATTCGAATCCATTTCAAATTTCGACATAATAAGGATGCAGCAAGCAAGTCAAACGGCAAGCTCGCATTACTTAATTCACTCGGGGGGTAATACAGAGATGAAAAAATGGACAGTAGCTCTCGTTGCGGGAGCAGTAGCACTTACAGCAGCAGGTTGCTCGAACTCGAATAACAGCGGTTCCACAGGTGGAAGCCTTCCTAAAACAGGCGTAGCGATTTACAAATTCGACGATACGTTTATGAGCGGTGTACGGAACTCCATCAGCAAAGCGGCTGAAGGCAATGTTAAGGTTGATATCGTAGACAGCCAAAACTCCCAACCGACACAAAACGATAAAGTTGACTTGTTTATTACGAAAAAAGTTAAAGCAATGGCGATTAACCCGGTTGACCGTACGGCAGCAGGCGTTATTATCGATAAAGCCCAAAAAGCTGACATTCCAGTTGTATTCATCAACCGCGAGCCTTTGGCCGATGACCTTGCGAAATGGGATAAAGCATTCTTCGTAGGTGCGAAAGCAGAAGAATCCGGCACAATGGAAGGCGAAATCGTAGCTGACTACTGGAAATCTCATCCTGAAGCTGACAAAAACGGCGACGGCGTATTGCAATACGTAATGTTGAAAGGCGAGCCTGGTCACCAAGATGCTGAGCTTCGCACGAAGTTCTCCATTCAAGCGATCGAAGACGCTGGCATTAAAGTTCAAAAATTGGCTGAAGATACAGCTATGTGGGATCGCGTAAAAGGCCAAGAGAAAATGGCTGCCTTTCTTGGTTCCCATGGTGATAAAATCGAAGCCGTTCTCGCAAACAATGATGACATGGCACTCGGCGCTATCGAAGCTCTGAAAGCACAAGGCTACTTCAAAGGCGACAAAAAAATGCCTGTTGTAGGCGTTGACGCAACTGACCCTGCTATGCAAGCGCTGAAAGACGGCACGATGCTTGGTACTGTTCTGAACGATGCTGACAACCAAGGTAAAGCAACCGTTATGCTGATGAAAGTTCTGGCAGCAGGCGAGACTCCTACAAAAGAAAACACTGGCTATGACATCACAGACGGCAAATATGTTTGGATTCCATACCAAAAGGTAACGCAAGAAAGCGCAAAATAAGTTTGATTTAATACAAATTGATTTTGTCGCTAAAGCGCAAAATAAGTTTGATTTAATACAAATTGATTTTGTCGCTAAAGCGCAAAATAAGCGAAGTAATTCGCGCAACTTAATTGAGCAACTTAAAAATAAAAAAATAACGAAGAACAGGGAGCGACGACAGCACTTCCGTTGTCCCCCTGTTTTTTTGTACCTTGCTTCTTGGATGGGAGCCGGATTAAAGGAGGCTATATTAATGGCAGAGCAGCATCCTTATTTGCTTGAGATGAACAATATTACTAAGACTTTTCCTGGTGTTAAAGCACTTGATGATGTAACGCTTAAAGTTCGTCCGGGTACGGTACACGCCTTGATGGGTGAGAATGGTGCCGGCAAATCAACACTGATGAAATGCTTGTTCGGGATTTATCATCCGGATGCAGGCGAGATTTACTTAAATGGACAAAAGGCAGACATTAAAAACTCAAAAGACGCGCTTAACAGCGGCGTATCCATGATTCACCAGGAGCTTCATCCAGTGCCTCAGCGCAGCGTGATGGAGAACATTTGGCTTGGCAGATTTCCGATGATGGGCGTAGCCCCGTTTCGGTTCATAGACCATAAAAAGATGTATAAAGACACCATCGCATTGTTTGAAGATTTGAACATGGACATTGATCCGAACCAACTGGTCGGCGAATTGTCGGTGTCCAAAATTCAATCCCTTGAAATTGCGAAGGCTGTATCGTTCAACTCGAATATAATCGTCATGGATGAGCCTACTTCATCGCTGACAGGCAATGAGGTTGAACATTTGTTTGCGATTATTAACAAGCTCCGTGCACGCGGCGTAGCCATCATTTATATTTCGCACAAAATGGAAGAGATTTTGCGTATTTCCGATGATGTAACGATCATGCGTGATGGTAAATACATCGGGACATGGCCGTCTCCTGAACTGACGATCGACATGATCATTCAGCGTATGGTTGGCCGTGATTTGTCCGATCGATACCCTGAGCGTACTAACGTACCAGGAGAAGTAATGCTCAAAGTAGAGGGCCTAACTTCGACGAATCCTAAATCGTTCAAAGACGTTTCCTTCGAGCTTCGCAAAGGTGAGATTCTTGGTGTAGGCGGTCTTGTAGGCGCGCAGCGTACAGAATTGATTGAAGCGCTGTTTGGACTCCGTTCGGTGAAATCCGGTGCCATTCACAAAGACGGCAAGGAAATTAAAGTGAAGAATCCAATCGATGCTAAGAAGCATAAGATTGCCCTTCTGACGGAAGAACGCCGTGTAACCGGTATTTTCCCAGTCTTGTCGATTACGGAAAATACAGCGATTGCCAACCTCGGCCTTTACAAAGGACCAATGGGCTTCTTGAATGAAGCGAAGATGCGTGATGAAGCGAAGAAAGGCGTTGAGAAGTTCAGAACGAAGACGCCGTCTGTTAATCAGCTTATCCGTAATCTGTCGGGCGGTAACCAGCAGAAGGTGCTTCTTGCACGCTGGCTGTTGACGAATCCGGACATTCTGCTGCTGGACGAACCTACTCGTGGTATCGACATTGGTGCCAAATATGAGATTTATCAGATCATTATAGATCTGGCCAAGCAAGGCAAGAGCATCATTATGATTTCGTCTGAAATGCCTGAGCTCATTGGTATGTCGGACCGGATTATGGTTATGTCCGAGGGCCGTGCAACCGGTATCCTCGACAGCAAGGATGCGACAGAACAAAGTATTATGAGATTGGCCGCACAGACGGGCTAATGATGAGGATTTGAAGGAGGATTAATACTCATGGAAGCAACAAGAGGTTCAAGAGCTAAAAGTATGTTTTCACAAAACGCGATTTGGATCGTGTTGATCGCTTTGATCGCTGTCATTTCCATTATGGACACGAGTTTCTTGTCCGTTACCGTATTTAGAGATATGCTCGTCCAATCGTCGACACGATTGATTATCGCACTTGGTGCTGCGTTCATCCTGATAACTGCCGGGACTGACTTGTCAGCCGGCCGCGTTGTGGGCCTGACGGCGGTTGTATCCGCATCTATGCTTCAGAACCCGGAATATGCAAATAAGTTTTTCCCTGATCTGCCGTATCTGCCGATGTTTCTTCCGATCCTGGTTGCGATCGTTGTAGGTCTGATTGTTGGTTTGATTAATGGTGTTATCGTTGCGAAGTTCAATGTACCTCCATTCATTGCGACGCTTGGTACGATGGTTGCCGTGTACGGCGCGAACTCGCTGTACTTCGATATGAAGCCTAACCAATCGCAGCCTATCGGCGGTCTTCGCAGTGACTTCAGTGATTTAGGTACTGGTGCAATCGGTAACGGCGACTGGTCTTTGCCTTACATCGTACTAATTGCAATCTTCGTTGCGTTCATCGTATGGGTTGCTTTCAACAAAACAACTCTTGGTAAAAACATGTATGCGATTGGCGGCAACATTCATGCTGCTCACGTATCCGGTATCAATGTAGCAAAATGCTTGATGTGGATCTATGGTATTGCTGGCGCTTTGTATGGTCTGGCTGGTGTTCTGGAAGCGGCGCGTACAGGCGGTGCGACAAACAACTATGGTAACATGTATGAGCTTGATGCGATCGCAGCCTGCGTAGTAGGCGGCGTATCGACAACAGGCGGCGTAGGACGAGTGAAAGGCGTTATCGCTGGTGTATTGATCTTTACCGTTATCAACTACGGTCTGACTTTCATCGGTATCAGCCCTTACTGGCAACTGATTATCAAAGGCGCAATTATCGTTGTTGCAGTAGCCTTCGATATCCGTAAATATGTAGCTAAGAAATAGTCTAATAAACGGCAAACGAAACCCGCGAGGTCTAACTCGCGGGTTTTTTCATGTTTTGACAAAATTCTATTAAAAGCGACATGATTGTGTCATATATAAGTAAGGAATGCACTAGATTGTCATATGAATCCATGCGACTATTCAACAATATGTCATATTACCTAACATAAAATCATTTACTTCATACAAGCGGCTGTCTATAATAAGAACTAATACACTTGGGAGAGGTGGAAGCATGCAATTAACAGAACGCGAGAAGGAAAAACTCATGATTACGATCGCTGCAGATTTGGCAAGAAAACGGATGAAGCGTGGAGTAAAGTTGAACTATCCTGAGAGTGTAGCGCTTATTACCTCAGAGATCATGGAAGGTGCTCGTGACGGTAAAACTGTAGCGGAACTTATGCAATTTGGAACAACCGTGTTAAAGCGTGAGGATGTAATGAATGGAATACCGGAAATGATCCACGAAGTTCAAGTGGAAGCGACATTCCCGGATGGAACAAAGCTCATTACCATTCATCATCCGATCTCGATCTAGCCTGCCTATGCTAACGAAGTAAGAATTGCTTCGCAATACTTTAAGCCTGATGCTTACGAAGTAAGAATTGCTTCGCAATTCTTTAAGCCTGATGCTTACGAAGTAAGAATTGCTTCGCAATTCTTTTTAGGAGGGAAAGCTTGCATGATACCTGGGGAATACAGGGTTACACCTGGTTCAATTGTGCTGAATGCCGGACGCCGGACGACGAAAGCGATTGTCGTCAATACCGGTGATCGTCCGATTCAGGTAGGCTCTCATTTTCATTTTTTTGAAGTAAACCGGGCATTATCCTTTGATCGCGAAGCTGCCTTTGGCATGCGACTTCATATACCAGCAGGTACAGCAATAAGGTTCGAGCCCGGGGAAGAAAAGCCGGTAACGCTTGTTGAGCTTGGAGGTGCCAAGCTGTCCTATGGGTTAAACGGGCTGTCGCAAGGAAAGGCGGAAGCTGGTGCGATGCCGGAGGAAGTCCGTGTACGTCTCATTTCATGGGAAGGGGAAGACGGATGAGTATCATCGACAGAGAGCGTTATGCGGCTATGTTCGGACCAACAACAGGAGATGCGGTAAGGCTGGCAGATACCGAGCTTTGGGCCGAGATTGAGATGGATTATACCGTATACGGCGATGAATGCAAATTTGGCGGAGGTAAAGTGATCCGTGACGGTATGGGGCAGTCCAGCGGGGCAACACGAGATGAAGGTGTGCTTGATACACTTATCACGAATGCAGTCATTATTGATCATTGGGGTATAGTGAAGGCAGATATCGGTATCAAGGATGGCTACATTGTTGGGATTGGCAAGGCAGGCAACCCGGATATTATGGACGGGGTCACCCCTGGCATGATAGCTGGGGTCAGTACGGAGGTTATTGCAGGCGAAGGGAAGATCATTACGGCTGGCGGTATCGATGCCCATATTCATTTTATATGCCCACAGCAGATCGAGACGGCGCTTTCTTCCGGAGTAACCACGATGATTGGTGGAGGTACCGGCCCGGCTACAGGAACCAATGCCACAACCGTAACTCCTGGGGCTTGGCATATGCGGAGAATGCTGGAAGCAGCGGAGCATTTTCCAATGAATCTCGGGTTCACGGGCAAAGGAAATGCATCGTTCACAGCACCACTAATCGAGCAGATCGAAGCAGGTGCCATCGGGCTGAAGCTTCATGAAGATTGGGGAACTACTCCCGCTGCCATTGATGCCTGCTTAACCGCTGCAGATCAATATGATGTGCAGGTTGCTATTCATACGGATACGCTTAATGAAGCGGGTTTTGTGGAGGACACGCTAAGGGCCATCAGCGGACGGACCATACATACTTATCATACCGAAGGGGCGGGCGGCGGTCATGCCCCGGATATCATTGTTGCAGCTGGCGAGCTTAATGTGCTCCCTTCTTCAACTAATCCAACACGCCCTTTTACGATTAATACAATAGAAGAGCATCTGGATATGCTGATGGTCTGCCATCATCTCGACAGCAGGATTCCTGAGGATGTTGCTTTTGCCGACTCCCGTATACGCCCTGAGACGATTGCGGCGGAAGATATTTTGCATGATATGGGTGTCTTCAGTATGATCAGCTCGGACTCCCAGGCGATGGGGCGGGTTGGTGAAGTCATCATTCGAACCTGGCAGACGGCGGATAAAATGAAACAGCAGCGAGGACCGTTAGCGCCTGATACGACGAGCGATAATTTCCGCATCAAGCGTTATATAGCGAAGTATACGATTAATCCGGCCATTACGCATGGGATTTCGCATATCGTTGGCTCGATTGAAGCGGGAAAATATGCGGATCTCGTATTGTGGCAGCCGATGTTTTTTGGAGTGAAGCCGGACATGGTGCTTAAGGGCGGCAGCATCGCCTACGCGCAAATGGGTGATCCAAACGCGTCCATACCAACTCCTCAGCCAGTGTTCGGGCGGCATATGTTTGCTTCCTTCGGTAAGGCAGTCTATAACAGTGCGATCACGTTTGTCTCTCAAGCTGCATTTGACCGCGGTATCGATCAACAGCTGGGATTGCAGAAACGAATCGAACCCGTACGGGGTTGCCGGTCGGTCACGAAGAAGGACATGATTCATAATGATGCCACGCCGGTTATTGAAGTTGATCCAGAGACCTACAAGGTAACGGTAGACGGGGAGCATGTGACCTGCGAACCAGCGAAATCGCTGCCGATGGCACAGCGCTACTTTTTGTTCTAGGAAGGAGCGGTTGCTAGGGTGGGGAGTTATGGAGCTTGGCTCGCGATGCAGCAGTTATTAGATTCTGCCCTGCCGATCGGCGGTTTTTCCCATTCATTTGGTCTCGAGACAATGGTGCAGGAAGAACGTATCCGCCACAGCGGGCAGCTGTATGATTATGCGGCAGTTATGATGCGGCAAAGCTGGGCTACCGCAGATGCCATGATCATTCGCGCGGTTTACCGTGATGCTCCGCTCGAAGAATGGGACAGATTGTTTGCTGTCGAACGGCTTGTGCATGTCCAGAGAATCGCGGTGGAAACAAGGGTTGGTATGGAAAAGATGGGCCGCCGGCTGCTGCAGCTTGCATTGGCCATTCATCCTCAGCTTGACTGGTCGATATTAAATGAAGCTTTGCGTCGCGGAGACTGTCAGGCTACACATCCGCTCGTTCACGGGTTTGTGTGCTGGCGGCTGGGCGTAGAAGAGGAGCAGGCTATTCAGGGGTATTTGTACACCTGTATTGTAACCTGTGTGAACAGCGCCCTGCGTCTGATGTCCATCGGACAGACAGAAGGGCAATCGCTTATTGCAAAGCTGTCGCTGTTAACAGACGAAGCGTCAGGAATAGCAATGACTATGGAACCGGAAGAGGCTTATTCGAATATGCCGATGGCAGAGCTCGCCATGATCAGGCATGAACAGCTGTATTCCCGCTTATTTATGTCTTAACCAATTAGGGGAGGTATCATTATGTGCCAAGGTCAAGGTCATACACATAAGGAATGGGAAAAACCAGTTATCGACGCTTCGCGTCCAATTCGGATTGGAATCGGAGGTCCGGTTGGTTCAGGCAAAACAGCGCTTGTTGAGCGGTTATCACGGGAGCTGCATGAAAAATACAGTGTTGCGGTTATCACGAATGATATCTATACGAAGGAAGATGCACGAATCCTGGTCAATACAGGTGTCCTGCCGGAGGAGCGAATTCTTGGGGTAGAGACCGGAGGTTGTCCGCATACGGCGATTCGAGAGGATGCGTCGATGAACTTCGAAGCAATTGAAGAGCTGCAGCGCAGGTTCGAGAAGCTGGATCTGATCTTTATCGAAAGCGGCGGCGACAATCTGGCAGCTGCTTTTAGTCCGGAGCTGGTTGATCTCTTCATCTATATTATCGACGTAGCCCAAGGAGAGAAAATTCCGCGTAAGGGCGGGCCTGGTATTATGCGTTCGGACTTACTTGTTATTAACAAGATCGACCTGGCCCCTTATGTAGGGGCAAGCCTTGAAGTCATGGATACCGATTCGAAGCGGATGCGCGGCGATCGTCCGTTTGTTTTCTCCAATATGTTTGGCGGCGATGGCGTTGCTGAAATTGTTGGTTGGCTAGAGCATGAGATATCGCATGCACGCGGCGAAGCGCATACGCATATCGTTCAGCTTGGCGCAATGCCTTATAATCATTAAGGATGATGAAGACTTCAAACGAAAGGCGCGCAGCAACTGTGCTGCGCGCTTCGTTTCGCTATACGGATGGTGTCACTACCCTTGCCGATAAGTACCATACCTCGCCGATTAAAATTGCCAAGACCTTTCCGCTTAAGGAGCAGCTTGGCGTGATCATCATGGATGCTTCGCCGGGACTACTTGAAGGAGATTGTTATGAGCTTGAGTGGAAGGCAGGCAGCTCTACACATAGCTGCATTACTACCCAATCCTATATGAAGGTTCACCCTAGCCTGACGAATGGATCCTCTATCAGGCAGACGTTCCACCTTGGCGATCATGCTATTGTAGAACATATGCCAGAGCCTGTGATGTTGTATAAAGAGGCAAGGTTTCATAATGATACGAATGTTTATCTTGGACAAGGCGCAGTTTGGATGCAGGCAGATATATTATGCCCGGGCCGTACTTTACGCAAGGAGCGGTTTCAATATACGGAGTTCCGAAATGCGTTATCCGTCTATTATGGCCATGAACTGATTTATGCGCAGCGTCAACGGATTGTACCAGAAAGCCAGAAGCTTGCCTCACCTGGCAGCTGGGATGAGATGACCCATATCGCAACGTTTTGTTTATTTACCGATCGACTAACACCATCGCATATTCAGTCTATGAAGCAGCTTGTGGAGAAACAGCCATCGATGTATGGAGCACATCCAGTCGTCATAGGTGTGTCTGAGACACAGCGTTACGGCCTTGTTGCAGCCGCCGCATCTACCGCTGCGTGGCCGCTTCAGGAAGCGATGCGATCCATTTGGAATGGCGCAAGAAGCATTTTGCTTCATAAAGAGCCCGTGATACTGCTTTATTCATAGGCTGTACTTGGCTATACGTTTAAAAAACGGTATATTTATAGATATGAACGTATTAGCGAGGGTGGATGGATGGACCAGGATCAGGTGAAACTCGAGAAACTAAGAGAGATGGATGATGTTTTCCGAAAGCTGCGCAGACTGATTAATGCGGAATATAACCGCTTTAACGTTCACGGCCTAGGGATGACAGAGGGCAAGATGGTTATTATTCTAGCCCAGCATGGTCCTCAGAAAGCTTCGGCGATGGCGGAATGGCTGCGGATTACAAGTGGTGCGGTTACGGGGATATCCGATCGGCTTATCGAGCTCGGATATGTGGAACGTTCTCGTAGTGAATTCGATCGCCGTATTGTTATGCTAAGTGTCACGGATGAAGGCCGCAAGCTGGAAAATCAGGTGATGGAAATGCGTGAGCGCATTATGTTTAAGTTATTTGACGGCTTTGAGCTTAATGATATGGAGAAAGCTATCGATATTTTCGTCCGGATGTCGAATAATCTAGATCCGAAGAGTGATGTATCACAAGAATAGAACAGAAAAGTGGCCATGCAGGTTCAAACCCGCATGGCCACTTTATTGTTTCGGATTTTTTTATAAAGATTCACCATTTAAGTAGTTGAAGAATGGCTTGTCGACCCAGAACGTATAGGATTGTATGGTTAAATCATTACCAAGTTTTTTGAAGCCTTCTACAATTGCGGCGGACTGCTCGTTTAACGAGAAGGATTGCGCATAATAGTGGCCTTGGCCAGTAATTTTGTTATTCGTAATTTGTACATAACCATCCAGGTTGGTTAAGGAATAATAAAGCGGCTGCCACCAGGAGCTGGCGATGAGTCCGGTTTGGTCTTCGCTGTTCTTTTTCGCATATTGCAAAATAATCGGCTGGAAGCGGGCTTTGTCGGCTGCGCTGTTGAATTCAAATTTTAAATCGTATTCCTTGGCATAAGCAATGTAATTGCCGTTCTCAATTTGTACGACCTTATAATTGTCCGATTGAACGGGCTCGCCCCATTCTTTCAAATAGATGAAAGCGGAAGTTTTAGGCTCCAACTGTACTTTGGCACTAATCCCTTCGCTCCGAAGCAGTCCGATTAATTGAACGGCGTGCTTCAGATTATCGTGTCCATAGGTTAGGGATAAAGATTCAACGAAGTTGGCATCATACCGTTCATCCTTCAGGTTGTAGCCGGTAACGAGACTTTGTTTCAGTGCGGCGTCCACGACTGTTTGCAGCTCAGGCGATTGGATGAGGTCAGAAGTATCATAAGCATCGGCAAGCTTCCCGTAAATATCGGCATCGGTTGTATAACCGATATAATGCTTATAGTCTCCTTTAATAGAAAGAATTTGAACGAGCAGCGTTTCTGCTAGTTCAGGAGAAGCTGCTTTTCCTTTTACTTCTTTGTAAAGGGAGGCAGGCAGTAAACCGCTATGTACAGCAGCTGCAAGCTCTTGCGAAGCTGACAGGCTAAGGCCAGCTGGCGAATAGCCAATTTGTTTCAGAGCATCGGTTGTTTTATTTTGTGGGTAAGAATGGGCAAGCTCTAGAAGTCCGGCAGCCTTCACGGCAATATAGATGGCGCTTGTTGCTTGGAGTGGCTGATCAGGTTCAACCTTTAATGAAGTAATTATTCCTTGCTCATATAATGCTGCAGCGGATGAATAATAAGGACTGGAAGGCTTAAGGTCGGTGAACGCCGGTTTTGCCTCACTTGCTTCAAGGCCTAGAATATCGGCGATTTGCTGAATGAATTGTCCTTTAGTAATAGTCGATCCAGCTTGGAAGGTGATGCCGAGCTTTTCTTTCAGGAACAGCTCATATTCTGCTGAGGATGATTGGGAGGATTGCTGAACGGCAGTCGATTTTACCGCAGCAGCGTTTGCCGCTGACAGGGGTAGAGCAGAAGAGAAAAGAAGGGATAATGCCAGTGAGCCTGAGAGGAGCCATTTGTTGCGTAATTTCATGATTCAAAACCTCCAATAGTGTAATATAAATGTTTAATATAATTAATCCTGTCGGAATTGTATGGAAATATTATCATTGTTACAAAATGGTGTCAATAGCTTAACGCTGCAAGTCTTATCTTATAACCTATAGTAGAATAGAAGAACATTAGCTTATGCTTACGAAGTAAGAATCATCACGAACAGTCTAATCTTAGCTGTTTGTGTGATCATTCTTTTCAGGAGGTCAGGAACAACATGAATAACACGAGTAAGAAGGCAGAACGTTTAAAGAAAGCTCCAGCGCTCAAGGCGAATGTCGCTCCTGAGCTGGCACACCGGGTACCGCCTGGTCAAACTACGACAGACCGTTTTCCGATTCTGCATGAAGGAGACGTTCCAGAGTACGATATGTCGCAATGGACATTACGCGTGTTTGGTGAGGTGGAAGAGGAAAAGACTTTTACATACGAGCAAATTATGGCACTCCCGCAGATTAAGCAGAGGAATGATATTCACTGCGTGACCCGTTGGTCGAAGCTGGATACGGAGTGGGAAGGTGTACGGTTCTCAGATTTGCTGTCGCTGATTGGTGTGAAAGCTGATGCTAAATATGTCATGATCCATGCCGACCAGGATTATGAAACGAATCTGCCGCTTGAGGATCTGATGCATGAGAATATTCTTCTTGCTCATAGCTTTGATGGAGAGCCACTGACAGCCAAGCATGGCTGGCCGCTTCGTCTGCTTGTCCCGCATCTTTATTTCTGGAAAAGTGCGAAGTGGATTCGGGGCATTGAATTTATGAAGGAGGATCGTCCGGGCTTTTGGGAAAGAAATGGCTTCCATAACTATGCCGATCCATTCCTTGAACAACGCTTCTCTGGTGAGGATTTGGGACTGCCGGAAGATGAATGGTATCACAAGGATTTCGATTAATTGGTATATAGCCGGATAACTAGAGATATGGTATAGTACGTAGGTACATTCGAATAAATGCTGAAGCAGATGGCTTCAGGAGAGGTTCGCGAACTCCCTCTATAAAAAACTAAGAACTGGAATCTATTCTGATTCCATTTTTTTCGTTTTGAGACAGATGTACAGGGTGTTGTTCGAAGGGTCTCTCCCTCATCTAAGAGAGGAGAAGAAAGATGAAAAAGGGTAAAGCAGTTGTTGTATTCAGCGGCGGACAAGACAGCACGACATGTCTATTCTGGGCGCTGGAACGGTACGAAGAGGTGGAAGCGGTCACCTTCAATTATGGGCAGCGTCATTCGCTGGAGCTGGAATGTGCCGCACAGATTGCAACCGAGCTTGGAGTAAGGCATCATGTGCTTGATATGTCGCTGTTAAACCAATTGGCACCAAATGCTCTGACTAGATCGGATATTGCGATCGAGCAGCAGGAGGGCGGATTGCCTTCTACTTTTGTAGATGGCCGTAACTTATTGTTCCTGTCCTTTGCAGGGGTACTTGCGAAGCAGATTGGAGCTAGAGCAATTGTAACCGGCGTATGCGAGACGGATTTCAGCGGTTATCCGGATTGCCGGGATATTTTTATTAAATCGCTTAACGTGACGCTTAATCTATCGATGGATTATCCATTTGTTATCGAGACACCTCTTATGTGGTTGGACAAAGCAGAAACATGGGAGCTGGCAGATCAGCTTGGAGCCTTCGAGTATGTGCGGACCAAAACCTTAACCTGTTATAACGGCGTAATTGCGGATGGCTGCGGAGAATGTCCGGCCTGCAAGCTGCGGAGCCAGGGGCTGAACCGTTATTTGGCTTCCAAGGAGGAGGGCAAAGCGGAATGATTCAGCAAATTTATCCAAGCGTCCAGCATGCCTTCCAATATGAATTAAATAAAGATATGCAGTTTGCGGCAGCGCATTCCATTCCTTCCGAGGAAGCGGGACATTGCGCACGTGTGCATGGGCATACGTACTTTGCTAATGTGACGATTGCCGGCGATGAGCTGGATTCTTCGGGATTTCTAGTGAATTTTGCAGCGATTAAGAAGCTTGTTCATAATCGCTTCGATCATACGTATTTGAATGATCATCATGATGTGTTTGATAACAATGACCCGAATCGTTTTCCAACGACAGAGGTTGTTGCGCGTACCATTTACGAAATCGTTCAAGCCTTCCTCGACGAGACACCTAATAAGGCAACTTGTGTACAAGTGTTTTTGCGCGAAACGCCAACCAGCTACTGTATTTATAGACCTAAGAAGGTTCAGAATCATGGCTGAGAAACGAATTCCTGTCATGGAAGTATTCGGACCAACGGTACAGGGCGAAGGGATGGTCATTGGACAAAAAACGATGTTCGTCCGTACGGCTGGTTGTGACTATTCCTGTTCGTGGTGCGACTCCGCATTTACTTGGGACGGTTCTGGGAATGAGGATACCCGGATGCTGTCAGCAGAAGAGATTTTGGCGGAGCTGCGTGAATTAGGGGGTAATACCTTCTCACATGTAACGTTATCCGGCGGTAATCCAGCATTGCTGAAAAATGCAGATGAGCTTGTTGATATACTCCATCGTGAAGGCATGCGTGTTGCGGTAGAGACGCAAGGCAGCCGCTGGCAGGATTGGCTTCTTGCTATTGATGAGCTGACCTTGTCCCCGAAGCCGCCAAGCTCTGGTATGAACACCAATTGGGCTGTACTGGATGAGATTGTAGAGAAGCTGACAAGCGGCAGTAATCCGTTTAGTTTGAAAGTTGTTGTTTTTGATGAGAAGGACCTCGCTTATGCGGCGCAGGTGCATGCTCGTTATTCCGATGTTCCCTTTTTCATTCAGGCAGGTAATGATGATTTGCTTGAGGTTGATAACGGGAAGATGGCAGCGAAGCTTATTGAGAAGTATGAATGGCTGATTGATCAAGTGATGGGCCGCGAAGATATGACGAATGTTCGAGTGCTGCCGCAGCTCCATGCGCTTGTATGGGGTAATAAGCGGGGCGTGTAAAGGGAAGGGAGAGTTTCACTTATGTCTGGAAGAAAAGATGAAGAATTGCAAGGCATTAGCTTGCTTGGTAATCAAGGTACACGTTACCCAATGGAATATTCGCCTGCTGTGCTGGAGGCTTTTGATAATAAACATCCTTATCGGGATTATTTCGTTAAGTTCAACTGCCCGGAATTCACAAGCTTATGCCCAATGACGGGCCAGCCGGATTTTGCGACGATCTATATTTCATACATTCCGGATATCAAAATGGTGGAGAGCAAGTCGCTCAAGCTGTATCTGTTCAGCTTCCGTAACCATGGTGACTTCCATGAGGACTGCATGAACATTATTATGAATGACTTAATCGAGCTGATGCAGCCTCGTTATATCGAAGTGTGGGGCAAATTCACGCCACGCGGCGGGATCTCCATCGATCCATATTGCAACTACGGCAAGCCGGGTACCAAATTTGAGCAAATGGCCGAGCAACGGTTGTTTAATCATGATAATTACCCTGAGAAAGTAGATAATCGATAGGCGGATGTGTTTATAGAGGGGAGGTTGTCTCCCATGAGGGATGTATCTCCTATATCGATACTACCCCCTCATTTGATACACCCCTCTCTCGATTATGGATGTGAGCAGCTGTAGAAGGACCATTTGATTTGGTCCTTCTTTTTTTATAAAGGAGGGAAGGGCATGTTTCCTGGATTAGAAACAGAAAGATTAATGCTGAGAGAAATTTAAAGTGATGATGTACAGGACATTTTTGCTTGTTTTTCGAATGAGGATGTTACTCGTTTCTATGGGCAAGAAACATTGGAAAATATAGATCAAGCGAAAGCGATTGTTGATTTTTTTGCAAAGAGTTACATAGAAGGAAGAGGCATACGCTGGGGAATTGAGCGAAAAGGAACACCAGGCTTAATTGGAACGCTTGGCTTTAATGTCTGGTCGCCTAAGCATAAACGGGCTGAAATAGGATATGAAATTCACCCGGAACAATGGCGAAAGGGTTATGCCTCCGAGGCATTAACGAAGGTTATTGAATACGGATTTGATGAGCTAGGGTTAACTCGCATTGGTGCAGTTGTGTTTATAGACAACGAAGCATCGAATTATCTTCTAACGAAGATGGGATTTCAAAGAGAAGGGATCCTCAGAGATTATATGTATCAGAATGGCAAAGCACACGACACACATGTGTTTTCCATCCTTAGAAAGTAAGAAGGACCACGGTAAAATCGCGGTCCTTCTTTTCTTTTTTGTCCCTCTCAATTAACCGAGTGACGGAGCATTTTGAATGATTCTGGAGAAGAAGATTATGCGTACGAAGTAGCTTTCTTTCAGAAAGCTTTAGGCGTTCGCCTTTGCCCCCGAATTTCATCCGCTAAAGCGGATTACAATGAAGAAGTTCGGGGGCAACAGCGATCGGAAGAACATTCAAATGCGATGTCGTAATGGTTTAATTATTTCCCTTATTCCTCTTCGTCGTCGAGGAGAATGATATCTAGAATCGTGGTTTGGCCGTCGAAGATCGTTGGCATACGAATGGCGGTTTGTTTGCCAGGGAAAGAGAATTCCGCTGTCGGGAGACCTGCCGCAATGTTTGTAAAAGCATATTGACCATTCGTATTGCTAATGATTTGACGGATAAGATTACGGTCAGTCGTTACGATCTCGGCAAGAGCCATTCAGAAGGTTACCCGATGAGTCACGAACGGTTCCACGGAGCGTCACGAATTGTGCACTTAGCGTCAGATTAGCACGGCTAGCCGTTTTTTGGGTAACGGTGAAGCTTATTGTTTTATCAAATGCAAACGGGGCTTGGAGGAAAAGTGTTGAGGCTTGGCTGCGTCCGGTATTTGTAACTGTAATTGTACCTATAAAAGTAGATGACTGGCCCTCTATGATTGGAGAGGTAGAGGAAGCTACTAGTCTGCGTGACTGACAGCTTGGCTCGAACATCACCGCCGGCAATCGTGACCGGATCACAAAACAACGTACTTAACGTTTCTCCTGTACCTATAAAGTCCTTATTAAAATTGTTATTGTTGGTTGCCGTGAAGAATAAAAAGCGCAGGGAAGACTGATCAGTAATTCCGAGTAGGGAAACAGGGTTTTCGCAGGAACAAAGAAATCGATAAAATAATTGGTTGTGCTGCCAAGCTGGGAGCCGTCATCGGTTGGCTGGGCACGGGCGATATCGAAGTTACAGATGCTATCGCTAAAGTTCGGGTTCCCTTTGCCATCCGTTCCTTCARCTTGTCCGTCACGATATTCGACAGCTTGACCGTGTTGGCGATCAGCTGAACTTCGTTATCCAGGCCATTGACGACTAGTTCCCATTCATAAGTAGAGGGGTTATTATCGGTATCGAACAATACGCCCCAAGCGAAGTTGCGGAAATTATTTTTAAATCTTGGATTGGTGTTAAGGCGCATACGAAAATAAACGTTTGTTCCGTCGTAAGCATAATAAGCGAGCATTGCCGACAATATCAACCTCATCCGGGTTGACGTCGCGGACGGGATCACCACATTCATATTATTTTGTTGCAAAGGGACGAATTGCGAATTGCTTGGAAAAGGCATTCTTGGCTTGAACCTCCCGTTATATAGGATCACTAACGCTGAGTAATTGCAGATACTGTTTCCATGTATATGAAATCTGGTATGTTTTGAAGCATGTACGTGTAATGCAGTAAGGTAATATGTAAAAATAAAACGACGGTCTTCGCGAGAAGACCGTCGTTTTTCAATCGCTGCTTACATTAGTGGTTGTTGCCGGAGGAGTTGCCTTTTTTATCAGAAGTTTTCGATGTTGTGTTTTTGCGTGCATGTCCTTGCTGCTTAGCCATGTTATCACCTCCCTAAAGTAATGAATTAGCTGACGGCGTTATTTTGTACTGTTTGTAGTCTTTTTAAAAATTTTTCGAGAAAAAAGCTTGCAATCATATTAATATCTATGGTATATTCTATTTCTGGCCGAGAGAGACAAGCGGTTGGGATGAAAGATGAAGATCATTGATTGATAGAAATTGAAATCAATGAAAAATAAAGATTGACACTGAATTCGATAACGTGATAAGATACACCGCGTTGTTTAAAAAATTGTTCTTTGAAAACTGAACAACGAGCAAAACTGCCCCGTTAGAAATAACGGAAAAAGCGAGAAAAACAAAGTTTGAGCAAGTCAAACAAAACCTAGGAGTTTTCGTCGATCGGTTTCGGTCGAGCGATGAAAACACCATTTCATGGAGAGTTTGATCCTGGCTCAGGACGAACGCTGGCGGCGTGCCTAATACATGCAAGTCGAGCGGATCTTTTCCTTCGGGATAAGGTTAGCGGCGGACGGGTGAGTAACACGTGGGTAACCTGCCCATAAGACTGGGATAACATTCGGAAACGAATGCTAATACCGGATACGCGAATTGGTCGCATGGCCGAATCGGGAAAGGCGGAGCAATCTGCCACTTATGGATGGAC